>JAJDZT010000029.1 GCA_022824525.1 Silicimonas sp. | reverse complement strand
GGAGGCACGGCATTCCCGACCAATGCGCGGCCTCTGGCGACCGAAACCCCACGCAGAACATGAGACCCGCCGCGCCAGCGCTTCATCGCAATAGTTTTGCAAGAGGCTCATGTGTTAAATAATTATGATTCAGGCTCTCAGGCATTCCGGTATGCACCAAAATGCCGTAAGCACCAGCATCGGGCGACAGTCTGCCGAATGTCTGCGCCTGTCAAGGCAGCGAGGGCGACATGACAACGGAAGAAAACGACCGTCACGCGGAGAAGATGCGCAAAATCAAGGCCGCGCGTGACAAACTGATGGAAACGAAGACCGAAGAGAAAGGTCTTATCGTCGTTCATACGGGCCCGGGCAAAGGCAAGTCGTCATCCGCGTTCGGCATGCTGACCCGCTGCATTGCCCACGGCATGCAAGCAGCGGTGGTTCAGTTCATCAAGGGCAACTGGGTCACGGGAGAACGTGAGTTCTTCACCTCGCGGTTTCCCGATGAAGTGCACTGGGTGACCTCCGGAGAGGGATTCACCTGGGAAACGCAGGACAAGGCACGCGATATCGCAGCGGCGAAAGCTGGGTGGGAAATGGCCAAGGCTTTCATAAAGAACCCAAGCTACCGGTTCGTCCTGCTGGACGAGATCAATATCGCTCTCAGGTACGACTATCTCGATATTGATGAGGTGGTTCGGTTTCTCCTGGAAGAAAAGCCTTCCATGACTCACGTCGTGCTGACAGGCAGAAATGCGAAGCCGGAACTGATCGAGGCAGCCGATCTCGTCACCGAGATGACGCTTCTCAAACACCCTTTCAAGGACGGCATCAAGGCGCAGGAAGGTATCGAATTCTAGATGAAACCCTGCCACGCACATCGCTCTTTCTTCCTGGGGAAAATATCCTCTGGGGAGTTTGAGGGGGCGAAGCGCCCCTCAATTCGCCGCCGGGCATGAGCCGCGCGTTGATGCTTCAGGGCACCGGCTCGAATGTGGGCAAATCGGTGCTGGTCGCGGGACTTGTTCGCGCCGCTCGAAATCGTGGGATTTCGGTCGCGCCGTTCAAGCCCCAGAACATGTCGAACAACGCCGCCGTCACTGCTGATGGCGGCGAAATCGGTCGCGCCCAAGCGCTGCAGGCAAAAGCAGCCGGGCTCGCGCCACACACCGACATGAACCCCATACTTCTGAAGCCGGAAACTGAAACAGGCGCGCAGATTGTTGTTCAAGGCAAACGCCTGACCACGGCAAAGGCCACGGAGTATTCAAACCTTAAAGCGTCACTGATGAAGCCGGTCCTTCAAAGCTTTCAGCGCCTGAAGGCGGCCCATGACCTGGTTCTGGTCGAAGGCGCCGGTTCTCCTGCAGAGGTCAATCTCCGTGCGAATGATATTGCAAACATGGGCTTTGCGGTCGCAGCTGACGTCCCGGTTCTGCTTGTTGGCGATATTGATCGCGGTGGCGTGATCGCACAATTGGTTGGGACAGAGGCCTTGCTTTCCGCCGAAGACAAGGCACGGATCACAGGCTTTCTCGTGAACAAGTTCCGGGGTGACCCGGCGCTGTTCGAAGATGGCTACAAGCTCATTGCGGAACGAACAGGTTGGACAGGCTGTGGCGTGCTGCCATGGTTCGAAGAGGCTTGGAAACTGCCAGCCGAAGATGCGCTCGACATTCGCTCTTCGAAAGAAGGCGCGGGTCTCCACGTCGTCTGCCTCAGGTTTTCAAGAATTGCCAACTTCGATGACATGGACCCTCTGGCACAGGAACCCGGCGTTCGCCTGTCCATGCTGGAGGCAGGCAATCCCATTCCGGGAGATGCAGATCTTGTGATCCTCCCCGGCAGCAAGTCCACGCGCGCCGATCTTGCCTTCCTGCGAAATCAGGGATGGGACATCGACCTCGCCGCGCATCGCAGAAGGGGCGGCCATATCCTTGGGCTTTGCGGAGGTTACCAGATGCTGGGGAACCACGTTAGCGACCCGGAAGGCATCGAAGGCGCACCCGGCAACGAATCGGGGCTCTTCATGCTCGATGTCGAAACCGAGATGACGGGCGACAAGCGTTTGACGGAGACTTCCGCCATTCACGCAGCATCTGGCGTTTCGTTTTCAGGATATGAAATGCACAAAGGGCGAACCCATGGTCCAGATTGCGCGCGCCCATTCGCCATGATTGGCGACATCGCAGAGGGAGCCATGAGTCCCGATGGCCGCGTCATGGGGAGTTATCTGCATGGCATGTTCAGGGACAATGCCTTCCGTCAGGCAATCTTGACGTCCCTGGGCGCAACACCATCACATTTGAACTACGATCAAGAGGTTGAGACGACACTCGATGCGCTAGCGAACCATTTGGAGCAGCATCTCGACCTTGACCGCGTGTTCGCCTTGGCGAAGTGAGTTTCACAGCACAATCGCGATCACCAGTACAATTGCAAATCCGGCGACGGCGCGTTGATACAGCACAAGGCCCCGCCGAATATCCTGTGGGCGTGGATCCGCGGCCACGGGGTTGAGCCACGGGTCGTCGCTTTCCATACCATCGTAAACGCGCGGCCCCGAGAGCCTGACGCCAAGCGCGCCCGCCATCGCTGCCTCGGGCCAACCGGCGTTAGGGGAACGGTGTGATCGCGCGTCTCGCATCATGGTTCGATAGGCTGTACGACGGACGCCGGTCGCGGCGCCGGCAATCAGAAGACCTGTAAGCCGGGCCGGTATGAGGTTTGCAAGATCATCCAGCCGTGCTGCCGCCCACCCAAAGTCTTGGTACCGCTCATTCCTGTAGCCAATCATGGAATCAAACGTATTCAGAGCCTTATAGACCGCGATGCCAGGCAAACCAAAAATTGCGCCCCAGAAAAGCGGAGCGACCACCCCGTCCGATGCGTTCTCCGCGAGACTTTCCAAGGCGGCGCGGGTCATCGCGGGTGTATCCATCGTCTCCGGGTTTCTGCCGACGATGTTGGACACAGCTTCTCTGGCCCCTTCCACGTCTCCGCCCTCCAGCGGCGTTCCAACGGCCTTCACATGATCGTTCAGGGATCTTGCCGCAACAAACGGCCATGCGAGAAGGCCTGTTGTCAAAACGCCAACCCACCCGCCCGGCAGAAAGAGGGAAATCCGCCAGGTCACGAGGGCCACAGCGAAAAGGACTGATACTACCAAAACCGTGCCCTTGACGCGGCGTGGACCGGATTGACCTGAATTCAAAAGCCGCTCCCCAGCTGAGATCGCCCGTCCAATCCATGTGACTGGATGGCCAATCGCCCGATAAAGCTTGTTTGGCCAGCCAAGCGCGACGTCGATCAGCAGAGCAATGAGCATTGCGGCCGCAAAGCTCATGTCAGAACCTCGTTTACGGAGCGCACAGCCAGTCCGCCCGGGTAACACCGAAATCGTGTCGCCCGGAGATGGGCGATCTGGAATGCAAGCGGAGCGGCCTCGCTCTTCATGGCAAGGAACAACGCGGCGCGCACAGTTCCGGCATGCGCGACAATGGTTACCCGCGTACCTGAGGAGACGGCAAGCTGGATGGCCTCCTGCAGCGCGGGAGACATCCGTGCCAACATTTGTTTGTGGCTCTCCCCACCTTCTGGCTGCAAGACGGCAAATTCCTCCAGCGACAGATTCCCGGTGTCCGGCAATGCGTCGAATGCAACACCGTCCCATGCGCCAAAGTCTTGTTCCCAAAGCCGGTGGTCCCGCTTCACGGCTTGACCGGGGAAAAGTCCCCCGGCCGTCTCAAGAGCACGTTTCGCCGGGCTGCTCCACAGCGTTCCCGGATCGAACGTCAGTGCTGTCGGTCGTTCCGCAAGCCCGACATCGGTCCGACCATTCAAAGCCCCCGGGCTGTCCGTTTCCCCATGACGGATCAGGATGAGTTCTGCCTCTCCCAATTTGCCTCGTCCGCTTTCCATTCCAATCACGATCTGGTTTGTCATGGCCCCATGGCGAAGTCGATACTCATCACAGGTGGCGCACGCTCCGGGAAAAGCCGGATCGCAGAGGACTGGGCTCGTGAAATGGACGAGAGACCTTTCTACATTGCCACAGGCCAGCCCTTTGACGGGGAAATGGAAGACCGGATCGCGGAACATCAGTCGCGGCGTGGCCCTGAATGGACAACCCTCGAAGCCCCGCTCGATCTTGTCGCGGCTCTCGCCGAATCCGATGGGATGGGCGTGCGCTTGATCGACTGCCTGACACTCTGGCTGTCCAACATGATGCACCACGGTATGGATTCGCAGGCCGAAGGTGCCTCCCTGGCAAACGCGTTAAATGACCAAAAGAGTCCGGTGATCATCGTCACCAACGAAGTGGGCCTTGGGATCGTGCCGGAAAACGCTCTCGGCCGCGCATTTCGCGACGCCCAGGGACACTTGAATCAGACGATTGCAGCGGCCGCGAATGAAGTCTATCTGGCCGTCGCCGGGTATCCGATGAAAGTGAAATAGAATGCCGTTTGAAGTTTCCTCACTGGCCGAGATTGCGACCCTAGCCGACAGCCTTCCCACAGCGGATGCTACGAGTATCGAGGCGGCGCGTTCACGCCAGGACAGTCTCACAAAACCACCTGGAGCGCTCGGCAGACTGGAAGAAATCGCTGTGTTTCTGGCTGGCTGGCAGAGATCGGATCGCCCGAAGATCGATCACGCGCAGACCCTTGTCTTCGCGGGCAACCACGGGATCTGCGATCGGGGGGTGAACCCGTTCCCGCAGGCCGTGACAGCTCAGATGGTACTGAATTTCGAGGCGGGCGGCGCTGCCATAAACCAGCTTTGCCAAGCCAATGGCGCGCACTTGCAAGTTGTGCCTCTCGAACTTGATCGACCGACGCAGGATTTCACGACAGCGTCTGCGATGTCTGAAGACGAAACAGTGGCTGCAATCAATGTCGGAGCGTCCGCGCTGGACGTCAGTACGGATATCCTGTTGCTGGGCGAAATGGGGATCGGAAACTCGACCATTGCTGCTGCGTTGGCCTGCGCAAGTTTCGGTGGATCACCAGAAGAATGGGTTGGCGCAGGGACCGGATCGAACCAAGAAGGCATCGCGCTCAAGGCCCGCGTTATCGCAGAGGGTCTTGAACGGCATGGTGCCGGTGATCCGCTCAAAGCGCTCGCTGACCTCGGTGGCCGAGAACAAGCCGCGATTTGCGGTGCGGTTCTTGCCGCGCGCGATGCATCGATCCCCGTTTTGCTTGATGGGTATATCTGCACTGCAGCCGTCGCACCGCTCTTCGCGGCGGACTCGCGCCTTCTGGATCATTGCTTGATCGGCCACGCCTCCGCCGAACCAGGACATGCCAAACTGGTCGAAACGATGGGCAAGGCCCCGGTCCTCGACTTTGCCATGCGGCTTGGCGAAGGCACGGGGGCAGCACTCGCGCTGGGCATCGTCAAAAGCGCACTGGCTTGCCACAACGGCATGGCGACATTTGCCGAGGCCGGAGTGTCGGACGGGTGACCTCATGGGTGCGGGAAGCGCAGCTTGCCTGCATGATCCTGACCCGCCTGCCCTGCGGTCGGATTGAAGGCAACGCGCCTCCGATTTCCGCCGCGGCCTGGGCCTTTCCCTTGGTTGGTGCCTTGGTCGGGGCGCTCTCCGGAGCCTCTTTCATGCTTGCAGCAGCGATCGGCCTTCCCCCGCTGGCAGCAGCAATGATCGCCGTGGCGGTTGCAGCCGTCGCGACGGGAGCGTTGCACGAGGACGGTTTGGCAGACACAGCCGATGGCTTCGGCGGCGGGTCCACACTCAGCAGGAAGCTGGAGATCATGAAAGACAGCCGTATCGGAAGCTACGGCGTGCTCGCTCTTCTGCTGATATTGGGACTGACTGCGAGCAGCATGTCAGTCGCAGGAAATCTCGCGTATTTTGTGACCATCGGAGCGACCAGTCGGGCAATGATGCTCTTGCCGATGGTCTTTCTTTCCCCTGCACGCGAGGACGGGCTTGGCCGAAGTGCACAGGCAGAAACGGACCTCCGGTTCGCGACAGGTCTCCTCTTGCCTTTTGCATTCGCAATTTTGGTCGGCGCCTTGTTCGTGGTCTTCTTCATGGTGCTCGCAACGCTGGCCGTTATGATCCTTGCCAAGAGACAGATCGGTGGACAGACCGGAGATGTCCTCGGCGCAACTCAAAAAGTGACTGAATGCGTGGGGTGGCTGACGGCCGCTGCCTTGCTTTTGTAACCCACACTGCACCTCAACGGGCGAAACAGGTCAGAACGGATCAGTTATCCGTTCACAGCCAGATACACCTTTACCCTGGTGCCACGGCCCGATCTTCCGGGGCCAATGTCGACCCGCCCACCGTATGTAAGGGCGATCTTCTTGAGCATCGCTAAACCCATCCCTGCGCCAGGATCGACGTCGCGCGACACCAACTTGGTCATGGGCTGCTGCACAAACTCGACCCTGTCTGCCGGAATGCCGGGCCCATTGTCGCCTACAACAATCTCCCATTCGCGATCACTTATCGGTCCGCCCGAGATATCGATGCGGGGTGTCTGCGTCGGATGAAAGCGCAGTGCATTGGTGATCAGTATGGAAAAGACCCGGCGGAGATCCGCATCGCCCATCTGGATGCTACCTTTGTCCAGTTCGACGGTGACGCGCACATCCTCTGAAAGCCCAATATCATCAATGACATCCGCCAGTACTTGAGACGGTTTGATTGGCGCAATCCTCTGCATGCGCCCAATTCGGGAGTATTCGAGCAACCCGGTCAGCATGAGATCAAGGCGACATGCGTGCCCGGCTATGAGTTCCAGATGCCTTTCGGACGGGGGCGGAAGCGTTGCACCCGATTTTCCCAGGTCTTCGACTATCCACGCAGGCAGTTCCTGCAAAGCGCGAACAGAGGCGCGAAGATCGTGCGAAATACGGTAGATCACTTCATCGGTTTCGGTCTCCGTCTCTGCAAGAGGTATGGACGGGTCGAAACTCAAATCTGCGTTCATCGGGATAAGCCATCTTGTTCTGAAGCCGATGATTAGCAATCGCCGGTTTAACAAGTGTAAACGGCTTTCTCCTTCCGCATTAACGGTTGTGCAAACTTCAAGGCCTATTTCCCGCCACGAACGGCCGCCGAAAGCGGCAAAGCGGTAGACAACCTAATCTGTGGAGCCTTGTTATGCTCAATCAAGTTCAGCACTCTGATCTCAGCTTGTCGAAGGAACCAGCCCGGTCACTGAACATCCTGGTGCTTGACGATAGTGAGGTTGATCGCCGCCGGTTGATCAGACTCTGCGAGGATGCTGGCCTGCATTTTAATGCCGAGGAAGCCGCAACGATTTCCGAATTCCGGGTCGCACTTTCCAGCAAGGCATTCGACATTGTGTTCATTGACTACCTTCTGGTCGATGAAGACGGCCTTGATGCCGTGCGGATTCTGGTGAACGAACCAAATCACAACGCGGTAGGCATAATGATTGCAGGCGAAGGCCGCATGGATATCGCTATCGAAGCGATGCGTCTGGGATGCAGCGACTACCTGACGAAATCGGAAGTCTCGGTGGACGCGCTTCGAAAATCTGTCGCCACGGCACTTGAGCGACAGATGATGGACGCCTCCCTTTCAGAGGAACGCGAACGCCGACTGAAGCTGGAGAAGGCCATACGGCACTATGCGAATACAAGCTCGATTGAGATGCGCACGATTCTCTCCGGAACCCTACGTCGTGTGCGAAAGTTGAGAGAACACAAGGTTTCGGAGGCGTATTCAGTCCAACTCAGAGAGCTCGAGAACAGCATCGACAAACTCTTTGACGCATTGCCGGAGTTCAAGGACAACACGTTTCTCGAGATAGCGGATGTCAAATCCCTTGAAGCTCCAAGCCTGATTCGAAAGCACTAAGACCCGGCATCGGAACGCTTGAGTAATCTATCGGCGAGGCCCAAACAGCAGTCTTGGTCGCAAACGCGCGCCGCACGCGCCGCTCTTGGGCAAACTGAATGGCGATGATCATGGTACCGGCTGAGTGACCAAGAGCATTCCAATCGGCCCATGCGCCTCATCATTTCATTTACTGCACTTCTGCTGTCCGTGCTGCTCCTGCAGCTCGGATCAGGTGGACTGGCACCACTCGATGCCATTTCCGGCGTCGAACTCGGCTTCACGACGTCTGAAGTCGGGCTTTTGGGATCAAGCCATTTCGTCGGCTTCTTTTTGGGGTGCTGGCTTGCACCCCGTTTAATGGGATCGGTTGGCCATTCACGCGCCTTCGCCGCCTTCACGGCTTTCGGCACCATTGGCACTTTGGCTCACATGCTGGTCATCGATCCTTCCGCCTGGATGTTGATGCGGGTCATGTCGGGGTTTTGTATCGCGGGCTGCTACACCGTGGTGGAAAGCTGGCTTCAGGCAAAAGTCACCAACGAAACGCGCGGTCGCGCGATGGGGGTCTGAACCGTCCCGGGTTTACCGGAGAGTTTTTTGTTCAAGACTTCAGGCGACTTTATCAAGGGCATTCAGGTTTGCATAGAATTCCTCCTCCAGTTCTTGCGGCGGCTTGTGGCCGATCGCTCCGTGTAGCCGCTCGGT
>JAJDZT010000076.1 GCA_022824525.1 Silicimonas sp. | reverse complement strand
TCAGGTTCGAGAGATCCATTGCGGCCTCTGATTCGAGTTCAGTCAGAAAACGTCATAGACGGTTGACAGAAGAATGTCCAGCCGGTTCAGAAAACCCAATGTAAAAATAGACGATCATGCACAGAAAAAATTCGCCGTGCGGAACAATCCTTGCGGGCTGGAGAAATCATTCGTCGCATGCGGAGGTTGGTGGATCGTGGGGCTGCCGATCTCAAACCTGAAGATGTGAACGAGATCATAGAAGAAGCGGTGCGTGTAAGCCGGATCAATACATCGACCGGACCGAAAGTGGACCTCGATCTCGCCGAGGGTCTTCCAAAGGTTCTGGCGGACCGCATCCAGGTGCAGCAAGTGATCGTGAACCTGATGAACAATGCCTATGAGGCCGTGACGGATAATATGGACGAACCTGTTCACATCCGTTCGGCGCTTCACCCTGTCGAGAAGCGGATCAAACTGCGCGCCAACTCTTCCGAAAGCGAGGTCGTGGTGACGGTCAGCGACACAGGCCCTGGAATTCCTGACGCATTGATCGAGAAAGTGTTCGATCCTCTGATGAGCACAAAGGAAAACGGTCTCGGTGTCGGTCTTGCGGTTTGCCGTTCGATTATCGATGCGCATGGGGGGCGCATCTGGGCTGAGAATACCGGCCAAGGAGCCGCATTTCACTTTACCATACCAACGATCGAGGCAGGCTCATGACAACCGTTTGTATCGTGGAAGATGATGCTGCCGTCGCAGCCTCGCTTCAGGCTATGCTTCACAGTCACGACTTCGAAAGCCAAGTTTACGGGACGGGCGAGGATTTTCTGACGGGTTGTGTCGGCGCCGACTGTGTCCTGATAGATGTGCGGCTGCCGGGACGCGACGGTCTCAGCACGCTTGAGGCATGGCGGCAGACCAACACGATTACTCCGGCCATCGTGATGACGGGCCACGGAGACGTGCGCATGGCCGTCAAAGCTTTTCACGCCGGTGCGCAGGACTTCGTCGAGAAGCCCTTTGACGCTGACGAGTTGGTCGCGCGGATGGAAGTCGCGATCGATCAGTGTGCGGAGGCTTTGCGGTGTCGTAAGGTGCTTGACCGCCTGACACCACGTGAAAGCGACGTGCTGCAACAGGTCATCGCGGGTCATCCGAACAAGGTCATCGCCTACAACCTTGGAATCAGTCAGAAAACGGTCGAGCTTCATCGTGCCCGCGTAATGGAAAAAACAGAGGCGCAAAGCCTTTCGCACCTTGTTCGGATTGCGATGAAAGCAGATGTCGCCATTGAAGCTGAGTGAGCCGGTCACTCCTATTTCGGTTGTGGCCAGATCGCGTTGGACAGTTTCGCGCGTGACACGAGGCGTCGATATGCCTGCCCGCAGACAGGGCAGGTGACCGCCTTACCAAAGGGCAGGCGCAAGACGACATCTTCGTGTGGCGCACTGCGCGGCCCTCGACACCGGACCGTGCCATACCGCACATCTATCGTCTTGCGCCGCGCCATTTTTCACTCCGACGTCACCATGATCTTTCGCGTGGACGAGGCCATATCGGCAGGCTTTGGGATCTCGATCTTCAGGACCCCGTTCTGATGCACCGCCTTCACGGCTTCGGAATCGATGCCTGGCGGTACGCGGATGGCGCGCTCAAGCTTGCCGTAGCTTCTTTCGGTCACATGCCAGGTCTTTTCTTCAGTTTCGGATTCCGTGCTTTTGACGGCCGAGATGCGCAGAAGGTCGTCTTCGAGAGACACTTCGATATCTTCTTCTGCAACTCCGGGAAGTTCGGCCGATATCTGGATCGCGGTGTCGCTTTCGCTGACATCCATGCGCAAACCCAGCGTGTCGCTCGCAGGTGTCACGGCGGGCCATCGCAGTTCGGGTCGTGAAAACACATGAAACAGGCGCTCCATTTCGTCTTGGAGTGATTGAAACGGAACGGTCATCCTCGTGCCGACCTTGGGACTTTGGGGTGCGGGTGTTTTGGCGTCATCGGGCATCGCAAACTCCTTTACGTGGTGACGTTTCCAACCTGTGAAACAGTGTCTCTCAAGGGCAGAGGCACGTGTTGACAAAGATCAATGTGCGCGCGTGCCGGAGTGTCTTTGAACCGGGGATGTCGCGAATGTCTGGCTCAAACAAAAATGGGCCGCCAGCGATTGGCGGCCCAAGTGGGGGATGTGGTCAGGTCACTTCTTGCCGATCAAACACTCGGCATTCGGTGACAGCAACTCGACCGCACTGATACGATTGTCACCGTTCAGGTCGATGTCGCGGAAGTCCGCGTTCGTTGCCTTCGGGTAACCGCCCTTGAGCTCGGCCATCGACAGGAACTTGTCTTTGTTCGCATCCATCGAAGCCAGGTCGAGGAACGTGGACTCGGAGCATTGCGCAAGCGCTGTCTGAGCCTCGATCGTGTAGTACTCAGCATAGCTCAATCGATTGTCGTTGTTCTTGTCGATGTTCTCGAAAGAGTTGCGGGTCAGCGATGGGTGCACACGCGCGATGTCGTCATAGCTCATGAAGCCGTCACCATCTGCGTCCAGAAGCATCAGTGGACGTTCCTTGTAGGACCGCATCTGATGCTGGGCGAAAGCTGATTGAGCCTCGAGCGCATTGACTTCGGTCGCACTGAGGCGACGGTCGCCGTTTGTATCAATGGCCTTGAAGTCGGTCATATCCATCTCTGGGATGGCATTGCGAACTTCTTCGTAGGTCGCAAAACTGTCGCCGCTCACGTCAAGATCCTGAATTGTCACTTTCGCAAGAACCGGAGTGGCGAGGAGAGTGGCAACCGCCGTCGCTGTCATCAGATTTTTCATGAAATAGTCCTCCTTTGATACTGCATCACGTTCGATGCCTGAGGACAGCGGACCACAAATTGGCACGGGCCGTTTTGACGAACGTCATTCCGCAGTTCGTCTCGACGGGCGGTGTCGAATGGGAGCTTCGTGGCGCTTTCGGCGCGTTTCTTCAGTCAGAGAACTCCAAGTGCACTTTCACGGAAGTCGTTCTGTCGGACGCGACTTCGAAGGCGTGAACGGCCTCGGTGAACGGGAAGGTCTGAGTGATGAGCGGCATAACGTCGATGCGTTTCGACTGCATGAACTGGACCGCTTTTGCAAACTCGTGGTGGAACCGGAATGAACCGCGCAGGGACAGTTCCTTGGCCGTCATGGCTTGGACCGGCAACGTCATGTCGCCCCCAAGCCCGAGTTGAACGATCATGCCGCCCGGGCGTATCGCCGGAATGGCGCCGGTCAGGGCAACTTCCACGCCGGAGCATTCGAACAGGACGTCGAAACTGCCCTTGTTTTCCGCATATGGCACCAGCGCATCCGGTGAGGTTGCAACATTGAACGTGGTGTCGGCACCAATGTCGTGCGCTTTTTGTAAGGTGAAGTCCGTAACGTCGGTGGCTGCAATCTCCATTGCTCCATACGCTCTCGCGACCAACACGGCGAGCAGGCCGATGGGGCCGCATCCGGTCACCAAAACGCGCTTTCCGGCAAGAGACCCGGCCTGGTTGGCTGCGTGCAATACCACGGAAAGCGGTTCGGCCATCGCGGCCTCTCCAGCGGTGATCCCATCGGCCAGAACGCACTGGCTGGCGCCGGCCACAAGGTATTCACGAAATGCACCCTGGATGTGTGGGAAAGGCATCGCGGAGCCGTAAAACCGCATGTTCATACAGTGGTTCTGTTGGCTGTTCTGACAGTATTCGCAGGTGCCGCAGGGACGGGAAGGCGAAACTGCAACGCGCTGTCCCACGGTGAGACCTTCTGTGCCTTCCCCGAGCGCCTCGATGCGACCCGCAACTTCGTGCCCGAGAATCATCGGCTCTTTCAGGCGAACCGTGCCAAAACCGCCGTGGCTGTAGTAGTGCAGGTCAGAGCCACAGATACCACCGCGCTCCATGCGGACGAGTACTTCTCCTTTGCCGGGAGAGGGGCGATCGTGGTCCTCGATGCGCAGGTCTTTCGCTGCGTGCGCCGTGATGGTTTTCATGATGTGGCTCACAGTACAGGTGTCAAAAGAGGTTGGCCGGCAAAATGCGCGGAGAGATTATCGCGTAAAAGTTGCCCCATCGCTTTGCGGGTCTCGACGGTGCCGCTGGAATGATGCGGTTGCAGGAGGACATTGTCGAGGGCCAGAAAGCGCGGATCTAGCGCCGGTTCCCCTTCAAAGACATCCAAAGCTGCCGATCCGAGCGAGCCGGACTGCAGCGCTTCGATCAAAGCGTCTTCATCGAGGTTCGATGCGCGGGAAATATTGATGATCATGCCGTCCGGGCCGATAGCATCCATAATCTCGCGATTGACGATGTGACGCGTCTTTTCCGATGCAGCGAGCGTGACGAAGAAGAAATCGGCATGCTCAGCCAATTCCCGGGGCGTTGAAAGAAACGTCCACTCCGAAGCATCGTCTCGTGGAGCCAGGTCGGTGTAAGCGATATCCATTCCGAAGCCTTGAAGACGCTTGCCAACCTCATATCCGATCCTGCCAAGTCCCAGAATGCCAGCCTTGCGCCCGAAGACCCTGCGTTTCAGAGGGTAGAGACCCTTTTCGGCCCATGAGCCATCACGCGCCCAGGTTTCCGCGCCTACCATGCCACGCGACAAACAAAGCATCATTGCGACGCCGAGATCGGCAACATCGCCGGTCAGTACATCAGGTGTGTTCGTTACGCGGACGTTCCTTTCACGAGCGACTTCAATGTCTACGGCATCGTATCCGACGCCATAGACGGAAATCAGTTCGGCGTTGGGGCAGGCCGCGATCATGTCTGCATCGGCTCCTAGCTCGCCCCGCGTCGCGATGGCACGCACGTCATTTCCATGCTCTGCGAGATACGCTTTCTTGTCGTTGGCTTCGAACAATCGGCGAACGTCGAAAGCAACGTCGAGCGGTACCTGATCCCACTCCGGATACGGGCCGACTTGCAGAATGACGGGTTTGCTCACTGGTGGAAATCCTTGCTTGACATCGATTGATACCGGTAACATGTTATCCGTAACAAAAGAGGTCTGTCAATGGGCCGAAAGGGAAGGAAACGGAATGTCTGAGTTGTTCTCACTTGCTGGAAAGCGGGCTTTGGTTACCGGTTCATCGCAGGGAATTGGACATGCTTTGGCGCGCGGGCTGGGCGAGGCTGGAGCTTCGATTGTGCTGAACGGGCGCGATGCCTCCAAGTTGGCGGATGCTGCAGACACGCTTTCAAGTGTAGGCATCTCCGTTGATGTTCTCAGCTTTGATGTCACCGATCACGATGCAGTTCGGAGCGCTGTCGACGGGTTCGAAAGCGCGACTGGCCCTATCGACATTCTGGTGAACAACGCAGGCATGCAGCACCGCACACCGCTCGAGGATTTTCCTGCTGATGCTTTCGAGAAGCTTCTGCAAACCAACATCGCCAGCGTGTTTCATGTCGGTCAGGCTGTGGCGCGCCATATGATCGGTAGAGGTGCCGGCAAAATCATCAACATCGCCAGCGTTCAAACGGCACTCGCCCGGCCCGGGATTGCGCCATACACCGCGACGAAGGGCGCTGTCGAAAATCTGACGAAAGGCATGGCGACGGATTGGGCTCAGCACGGCCTCCAATGCAATGCTATTGCTCCAGGCTATTTCGATACACCCCTGAATGCCGCATTGGTTGCGGACCCTGAATTCTCGGCCTGGCTTGAAAAGCGTACGCCGGCCGGGCGCTGGGGCAAGGTGGAAGAGCTGGTTGGCGCATGTGTCTTCCTTTCGTCGCCCGCGTCGAGTTTCGTAAATGGTCACACGCTGTTCGTGGATGGCGGCATCACGGCGTCCCTTTGATGCGGTGTTACGTTCTTATGGGTGTGTCCGGCTGCGGAAAGTCCTCCGTCGGGACCGCTTTATCCGTGCTTTGTGGAATGGACTTCATTGACGGCGACGACCTCCACCCCAAAGAGAACATCGAGAAAATGGCCTCGGGTGTGCCATTGGACGATGACGACCGTGCGCCGTGGTTGACGCGGGTCGGTCAGGCCCTCGCTGATTCAGATGGTCCGATTGTCATTGGTTGTTCGGCGCTGAAAGCGCGGTATCGCAACTGGATCAGGCGGCAGGTGCCTGAGCCTGTTCGGTTTCTTCACCTGGATGCGCCAAAGGAAGTGCTGGCGGCGCGCGTATCCGGTCGTGAGGGACACTTCATGCCGCCCGCTTTGCTCGACAGCCAGTTTGAGGCGCTTGAGCGGTTGGGGTCGGGCGAACTTGGAGCAGCGATCGATATTTCTAAGCCCTATGACGCCGTCGTTGCACAGTCGGAAGGCTATGTGAGGGAGACGATGTTATGAGCGAACGGATCGGTCTTGTCGGTGCTGGCGCCATGGGGGGAGCCATCGGCACGCGACTTCTTGAAACCGGAAATGCGCTGACGGTTTTCGATCTTGACAAAGACAAGGTCGCGGCACTGGTCGAAAAGGGGGCGGTTGCCGCCGCTTCGGCTGCCGAAGCAGCCAATGACAACGAGTTTGTCATCACGTCGCTGAACGCCTCTCGCATCGTCGGGATGGCGGCATTCGGCAAGGAAGGTGTCGCGGACGGAGCATCGCAAGGCACCTTAATCATCGACATGTCGTCGATCGAACCGGACGCAACACGCAAATTTTCGAACATGGCGGTGGAGCGTGGGCTTGGCTGGGTCGACAGTCCGCTGTCGGGCGGTGCTCCGAAAGCGCTGATCGGTGAATTGACCCTAATGGCCGGTGGTGATGCGGCAGATGTTGAGCGGGCACACAGAGCACTGAGAGCCTGAATCATAATTATTTAACACATGAGCCTCTTGCAAAACTATTGCGATGAAGCGCTGGCGCGGCGGGTCTCATGTTCTGCGTGGGGTTTCGGTCGCCAGAGGCCGCGCATTGGTCGGGAATGCCGTGCCTCC
>JAJDZT010000127.1 GCA_022824525.1 Silicimonas sp. | reverse complement strand
TCCCGCATCATCATTCGCGCTCCTGCCCTTTGCCTCTGAAAGCGCGCCGCCGACCGATTCGTCCGGTCGTTGACAGACACACGCCAACTACAGAAAAAGCTCGCAAAAATCGCCGATGTCAACAAATTGGGCTACACCCCTCCGGAAAATTTCAGAGCGCATGGCTGAGGAGGTAAGACACCTCCGGAAAGGACTGACATGAAACTGAAGTCTGCACTCATCGCCACTGCCGTGCTCCTGGCGCCGCTCGGCGCCGCGGCTCAAGGACAGAATTGCGGGAACCGTGATCTGGTCGTTGAACGGCTGACGACCAAGTACGGCGAAAGCCGCCAGTCAATCGGAATGGCACCCAAAGGTCGCGTGGTTGAAGTATTCGCATCGCATGAGACAGGAACCTGGACAATCACGATAACCATGCCGAACGGGGTCACCTGCCTCGTTGCAAGTGGGCAATCGTTCGAAGCACTGGACGAACCTGTCGCGCCTGCGGGAATTCGCGGCTAACAGCATTCCAAAAACGTTTCTGGGCAGCCGCACCACTTCGGCTACCCGGATGTCACGCGCCATCGCTTCCCAACGAAAACTTTTGGCAACCCGGCTCGCAGCGACCAGAAAATGCAGTCATTGGCCCTAAAGTCTTCGCTGCCCGGACCGTATGCATATCGGTCAATTCTCTACCCAATCCTCCGAAACACGACGACGCCGCGGCGAAAGCTTGGGGCTCTCCATCGTTCTCAGGCCTTGCGCTGCTGCTGAACTCTGGATACGCACGCGCCCGAACAGAGTCAGGACGGATTGGAGAACTTCCCATGGCCAGACCCAAGATCGCGCTCATCGGCGCGGGACAGATTGGCGGCACGCTTGCCCACCTCGCAGCTTTGAAGGAACTCGGTGACGTCGTCCTGTTCGACATTGCCGACGGCACCCCACAAGGTAAGGCCCTAGACATTGCGGAGGCCGGTCCGTCCGAAGGGTTCGACGCCGCACTGAAAGGCACCACGGATTATGCAGACATCGCGGGCGCGGACGTTTGCATCGTAACAGCAGGTGTTCCGCGCAAGCCGGGAATGAGCCGCGACGATCTTCTTGGGATCAACCTCAAAGTCATGAAGTCGGTTGGCGAAGGCATCAAGGCCAACGCGCCCGATGCATTTGTCATCTGTATCACGAACCCGCTCGACGCAATGGTCTGGGCGTTGCGGGAGTATTCCGGTCTGCCACACAACATGGTCTGCGGCATGGCGGGTGTTCTCGACAGCGCGCGCTTCCGTCACTTCCTCTCGGTTGAATTCGACGTGTCCATGAAGGACGTCACCGCGTTCGTACTTGGCGGCCATGGTGACACGATGGTCCCCTTGGTCCGGTATTCGACTGTGGCCGGCATCCCCCTTCCAGACTTGGTCGAGATGGGCTGGACCAGCCAGGAAAAACTGGACGCTATCGTACAGCGCACCCGTGATGGCGGCGCGGAGATCGTTGGCCTTCTCGGTAACGGGTCCGCCTACTACGCGCCGGCGACCAGCGCCATCGAGATGGCCGAAGCCTATCTCAAGGATCAGAAACGTCTTCTGCCCTGCGCCGCATACGTACAAAGCGCCTACGGCTTGAAAGGCATGTATGTCGGTGTGCCGACCGTGATCGGCGCGGGCGGTATCGAGCGCGTGGTCGACATCAAGCTCGCGAAAGACGAACAGGCGATGTTCGACAAATCGGTCGATGCCGTGAAGGGTCTGGTCGACGCCTGCAAAGGCATCGATGGCGGACTTGGCTGAGCACCAACAAGACGACGGGCGGAGGATCCTGTTCTCCGCCCAAAAAGATGAAGCCCCGTTCCTGTTGGAATGGATCGCGTATCACAAGACGATTGGCTTCACGGATATCATTCTGTTCTCAAACAACTGTTCAGACGGCAGCGATGCCGCGATGGACCGTCTGGCAGCTGCTGGCGAAATAGCGCATCACCGGCATTCGCCGCCATCCGACATCGCCCCGCAACAGAATGCATCCCGGATCGCGCAAGAAGCCCGACTGTTCGCCCCAGATGATTGGGTGATGTGGTTGGACATTGACGAATACTTCGTGATCAATCTGGGGGACGGCACGCTGGATGCCCTGTTTGCGGAGGCCCCGCCGTTCAACGCCTTTCTCGCGGCGTGGCGGATATTCGGAGACGGTGGCAACAGCACTTGGCCCGGGCGGCAAATCTCCCCCGCCTTCACGCAGGCACAGGCAGATCATGAAGAGCTGTTTCCATATGTGAAAACGCTCTTCAAATGGTCCGAGCGGATTGCCCATCTGGACATTCACCGCCCGTATTTCGACGAACATGTCCGGCCGCGCCGATATCCTGCCATCAGCAGCACCGGCGACCCCGTCGATCGCGCATTTTACCGTTCCGGGGCAGACAGGTTCAATCGTGTGTCCAAGGCTGGCGATTGGTGGAAGCTCGCACAGGTCAATCATTACCTGCTGCGCACTCCGGACATGTTTAACCGAAAGCGCGAAAGGGGCCGAGGCAATCGCCCTCATGTGTCGGGCAATGACCGCCACACCAACCGGTTTTACAAACGCATGAACAAGAATGAAGTCGAGGACCGCCGCATCCTCCGGTTCGAGGAAGCCACCACGCAGGAACTCAACAGGCTGCACAAGCTGCTTGAGGATTAACCAAGCACGTAAAGCGCGTTGTCTCCGAAGCGCGTTTCTTCGGAATACCCGGACTTCTTCAACTCGCTGACGATATCCGCGTTCCAATGCTCGCTGTGGGAATCCTCGAAGTAGATTCTCCGCACCGTCAACCGGTCGTCCTGAAGAGCCGGCAGAATTACACGATCCTCCATCCCCTCGACGTCCACCTTGAGCAAGTCGATTTCAGTCAGTTCATGCTTTGTCGCCAAGCCCGGCAGCGTGACAACGGGAACGTCGATACCCCCTGCATCTTCGCTGAAAGAGACGCCAAGCCGGGCTTCTCCGGGATTGCCATTCGGTGAGAAGAACAAATTCGCCCGTCCCTCCTCGTCACCGATGGCAGCCTCTTCCACCACGACATCTGCCAATCCGTTCAGCGCAATATTGGCTCTGAGGCGCGCCAGCATCTCGGGGTTGGGCTCAATCATCAGGAAACGCGCGTTCGTCCCGGCCCCCTTCGCAATCGGAAGAGAGAAGATCCCGGCATTTGCCCCAACGTCCACAACTGTGACATCGCTACCTTCATACAACTTGCGCAGATGCTGCGTTGCTCGGTGCTCGGGCGGGCGTCCGCGCCGCCAGAGAACAAACTCGGTGTAGTTTCGGCTTGGCGACACCATCAGGTCCGTATCGCCGTACTGCATGCGCGTCAGCGGCAGGTTTGCGCGAAGCTCGCGCCTCAGCCGCCTTGGTCCTTCGGCCATCAGCCGCCTGACCATCATTTCGTACTCGTTCACGTCGTCTGCCCCGTCGCTTTTGGCCACCTTTGCAGTCCGCGACCAAATTGACAATCTCCCCAGTTTATCCGAATGTGATCACACAAAAATTTGCTGTGATCACGAAAAGCGCTTTTTGCCGAGTTTCACGCCAACTCTGCAAAAAACATAATTTATTCGAAACGGAATCGTGGCAAGGCTACGAGCAGTTTCAAACTAAAAAAGGGCCTTTCGCATGAATATCCACGAGTATCAGGCGAAAGGCCTGTTGCGTGACGCAGGTGCTCCCGTTGCTGATGGGCGCGTCGTTCTGAGAGCGGAAGAAGCCAAAACGGCGGCAGGTGCCCTTGATGGTCCGGTTTGGGTCGTGAAGGCGCAAATCCATGCCGGCGGTCGCGGCAAAGGCACTTTCAAGGAAGCTGATGCCGGCGACAAGGGCGGCGTGCGTATCACCAAATCGGTGGAAGAAGCCGCCGAAGAAACCCGTCGCATGCTGGGCCGGACGCTTGTCACCAAGCAGACCGGCGAAGTCGGCAAACAGGTAAACCGCATCTACATCGAAGACGGCTCCGGCATCCAGACGGAGATGTATCTCGCCCTGCTCGTCGACCGCGGCACGTCACGGGTCAGCTTCGTGGCATCCACCGAGGGCGGCATGGACATCGAAGAAGTGGCCGAAGAGACGCCCGAGAAGATCCTTTCCTTCAGCGTCGATCCTGCGACCGGATATCAGGCCTATCACGGGCGCCGGATTGCGTTTGCTCTCGGCCTCGAAGGGGCGCAGGTCAAACAATGCGTCAAACTCATGGGCACGCTCTACAAGCTCTTCATCGAGAAGGACATGGAGATGCTGGAGATCAACCCGCTCATCGTCACCGACGCGGGCGATCTCAAATGCCTCGACGCCAAGATGGGCTTCGATTCAAACGCGCTCTACCGCCATCCGGATATCATGGAGTTGCGCGATACGACGGAAGAAGACCCGAAGGAACTCGAAGCCTCCAAGTACGATCTGAACTACATCGCGCTTGATGGCGAAATCGGCTGCATGGTCAACGGCGCGGGCCTCGCCATGGCGACGATGGACATCATCAAGCTCTACGGCGCCGAGCCTGCCAACTTCCTCGATGTGGGCGGCGGTGCGACGAAGGAAAAAGTAACGGAAGCCTTCAAGATCATCACCTCCGACCCGCAGGTGAAAGGCATCCTCGTCAACATCTTCGGCGGCATCATGCGCTGTGACGTGATCGCCGAGGGCGTCGTTGCCGCTGTGAAAGAGGTCGGTCTTCAGGTGCCGCTCGTCGTGCGGCTCGAAGGCACGAACGTGGAAGAAGGCAAGCGCATCATCAATGAAAGCGACGTGGACGTGATCGCGGCTGACGACCTGAAGGACGGGGCCGAGAAGATCGTGAAGGCGGTGAAGGGGTGAGACGCGATCCGGCGCGGCCGGTGAAACGTCCAGCGGACGTTTCAAGCGCCGAGCGCACGGAGCGCCGACTAACGCAATCGACAATATCCCAAATTATTTCTGAATACTGAGAGCCGAGCATGAAATACCTTGTCCTGATAGTCTCGTTTTTAGCCCTCACCGCCTGCAGCACCCGCGTGGACCTCGGCGCTGCGGCCGACCTTGCCGCGATGGACGCCGAAGTCGTACCGCGCGTCGACACCAGCGTCGCGATCCGCACCTTCGACAAGTATTGCTACCGGAACCGCGCCCAGCCGGGTCGGGTCACGGCTGCACTGAAGGCGGACGGCTACAAACTCCTCGTTACAGACCGGCGCTCGAAAATGTTCGGCTACGCCCATCCGCGTCGCCCCATGGTCGCCGTCATCAACGAACCCAGCGAACCCGCATGTCTCGTCTTCGTCCAGCGCGACCCGCAGCTTGCGAACGCTTACAACCGTTTCGTCCGCGCCCGGCACTCGAACGCCCGCGCGGTCTCCGTCCCTGATCTCGACAGTGTCGTGATCGCACCTGGCACGCCCAGCCTTGTCTTTGCCCGCGATGTCGATGGCACTGACGAGCTGATGATGCTGATCGTGGAATAAGAAAGGCCCTACATGTCCGTCCTCATCAACAAGAACACCAAGGTCATCTGCCAGGGCTTCACCGGCTCTCAGGGCACTTTTCATTCGGAACAGGCCATTGAGTACGGCACGAACATGGTCGGCGGCGTCACCCCCGGCAAAGGCGGGCAGGAGCATCTGAACCTACCGGTCTTCAATTCCTGCCATGAAGCGGTGGCAAAAACTGGCGCGAACGCGACCGTGATCTACGTCCCGCCACCGTTTGCAGCGGACTCGATCCTCGAAGCCATCGACGCCGAAATTCCCGTGATCGTCGCCATCACCGAAGGCATCCCGGTGCTTGACATGATGGCAGTGAAGCGGGCGCTCGAAGGCTCCGACAGCATCCTCGTCGGCCCCAACTGCCCGGGCGTCATCACGCCGGATGAGTGCAAGATCGGCATCATGCCGGGCCACATCCACAAGAAGGGATCCGTCGGTGTTGTAAGCCGGTCGGGGACACTGACCTACGAGGCCGTGAAACAGACGTCTGACGTTGGCCTTGGCCAGTCGACCTGCGTCGGCATCGGCGGCGACCCGATCAAGGGAACGGAACATCTCGACGTGCTCGAATGGTTCCTCGCCGATGACGAGACGCAGTCGATCATCATGATCGGCGAGATCGGCGGCTCGGCAGAGGAAGAAGCGGCACAGTTCCTGAAGGACGAAGCCAAGAAGGGCCGCTCCAAACCCGTCGCCGGGTTCATCGCAGGCCGCACGGCGCCTCCGGGCCGCCGGATGGGTCACGCGGGCGCGATCGTGGCCGGTGGCAAGGGCGGCGCAGATGACAAGATCGAAGCCATGCGCTCGGCAGGCATCGTCGTGGCCGACAGCCCGGCAGGTCTGGGCGAGGCGATGCTGGAGGCGATCGGCTAAGGGCCGCGCGACAAACATATCCGGGGCCGGACAACCGGCCCCTTAGGTTCAACCCGATCGGATGATACGGCGAGAGGAAAGAACAAATGAGAGACCAGTCACGTGACAACGCCGTAGCGGCCGAGTTCGACACAAATTCCCACATCGCCGAACAGACCCGCCTGCCCGCAATTGAACGCGCATGAGACTGGGTCGTTCCATAATACTGCGGGCAACGCCTGGTGGTGCATACCGGGCGGGAGGCACGTGATGGGTTTTGCCGAAGCAATCAGTACCTGTTTCCGAAGGTACTTCGATTTCTCTGGGCGCGCCGTGCGGTCCGAATATTGGTGGTTTGTGCTCTTTGTCTTGGCAAGCAACCTCGCACTTTCCGCCATCGAACAGATGACGTGGTCCGCCGACCCAAGTGGAGTCGAACCCACAATTCTCACCTCCATGTTTGCTCTGGCCACTCTAATCCCAACGTTGGCCGTGACAGCGCGGCGCTTACACGACATCGGACGCTCTGGATGGTGGCAGACACTGCCCTACGCGGCCGCCCCTGTTTCCTTGGCTGCGGCATATGTGCTTTGGCTGGCTATCGTGGCCGTCGCAGACGTTGCCGGCGCCGAGCCGATACCTTTCTTGAGTTCATTTCTCCAACTCGCCGCCCTTGGCGTTCTTGGATCCTCCCTGTTGCTGCTGCTCTGGTGGCTCACTCGCCCCTCCGAACCCGGCCCCAACAAATACGGTCCCAACCCGCATGAGGTGACCCCATGACCGGCCAATCCCCGAACGACATCTTCAAGGCCATGTCCTCCCGACACGGGCGCGTCGATGCGCGTTCAAGCCGGGTATGCCCCGTCCTCCGAGACGAGAAAGGCGGTTTAGTCGGATGACCGTACGCTCCCGTCACAAGCTTTCGGCGGTTCTGCTCGCAGCGCTCTTCCTCGGTTGGGGCGCGGCACTGACATTCGCGACGGATGCCCCCAAGGTGGCATCGGAGGTCCTGGAGTAGACAGATGGTCCTCGTTTGCCACAAGCACCCGTTCATTTTCCTGAAGACCCGCAAGACGGCCGGGAAGTCGGTTGAAATGGCGCTGGAGACCCTTTGCGTGCCGCCCGGGCAAGCCATCACCGAGCCGCGTCCTTACCAGAACAGCGAATACGGGATCATTGGCCGACGCGGCGACCGGTACAAACTGAAAGGCTGGCGACGACCGTTGCGCCTTTGGGAATGGCGCAACCACCAGTCCGCGGCCTTCGTGTATCGAAAGATCGGACAGGAGGAGTGGGACAAACGTCGCAAGATCACGTCCATCCGAAACCCGTTCGATCGCATGGTCAGCTACTATCACTTCATCACGCGGAAGGATCCGAACGCCCCGACCGAGTTTTCACAGATTCGTTCCGCGTTCGCCGAGTTCTGCAAAAGCCGACGCTGGCGCGACGACCGCCGGGTCGTGCATCTGAACGGCAAGTTCATCATCGACCACGCCGTACGGCTTGAACACATGGCAGACGATCTGAAACAGATCGCGTCCGCGCTTGAATTGCCGCTCGATCCGAGCGCGATACCCGTGACGAAATCGATGGCGAAGTCCCGAAAAGCCTACGACGTACCCGACTACTACGACCAAGACGTGATCGACGTCATCAAATCCCGGATGGCCTGGGTCTTTGATCATTACGATTACCCAACAGAGCCGCAGCCAAAATTCGCACCCGCGGAGGTAGCCTCATGACCGACCAATCCCCGAACGACATCTTCAAGGCCTCGTCCTTCCTGCAAGGGCACAATGCCGAGTACATCGAGCAGCTCTACGCGCGCTACGCCAACGATCCGAACGCGGTGGACGAAGCGTGGCGACAATTCTTCAAGGAACTGGGCGACACTGAAATGGACGCGAAACGCGAGGCCGCCGGGCCAAGCTGGGCGCGGACTGACTGGCCGCCCGCGCCAAATGACGAACTCACGTCCGCGCTGGATGGCCAGTGGGGCGACCTCGGGCCCGCCGTGCAGGCGAAAGCCGCGGAGAAGATCGCGGCAAAGGCGGCTGAACAAGGCGTTCAGGTCAGCGAAGACGCGATCAAGCGCGCCGTCCTCGACAGTATCCGTGCCCTGATGATCATCCGGGCCTATCGCATCCGGGGTCACCTTGTTGCAGACCTCGATCCGCTGGGCATGCGCGATCAGACACCCCACCCAGAACTTGATCCGGCATCCTACGGCTTCACCGAAACCGATATGGATCGGCCGATCTTCATCGACAATGTGCTGGGGCTTGAGACCGCCTCCATCCGTGAAATCCTTGCCATCGTGAAGCGCACCTACTGCGGCACCTTCGCGCTGCAGTACATGCATATCTCGAACCCGCAGGAGGCCGCGTGGCTGAAGGAGCGGATCGAGGGTTACGGCAAGGAAATCGCTTTCACCCGCGAAGGCCGGAAAGCGATCCTGAACAAGCTGGTGGAAGCCGAGGGGTTCGAAAAGTTCCTCCATGTCAAATATACCGGCACCAAGCGCTTCGGGCTGGATGGCGGCGAGAGCCTTGTTCCGGCGATGGAGCAGATCATCAAGCGGGGCGGACAGCTCGGCCTGAAGGATATCATCATCGGCATGCCGCACCGCGGTCGTCTCTCTGTGCTCGCAAACGTGATGGCCAAACCCTACAAGGCCATTTTCAACGAGTTCCAGGGCGGCAGCTTCAAACCCGAGGATGTCGATGGCTCCGGTGACGTGAAGTACCACCTCGGTGCCTCATCGGACCGGGAGTTCGATGGCAACAGCGTGCACTTGTCGCTCACCGCGAACCCCTCGCACCTTGAGGCCGTGAACCCGGTTTGCCTCGGCAAGGCGCGTGCGAAGCAGGACCAGTTGAACGACCAGGAACGTACCAAGGTGCTGACGATCCTGCTCCATGGCGACGCCGCGTTCGCGGGTCAGGGCGTCGTTGCGGAATGCTTCGGCCTGTCGGGCCTGAAAGGTCACAAGACCGGCGGCACGATCCATATCGTCGTGAACAACCAGATCGGGTTCACGACCGCCCCGCACTTCTCGCGGTCCAGCCCCTATCCGACAGACATCGCGCTTATGGTGGAGGCACCGATCTTCCACGTGAACGGTGATGATCCGGAAGCCGTGGTACATGCGGCAAAGGTTGCGACCGAATTCCGCCAGATGTTCCACAAGGACGTCGTGCTCGACATCTTCTGCTATCGCCGCTTCGGGCATAACGAAGGCGACGAGCCGATGTTCACCAACCCGATGATGTACAAGAAGATCAAAGGGCATAAGACGACGCTTTCCCTCTACACCGAACGTCTCGTGAAGGACGGTCTGATCCCCGAAGGCGAGATCGAGGATATGAAGGCACAGTTCCAGGCATATCTGAACGAGGAGTTCGAGGCCGGGAAAGTCTACAAGCCAAACAAGGCCGACTGGCTTGATGGGCGCTGGAGCCACCTCGACAAGGAAGGCGAACAATATCAGCGCGGCAAGACGGCGATTTCCAAGAAGACGATGGAAAAGGTCGGCGCGGCCCTGACACGCGTGCCTGATGGCTTTGCCATGCATCGCACGGTCGAACGCCTGCTCGACGCGAAGAAGGAGATGTTCAAGTCCGGCAAAGGCTTCGATTGGGCCACGGCCGAAGCGCTTGCCTTCGGGTCCCTGCTGACGGAAGGCTACCCCGTCAGGCTCGCCGGACAGGACTCGACGCGCGGCACGTTCAGCCAGCGCCACTCCGGTTTTGTGAACCAGGAAACCGAGGAACGCTACAAGCCCCTCAACCATATTCAGGAAGGCCAGGCGCGCTACGAAGTCATCGACTCGATGCTGTCCGAATACGCGGTCTGCGGCTTTGAATACGGCTATTCGCTGGCCGAACCCAACGCGCTGGTCCTCTGGGAAGCGCAGTTTGGCGACTTTGCCAATGGCGCGCAGATCATGTTCGACCAGTTCATCTCCTCCGGCGAACGGAAATGGCTCCGGATGAGCGGGTTGGTCATGCTCCTGCCGCACGGATTCGAAGGCCAGGGGCCGGAACACTCCAGCGCGCGGCTCGAACGGTTCCTGCAGATGTGCGCGGAAGACAACTGGATCGTCGCGAACTGCACGACACCCGCGAACTACTTCCACATCCTCCGGCGCCAGCTTCACCGGTCCTACCGGAAGCCACTGGTGCTGATGACGCCAAAGTCGCTCCTGCGGCACAAGATGGCGATCAGCAACGCCGAAGACATGCTGACCGGATCAAGTTTCCACCGGGTCCTCTGGGACGATGCGGAAAAAGGAAACTCCGACACCAAGCTGATGGCCGACGACAAGATCAAGCGCGTCGTCATGTGTTCCGGCAAGGTCTATTACGACCTGCTGGAAGAACGCGACGCACGCGGGATCGACGACATCTACCTCTTGCGTGTCGAACAGTTCTACCCGTTCCCGGCACAAGCCATGGTCAAGGAACTCAAGCGGTTCCCCAACGCCGATTGGGTCTGGTGCCAGGAAGAACCCAAGAACCAAGGTGGATGGACCTTCATGGAACCCAATATCGAATGGGTGCTCACCCGCATTCAGGCAAAACACACCCGGCCCATCTATGCCGGACGCGCGGCCAGCGCCTCCCCGGCGACGGGGCTGGCCTCCGCGCACAAAGCTCAACAGGAAGCGCTGGTCGACGACGCGCTGACGCTGAAAGGATAACGAACGATGTCTACCGAAATCAGGGTCCCAACGCTTGGCGAAAGCGTGACCGAGGCGACCGTTGCCACCTGGTTCAAGAAGCCCGGCGATACCGTCGCCGTGGACGAAATGCTGTGTGAGCTGGAAACCGACAAGGTGACCGTCGAAGTGCCGTCCCCTGCCGCTGGCAAACTGTCAGAGATCGTGGCGGGCGAAGGCGACACGGTCGGTGTCGACGCGCTTCTCGCCATGGTCGAAGAAGGCGCGGCGGGCGATGCCCCGGCGAAGGCACCCGAACCTGCACCAGCAGCTGCCGAAGCCCCCAAATCCAACGGTGCCGACGCAGGCGGCGCGCCCGTGGACATCATGGTGCCCACACTTGGCGAAAGCGTCACTGAAGCCACCGTGGCCGACTGGTTCAAGCAACCGGGCGATACCGTCGCGGCGGATGAAATCCTCTGCGAGTTGGAAACCGACAAGGTCTCCGTCGAAGTTCCCGCACCTGCCGCTGGCGTGCTGTCCGAAATCGTCGCTGCAGCTGGCACGACCGTCGAAGCGGGCGGCAAGCTGGCGGTGATGACCCCGGGCGGTGGCGCTGCCGCCCCCGCTCCCGCGCCCAAGGCGGAAGCCCCGGCACCTGCTCCTGCCCCCTCCGGCAAGGACATTGAGAACGCACCCTCTGCCAACAAGATGATGGCGGAAAACAACCTGTCGCCCGATGCCGTGACCGGCACCGGTAAGGACGGGCGCATCATGAAGGAAGATGTGCAAAAGGCCCTCGCCTCGCCTACCCCACAAGCCGAAGCCCCGGCACCAAGCGCCCCGCGCGCACCTGTCGCCGCTGAGGATGCCGGCCGCGAGGAACGGGTGAAGATGACCCGCCTGCGCCAGACCATCGCGCGCCGCCTGAAGGACGCGCAAAACACGGCGGCCATGCTCACGACCTATAACGAGGTCGACATGAGCGCGGTCATGGGCCTTCGCAAAGAATACAAAGACCTCTTCGAGAAGAAGCACGGCGTCAAACTCGGCTTCATGTCCTTCTTCACCAAGGCCTGCTGCCACGCGCTGAACGAAGTGCCCGAGGTGAATGCGGAGATCGACGGAACCGACGTCGTCTACAAGAACTTCGTTCATATGGGCATCGCAGTCGGCACGCCCACCGGCCTTGTGGTGCCGGTCGTCCGCGACGCCGACCAGATGTCCTTCGCCGCGATCGAGAAGAAGATCAATGAACTCGGCGTCCGCGCCCGCGACGGCAAGCTGTCGATGGCCGAAATGCAGGGCGGCACCTTCACCATCTCGAATGGTGGCGTCTACGGCTCGCTCATGTCCTCGCCCATCCTGAACCCGCCGCAGTCGGGCATCCTCGGCATGCACAAGATCCAGGAACGCCCCATGGTCGTGAACGGCGAGATCGTCATCCGCCCGATGATGTACCTCGCCCTCAGCTATGACCACCGCATCGTGGACGGCAAAGGCGCGGTGACGTTCCTCGTTCGCGTGAAAGAGGCGCTGGAAGATCCGCGGCGGTTGTTGATGGATTTGTGAGTGCGTTTGGCCGTCAGATCACTTCAGATCATGATTGGAGTCTACCTCTTGGCGTTTGTCATGGTGGGCGCAATGTCAGTATATCTTGGCGAGACCTCGTACATTCTCAGCGCAGGATATCTTGGCTGGCTTGCGGTGATCGTCGTACTGTCAGGCCTTCTGGCTTTGCTCAAGAGGAATTCACGCATAGCCAAATGGCTCTTCGGCTTCTGGTGTTTGTTTCTGTTCTTCGACGGAATTTCTTCTGAGCCGAGGCTGCTATCGCTCGTCAACTACGGCATGGCTGTATTAGCGTTTGTCGGACTGGCTGGCTTATGGGAGTCGCGAAATGAAAAAGTGTTCTGAGCGGGCAAACCGTATGACCGCGAACAATATATTCGTTCGGTGAAGCGCACCGACGCAATACCGACGTAAACACCGACGTGATACCGACGTCGCAAAATGAGGAAAAACCACATGGCGAGTTATGACGTCATCGTAATCGGCAGCGGCCCCGGCGGCTATGTATGCGCCATCCGTTGCGCGCAACTGGGCCTGAAAACGGCCTGTGTCGAAGGGCGCGAAACGCTCGGCGGCACCTGCCTCAATGTGGGCTGTATCCCCTCGAAAGCGCTCCTCCATGCGACCGAGATGGTGCATGAGGCGGAGGAGAATTTCGGCAAAATGGGCATTGGCGTGGCTAAGCCGAAAGTCGATTGGAAACAGATGCTTGCCTATAAGGGCGAGACGATCGAAGCCAACACCAAGGGCATCGAGTTCCTGTTCAAGAAGAACAAGATCGACTGGCTGAAAGGCTGGGGGTCCATCCCCGAACCCGGCAAGGTCAAGGTCGGCGATGAGGTGCATGAGGCGAAGAACATCGTCATCGCCACCGGCTCCGAGGCATCGTCGCTGCCGGGGGTCGAGGTGGACGAAAAGGTCGTCGTCACCTCCACCGGTGCGCTGGAACTCGGCAAGATCCCGAAAACGATGGTCGTGATCGGCGCAGGCGTCATCGGCCTCGAACTTGGCAGTGTTTACAACCGCTTGGGCGCCGAGGTCACGGTCGTCGAATTCCTCGACGTCATCACCCCCGGCATGGACGCGGAAGTGCAGAAGACCTTCCAGCGCATCCTGAAAAAGCAGGGCCTGAACTTCGTCATGGGGGCAGCGGTCCAGAAGACCGAGGCCACGAAGACCAAGGCCAAGGTGACTTACAAGCTCCGCAAGGATGACACCGAACACGTGCTGGAAGCAGACACTGTTCTCGTCGCGACAGGTCGGAAACCTTACACCGACGGGCTGGGCCTAGAGGCCATCGGAGTGACCATGACCGACCGGGGACAGGTCCAAACCGATGCCCATTGGCGCACGAATGTGAACGGCATCTACGCCATCGGCGACGCGATCACCGGCCCGATGTTGGCCCACAAGGCGGAAGACGAAGGGATGGCGGTTGCCGAAACCATCGCAGGTCAAGCGGGCCACGTGAACTACGGTGTCATCCCGGGCGTCATCTATACCCACCCCGAGGTCGCCAATGTCGGCCAAACCGAAGAGCAGCTGAAGGAAGAAGGCCGTGCCTACAAGGTCGGCAAGTTCAGCTTCATGGGCAATGGCCGCGCCAAGGCCAACCACGCCGCCGACGGCTTCGTGAAAATCCTCGCCGACAAGGAAACCGACCGCATCCTCGGCGCGCATATCATCGGGCCGATGGCAGGCGATCTGATCCACGAGGTTTGCGTGGCCATGGAATTTGGGGCGGCTGCCGAAGATCTGGCGCGAACCTGCCATGCGCATCCGACCTATTCCGAGGCGGTGCGTGAAGCTGCCCTCGCCTGTGGAGACGGCCCGATACACAGCTGAACTTTCCCGTTCTGCGAACAGTTCTGGAAACTTCCCCTTTTCTCGGCGGCAGGCCACGCCTAGGCTTCCTGTCAATCAGGGAGGTTTCCATGCGTTTTTTACGCCTACTCGCCGCTTGCGCTTTGGCCGTTCCAACTTTGGCATCGGCACAGTCCGCCGGACTTGTAATTACCAATGGCGACTACGACGCCGTGGCCAACGTTCGGCGCGGAAATCGTCTGGCGTCGATCGTGCCCGACCTTGAGCGCGGCGGGATGGAGGTCACGTTGGCGGAAAGTGCCAGCGCTGCGGATATGCGCGACGCTCTCGTGGCGTTCGGGCAGGTCGCCGCGGAGGCCGAGACGTTATTCATCGGCTTGAGTGGACGTTTCGTGCACACGGCAACCGAAACCTATTACCTCCCTTCCGACGGGGACACCGGGCCACTGGCCACGCTCTCGGAAACCGCCTTGCCGCTCTCCGTCGTAATGGCATGGCTTGCAGATAAACCGGGTCAGGCGGTTTTGATGCTTGTGCGGGTTCAGAACCCTTCGAACTACGGTCCGTTCGTCAGCGGTGGCATCGGCGAATTGGAAATCCCGCAGGGTGTGACCGTTCTTGTTGGCAGCCCGCGCGCCTCGACATCGCTGGTTGAGAACCACATCTCGCGACCGGGGCGTCCCTTCATCGGGGCTGCCATTCAGAATTCCGACATCGACGTATTTGGATACGCTGCAAGGACGATGGTGTTGCTCGACGGCGCGACACCGCCGCCGGTCAGTGCAAATGATCGTCTTGCCGATCTTCGCGCCTGGAGGGAAGCAGCGCGGGTGAACACGCGCGCGTCGTATGAAGACTATCTGTCGACACGACCCGATGGTGAATTTGCCGACATGGCAAGGGGCCGCCTCACGGCCCTGACAGACACACCGGAAGCGCGCGCAGAACGGGCCGAGCAAGCACTCGACCTCAGTCGTGATGCCCGCCGGGACATTCAACGTGACCTGTCACTTCTCGGCTTCAACACGCGTGGGATCGATGGCATTTTTGGCCGAGGAACACGCGCCGCAGTTTCCGAATGGCAGCGCAGGGAACGTTTCGACGCGACTGGATTCGTAACGCGCGAGCAAATCGCATTGCTGAACGAACAAGCGCAGCGGCGTGCCGAAGAGCTTGAAGCAGAAGCAGAAATCCGGCGGGAACGGCAGCGGGCCGCGGATCTGGAATATTGGAACCAAGCCGGTTCGCGTGGCGATGAAGCCGGTCTGCGTGCGTACCTCAAACGCTTCCCGGACGGCGAATTCGCCGAGTTGGCGCAGGAACGGCTCGACATCTATGAAGAACAGAAGCGTGAACGCGCGTCCGCGCGTGATCGGCAACTCTGGGAAAACGCGGTCGCGCGCAACACGGCCGCATCCTATGAAAGGTACCTCGTTGAGGCGCCGAACGGCTCGTTCCGGGAAGAAGCGCAGGCGCGCATCGTGGCATTGCAGCGCGAAGCAGAGTTTTCTCGCGAGGCGCGCGCAGAGGAAGCCATGAACCTGTCGCCCGGAACACGGCGTGTCATCGAAGCACGATTGAATGGTCTCGGCCTGAAGCCAGGTCGGGTTGATGGCGTCTTCGATGAAAATACGCGGCGCGCGATCAGACGGTATCAAGCCGCTCGGAACCTTCCGGAATCGGGGTACATTTCAGACCAGTTCATGGTGCAATTGATGGCCGACTCAGTCCGGCAGATCTTCCGCTAGGCGGGTCTTCCGGGCGTCAGCCCTTCTTCTTGCCCATCTTTTCAAGCTGCTCCTGCATGGCGGCCAGCTGCTGGCGGATTTCGTCGAGGTTGGACGACGACGTGCCTTCATCATCTTCAGGTGACGGGCCAGACCACCCGTTCCCAAGCCCCCCTGTCATCGCTTTCATGAAGGCTTCCTGCTGCGCCCGCATCGCCTCATAGCCCGGCATGGCGGACATTGGGTTCGTCATGCTTTCCATCATCTTTGACTGACCTTCGCGCAGCATTTCGAAACTCATCTCGAGAAACTGCGGAACAACGGACTGCGCCTGAGTCGTGTAAGACCGAACGAGATCGGTCAGCACATCGAGGGGAAGCACGTTTTCACCGCGGCTTTCATGCTCGGCCACGATCTGAAGAAGGTACTGTCGTGTCAGATCGTCACCGGATTTCAGGTCTACGATCTGGACATCGCGACCATCACGAATGAACCCCGCAATGTCTTCGAGGGTCACGTAGTCAGAGGTCTCAGTGTTATAAAGCCTGCGACTGGCGTAACGTTTTATCAGCAGTTTCTCGGCCATTCGCGCGCTCCGCATCCGAATTTTCTGCGTTGCAGCTTAAGCGAAGTGGCATTCAGATCAATGACTTTCTGCGCAGCAAAGAATTGCTGCAGCGCAGCATCAGTGATGTGCGAGGAAGCCCGGGCCTGCTCTTGACAGAAGCTCAGCCGCCAAAGCGCGTCCCATTTCCGGGCCGTCTTCGACCGCGCCACTCCCACCACCATCGACTGCTTCTGATCCATCTGTCCGCAGGATTTCACCTCTGAGCTTCAGAGACGAACCATCGATATCTGCAAGCCCGGCAATGGGTGTTTGGCAGGAACCGTCAAGCGCTTCGAGGAACGCACGTTCAGCTGCCAGCCGCGACACCGTAGTCTCGTCCGAGATGGCTTCCAGCATTTCGGCAGCGCGGTGATCATCGGCCCTGCGTTCAATTCCTATGGCGCCTTGCGCCACGGCAGGCAGCATCTCGTCCACGGGCACCGGGATGGCCGGCAAGTCGGTCAAACCCAATCGCCTTAACCCGGCCATCGCAAGAAACGTTCCCGTCGCAACACCGTCCTCCAGCTTTTTCAGACGTGTCTGAACATTGCCGCGAAATTCGACGATCTGGAGATCGGGACGTTTGTGCAGAAGCTGTGACTTGCGTCTCAGGCTCGACGTGCCGACAACCGTTCCTTCCGGCAAATCCGACAGGCCTTTTCCACCGAGTGTCAGAAATGCGTCGCGCACGTCTTCTCGTGGAAGACAGCAATCGATCACCAAGCCACCGGGTTGTGCCACCGGCATATCCTTCATGGAATGCACCGCGATATCGATGCTACCGTCCAGAAGCGCGTCCTCGATTTCCCTGGTGAACAGGCCCTTGCCTCCAATCTCTCCCAACGGGCGATCAAGAACCTTGTCCCCGGTCGTCTTGATGACGACGATTTCGAAGGCTGTTTCTTCAAGGTCAAAGGCTTTCGACAACCGATGTCGGGTCTCGTGTGCCTGTGCAAGTGCAAGCGGAGATCCTCGCGTGCCAATGCGAAAAGGTGAAGCGGAATTAGGAAGCGTCGTCATACCCATAGCTCTACGCGGTTGACAAAGCAGTGTCTACTTGGGACGACAGTTTTGACGGTGAGGAAGGAACTTCATGGCAGACAAACTATTGCTCCGCGCGCTGGCAGGCGAAACGCTCGACGTGCCTCCGATTTGGATGATGCGACAGGCAGGCCGCTATTTGCCGGAGTACCGGGCCACCCGGGAACAGGCCGGGGACTTCCTGAGCCTGTGTTACAATTCCGAGCTTGCCGCTGAAGTCACCTTGCAGCCGATCCGTCGCTACGGCTTCGACGCCGCTATTCTGTTTGCCGACATCCTGTTGATCCCCGATGCGCTTGGCAACGATCTCTGGTTCGTCACCGGTGAAGGTCCGCGGCTTTCCACGATCGAGACGGCAGATGACTTTGCGAAACTCAAGGATGGCGACGACGTGCACGACCACCTTGCGCCAGTTTATGAAACCGTCCGCATCCTGTCCCGGGAGCTGCCGAAGGAAACTACGCTGATCGGCTTTGCCGGGGCACCGTGGACGGTTGCGACCTATATGATCGCGGGCAAGGGCACGCCAGACCAAGGGCCCGCGCATGCCTTGAAATCGGAGAACCGTGAACTCTTCGATGCCATCATCGATCGCCTTTCAGAAGCGACCATCGCCTATCTGTCGGCTCAGATCGATGCCGGCGCCGAAGTGGTAAAGCTCTTCGACAGCTGGGCCGGGTCGTTGAAAGGTCAGGATTTCGACGATTACGCGCTGGCTCCCGCCAAGCGGATCATCTCCGCTCTCAAGGCCAAGTATCCGCATATTCCTGTCATCGCCTTCCCACGCGAGGGTGGCGATCGCTACATCGGTTTCGGACGTGCAACCGGGGCGGATTGCGTTGCGCTGGATAACTCGGTCGATGCGGCCTGGGCCGCCGAGCATGTGCAGGTGGACGGATGCGTTCAAGGAAACCTTGCCTCATCTCACATGGTCACTGGAGGGGACGCACTTATGTCTGAAACGCGCCGGATCGTAAAGGCGTTTTCCGGCGGCCCGCACATCTTCAACCTTGGGCACGGCATCACACCGGACGCCGATCCGGCGAATGTTCAGTTGATGATCGACACTGTTCGAAACGGCTAACCGCGACAGTTCGACCGACACAAAGTCGCCCCATTTGCTGGCATATTCTGACGCAAATTCGAATCGTCTCGGGAGAGAGCAACGATGTTTGCGCTTAGAACCACCCTCGCGGCTACGGCCATCGCATGTGTCACACTGAACGGCTTCGCCATCGCTGGAGATATGAAGCACGGCGAACAGGCCGGGCACAGCATGGACAAGATGGACATGGTGGAGCATCAGGCGGGCGACCTGATGCTGAAAGCACCGTTTGCCCGCGCCACACTGCCGAACCAGCCCGTCGCCGGGGCCTTTCTGACCATCACCAATATGGGTGAGGACGACGATGTGCTGATCTCGGTCTCCACACCTGTTGCCGAACGTGGCGAGGTCCATGAGATGGCGATGGAGGGCGACACGATGAAGATGCGCCCACTCGCTGACGGACTTGTGATCCCGGCAGGCGAAACTGTGGAGTTGAAACCCGGTGGATATCACCTGATGTTCATGAAATTGCAGGAACCTCTGGTGGAAGGCGAGATGGTCGAAGCGACCCTGGAATTCCAGAACGCGGGCTCTGTAACCCTTCCCTTCAGCATTCAGGGCAAGTCTGCAAAAGCCATGGATCACTCAGGCCACGGGTCCTGATATCAGGGCCTCCAGCGATCGGGAGCGTTAGATGACAACCAGGAAACTACGCCTCTTTCTTTGGGGCCTTGTTGCAGTCAATGTCGCGGCGCTTGCGTGGGTGGGAATCATTTCGCCCCGCATGAACGCCAGTGTTCTTGATACGCTTGGACAGGGCGACTACGCATTGGAAACGACATCCGGGGCGACCTTCACGGAAGCGAACTTGCGGGAAGGGCCGACTGCCGTGTTCTTCGGCTTCACGCATTGCCCGGATGTCTGCCCGACAACGCTGGGCGACATCCTGACATGGCAGGAAGAATTGCCGGCGGCAAAGGACATGAACATCTATTTCGTGACCGTTGATCCGGCCCGCGACACCTCCGAAATCCTTGGCGAGTATGTCGGGTGGGTCGAAGGTGTCGAAGGCGTGACAGGCAGCCAGGAAGAACTGGACAAGGCTCTGGAATCATTCCGCATTTATGCGGCCAAAGTGCCTCTCGAAGGCGGTGATTACACGATGGATCATTCGGCCTCGGTCCTGCTGTTCGACGAGGATGGCAGGTATTCGGACCGCATCCGGTATCAGGAAGACCTGCCTTCGGCGACTGCGAAATTGAAAGCGGCGCTTGGCGTCTGACGCGGGTTAGGCCGGGCTAAGCTGCAAGCTTCGATGGCGCAGAACAGACACCGGGGAGACACCCCGCACTGGTGTATGGTCGCTCTGCCACTCTGCCAATGAATCGCGCGCAGCGGTGATGTCTTCCGAAGTCGCGCCGATGTCGGCCGCCAATTGCGCGATCAGGCCTGACATGTGTTCGGTCGACTGGCGCGCGACGCAGCCAACAATCAATGCCGCAGCAAGCACGCGACGACGCCCAATTGTCGTTCGAACCTCCGGCATACGGTAAGACAGTGCCGGGTCGGCCTGCATGTCGTGAAATCTTGTGTAGGCCGCCTCAAGAAGATCGTCTTCAAGGTCATGGCTGGTGACAATCCGGAAAACATCCGCCATTTCGTCCCGCGTCGTGCGGCCCTGCGCCGTTGCGACGATCAGCATTGCAGAAAGGATAGCCGAACGCTCCTCGTCGTCAGGCTCCGAGCGCCCCGTGACGACCTTTTGATGATCCTGGGCCAGCGCCCAGATTGCCGCCGTGGTCGCTGCAAGGCTGAGTGCAATGAGAGGTACCGGTTTCACCTCCATCGACATGCCTGCCATACCGCCCATGCCTTCGCCACCGACAGGCTCATCTTCAAGGAAGGTCCGGCAGATATCAGCCAGAAGTGCTCCGCCGCCAAGACCGAGGGCAGAATCGAGCGTGGCCAGTACCCCGACGCCGCAAAGTGCACCCAATCCATAAGTTTTGAAGCGGTTCATGGCAGCAAACCCGTCAAAATTGATCGGGATGAAGCTGGGGGCAATTTGTGGCGGATTTTGGGCAGTTAGCCCGTCAGCCAACAAAAAAGGCCCCGGAAACGGAGCCTTTCCTGTGGATAAACAAGTGGATCAAACCATGGCATCCAACAGAGCCGCAAGGTCGGCGGCCCGCTTGGAGGCATCGTCGTGCAAAGCCCCTTCAGCAGCGTCGCGCGCAGCTTCGGCTTCTGCAATCCGCTCCTGAAGCATCTCTGTCGAGACTTCAGCCTTAGGAAGGGCTTCATCCGCAAGGATCGTCGCACCTTCCGCCGTCACCTGGGCAAAGCCGCCGGTCACTGCGAATTCCTGCGTTTCGCCTTCCATCTCGACAACAAGGATGCCGGGACGCAAGGTCGCGACGACCGGCGCATGGTCCGGCATTGCCGTCAGATCGCCATCGGCGCCGGGGATCAACACCGACACGGCCTGCCCAGACGCTAGTTTGCGCTCGGGCGAGACCAGATCGAATTGCATCGTGTCAGCCATGAGGCCTCCTTAAGCCGCTTCCGCAGCGAGTTTTTCAGCCTTGGCTTTCACTTCCTCGATGCCGCCAACCATGTAGAAGGCTGCTTCCGGCAGGTGGTCGTATTCGCCAGCCACAACGGCCTTGAACGAGGCGATGGTGTCTTCCAGCGGCACCTGAACACCGTCGGAGCCGGTGAAGACCTTCGCCACGTCGAACGGCTGCGAGAGGAAGCGCTGGATCTTCCGGGCGCGGGCCACGGTGAGTTTGTCTTCTTCCGAGAGTTCGTCCATGCCGAGAATGGCGATGATGTCCTGCAGCGACTTGTAGCGCTGGAGGATACCCTGAACGTCACGAGCCACCTGATAGTGCTCTTCACCCACGATCTGCGGGTCAAGAATACGGCTGTTCGAGTCGAGCGGGTCCACGGCCGGGTAGATGCCCAGCTCCGAAATAGCGCGCGACAGAACGGTCGTTGCGTCCAAGTGGGCGAACGTCGTTGCCGGTGCGGGGTCGGTCAGGTCGTCCGCTGGCACGTACACGGCCTGGATCGAGGTGATCGAGCCTTGCTTGGTCGAGGTAATCCGTTCCTGCATCGCACCCATGTCGGTGGCCAGCGTCGGCTGGTAACCCACAGCCGATGGAATACGGCCCAGAAGCGCCGAAACCTCGGAACCCGCCTGGGTGAAGCGGAAGATGTTGTCGACGAAGAACAGAACGTCGGTACCGGACTGGTCGCGGAACTGTTCGGCCAAAGTCAGGCCGGTCAGGGCAACACGTGCACGCGCTCCCGGAGGCTCGTTCATCTGGCCGTAAACCAGTGCCACCTGCGACTCTTCAAGGTTGTCCGGCTTGATAACCTCGGATTCGATCATCTCGTGGTAGAGGTCGTTGCCTTCACGGGTCCGTTCACCAACACCGGCGAACACCGAGTAGCCCGAGTGCACTTTCGCGATGTTGTTGATCAGTTCCATGATGAGAACGGTCTTGCCAACACCAGCACCGCCGAAGAGGCCAATTTTACCGCCCTTCGAGTATGGAGCCAGCAGGTCCACGACCTTGATGCCCGTGACAAGAATTTCCGACTCCGTCGCCTGTTCCGCGAACTCCGGAGCAGGCTGGTGGATCGCACGACGCTCGGTGGCATTCACCGGCTCGCCTTCGTCCACTGGCTCGCCAATCACGTTCAGGATGCGGCCAAGCGTTGCGTTGCCCACCGGCACCGAAATCGGGCCGTCCGTGTCGGTCACTTCCTGACCACGAACGAGGCCTTCGGTCGCGTCCATAGCGATGGTGCGGACCGTGTTCTCGCCAAGGTGCTGTGCGACTTCAAGAACAAGGCGGTTGCCGTTGTTGTCGCATTCCAGCGCGTTCAGAATTTCGGGCAGGTGGTCGTCGAACTGAACGTCGACAACAGCGCCGATGACCTGGGTCACTTTGCCTTTTGCGTTTGCCATTTTCGTCTCCGGTCTTTCTTAGAGCGCCTCAGCGCCCGAAATGATTTCGATAAGTTCGTTGGTGATGACTGCCTGACGGGTCCGGTTGAACTGGATTGTCAGTTTCTCGATCATCTCGCCCGCATTGCGGGTCGCGTTGTCCATGGCGCTCATTCGGGCGCCCTGCTCGGACGCGCCATTTTCAAGAAGCGCCGAGAAGATTTGCGTTGCCACACCGCGAGGCAGAAGTTCCCGCAGGATTTCTTCCTCGCCCGGTTCATAGTCGAACACGGTCGAAGCGGCATCGCCTTCGCTTTCTTCGAAGCTTGCTGGGATGATCTGCGTCGCTGTCGGCACTTGGCTGATGACGCTTTCGAACTTCGAATAAAAGATCGTCGCGACATCAAACTCGCCGCCGTCGAACCGCGCCAGCACATCGCTCGCCACGTCTTGCGCGTTGGTGTAGCCGATGTTCTTCACTTCGGAGAGGTCGACATGACCGAGTATGTCGTCGGCATACTCGCGGCGCAGCTGTTCCCGGCCTTTCTTGCCGACCGTCAGGAACTTGACGGTCTTGCCGGCTTCTTTCAGCTCCTCAGCCTTGGCTTTGGCGAGCTTGACGATGTTTGTGTTGAAGCCGCCGCACAGGCCACGTTCCGAGGTCATGACCACCAGAAGGTGGGTCTGATCGGAACCGGTGCCCGCCAGAAGCTTCGGTCCGCCTTCGCCCACCGAACCGGCCAGCCCTGCCATCACGGCGTTGAACTGCTCGGCATAGGGGCGCGCGGCACCCGCTGCCTCTTCCGCGCGGCGGAGTTTGGCAGCGGCGACCATTTGCATCGCCTGGGTGATCTTCCGGGTCGATTTGACCGAGTCGATCCTTGTTTTCAGATCCTTGAGGTTGGGCATCTACCCTATCCTTTCGGGTGTCAGCTTAATCTCAGGCGAAATCCGCAGCGAAACCGTCGATCGCGGCTTTCAGCTTGTCGGCTGCATCGCCCTTGATCTTGGGGTCTTCGTTGGTGATCCACTCCATCACGTCGGCGTGCTTCGCGTGCATGTGTGCCAGAAGCTCTTTCTCGAAGCGTGCAACCTGGTTCAGGTCAAGCTTGTCGAGATAGCCGTTGGTGCCTGCAAAGATGACCACAACGATTTCCGCGTTGGTGAGTGGCGAATACTGCGGCTGCTTCATCAACTCGGTCAGACGCGCACCACGGTTCAGCAGCTGCTGGGTGGAAGCATCAAGGTCAGAACCGAACTGGGCGAATGCCGCCATCTCGCGATACTGGGCGAGCGACAGTTTCACCGGACCCGCGACCGAGGACATGGCCGAGGTCTGCGCCGACGAACCAACCCGCGAGACCGAGAGACCGGTGTTCACCGCAGGACGAATGCCCTGATAGAAGAGGTCGGTTTCAAGGAAGATCTGACCGTCGGTGATCGAGATCACGTTGGTCGGAATAAACGCCGAAACGTCGCCACCTTGTGTTTCGATGATCGGCAGGGCCGTCAGCGAACCAGCGCCGTTGTCTTCGTTCAGCTTGGCCGAACGCTCCAGCAGGCGGGAGTGAAGGTAGAAAACGTCACCCGGGTAAGCTTCACGTCCGGGCGGACGGCGGAGCAGCAGGGACATCTGGCGATAGGCCACAGCCTGCTTGGAAAGGTCATCATAGATGATCAGCGCATGGCGGCCGTTGTCGCGGAAGTACTCGGCCATGGCCGTCGCCGCGTAAGGGGCCAGAAACTGCATCGGCGCCGGGTCGGAGGCGGTAGCCGCAACCACGGTCGTGTATTCGATGGCGCCGGACTCTTCGAGCTTCTTCACCAGCTGCGCAACGGTCGAACGCTTCTGACCAACAGCAACGTAGATGCAGTAGAGCTTCTTGCTTTCGTCATCGCCTGCTGCGTCGTTGTACGACTTCTGGTTCAGGATGGCGTCGAGCGCCACGGCGGTCTTACCGGTCTGACGGTCACCAATGATCAGTTCGCGCTGGCCACGGCCAATCGGGATCATGGCGTCAACGGCTTTGAGGCCGGTCGCCATCGGCTCATGCACCGATTTACGCGGGATGATGCCAGGCGCCTTGACGTCGGCCACGCGACGCTCGGCAGCTTCGATCGGGCCTTTGCCGTCAACCGGATTGCCGAGGCCGTCGACAACGCGACCCAGAAGTGCGTCACCAGCAGGCACGTCCACGATCGAGTTGGTGCGCTTGACGGTGTCGCCTTCCTTAATGTCACGGTCGGACCCGAAGATAACGATACCGACGTTGTCGCTTTCGAGGTTCAGGGCCATGCCCATGATGCCGCCGGGGAATTCGACCATCTCACCGGCCTGAACGCTATCGAGGCCATAGACACGGGCAATACCGTCACCGACGGAAAGCACGCGGCCAACTTCGGCCACTTCGGCTTCCTGTCCGAAATTCTTGATCTGGTCCTTCAGGATCGCAGAAATCTCTGCTGCTTGGATCGCCATTTATCCGACCTCTTTCATGGTATTCTGCAGGCTCATGAGCTTGGAGCGGATCGACGTGTCGATCATCTTCGAGCCCACTTTAACGATTAAACCGCCGATGAGGCTTTCATCGACGGTGATGTTCATCTTGACGTCCTTGCCAACGGAGCTTTTCAGCGTCGCAGCAAGATTTTTCTCCTGATCGGCGGAAAGCGCGGTCGCGGCGCGGACATCCGCGGTCACTTCGCCCTTCTCATCCGCAATCTGATCGCGAAGTGCAGCGACAAGTTGCGGCAGGACAAACAGGCGACGCTTCGAAGCCATAAGCTTCAGCGTGTTCGCCACGATGCCCGAGAGGCCCATCTTCTCCGCCACGGCGGCTACCGCGTTGCCCTGAGCATCGCGGGAATAGACCGGCGAATGGATCAGGTCGCGGAAATCGGCACTGGAGTTGATTGCGCCGTCAAGCGCATCGACATCCTGTTCCAGACCGGCAAGTTCACCCGCTTCCTTGGCCAGCTCGAAAAGAGCGGTGGCATAACGGGCGGCGATGCCAGAGGAAATAGACGCTGATTCTGACACGTGTCCCCTTTCCCACGTCGTTCGTGTTCTTCGTGTTTGAGGCTAGGCAGGCTTGCCTGGCGCCTTGTCACAACCGTGCGGAACCGCCCGGCGAACAAATCAGCGGTCGTGTAGCAGAGGACCTATCGGCTCGCAACACTCAAGCGGCCAGCAATTGGGAGTGTCAGATTCAGTGTTTTCAATGACTTAAGTCAGGGTGCGACCGAATGCACAAAACTGAGGCACTTTGACCACCCCGATTCCTCTCATTGGGAGCGATAACAATGGTCCCGCGACGCACCAACTGGCCCGGGACCCTGCACGCAAAAGCAACAAAGCGGGCAACGTACAGCAAATGTTCATGAAGATTCCCAGAACCGGCTCACGCGCTTCCGCTCTTCCACAAATTCTGAGCAGGGCTTGCCTTTGATACGCGACGTATAGAATAGCGGCGCGTCCAGTTCCCGCCGCTCGAAGACAGAGATACCGTCAATGCCAAGCTTGCCGAGGATATCGAACAAGATGGCCCGACTGATCCGGTCGCGTTTGGGGCGCGCTTCATACCAAGACAAATCCTCAAAGGCCTGGGGTGTGCCCTGCGCGGTGAAGCTGCGACCGTCATGGATGTTCTCGACATACTCCACCCATCTGCAGTCACCACCGGAGTGATAGGAAAAGCCCTCCCGGATCGAATAGCCCTCATCAACATCGATCAGCGCGCCACGTGGCTCCCAGAACCAATCAACCGACCAGACAGCAATGCTCTTCTCGGATTGTGTCCAGTCCTCGATCAGGTCCTGGAAGGCTTCGATCGGACCTGCATGCTCGACGAAAACCCATGACGGGTTGCAGGCGACCGTCGAAACCCTGCAATAGCCCGAAATCTCCCATGTCTGGTTGGTAACCTCGACAAGTCGAGGCTCCATGTCGCGGTATCCGGCCTCCGGTCCAAATCTCAGGTCAATGCGCGCCGCCTTGCCGGACACTTCATACCAGTCTTCGTCCGTGTCCGCCGCCAGCCCACGAAAGAGTGTGACCACCTCCTCGCGATCAGCTTTCACGAAAAGGCCATTCAGCCATGGCTCAGTCGAGGCATCACTCACCGCTCAAACCGGCTTTGGATCGGGAACAGCAATGCCGTCGAGAACGCGCAAAGGTCTCCGGATGGCCTCCGGCAACCCGGTGCGCGGTGGCGCGGGCACCTGCTTGGAGACTTCGACGATCAGAACGCCGCCTGCGAAACGGTTGGATACGCGGCCGCCCAGTCGTTCCCAGAAGCCGCTGGTCTTGAGCCAAAAAGGTTTGTCGGTGGGCGGGTGGAAAAGCGCTGCCACATGCCGGCGCGGTTTCAATCCGATGGCGGCCAGCTTCGCTTCCAACTGGCCAAGCGTATAAGGTCGGCCAAATCCGAAGGGTGTTTCGTCTCTCCGCGCCCAGAGCCCTGCCCGGTTGGGCACTATGAACAAACCATGTCCCTCCGGTGCCAGAACCCGGTAGCATTCATCCAGAAGCGCGATCGGATCTTCGCTGGTTTCAAGCCCGTGCATGACGATGAGCCGGTCCAGACTGTCATTCTCCAGCGGCCAGAAAGTCTCCGGGCACAGAACGGAGACGTTTGGCATACCCGCCGGCCAATGCATGACACCTTGCTGGCCCGGCATCAGGGCAATCACACGGCGTGCCTCCTGCAGGTACGGCCTCAGAAGCGGTGCCGCAAAGCCGAAACCTGCGACCGACATCCCTTTCGCGTCGGGCCACAGTTCCAACATCTGTTCGCGAATAGCCTTCTGCGCGGTCCGACCCAGCCGCGTCCGATAATAAAAGGTTCTAAGGTCGAGCACGTCGAGGTGCATTGCGGCCGTCGCCTCTTTAGCCGATGTTTGCAAGGAGCATACCCCGAGGAGGCAAGAGATCCATGTCTTTCAAATTCGCAATCATCCCCTGCCTGTCCGACAATTACGCCTATCTCGTTCACGGCAACGGAAAGACCGCTTTGATAGACGCGCCCGAGGCAAAGCCCATTCAGGATTATCTTGATGCCCATGGATGGTCGCTGGACGAGATTTGGATCACCCATCACCACGACGATCATATCGGCGCCGTTGAAGAACTGCGCTCCGGCACCGTCGTCCGCGGTGCCAAGGCGGACGCTCATAGATTGCCGGAATTGGATGTCGCCCACGAGGATGGTGACAGCTTCGAATTCGCCGGAAGCGAGGTCCGCGTCTTCGACGTGTCCGGCCATACGATCGGGCATATCGCGTACTATATTCCCGACGAGTCAGCCGCCTTCACCGCCGACAGCCTCATGGCGCTTGGGTGCGGCCGCGTTTTTGAAGGTACGTTCGACCAGATGTGGGCAAGTCTTTCGAAACTCGCCGCGCTTCCCCCCGAAACGCTCATTTTCTCCGGTCACGAATACACGGAAGCCAATGGCCGCTTTGCTCTGACGATCGAACCGGAAAACCCGGCCCTTCAAAAGCGTATGACCGAGATAAAGGAAGCCCGCGCAAAGGGCGAGGCCACCGTTCCCTCCCAGCTTTCGGAGGAACTTGCCACCAATCCATTCCTCCGCGCGGGGTTGCAGAGGTTAAATCGTCCCTAAATATGCCTGACGCGAGCGATGCAGCGGTTTTCGCCGAAATTCGGCGCCGCAAGGATTCGTTCTGAAATCGCCACATTTTGCCTCAATTTCCGTCCCAAGATCCCCTGCAAGGGAAAAATGTGAGCGGTCGTGAGCAAAAAACCCTTGAAGCTTCGGAATTCTAACCGAACTCTAACACTATGAGGTCACGGTCCGTGAGGGGACCCAACCGAATACCCTCCCGGGCCCTTGTTGAAGGAGCATTAGAGCGTGCCATCTTTTTCCAAGACGCTCGAAGACGCGATCCATGCGGCCCTTGCCATTGCGAATTCGCGTCGCCACGAACTTGCAACGCTGGAGCATCTGCTTCTGGCGCTGATCGACGAACCTGACGCTGCGAAGGTCATGCAGGCCTGTTCGGTCGATCTCGAAGACCTGAGGAAGACCCTCAATGACTTTATTGACGACGACCTGTCGACGCTTGTGACCGAGATCGAAGGGTCCGAAGCCGTGCCGACTGCCGCGTTCCAACGCGTCATCCAGCGGGCTGCGATCCATGTTCAGTCGTCGGGCCGGACCGAAGTCACCGGCGCAAACGTCCTCGTGGCGATCTTCGCCGAGCGGGAATCGAACGCCGCCTACTTCCTGCAGGCACAAGACATGACGCGCTACGATGCGGTGAACTTCATCGCGCACGGCGTCGCAAAAGACCCGTCCTTCGGTGAAACCCGCCCTGTCAGCGGCGCTCCGGAGTTTGAAGAAGAACAGGCCGCATCCAACGCGAATGCAGAAGAAGAAAACAAGGAATCCGCCCTCGCCAAGTATTGTGTTGACCTGAACGCGAAGGCGACGCAGGGCGATGTCGATCCGCTGATCGGCCGCGCCCATGAAGTCGAACGCTGCGTGCAGGTTCTCTGCCGCCGCCGGAAGAACAACCCGCTTCTCGTCGGGGATCCTGGCGTGGGCAAAACCGCGATCGCCGAAGGCCTCGCCAAGAAAATCGTCGAGAAATCCACACCTGAGGTTCTTCAGGGGTCCACCATCTATTCCCTCGACATGGGCGCACTCCTTGCAGGAACGCGGTATCGCGGCGACTTTGAGGAACGCTTGAAAGCGGTCGTGACCGAGCTTGAAGAGCATCCGGACGCAATCCTCTTCATCGATGAAATCCACACCGTCATCGGCGCTGGCGCCACCTCGGGGGGTGCGATGGACGCGTCCAACCTCCTGAAACCTGCGCTTCAGGGCGGCAAACTCCGCTGCATGGGCTCCACCACGTACAAGGAATTCCGCCAGCACTTCGAAAAGGATCGTGCTCTGAGCCGCCGGTTCCAGAAGATCGACGTGACGGAGCCAACTGTCGAAGACAGCGTGCAAATCCTGCTCGGTCTGAAGCCCTATTTCGAAGAACACCACTCCGTCACCTACACTGACGATGCGGTCCGTACGGCGGTCGAACTCTCCGCACGCTACATCAATGATCGAAAGCTGCCCGACAAGGCAATCGACGTGATCGACGAAGCAGGTGCGGCACAGCATCTGGTTCCGGAAGACAAGCGGCAAAAGAAGATCGACGTTTCCCAGATCGAAAACGTCGTCGCCAAGATCGCGCGTATCCCGCCGAAGAATGTCTCCAAGGACGATGCGGCTGTTCTGAAAGATCTCGAAGCTTCGCTGAAGCGCGTGGTCTTTGGGCAGGACAAGGCGATCGAAGCCCTGTCGTCAGCGATCAAACTGTCGCGCGCGGGCCTTCGCGAACCTGAAAAGCCCATCGGCAACTACCTTTTCGCTGGCCCCACGGGCGTGGGCAAAACGGAAGTTGCGAAACAGCTTGCCGACACGCTTGGCGTGGAACTGATGCGTTTCGACATGTCGGAATACATGGAGAAGCACGCGGTCTCCCGCCTGATCGGCGCCCCTCCGGGCTATGTCGGCTTTGACCAGGGCGGTCTTCTGACCGACGGCGTCGACCAGCACCCGCATTGCGTTCTGCTTCTCGATGAGATCGAGAAAGCACATCCGGATGTCTACAACATCCTGCTGCAGGTGATGGATCATGGCCAACTGACCGACCATAATGGCCGCACGGTCGATTTCCGGAACGTGATCCTGATCATGACCTCGAACGCCGGCGCTGCCGATATGGCACGCGAAGCCGTGGGCTTCGGTCGCGACAAGCGCGAGGGTGAAGACACGGCGGCCATCGAACGCATGTTCACGCCGGAATTCCGCAACCGCCTCGACGCGGTGATCAGCTTCGGCGCGCTTCCGAAGGAAGTCATCCTGCAAGTGGTCGAGAAATTCGTCCTGCAACTGGAAGCCCAGCTTATGGACCGTGGGGTTCATATCGAACTCACGCGGCCTGCAGCCGAGCTTCTGGCCGACAAGGGCTATGACGACAAGATGGGCGCCCGCCCGCTTGGCCGTGTGATCCAGGAAGAGATCAAGAAACCGCTCGCGGAAGAGCTTCTCTTCGGAAAGCTCGCTAAGGGCGGCATCGTCAAGGTCGGCGTCAAGGAAGGCAAGCTGGAGCTTCGGATCGAACCGAAAACCAAGCGGATCGCCAAGAAGAAACCACCACTTCTGACGGCAGACTGATCCAGTTCGAAACCGCTAAAAAAGGCGCCGTTTGTCGGCGCCTTTTTTTGTGCATCGGTCCCTGCTCTGCGGCTTGTGCGAGCTCCAAGATGGCTTTGCGCCAATGGCTCGTGCGCGCCATACACATTACGTCGGCAGGAACCTACACGATATCGTACGCCTCAGGGTACACCACGATGTTCAATTCGTCCCCAAACTTCATCCGAAGAAACTCAAGCAACGCGGTTCGATCAACGTCCGCTCGAGTTACGACAACGCAACTATCTTCGTCGGGCATCTCCGGTTCCCAGGCAATTGACACCAAGCCTACGTCCGGATGCGAAAGCAGCAGCGCCTTCGCGCCATCCTCAATCAGAACAGCCATATGCAGTTGCGCCGCCAAATCGTCGATACCGCGTTCGATGTAACCCGCCTCGCCAGCAGGAGAGTTGCCCCACAAACCCGAGCGGTCCTCGAACGTAACCTTCACTCCCATATCCGGAACACTACATGCCGAGCCAATGACCGGCTATGGTCATCTTGCAACCGGCAACTTGCAGCTTTGTCCGCTGGGCGCGCCAAGTTTCACAGGCTCGGACAAAAGAACTGAGGCGATGGCTACCCACCGCCTCTTTCCGTTGATTTGAGTTTCAGGGGATCAGCAACACCTGACCGACCTGAATGAGATTGGGTCGATCGATTTTGTCTCGGTTCGCTTCAAAGATTGTCCGAAACTCCGTTGCATCGCCATAGTACTGCAGAGCGATACCCGCGAGGCTTTCTCCACTGACAACTTCATGGCGACGCGGTTCGCTTGGAGCCACGGAGCCTCCGTTTGCCTCGGCTCTGAGGACGCTGTTTTCGGGTGTCCCCTGTAGCGACTCGCTGACAAGTGATGCCAGAAGTGTTTGCGTATCGACGTTCCCTTCTGTCGAAACCATGGCCTCTGGAACTTCGAGTTCGCCGCGATCGACGGCTTCGTCGATCAGCGCGTTCAGGTATTCGTCCGACTGCCCTTCCTGCATGGCTTGCGAAATGATCGAAGACAGGTCCGATCCTTGCGATGCGCTGTCCTCCTGCGCGGCAGGAGGCTGTCCCGTGATGCCCAGAAGCACGCTTTGCGTAAGCTCGCGCATCTGTTGGTCATCGGCGTCCTCAGCCATAGCTGTGGTACCGGCGAACGCCAGGATCGCAGCGGTTGATAGCAATTTCTTCATGGCTGTGTCTCCTGCTCAGGATTTGTTGGGGGCTTCAGTCACTGTGTTGAAGCCCAGCATCAACCAAAGCTGCATTCCACCGCGGTAGTAGCGAATCTTTTCGGCCGGGTAGCCAGCCTTGAGCAGGTCGGAGATCGCGCGAGGTGATTGGTCACACCATGGGCCATTGCAGAAAAGCAGCAAGTCCTTGGCGTCATCAAAGTTCCAAGCGCCACCCGCAACCTTCCCGCCAAGAGCTTTCAGGATCTCAACGCGGTACTTGTTGTCCGGAGACATGACAGAGAAGGGAATGTTGATTGCGCCGGGGATGGTGCCTTTCTGGTACCAATCGGGAATGCGGCTATCGATCAAGAGTCCTTGACCCGTCGCAACGTGAGTTTCCATGAACTTGATCAGTTCCAACTCGCCGACGGTTTCAACGCCTTCACCCGCTGACATGGCGTGGACACAGAATGGAGGGCACTGGCGGGAGGTCTTTGCAAAGCCCTCTTGAATGACAGCGGACTGGTCCTGGTTCCTTTGGTATACGATCGGGGAACCGTTGACGGACACTGTGAAGTTCAGATCATCTGGAGTGATACGTACATCCTGGGCGGACGCGATAGATACAGAGGCAGCAATTGCTGCCAGCAAAGTGGGCACTCTTAACATGGTATTTTCCTTCTAAGTCTGTGCGCAATCGTATGCACGCGCACGCAAAGTCAGCAATTTGCCTAAAATTTAGTCATATTTGTGATACGGAATGTGTTCTTTTGATGGCTTCCCCATTCGAACCGTTTCACCCCCATCAACTGGCCACCGTGCTTACAGAATTCGGTTTTTGAATTTTGGGGGTTCGGCGAACGGCAGAAAGTCCGCCCTGCAGAAATTGTCCGCCGGGCGCACCGCGTTTCACAGGCTCGCGCAAATGAAAAACGGCGGGCCATACAGCCCGCCGTTTTCGTTTCTTGCCTGTGAGATTTTTAGCCTGTCGGAGAGATCGTGATATCCACCCGGCGGTTCTGTGCTCGGCCTTGTGCAGTCTGGTTTGTCGCGATCGGGCTGTTCTCGCCCGCACCGACAACCCGGATACGAGAGGACGACACGCCGCCGGTCCGCAATACGGACGCCACCGAGCTTGCACGCCGCTCTGAGAGGTCCTGATTGTACCCTGCCGAGCCTGTGTTGTCCGTGTGGCCCGTGACCGTGACGACGGACTGCGGGTATTTGTTCAGACTGTCCGCCAACACGAAGAGATCCGACCGAAGCTGCGGATTCAACGCGGCGCTGTCGGTTGCGAACAAGATCGCCTCTGGCATCCGCACGATCAGGTTGTCGCCCGACCGTATCACCTGAATGCGGCTGTCGTCGAAATTGTTCCGAAGCTCCGCCGCTTGCCTGTCCATGATGTTGCCCGTGACGGCACCCGCGACTCCGCCGATCACAGCGCCGCGAACGATATCGTCGCCCCGATTGCCCTCTCCGGTCACTGCGCCGATCAGCCCGCCCAGCGCCGCGCCTGCAATGGCGCCTTCCTGTGTCCGATTCCCTTCGGTTCCCGGATACTGTGACGGGTCGGTCGCACAGGCCGAAAGTGTCATGATCCCCGCAACGCCCAGCACGATAGATGTCTTGATACGCATTGTTTTCCTCATCGATTGCGCTTCTCCATACTGCCGGTCAACGCCTCCGTGGTACAGGCGGAACACCAGCTTGGGCAAAGAACAGCCGAAGCGGGGCGTGATACTCAAGATCAGGGGCTTGTTATCCGATATCAGGCGGTTTCCGCCGCTTCCCAGGCAAGCATGGCGCGTTTGACCGGCAATCCCCAATGGTACCCGCCAAGGCCTCCGGACTTTCGAAGGGCCCTGTGACACGGGATCAGCCATGAAATCGGGTTCCGCCCGACAGCGGTGCCGACCGCGCGCACGGCCTTGGGCTTGCCGATCACACGCGCAATGTCGGAATAGGTCGTGACATGACCCGTCGGCACGTGCAGCAAAGCTTCCCATACCTTGATCTGGAACGGTGCTCCGATCAGAAAAAGCTTTGCAGTCGCTTGACCGGAAGCGGGGAACGCCTCGTCCACCATGGGCTTGAGTGCGGTCGGATCTTCCACGAAGTCAGCCTTCGGCCAGCGTGACAGAAGGTCCGTCATGGTATCTTCGGCGCCAGCTTCCGCCGCAAAGCCGATGCCGCAAATACCGCGCTCTGTCCCCATAACCAATGCCGGGCCAAAAGGGCTCTCGAACCATCCCCACAGAATCTCCAGACCTTCGCCTCCCTTGGCATAATCGCCGGGGCTCATGGCTTCCCAACGGACGAAAAGATCGTGTAGCCGCCCGGACCCGGAGAGCCCGACCAGATCCGCCGTTTCAAGCGTTGTGTGTCGCGAGGCCAGCAACCCTTTTGCATGATCCAGTTTCAACCACTGCTGGTAGCGCTTTGGCGAAACACCGGCCCATCGGCTGAAGATGCGCTGAAAATGAGCCGGGCTCATGCGCATTTCGCCCGCGATCTGTTCGAGGGAAAGGTCTTGTCCTTCGACATCGTCGATCAAGTCGATGGCGCGCCGCATCAGCTGGTAATGATATCCGGTTTCAGTCTCGGCCATAGTGAGTCCTCATGCTTCGGAACCAACTGTACGGATCACGGACATGGAAGCGACCCGGAAGTTGCGGGATTGCATGGCCACCTGCAATCCGCCACAAGGCAACGGATGGCAAAACAGCTTCCATATCGCACCCTGTTCGAGATCTTCTCACGCTTTCGCGACGCCGAGGCGGAACCGAAGGGCGAGTTGAACCACTCGAACGCCTATACTTTGGTCGTCGCCGTGGCACTTTCCGCGCAAGCGACAGACGCTGGCGTGAACAAGGCCACGAAGAAGCTGTTCGAAGTCGCGGATACGCCGGAGAAGATGATCGCGCTTGGCGAAGAAGGGCTGATCGAACACATCAAGACCATCGGACTCTATCGCAACAAGGCCAAGAACGTGATGAAGATGGCCCATATTCTCGTGGATGAGTACGATGGCAAAGTACCGTCCTCCCGCGCAGCTTTGCAATCGCTGCCGGGCGTGGGCCGCAAAACCGCGAACGTGGTTTTGAACATGTGGTGGAAGCACCCCGCACAGGCCGTAGACACCCATATCTTTCGCGTCGGCAACCGGAGTGGGATTGCTCCCGGAAAGGATGTCGACGCCGTCGAACGCGCGATTGAGGATCATGTTCCGGCGGAATTCCAGCATCACGCGCACCATTGGCTGATACTGCATGGCCGCTACACATGCGTGGCACGAAAACCGAAATGCCAAGCGTGCCTTATCTCAGACCTTTGCGAATACGAGGAAAAGACTGCATGAGTTTCGATGTTGTTGGTATCGGCAATGCCATCGTGGACGTGATCGCCCCGGCGGACGACAGCTTCCTCGACATCATGGGGATCGAAAAAGGCATCATGCAACTCGTCGAACGCGAACGGGGTGAATTGCTTTACGCCGCGATGAAGGAACGTGTCCAGGCACCCGGAGGATCGGTGGCCAACACGCTTGCGGGTCTTCAGAACCTTGGGCTCAAGACCGGTTTCATCGGCCGTGTGCACGACGACGCACTTGGGCGTTTCTACGCGGACGCCATGGATGGCAGTTTCGTCAATCCTCCCGTCCCCGGAGGCGAGTTGCCGACGTCCCGATCCATGATCTTCGTTTCTCCTGACGGAGAGCGCTCTATGAACACCTATCTTGGCATTTCATCTGAGCTCGGGCCTGAAGACGTTGCCGACGACGTTGCCGGTGTTGCCGGTATCCTTTTCCTGGAAGGCTACCTTTACGACAAGCCCAAGGGAAAAGCGGCATTTGAGAGAGCCGCCAAGCTCTGCCGCGAAAATGGCGGTCGCGCCGGCATTGCGCTGTCCGACCCATTTTGCGTGGACCGCCACCGGGATGATTTCAGACGGCTTGTGAAAGACCTGGATTACGTCATCGGCAATGAGCATGAATGGGAGGCCCTCTATCAGACTGACCTCTCAACCGCGCTCGAGCAGGCTTCAGCCGACGCAGGACTTGCCGTTTGCACACGTTCCGGAGAAGACGTGCTTCTGGTGCAAGGCGGCGATACCGTGACGGCGCCGGTCAAGCCGGTGACACCGGTCGATGCCACCGGCGCAGGCGACCAGTTCGCCGCCGGGTTCCTCTTTGGTTACGCCGAGGGCTTGCCGCTCGATGTCGCGGGGAAAATGGGGTGTATCGCTGCGGCGGAAGTCATTTCGCACTACGGTGCGAGGCCCGAAACGAAATTGCGCGACCTCTTCGAAGAAGCCGGGCTGATCTGAGTCAGGCAGCCGACTTCGACAGTCGCGCGGCAAGGTTGTTGGCCCAAGCACTGATCGTTCCGGCGCCAAGGCATACCACGATATCGCCCGGCCGGGCTTGTTCGCGCACAAGCCTTTCGAGATCTGCTTCATCGCGCACTTCGCGCGCATGGCGATGACCGTGCCGTATCAGTCCGGCGACCAAATCTCCCCGTGACGCGCCCGGGATCGGGTCTTCGCCCGCTGCGAACACCTCGGCAATTCCGACGACATCGGCCTCATTAAAGCAGGTACAGAAATCATCGAAGAGCGACGACAGACGTGAATAACGATGCGGCTGATGAACGGCTATTACCCGGGCGTCCGGTTCCACGGCTTGGCGAGCCGCCTTCAGGACCGCCGCGATTTCCACGGGATGGTGACCGTAGTCGTCAATGATCGTGACGCCTTCGAACTCGCCGACTTTCGTGAACCGGCGGTTCACGCCCTTGAAGTTCTCTAGGGCTTCCTTGATCTCCACCGATTTCATGCCGAGATGGCGGGCAACTGCCACGGCCGCAAGCGCGTTGGAGACGTTGTGGTCGCCCGGCATCGGAAGCTGACACCCTTCGATGAGAACGCCGTCGGCCAATTCGATGTCAAAATGGGCGACGCCGCGTTCGTAAGTGAGGTTCACGGCCCGAACATCCGCCTGCGCGTTGAACCCGAATGTGACCACACGCCGATCAGTGACCCGACCGACCAGCGCCTGCACTTCGGGATGGTCGGTGCACAGCACAGCCAAACCGTAGAACGGAATATTCGAAACGAAGTCGTCGAAGCCCTTTCGCAAGTTCTCGATCGTACCCCAGTGTTCCATATGCTCGGGATCGATATTGGTCACGATCGCAATGGTCGCCGGCAGCCGGTTGAACGTCCCATCGCTTTCATCCGCCTCAACCACCATCCACTCACCAGCGCCCACCCGCGCATTCGAACCGTAGGCATGGATGATGCCGCCATTGATGACGGTCGGGTCAATGCCGCCATGATCGAGAAGAGCCGCGACCATGGTTGTTGTTGTCGTCTTGCCGTGGGTCCCCGCAACGGCAATGTTTGATCGAAGCCGCATCAGTTCAGCCAACATCTCCGCCCGTCGGACAACTGGCATCCCAAGCCTCCGGGCCTCGTCAAGCTCGGCGTTTCCCGACTTGATGGCGGAGGAGATCACGATGACCTCTGCACCCTCAAGGTTTTCGGCGCGCTGGCCCTCGAAGATGCGCGCACCTTTGTTTTCAAGTCGATCCGTTATCTTGGACCGCTTCAAGTCCGAACCCTGAACGATGTAACCGGCCTCCAGCAGCACCTCGGCAATACCCGACATGCCGATACCGCCGATGCCGACAAAGTGGATCGGGCCCATTTCGGTGGGAAGTTTCGTCGCTGCGGCTGCGTTCATGTCACTCTCCTGCTAGATCGAGGGCGAGATCGGCCAGATCACGGGCCGCATTCGGGGTACCTTGCTTCAAGGCGTTTTCGCTCATCCGCTTGCCGACACCCGGCGTCGTCAGGATGACCATCATGTGCTCCGAGAGAGAAGCCGGGTCAAGCTTCGTCTCCGGGATAAGAATTGCCGCGTCAGCATCGACAAGACCGCGCGCGTTCGCCGTCTGCTCGTCCCTGATGGCCGCAGCCAGCGGAACAAGGATCGAAGGACGGCCGACAATGCTCAAGTCGGCGACGGAAGATGCGCCGGAACGACAGATCACCAAGTGAGCATCGGCCATCAAACCCGGCATGTCGGTGAAGAACGGCTGAATGTTCGCGGCGACCCCGGCCTTCTCATATGCCGCCCGTACGCGCTCTGCGTCTTCCGGGCGCGCCTGGTGCGCGACGGTCAGCCTCGCCCTGACACTTTCCGGCAAACGGGCCACGGCCTCGGGTACGGTATCGGAAATGACGCGCGCGCCCTGACTGCCGCCAAAGGCAACCACGTTAAGCGGGCCATCGCTCGAAGGATAGGGATGCCCGGCCTTTTCAAGAACAGCGGCCCGCACCGGGTTACCGGTCCGCGCGCCTTCGACACCATCCGGCAGTGCAGTCGGCCATGTTCCGCAGGCGACCTTGTCCACGCGCCGGGCGAACAGTTGATTGACGCGTCCCAGAACACCGTTTTGCTCGTGGATCATTCGCGGCACCCGCAAGATCCATGCCGCTGCCAGAGCCGGGATCGAGGGATAGCCCCCAAAGCCCGCAACAACGCTGGGGCGATCTGCAATGAAACGAAGCGTCGCCGATACAACGCCGAACATGATGCGAAAAGGTGCGGCGAGCTTGCCAACCGTACCGCCGCGTGCGGGCGTCGCACTCATCACTTGACGGATTTGAACCGCGTCGGGGAAACCGCCCGCGTAACGTGCACCGCGCACATCGGTCGATAGCGTCACGCGCCAGCCACGCGCCAATACTTCCTCGGCAAGCGCTTGGGCGGGGAACATGTGTCCTCCGGTGCCGCCCGCGGCAATGACAAGATGGTTTGCTCGGCTCACCGTCCGCTCCGAACAAGATAGTCGCGAATTTCGCCCTGCGGCCGCTTTCGCGTCAGGGCCAGCAACATGCCGATCATGATCCCGCCCGCAACAAGGGAAGACCCACCGTAACTGACAAACGGCAGAGTCATTCCTTTCGCCGGCAGTAACCGGACGGCCACGCTCATGTTGATCATGGCTTGCATGGCAAAGGTACAGGCAAGGCCGGTGCCAGCCAGCCTGATGAACGGATCGCGTTCCCGCATCAGGCGAAACAGCGACCGAAGAACCACCGTTGCATAGAGAAAGATGATCGCCAGCACGAGGATCAGTCCGTATTCCTCGGCTGCAACCGCGATGATGAAATCCGTATGTGCGTCTGGCAAGGACCACTTCACACTTCCCTCGCCCACGCCGACACCGAAGAAGCCGCCTTCGCGAATGGCATTCGCGGCATATCCGAGCTGGGTTGTGGGGTCGACTTCGGCGGAGAGGAAACCATCGATGCGGCGCGCGAAGTGCTCTGAATGCTGATAGGCCATGGCCCCCGCAGCCACCGCGAGACCGGCAATACCCGCGAGGATCAGGAACGGCGCACCGCCGACGAAGTACATAACCCCCCAGGAAAACAGGATCAGGCAAGCCTGACCAAAGTCCGGTTGAATGGCCAAAAGCGCCACAATGATCAGTGCCAGGCCAAAGGAATATGTCTTCCCGGGAGGACCGGCGACTTCGTTCGATGCAGCTATCATCCAGCCCACCAGAACAATGAAACCGGGCTTCAGGAATTCAGATGGCTGCACCGAACCGAACCCGAGCGAGTACCAGCGCACTGCCCCTTTGCCGAAATCCGTACCGAAGAATGGAAGCAAGGCCAGCGCAATGAAGGATGCTGCAAAGCCAAGGACCGCCAGTCTGCGGACCATTTTCGGGGACATCAGCGTGATGATGAACATCGTGATCAACGCAAGGGATCCGAACAGAACCTGCCTTTCCACGTAGTGAAAAGCGCTGAATCCGTTGCGTTCTGCCAAGGGCGGGGACGAGGCCAGACCCAAAAGCAGGCCGATCCCGAACAACAAAAGAACGCAGCTCATCGACCACTTGTCGATGGTCCGCCACCACCGGGGAAGAATCGGTTCTCCGTCCCCTGCCGGGACCGAACCGTAAACCATTTCCGTCATGAGACCTGCTCGCTGCCTCTTGCCCGTTTTCCGGGTCTGCGGACACATTAGCGAAACAATTGCCCCAAGGCTAGCCTTGCAGGTGCCAGTCTCGCGACAGTCGGATTCCGCCCAGACACAATGGGGTCCCACACCTGCCACAATTGTGCGGGAACGTGGCCCCAATGCGGAAGATGAACCGGCAGTGAACAAGAAGCCGGAGTCAGGTCAAAAACGGACGCGGGAAAGATGATTGATCTAAGCTTGCTAAACGATGCCGCCCGAGCCGCCCATCTGGTCGGCCTTGCGCTTGGCTTCGGAGTTGCGATCATGGCCGATCTTTGCGCCGCGCGTTCCATGTTCCGTCCCCTCCAGGATCATGAATTTGACGACCTGCACCGATACCACCGGACCGTTGCCATTGGACTCGCGTTGTTCTGGGCCAGTGGTCTGGTGCTTCTGTGGCTGAGAACCGGTTTCGACCCCGCAAATTTCACGCCCAAGCTCATCGCCAAACTCTGCGTCGTCTCACTTCTCACCGTGAACGCGTATCTCATTGGGCGCATCGGATTGCCGACAATGATTGCCTGGGCCGGTTATCGCTTTGGCGCGCTCCCGATCGCCCATCGGCTGCGCCTTTCCGCTCTCGCGGGAATGTCAGGCGCAGGTTGGATCAGCGCACTCGCCCTTGGCGTGTTCAGCATGATGAAAACCTTCGACAGCGACATCCTGATGGAGGTCATCGGCGCCATCTACGTCATCGGCCTTGGCGGTGCACTGGCCGCGGCGGTGCTTGCCCCCATCCTGAATTTTGCAATGAACAGGGCGCGCAGCTACTGATCAGCTTGGGATGCCGGACGCAAACTCGGAGACCCGTGCCTTGAACCGGCGGGAAAGATTCCCTTTGGCAAGCCGCAGCGATTGAACAAACAGCCGAGACGACAAAGTCTTCGGCTTCAGTTCCAACGAAACGAACAGACGGGTCCTGGTTTTCGAAAGCGCGACCAAATCCACGGTGGCCATCGTTTCGACCCCGTTGGAAAGGCTCTCAATGGCGTAGCTTGTGCCCGGCTCAAGTGCCACAAGCTCGGCATCAACGTCATAAGACCGGCCCCGCCACGTGAACTTGGCCTTCCAGCGCGCTCCGATCTCGTCCAGCGGGATGGCCTCGTCACGGGTAATATCAACCCCGCGGCGCAGCATGCGCCGTTCGAACGCATCGAAATCCGATACGGCCACAAAAACTGTTTCGATCGGAGCGTCGATATCTTCACGGGCCGAAAACTTCATGCCGCTGTCATCGCACCTCGTCCAAAGCATCTGCAAGCCACTTTTCAATCAGAAAGCGTGCAATGGATCCCTTTCGGGCGGGCCGCATTTCCGGGACCTCTCCCGATATCGCAGCCATCATGTCTTCTCGCGTGACCCAGCAGGCATCCTCGATCTCAAGCGGATCAATTGTGATTTCTTCCGAAAGCGCGTCACCGTGACACCCGAACATGAGCGAGGTCGGAAAAGGCCATGGCTGGGAGGACAGGTAGCGCACCTCTCCAACGCGAATGCCCGCTTCTTCGAAGACCTCGCGACGCACGGCAGCTTCGATTGTTTCCCCCGGTTCCACGAACCCGGCAAGGAGGGAATGCATACCCTCAGGCCATTCCGGGGAGCGTCCCATAAGAACGGAGTTGCCGCGCGTGATCAGCATTATGACCACCGGATCGGTACGCGGAAAATGATGGGCGTTGCACGCTGGACAGACCCGCTGCCAGCCAGCCTCCGCGACATCGCTCGGATGTCCGCACCGCGCGCAGAACCGATGCGTTTTATGCCATTCTGTCAGTGCCTTGCCACTGGCCAGCAGTTCTGCGGCACGCGGTGTCAGTGTCGCGAGATTTGCACGCAGATCCGCGAACACTTGTGCCTGTCCAAGGCTTGGGTGCAATTGCTCTGACGGGTCCGTGAATTGCCCAACCGTTTCGATTTCGGACACGGGTTCAAAGGCAGAGATGTCGCGCACGAAACGCGGGTGATCTTCGTCCATGCCGAGGAAATGGGCCGGCTCCTGCGCGTCCGCGAATACCGGATGTTCGGCGGGAAGGAACGCCGGCAACCGCGTTTCAGCGTCCAGCAGCGGCTTTCCCCGCCAAATCGGAAGCACGCTGCCTTCGTTCAACAACTCCGCGATGCGCGCCGCATCTCGGCGCAATTCTGCGGCGCGGTCCATGCCGGACCCACCAAACATCACTGTTTCCGCATCTTTCATGAAGCGACCCTTTCCCGTCCGAGCGATGTGACACAGGAAGGCCCGCGCCGTAAACAGCAGACTGGTCTGGGCCTTTCGCTTCAATCGCTTTTGGGTTGCAGGGTGACGTAGCACCTCCAGTGCGCTCACGTGTGCCGGCCGAAAGCCGCGGCCCTCGGCACCGCAAAAGCATTTGCCTGATGCTCAAGCCGACGTCAGCGGGGCCCTCTTCGGATCAAACAGATGCGCGGCAAGCTCGTCCGCCGCAAGTGGTCGATTAAGTGCAAAACCTTGTAGATGATCGACGGACAGGCTCCTCAACACTTCGACTTGTTCCGACGTTTCGACACCCTTGGCAACCACCTCGATACCGAGATCGTGCGCCATATGGACCAGCGAGCTTATCAAGGCGGCGCCGCCGTCATTCTTGCCAATCTGATCAACGAGGCGAGTATCCAGTTTCAAGCGATGCGGTGCCAAGGCCAGCATGGCCGTAAGCGACCCCCGCGCCGAGCCGAAATCGTCGAGGTCGAACCGTACGCCCGCATCGCTCAACCGGTCGACCGACCAGCGGGCGTGATCCACCCGCGCCTCCGGAAAGGCCGTTTCGGTCAGCTCGAATACCAGCTGAAACGGCAGTGGAAGCGCGGAAGCTACGCGATTGACAAAGCGTTCGTCCAGCAGTCGCTCGACCGGGATATTGAGGGACAGTTCTCCCACGTCGATGCCCTCTTTCGACAGTGCAATCATCGCGCCGACTGATCTTTCAAATGCGAAACCATCGATTTGCCGCTGCAATCCAAGCTCGGCGACCATTTCGAAGAAGGACGTGGGCGTGAGAAGTCCGTATTTGGGATGAAGCCAGCGCAGCAACCCCTCAACGCCGGTAACGGACAGGTCGGAGGCCCGGTAGTAGGGCTGGAAATGCGCCTCGAACTGCTCTGAAATTCTCGCGGAAAACAGGTCTTCTGCCATCTCGTGACGACGTTCCCGGCGCACGGGCGGCGAGGTGCCGAACGCGCGAACCTGGTTCTTTCCGGCGCGTTTGGCTTCGTACATCGCGATATCCGCAGCCTTGAGCAACTCCGGGTAGAGATATGCATCGTCAGGCACACATGCGACACCGATGCTGGCCCCAAGCGTCAGATAGTGCTGTTCATAGGGATAGGGTAGTTCGATCCGAGCGCGGATGCGCTCCGCAAGGTGCAACGCCTGTTGGGCGCCAACCTGCGGAAGAAAGATCGCAAACTCGTCTCCTCCAAGTCGTGCAATGGTCGGCACCGTCGTGACGTCCTTGAGAACCGGTTCCCCTGCGGAGAGCACAGGCCCGCCGACCACTTCCTTCAGCCGCGCCCCCACCTGTCCCAGAATGTCGTCTCCCGCGTCATGCCCCATCGTATCGTTGACAGCTTTGAAACCGTCCAGGTCGACAAACAGCAACGCGGCTTTGTCGGTGATGCGCAGCCCCCCAAGAAACGCTTCCACACGCCGACGAAAGCACTCGCGATTTGAAAGAGCCGTTGTGCGATCCTCAAAGGCGAGCCGGTGTATTCTGGCCCGGTTCACTCTGAGCTGTAAGACCATGCGCCGAAACACGTCGTGCAGTCTTCGCAGCTCAGACGGAAGCAAGGACGGGAACCGTGGGCGTGGAGGCGAACTGAAATCGCCATCTGCGATTTTGGCAGCGGTGGCGGTGATCGCCTCCACCTGGCGACCCGCGAAAACAGAAAGCAGATAGGCAAGGGTCAACGCTGATCCCACGCCCACGACCAGAAAGGCCACGATTGAGCGCCACGACGTGTCCGCCTTGGTCTGAAGCTCGCCCACAGGTTGCCGCACGACAATACCCCAACCGGCTGGTCCGGCCGTGGAATAGGCGGCTACGACATTGCTCTGGAAGTCGGGCGAAAAGAACGTGCCGACCCCGCCCTCCCCCGCCAAGACGCGCTGCACAAGCGTTTCGCTGGCGATACTCCTGCGCTCAGTCACCCAATCCGGCAGCGGATGGAACAACACCCGTCCCGTTTGATCGAAAACCACGGCGCTGCCGCGAACTCCAAAGGAAATGCCTTGTCCCAATGTCCGGATGTAATCCGTACCAATCGCACCCAGCGCCAACTGGTCAGAATTCAATTCAACCGCGATGGGGATGACATTGCTGCCATCGCCCGCCGCAACCACCGAACCAAAGGTCAGGCGTTCAGGATCCGCCAAGGGCTGCGTCCGCGTGAGCACGCTGTCCGCGACCTGAAGCGGGCAAGGGAAGCTCGGCAAGGAAAGCCCGTCAAGCACCCGTCCCGTTCCACGGTCCACAATGCAAATCTGTTTGATGTACAAAGCGGTCAAAACTTCGGAAAACTGCTGGCCCTTGCTCCACGCCTCTTGTTGGCGGACCAACAGGCGAAAGGCAGCATTCAAATCCTGCTGATACCGTTCAAGCGACGCTGCGAGGTTCTTGGCCAGCAGGAGGTGGTGTTCTTCGACAGCGGCCCATTCGCGATCATTATCTGACGCATACGGCCATGCCCGGAACAGCAGAACCGGTGTCACCGCCAAGAGGCAGCAGATCAGCATGATGTAAAGCCGAAGTGTCACGAATTTCACCCGGTACCACTGCGACCGGGCATATCGACTGCGACCTAACGAATTGCCAAACCGCCGCCGGGCTTGCAGAATCGAACCAGACTATCTACCTAAAATTCGAGAGGTTGGCGCGGGCAAGCACCTCGCCAACCCGGTCAGGTCCGGAAGGAAGCAGCCGTAACGAGCCCCGCTTGGGTCGTTGTCCAGCCTCTCACCTGAACTCTGAGCGGAGGTTTTATGGTCATTGTGACAGTCCTCCGGACCTCCGAGGCCTGAAGCCAAGGCGGTCCGCAAGTTTGAGATCGCTGAGCAACACGCCAGCGATACCTTCTGTTTTGTTCAGGACCAAATCTAATGCAATCAATGACCTATGCCGAACTTGGCTGGACTGCGCATTTTGCGCGCCAAGCAGATGCTGATCTTTCTCACCCCGCTCGTCTGACCGAAATACACCGCACACGCGTCCAAGGGCTGACCCCCGACGGCCCATGCGATCTTGCGGCCCCCGATGGCACCGGTGCGTTGGCCGTGGGGGATTGGGTGGCCGTGGAGAATGGCACCGTCTCTCACGTCTTCGAGCGTCAGAGCCTGCTCAAGCGCCGTGCCGCCGGTGAAGACAGTCGCGAACAGCTTATTGCCGCGAATGTTGGGACGCTTGGGATCGTCACCTCCTGCAATGCGGATTTCAATCTGCGCCGGATCGAGCGCTACCTGGTGCTGGCCGCCGATGCGGGATGCTTGCCGCTCGTCATTCTGACAAAGGCGGACATGGCGGACGAACCCGAGGCCTACGTCCGGGAGGCCGAACGCCTGTCGCCCCTTCTCACGGCGATCGCGATCGATGCCACCGACCCGCTTGACGTCAAACGTGTGCTGCCCTGGTGCCGAGACGGCGAAACCCTCGCTCTCGTCGGATCGTCCGGTGTGGGCAAAACGACGCTTCGAAACGCGCTGACAGGAGAAGACGCCGCCACCCAGGCCATACGCGAAGACGATGCCCGGGGCCGGCACACGACCACCTCCCGCGCGCTTGTCCGAACCACGGCAGGCGGCTGGCTGATCGACACACCGGGCATGCGAGCGCTTCGCCTGACCGACGTTGCGGACGGCTTGGAAACCGTCTTCGCCGATATCGAGGACCTGGCGCTCTCGTGCCGCTTTTCCGATTGTGCACATCAGACGGAACCGGGCTGCGCCGTGTTGGCGGCTGTTGAGAACGGCACGCTGGACCCCGACCGCCTGCAACGGTGGCGCAAACTGCGGGCCGAGGATCGCCGCAACTCGGAGTCCATTGCCGAGGCACGGGCCCGCGACAAGGATTTCGGCAAGATGGTGAAAGGAGCGAAGTTCCTGAAGAACTGGGATCGCGGCGGTTAAGGGGCTTGTTGGCCCACGGCTAATTTTTTCTCTGCGGGTTTTGACGCGGTGTTTGACGTGCCGGCACGTCATTCGGGTTCGGGTTCGGGTTCGGCTTTTTCGGCAGTGATTGCGTGATCCCGTTTCGGCTTTGCCCGCCCTGTTGCTGATTGCAA
>JAJDZT010000087.1 GCA_022824525.1 Silicimonas sp. | reverse complement strand
AATGTTTGCAATCAGCAACAGGGCGGGCAAAGCCGAAACGGGATCACGCAATCACTGCCGAAAAAGCCGAACCCGAACCCGGATGACATGCCGGCACGTCAAACACCGCGTCAAAACCCGCAGAGAAAAAATTAGCCGTGCCACAAGCACAAGGACAAGTCCCACAAACACAAGGATAAGTCTCACAAACACAAGGATAAGTCTCACAAGGACAGCGCTTCCGATCATAAGAAGCACAAGTCCAAGGGAGACGCCTCCAAGGGCAAGAAATCCAAGGACAAGGCATCCAAAGGCCACAAGTCCAAGGATAAATCGTCCAAGGGTCACAAGTCCAAGGGCGGCAAGTCGAAGGACAAGTCGTCCAAGGGAAGCAAGTCCAACGGTGGCAAGTCGAAGGGCAAGAAAAGCTAGTCCAAGACCTCGGTTCCATTTCGCACCAGAGCGACTTGGCCATATGTGAACTCAAGGAGCCGGACGCACTTCGCTTCCGGCTCCTTCGTTTTTGACACCTGAGGGCCGGGCGATTGCGCCAAGTTGTCCGCTTGCCGCATCGCAGTGCCTGAGCTACCTCATTCCCATGCCATACCAGTGGTCTGAAACCCCGCAGGAAAACACGCTCGTTCTCTGGCCTTACCAGTCCATGACCCCTGCCGGGTTCTCATGGTTCATCGGGATCACGGCCGCCATGCTGACCGTGCCGCTCCTCGCCGTGCTGGGTTCAGCCGTGGCATGGGTTCTGATGGCATTCTTCGTCGCCACCATTCTTGCGACATGGCGTGCGATCACCGCCAACCAGAAATCAAGGACGACGCAGGAACGGTTGACGCTGACGGAGACCCGCATCGGTCTGGTCCATCAGCCCGCAAAAGGCGAGGCTCTGTCCTGGGAAGCCAACCCGCATTGGGTTTCGGTGAATTTGAGGCACGATGGCCCGGTCGAGAACTATCTGACGCTGCGCGGCGGTGGGCGAGAGGTCGAACTTGGCGCGTTCCTCACACCTGAGGAACGCAAAGACCTGTATGACGATCTGAAACGTGTGATCTGAACCACGACGACAGGCGTCGATAGAATCTCAGGACAGTCGCGCCTTCACCATCGGTCCGACCGAGCCGAAATCCATCTGTCCCGTATACTTGGATTTGAGCGCGCCCATCACCTTGCCCATGTCCCGGATCGATTCCGCACCGGTCTCCGAGATGGCCGCATCGACTGCAGCTGCAGTTTCGGTTTCGTCGAGCTGGCGCGGCAGGAACTCCTCGATCACGGTGATTTCCGCACGTTCCTGTTCGGCAAGTTCCAGTCGTCCGCCTTCCTCGTAGGCACGGACGGATTCGTGGCGTTGCTTGACCATTTTGCCAAGGATCTGAAGGATTTCATCCCCCCCGACGCCTTCGTCGGCACCGTCGCCCCCTTCGCCTCTTTTGGCGATATCGCGATCCTTGATAGCCGCATTGATCAACCGCAGCGTCGACAGCCTCTGGCTGTCTTTTTCACGCATCGCTGTCTTCAGCGCTTCGCCGATCCGCTCTCTTAATTCCATGTCCCAGTCATCCCACGGTTCCAAGAGTCGCGACCATAGCGGACAGCTGAAACGCTCGCAACCGCGAGCTGACTTTACAAGCCCCTGATATCATTGAATTTGCATTTCTCGACCTCTGCTTGACGCCACGTGCCGAACCCCGTAAACGCTAGGCCGTTTACCAGATCACAGGGGGCGCACATGACCAAGGCAGCATCGAAACCAACCGCCTGTCTCGCGCTTTCCGACGGCACTTTGTTTTATGGCCAGGGCTTCGGGGCGACCGGTCAGAAAGTGGCCGAGCTCTGCTTCAACACCGCCATGACCGGCTATCAGGAAATCATGACCGATCCCTCCTACGCCGGACAAATCGTGACATTCACCTTTCCCCATATCGGAAACACCGGCGTGAACCCGGAAGACGACGAAACGGCGGATCCGGTGGCAGAAGGTCTTGTTGTCAAATGGGACCCGACCGAACCCTCCAACTGGCGCTCGGCGGAGCGGCTTGCCGATTGGCTGGCCCGGCGGGGACGGGTTGGCATCGGCGGGATCGATACACGCCGCCTGACCCGCGCAATACGCCAACAAGGCGCTCCTCATGTGGCGCTCGCTCACGATCCGGACGGCAATTTCGACATTGAGGCCCTTGTGGCCGCCGCGCGTGGCTTTCCCGGTCTCGTCGGCCTTGATCTTTCCAAGGAAGTCACCTGCGCACAATCCTATCGTTGGGATGAAATGCGGTGGGCCTGGCCGGACGGGTTCCCGAAGCTCAAAAACCCCGTCCACAAGGTCGTCGCCATCGATTATGGCGCGAAGAGAAACATCCTCAGGTGCCTTGCCAGCGTGGGCTGCGACGTCACGGTTCTTCCTGCTACCGCCACGACGGACGACGTGCTTGCCCTGAACCCGGACGGCCTGTTCCTCTCAAACGGTCCCGGCGATCCGGCTGCGACCGGAGAATACGCCGTTCCGATGATCCAGGGCGTTCTGGAAAAATCTGACATCCCGATTTTCGGCATCTGCCTTGGACACCAGATGCTGGCGCTTGCACTGGGGGCCACGACGGTCAAGATGAACCACGGTCACCATGGCGCGAACCACCCGGTCAAGGACATTGAAACCGGCAAGGTCGAAATCACGTCGATGAACCACGGCTTTACGGTGGATAGCCAGACGCTGCCGACCGGCGTCGTCGAAACGCATGTTTCACTGTTCGATGGGTCTAACTGCGGCATTCGCATGACAGAACGCCCCGTCTTCTCGGTGCAATACCACCCCGAAGCAAGCCCGGGTCCGACGGACAGCATGTATCTGTTCGACCGTTTCGCGGCCGCCATGGCGGCGCGCGCAAAGGCACCGGCGTAACGGCCAGCAGCCCTCCTTTCGAAGGACGCCGGGGGCGGCGTCGCACAGGCGCCCAAAAATTTCCTCGCGGGCTTAATCCCCGCTTAACCATGTCCTGCGAAGGAAGCCCCGTCTGTTTTGTGATCGGGAGCGAGATTTGCTCACACTCCAGCGTCCGCCACCATTTGTGTTGCCCAAGGCGCGACGTGCCGACCGTTTTGATGCGCAAACCGGGTGGCCGGATGCGCGTGGCCTGGATCGGATCGGGTTGGAAACGGCGCTCAGGAACCACGTTCTGCCCTTGATACCGGTCGGATCGATAACACCCGTTGCGGCGGTCAACCGCGCGGATTTCGATCGCCTTGAACCGCATCTTCGGGCGCGACTAGGGCCGGTGACCTTTCGCTACGCCACAAAAGAAGCCATCGAAACCGCCCTTCTCGCCATGCGCCAGGCCCACCTTGCGCGCCGAGCCGAATTTCGCACCCCGGAGCTTGAAAGCTGTCGCGCATGGTCCCCGTCGACCATGGCCTTCCGTCTCGCCGTCGTTGCTCTCCTGATTGTCGCAATTCATCTTATTGCGCCGAATGCACTGATATGGGCCCTCGTGGGCTGGGCAGCGATCACCTTGATCTCCGTGACCGGCCTCAGAACCGTGGCCGCGATCACCCAACTTCGCCACAGTCACAAGACGGCTCGCCTGTGGCGCAGCGTCCGGGACGTTGCGATGCAACCTGCGCGACTGCCGAAACTGTCGCTCCTTGTTCCGCTCTACAAGGAACGTGACATCGCGGCACGCTTGATCGCGCGGCTTGCCGAACTCGACTACCCCCGCGACAAGCTCGAGGTCGCGCTGATCCTTGAATGGGGCGACAGCACCACCGAAATGGCGCTGCGCGCGGCCAGTCTGCCGGATTGGATGCGGATCGTGCGCGTTCCACAAGGACAGCTTCGCACGAAACCGCGTGCCATGAACTATGCGCTCGACTTTCTGAGTGGGGAGATCATCGGAATTTACGATGCCGAAGACGCGCCCGCGCGCGATCAGTTGAAGCGCATCGTCGCGACCTTTGAGCGTGCGCCGCGCGATGTGGCCTGCATCCAGGGTGTTCTGGATTTCTACAATGCCCGTACCAACGCCCTGACACGTTGCTTCACGATCGACTATGCCGTGTGGTTTCGGCTGATCCTTCCCGGCCTGGAGCGTCTCGGCCTCGTATTGCCGCTTGGCGGCACGACCGTCTTTTTCCGACGAAGCGCACTCGAAGCACTTGGACGGTGGGATGCGCATAATGTCACCGAAGATGCCGACCTCGGGCTTCGCCTCGCCCGTCGTGGTTACCGCTGCACCTTCCTGCCGACTGTGACCGAAGAAGAAGCGACGGCCAGCATTCCTGCGTGGTTGAGACAGCGGAGCCGCTGGATCAAGGGCTATGCCATGACATGGGCCGTGCACATGCGCGATCCCCTTCAGCTTCTCGGCGAGCTGGGTCCGCTCAGGTTCCTTGGCGTACAAATCCTGTTCCTTGGGACGCTGAGCCAGTTTCTTCTGGCGCCCCTCCTCTGGTCGTTCTGGCTGATTGTCTTCGGTGTGCAGCATCCGATTGAAAGCGCCCTGCCCTGGAGCGCCATCATCGCGCTCGGCACTCTCTTCTTCCTATCCGAAGTCGCGACCCTTCTTACGGCAGCCACCGCCGTCGCACGCCCCAAGCACAGATGGCTCATCAAGTGGGTGCCGCTCATGCACCTCTATTACCCCTTGGCCGCCATCGCGTCCTGGAAAGGGTTTTCCGAGCTTTTGATCAAACCGTTTTACTGGGACAAGACCGCGCACGGACGAACGCGCTAGGGATCGATGTCCGCTTTCGCCGCGTCTTCCGCGTCTTGCTGAAGCCGCGCTTCGAAGGCCCGGCTGATATGCCCCTTGAGGCCCTCATAGGCCGCATCACCATCTCCCCGTGCGATGGCGTCAACGACGGCCGCATGTTCATCAACGGCCACGGTACTCCGTCCTTCAGCCGCAAGGGATGTCGTCGCCATCAACGCCATTGAACGATAGACAAGGTCCAGTTGCTGGACCAGATACCGATTGTGCGATGCCAAATGGACCTGGCGGTGGAACCGCCGGTTCGTCCGCTTGAGCGCCGATGGATCGTCGGCATTCGCACGGTCTTCGTCCACCATGCGTTTCAGAAGACGCACCTCCTCCGCCGTGGCATGGCGCGCCGCCAACCGCGCGGCGAGCGCCTCCAGTTCAGACCGCACGACATAAAGCTCGGCCATCTGGTTGTGATCGAGTGATGCCACCACCAGGGACCGACCATCGCGCGCCAGAAGCGATTGAGTTTCCAGCCGTTGCAGAGCCTCGCGGATGGGTGTCCGCGACATGCCAAACCGGTCCGCAAGCTCACTTTCGACCAACCGGTCTCCCGGCCGATAAATTCCGGTATCGATCGCGTTCAGGATCAACTGATACGCATCTTTCTGGCTTGCTCTCGTATCCGACATAGTGCCTTCGTCCTCCGTTCCTCGACCCTAGTCGGCAAAACCCCGCAATGGCAACGACTTATGCGCTTTCGATTGCCCATCTCGGGCGCGTCGGCTAGGGAAGCCCAATGCCGAAAGAAGCCTTCACCCATGTCGAAACCTGGGTTTTCGACCTCGACAACACGCTCTACCCGCCGGAAATCCGTCTCTTCGACCAGATCGAGGTTCGGATGACGAACTGGGTGCAGGACGCGCTCTCGGTCGACAAGCACGAGGCTGACCGATTGCGCCGGCACTACTGGTCGACATACGGCACCACATTGGCCGGTCTCATGCGCGAACACGACATCGACCCGACACCCTACCTGACCGATGTCCACGACATCTCTTTCGACGCACTGAAACCGGATGCAAGGCTTGCCGACGCCATCGGCGCACTTCCGGGACGCCGGATTGTCTACACGAATGGCTCCGCCCCATATGCGGAACAGGTGATCGATGCGCGCGGTTTGACCGGGCTCTTCGATGCCGTCTACGGTGTCGAACATGCGGAGTTTCGCCCGAAACCCGAACGCGCTGCCTTTGAAAAGGTCATCGCGCGAGACGGCTTTCACCCAGCATCCGCCGCCATGTTCGAGGACGAGCCACGGAACCTCGCCGCTCCCCACGATCTCGGAATGGCCACCGTCCACGTGGCGCCCGAGCCTGTGGCGGCCGACCACATCCATCATCACACACCCGACCTCGCGGCATTTCTCGAGCGTCTGGTCTGAGAGCCTGACCTAGAATGTGGATGGTCTCATCTGATATGGTATTTCCCTACTGAATTTAACCACAGACAGGGAAGACCACATGGCTTGGAACGAGACCACCCGCGCGAAGTATAAGCGTAGTTCGGACCGATATGAA
>JAJDZT010000067.1 GCA_022824525.1 Silicimonas sp. | reverse complement strand
TAATGTTTGCAATCAGCAACAGGGCGGGCAAAGCCGAAACGGGATCACGCAATCACTGCCGAAAAAGCCGAACCCGAACCCGGATGACATGCCGGCACGTCAAACACCGCGTCAAAACCCGCAGAGAAAAAATTAGCCGTGGAACCGCTTTCGAGTGCTATTGATTTTTCGCCTACTTCGCATATCCTAAGCTCTTTACCATCATCGGGCGCAACAAAGCTCGGATCGCACCATAAAACACCGGAATAAATTACCGCGCCAGAAAATAGGCACTCAAATTCAATTCGATCCTCCCTGATCCGCTTTTGACGAATGAATAATGTCAAAACAGCCCCCACAAATATTTTTTGCGGCATTCGAAATCTAAGATGCCACGCAAGCCGAGCAAAGCACTGATCGCTCTCCACGGCAACAAAAAGTTAGCAACCTCGGGCTATATCAAGCGGAAACCGCAATAACTGCGGCGCGCGCAGGGGTGGTTGGGATTCCACATGAGGACGTGGCGAACTTTCGAGACATCGGCGTCAGGTCGCCGAACACAAGCGCGAGAAAGAAGAACGGGCGCGGAACAGACGCCGCTCGCGGAGCAGACGAAGTCTTGACCCCTAGTTCGCGTGTAGCCGCTCATCCGCCGTCGAGACCGGCATCTCAAATCCCGAAAACGAGTAACAAACTGATCCTCCCGAAGTTTCCTATGAGCCAACCCGAACCATCAGACACCATTTTTGGCCGGTGATGATGTGTGCCGGGGCCGAAAGGCCCTGAGTGGTTCGGGGCCTCCTTGAAACAAAGGAGGATAGCATGAAACTCATTTCACGATTTGAAGCCGCGACGCTCGGCACTTCTGAGCTCTACGGTTTGCGCAAAGAGGCCTTTATAGCCTTTGCCGCCGCACCGCGTGGCTCGCATGAGCAGCGCATTTCTCTGGATGCGATGCGCATCATCGAGCTGGAGCTGGCGACCCGTTCGCTTCGTCCTTGATCGAAAGCGGCTGGCCTTCGGGCCAGCCGCAATTTTTCCCGATCAGAAGAAGGACAGTTGATCATTGCTCCAGCCCGTGCTCTCCGCCTCATGGTCAAGCCAAGCAGTGACAAAAGCTACCGCGCCGCCGTAGTGCTCCACCGTTCCGACGCTCACATAGTGTGAGCGATATCCTGTGTCGGTGACGGGAATCGCTTCCTTGTTCTTGGTGCGCAGTTCGATGTGATCAATCACGCCGTACTTCTCTGCCTCAAAGCTAATCTCGATCTCGACGTGTCGCCATATAATGTTGTGTTTTTCCATGTCTGTGCCTCCTGCTTCGCTGAGAGCCGCCGCTTACGCGGCGACTCCTTGTTTGGTTTCGGAAGTGGCTTGGAAGCCATGCAGAAAATCCGCCGCCTTTTGAGCGTGCGCGGCGGCGGAGAAGATCGCCCGCTTGTCGTTCTTCAAGACCTTGAGCCAGCTTTGAATGTAAGCCGCATGATCGGTGCCCGGCTCCGGCGTCAGGGAAAGATCGGCGCAGAGAAAGGCCGCGCCAAGTTCGGCGACCAGTTCCTCGCGGGCGTAACCTTCATCGCCCCATTTCTTTCGTCCGAATTCACGATCCAGCCGTTTCGGGTGCTTCGTCCAGTGCGTGAGCTCATGCGCTAGGGTCGCATAGTAGGCCTCGGGGCTCAAAAAGCACTCAAAGGGCGGCATCTGCACATGATCACTGCCCCCTGAATAGTACGCACGGTTTCCTCCGTGGCGGACATCGGCGCGGGTTGCGGCGAAGAAAGCGTCGGCATGCTCGATGCGCTGTGCCTCCTCGATCACAGGTTCGGGCTTGGCATAGAAGTGCTCGGGCAGTCCGTCGATCTGATCGACGTTGAACACTGTGTAAGCCTTCATGAACGGGATTGTCCGCTCGGCCTCGCTCCCGTCGTCCTGCTCTTCGGTCTTCGTGATGGTGTTGGCATAGACCACCTGATTGCCCCGCTCGCCTTTACGCACATGCGCGCCCATCTCTTTGGCTTGTTTGAAGGTCATCCAGTACGGCGAGCAAAACCCTGCTTCGATTGCCGCGCCCCACAGCATCAGGACATTGATCCCGCTATAGGCCATGCCGTTATGACGAAGCGGTTTGACGATCCGCCCGTCCATGTTTCCGGCCGACCACGGCTTGAGCCAAGTCAGCTCGCCTTGCTCCAGATCAGCAATGATCTTGTCGGTCACTTTCTGGTAAATATCAGTTTTCATTGGCTTTCCCTTTCTTGGATAGTCGGTTGCGCATGCAACCGGACTAGGCCCGCGCCAATGAGCGGGGGGAGACCGTCACAGACCGCAGCCAGCGGAGGGGGATCACCCGTCCTGCACAAACGCAGTGCGGAAGGACGGGGAGACCGCTGGCCTGCGCCCGAAGCCAAAGCGAAGGGCTTGGTCTTGACGGAAGACGGGGTTGCAGACCCCAACAAGAGAGGAAGTTTCAGCCCAACGGGCTGTCAGATGATCTCGCGCAAGGGATGGAGGCCGAATGGCCGAGACTACAGGCTCGGTTCACGACAGCCCGGCCCGAAAGGGAGCGCCGTAAAGCACTGAATCCTGTTGTTAGTTACCGCAACATCTTGTGATAGGCGTGCAATTGTTCACAAAATGTTCTAATCTGGCGTTATGGCGAAAAGAATCACGAACAACCAGTTGCTGGGGGAACGCGGAGAGGCTGCGGTGCGCACGCGTTTCTTGAGCATGGGTTATCAGTTTGACGGTAGATCAAGGCTTGAGGCAGGCATAGACGGCATCGCCGAAGTGATGATCGATGGTGAGCCGCAGGCGCGGATGATCGCAGTTCAGATCAAGACGACCGAAAAAGGACAGTATTCGTCGGAGACGGATACTGGCTTTACGTACCTCCTGAAACCAGATGACCTGAAGTACTGGCGCACTTCAAATATACCCGTCGTTCTCGTGCTCTATCGAATTTCTGACGAGAGCTACTACTGGAAGGACGTCGCACTCGGTTTTGGTGAAGACGCGCGGAAGCTGCAGTTCAACAAGTCGACTGATGTCCTTGATCTCAGCGCCGTTGATCGGCTTGCCGCCCTAACGGTACCAAAGCAAGGTGCTGGATACTATGTGCCCCCATTGGGCGGTGGTGAGGATGCTCTGGTAAACATGCTCCCCATCGAGCTGCCCGAAGAAATCTTCGTGGCCTCAACCTCATATGACGGCAAGAAGGCGACTTCGATCCTGCTGGAGTCGAGCGATGCGCCGCGTTTTGATTGGGCTATAAAGGGCAGAAGCTTTTGGTCGTTTCACGATCCAAGAGATGAGGTAACGCAGGATATTGTCGATCTTGATCAGGTCGAAGCGATTGATACAGCTTCGATAGCTTTTCATGAGGATATTCACGAGCAATACAACTTCGCATTTCTGCTACGCAACACACTGCAACACCAGTTTCGAGACGAACTTCGATGGGACAAGAACAAGAAGCTTTTTCACTTCTTGGCGCTGGAGAAAAACACCCCTCGGGAGTTCAAGTATGAATCGGCAAAGAAGAAGGCCACGACAACCGTCGTCAATGTAGCCTACCAAAAAGCCAACCCGGAGCGCGTTGCTTTTGTCCGTCACCATGCCTTCATTCCAAGGTTCGAGTGTTTTGGCGATGAATGGAATTTGATCATAACGCCGACCTATCATTTTACGACAAACGGTTTCATACCGCATTCATACCCCGATGCATTGCTGTCTGGGAAAAAGCGGCTGGATAATAATGCGTCGCTGCGCGGCCAGCTCATCATGTGGCATCGACTGCTGTCGCGAGGTTCGAACAGGGTGAAGAGCCTGTTCGATGATGATGCAGGCGAAGTGCCAGCGTTGGGCTTCGGCGCCCCGCCTGTACTCAGACTGCCGACGACAGTACCTGAGGATGCATGGGGCAAACCCAAGAAGGCCAGTGAGCAAGACGACTCTCCACAAACGGAGCTGTGGCAAGATGCAGTTTGAGAGCAAGATTCTTGATGAGCCGCTACTGGAGTTCGGCGATAAGTACAGCCACCCCGATCCGAGGCTCGGACTGGTCGAAGCCGGTCCCCTACAGACCCATCTAGGCGAAATTATCAATGTAGCTGTTGTTGGTAGTGCCGAAACGATTGAGCATGCTCAAGACTTTCTGGAAAGCGCTGAGAGTGGTTTCGAAAGCCAGTCGGAAGGTCTTCCAAACTTACATCTAGACTTCCCAGGCCTTAAAAACCGCAACCCATTTCGTTGCAACTTTTCCATCGCTCCTGAGGCGACATCGGCGCTATCGAAGTCTGAGATCGACAGAATTGTGAAAGAGAAGGACGATAGCAAAGCGGTGACGATGGCTGTCGATGCAATCTGTCGCAACCTGCAGTCTCTCGATGATGGTGGAAGTCGCCCTGAAGTCGCTATTGTTGCTTTGCCCGTTAATCTGATTGAGCGCGTCTGGGTCGCGCACGCGAGCGGAAAAGGAACAACCGAGAAAGAGGACAGCGGCGGTTCTGACGCGCCGAATTTCAGAGGACTGTTGAAGGCACGCACAATGAACATGAACTTCCCGATCCAAATTGTTTGGGAAGATGTGATCAATGACAAAGCGAAGATTCCAAGAAAGATAAAGGAAAGCAGCGATCGAAGAATTCAGGATCGCGCAGGACGTACTTGGAACTTGTTGACGACGCTTTACTACAAGGGAAGCAGTCGCGTGCCTTGGCGGCGCATGCCGCGCGAAGGCGAGTACAAGGCGTGCTACATTGGCATCAGCTTCTATAGAGATGTCAGTGGCCAACAACTTTGGACCAGCTCGGCGCAAATGTTCGATGAGCGTGGACGCGGTTTCATTCTAAGAGCCTGACCTAGAATGTGGATGGTCTCATCTGATATGGTATTTCCCTACTGAATTTAACCACAGACAGGGAAGACCACATGGCTTGGAACGAGACCACCCGCGCGAAGTATAAGCGTAGTTCGGACCGATATGA
>JAJDZT010000084.1 GCA_022824525.1 Silicimonas sp. | reverse complement strand
TAATGTTTGCAATCAGCAACAGGGCGGGCAAAGCCGAAACGGGATCACGCAATCACTGCCGAAAAAGCCGAACCCGAACCCGGATGACATGCCGGCACGTCAAACACCGCGTCAAAACCCGCAGAGAAAAAATTAGCCGTGTAATCTCACCTGCCATATATGGGTTCATTCCAGCATTTCTTAGCGATTGCAAGAAGTTAGCTAGTCCTTCCATAGGCTTAAACTCAGGCATATCAGCCAAAAGATGGGTTTCAACGCCTGAAAGGCTATCAATAATCTCCTGGAGCGGATCAAGTGGACGCTCAAGAAACTCAGCCAATGACCATATTCTGACCTGGGCCCGTGTACGGCGTTCATTCAAAACCTCAATGAAGTCACTTTCCCGCTGCTGCAGGATTGCGGCTTCCTTTCGCACCTGCTCGACCGGCCGCTTCGAACGGAGAAGTGGTAAAGCCCAAGCGCCGGTAACGACTGATATGGTTGCGTTGCGATCCGACGCCAGAAACTCACAGATTTGCTGCGCATCACGCGCAGAGAACAAAAATGACTGATGCTCGCCGCGCGTACACCAGATCAGGTTCCGCAAAAACTGACTTGGATCGTAATCTCTTAGCGCGGCACTGTCCGAAAGTGCTCCGGCATATCCAGTTTGGTTGCCGTAGAACTGCACGCGTTCAGTATCAAATATGTGTCCATGCGTACGGCTGCCGGAGTTCACACGTACCCATTTTGAGAAGTTGTGAAAGATGTCGTCAAAACCATGAAAAACCGCGTATGGAGCGGCAGTCAGCGCGTTATCATTGTCCTTTCGAGGAAATCGGCTTGCCATTACCATTCCTGGCCGACCCTTTGTCCGGCGCACGCTGGCCTGGGTGAACGTTCGGTCAATATGCGCAGGAGAAATCCGCGGCATCGGTGACGAAATTGGCTTGCCTTGGAGGAAAACACGATACAGCCGGTTGGCCCCGGGCCAGGTCTTTCGCGCAAAAAAGGACGCACTTTGACGCAACAAGGCCAGATGGTCATCGTAGAAGACATGCGGCTTGCCTTGGAAATCGAATTTCGAAAGTGTGAGCGACCGGCTTTCGACCTTGGTGCCATAAAGCCGAACCAAGGATTGAAAGTAGCTCTCGTCCGGAATCCAGACACTTCGGAAATAGCGCTCCAGTTCCTCCCGTCTCGGATCTTCCAGGATTTTCTCCAGTGTTGAACGGGTCAGGCACCACCATTGTGAACCCATGTGTGGCTCAAGCCCTTTTGGCAGCGTTCTCCGTCGACGAACCAGTCTTTGCGTTTCGACCCAGAGGTCAAACAGCCTTTTTTGCCGACGCCAAGGGAACGGGAACGAGAGCGTGAATCTCTCTTCGCTCAGTCCGCCCTTCGTCCAAGGGACCTCTCCGATCGTGACGCTCTCTATGAAGTCAGTATCCTGATTGCGCTCCAGAAACTTGACGAGTTCCTTGACTGGTTTGATGGGAAGGCAGGCACCGGAAATGAGGTAGATATGTGTAAGGTCGGGATTTGCTTTCAATAAGGCTTCCGCTCCATCTCGACTTGCCTGCACCAGCGCCCAAGTGCCCCATTCGCATTGCGAACGTGGAGCCAGGCTGACGTTTTGCATACCGTCAAGTTTGGCCCGAAATCCATCAAATGCAGCGCCGACACGTGCGTCCACGTGTACGACGAGCGGACAGCCCGCTTCTGAGATTGCGGCAGCGACCTGAGCGGCGCGGTTGAGCGCGGCATGAGCCAGCATCACGAACCCAACTGTCACGCCCAGTTCCCCTTCGACATCAATCCCAAGAGTTCAAGTTGCCGCCAGTCGATGTAGCGTTCGGACCACTCGCACCAAAGGCCGTTCGGACCACCTCCATGAGCATGATAGGCGTCGTACTCTCGGCCTCTCGCGAAATGCTCGCGGCGATTTACTTCCTCAGCGGCCTTCTCCTCAAGAACATCGAGGAATTTGGCGTGCAGAAGACAGCCGCTGATCTTCTCTCCGCCAGCTTCGTCGTACGATAGGTTCAGCCCTCGCGGCAAAAGCATGTGTGTAGAACTGACGTATGCGTAGCGCCGATCCCATTTGACGAGGGGAATCTTGTTCAATGAAGGCGCCTTTTCCGGTTCGTCAGGAAAGTATACTCGCGCCCTCGGACCGCCTTGAATCCAGAGGTTTCCATATCGCGGGTTCTTACTGATCATGTAGTTGCCAGAATCAAACCATGGCGCCAGTTCAAGCGGATCCTGCCCCGGTTGATACTTCGCATCAGGAACAGGACCCTTCGGGTACATATCCACCAACATCGTGCCAAAAGACCGGACGCCTGATTGATCTAGCCAGTCACACAAAGCCTGAATGGGGCGTGTGTCACAGAACGGGTAGACAAAGAACTCATCCGGATCGAGCGTAAGCGTCCAATGCCCGCCACCGTACCGGAACTTGAGCCAGTTCAACCAATCCGTCCCAAACCGACTGCGCCTGTAACTGCCGTCAGTTCGCCACAGGGAAACGTCTTCTTCCTCGGCCAGAAGTTCGCGGCCGCCGTCTGTAGAACCATTATCAACGAATAGAAACTGTCTGACGCCTTGCTTGCGATAATACTCAAGAAAGTAAGGAATTCGCCGCTTCTCGTTTCGAATGGTTACGAAAGCAAGCACGTCACCTTTGGCGATTTGTTCGGTGCGGTCTACTACAGACGCAAGTTCAGTCCGCTTTCGAATGGCACGGAGCTGACAGCGACGCCGTTCCATTCTCAACCCAAAAGCGGAAATAGCACCCAAGAGCCGTTCACCTCCCGCTTGCGCTCAGGCACCTAGAACAGATTGAAGACGCGATCGAAGTGCTTTTCCCAAGTGGGAAGCTGGAACGCCCGCAATGCGGCCGTGCGCCGTGTCTGCTCTGCCTTCTCTTCGCTGGCCAATTCTCGAATGGCTTGGAACCACTGATACATGTCGTCCGTATCTGCGTAAATGGCCATGTCTCCGAGGTGAATCTCAGTCGGGCGCAACGGCGCGCACACAGACGGCACACCGAAGGTCGCAGCCTCAAACGGAGGAAGACCGTATCCCTCTGCAAGACTTGGGAACAACAAAGCCGTCGCCCCAGCCAAGTGGCGCTTCATTTCCTTGTCAGGAAGCGGCCCCAGTTCGAACACTGTACGTCCCATCATCGACGAGTTGTCGAGGATGTCGAAAACTTCCTTGTTGCCCCATCCCCGGGCTCCGATGATCCGCAATTCGGGAATTCGGTGTTCATCCATCTTGCGGTTCATGCGCTCCCAAATCTCTAGGAGGAGCTTGTGGTTCTTCCTGGGTTCGATCGTGCCGAGTACGACGAAATACGGCCGCTCAGACCGCTCATAATCAAGAGGCGTCGGACCGAGATCAACGCCCAGCGGCGATACGACTACCGGAACACGATGTCCGGTTCCGATCATGCGCTTTTCTACGTTCTCGCGCACTTCATCGGACGGAACGATAATATGGTTTGCAAAGTTGATAACAGTAGTAAGACGCTCAACAAACTTTGCGCGGCTCGTTTCGGTCTGGAAATCAGGATGGTCGATCGGGATCGTGTCGTGGATCATAACGACTTTGGAGTGATCCGGCATCTCCATCATCGCCCGCATGGTCTGCGGGTTAAGGTTAGTGTGCCCAACATTGATGTAGGCGAGACCATTCGGCATGCGCCACATAATCTTTCGAATTGAAAGGTTGGACGAACGGGACGAAGCGATAGCGCGAATTGTAGAAGCTTGATCTGCTCCGTCGAGATCCGAGCGGTCGAGATATTCCGGCAATCGCTGCAGACGATCAGGTTCGAACAGAAGGAACCCGCGAGGCGTCCGAATGATTCCCCATCCGCCACGCCGGATGATTTCTTCAAGATAGGCACGCTCAACCCGGTCGATGCCGGTTGCGGCACCGTGTCCAAGTCGCGAAAACGACCTACTGAGATCCAATACTGGGGTAGCCAAGTCCCAAGCTCGAAGTGTTTTTGTTGTAACGCCCGTTTAACGCTATTCTGCGGCGCGCGCCACAGGAACTATCTCATTTAAGAAATGCGCCAACTCATCCCTTAGATCGGAACGAGAGAGAGCAAAGCTAACCGTTGCCTGGAGGAAACCTGCTTTCGATCCACAATCGAAGCGTTCACCCTCGAATCGATACCCGTGAACCGGGCGTCCCTCCATGATTTCAGCCGCAATCGCGTCTGTTAGCTGGACTTCACCTCCAGCTCCAACTTTTCCGCGATGAAGTGTGTTCATCACATCCGGTGTCAGAATGTAGCGCCCGATAACAGCAAGATTTGACGGAGCTTCACCAAGCGGCGGCTTCTCAACCATACCCTTCACGGGGATCTTTCTTTCAATTCCATCCGATGCAGCATCCAAGATGCCGTACGCAGACGCCTTTTCTTCCGGCACGCGCATCGCTGCCACCATGCATCCACCGGTTTCTTCGTAGGCTTCCACCATTTGAGCAAGGCATGGTTTCTCTGCTGCGATGACATCATCCGGGAGAATTACAGCGAAAGGCTCATCACCAACCAACCGCCGGGCACACCAAACGGCATGGCCCAGACCCATCGGTTTATGCTGTCGAATATAGGCAATGGCACCTGAGTCCATGTTGGTGGTCTCCAACACGTTCATCAGGTCCGTCTTGCCCTTCCTCTGGAGCTCAGCCTCAAGCTCCGGAGCGTTGTCGAAGTAGTCTTCAAGAGCAGATTTGCCCCGCGACGTCACGAAAATGAACTCGGTGATTCCCGCAGCTCGAGCTTCGTCGATTGCATACTGGATCAACGGCTTGTCAACGAGCGTCATGATCTCTTTGGGAACTGACTTGGTCGCCGGAAGAAACCTAGTTCCCAAGCCTGCAACCGGGAAGACGGCCTTCGTCACCTTACGCTTCATCGCGCATCCTCACTCTCACAATCCTGCGCCGTTGAGCGCGTTTGGTCCCACCACTTACCGGAGGTAGTCTCGCTGATACCTCGAGGTTTTGCAACGCGCGCCATCTCCGCATTCAAACGTTCGGCAAATCTGCACCACTTGAATGCACCCTGACTTCGAACGCTTCGGCCATAAAGACCTCCCGTTTGGAGCCAAACGCCCTCGCCGACGTAGCGCACATGATGTCGAAAAGGAGTTAATGAAAAACTGAAAACACTCACACGACCACCCTTGGACGCGATACGGTTGGCTTGGGACGTCAACTTCCGGCGTTTGGACAACAAATACGAGGAGAACACTTCGTGGCCGGGCGCTTCAGACGGAAAACGCTCGAATTGGGCAGTTGTCGGACGCCAAGCATGAGTTTGAAGCGAGCAATCCAACCCATCTTCCCAGCCGGCTCTCAGTTCACTCAACCGACGCGACACATCCCGCGGCTCAACTGTACCAAGCACCAAATGCCTCGAAAGACGCAGGTGTTCCCGCCGCTCGAGCCGGTCCCAGAGAAGCGCATCTGCCGTACCTAAGTGCTTTCGCAGAAAGATCGCGGTACTTCGCCCGATGTCGAAAAGGTCACGTGGCGCTCTTTGTCGGCTGCGTCGGGGCGACGCAGCAAATCCATGATGCACTTCGGCGAGCGGAGCTACGGCGATGCCTTCACCGGCTTGTGCCAACCGCATAGAGAGATCGCTGTCCTCGAGGAAGTATCGAAAGCACTCATCAAACCCATGAACCTTGCCAAGTACGTCTCTTCGAACTGCAAAGTTCGTTCCGACCAATTTCGTGGCACGCCCCTCTTCGACCTTCGGCAATGTAGGTTGGCACTCGGGCGCGTCCTCTTCGTGAGTTTCACCTTCTACATCAATGGATGAAAAGCGGGACTGAAAGCTGATTCCATTCCTACCGCGCACATAGCCAACGACAGCCGAAGCGCCCGTCTTGCGAAATGCGTCTTCCAAGTGCCGGAGCCACATCGGTTCGGGCACAGCGTCATCATCTATGAAGGCGCAAATTTCCCCACCAGAATGGCGAATGCCCAGGTTTCGCGCGGCAGACAGATTGGCCTCGTTAAACTCAATGAAGCGAATTCGAGCATGGCCGGACAATGCAACGCTTTGGGCATCGGCGACGACCACGATCTCGAACATGGGGTGATCGAGTTGTGTAAGAGCTCTGATACACCGCCGCAACCATTCCGGCCGGTTTCGACTGGCAACGATCACGCTGAAGCTAAGGCGCTCCGGCGCGGTGACAGTCATTCAGGAACCACAGGAACTCCGGGTGCCAAGGCAAGGAAGAAAGGGTTGCGAAAACCTGACTTTCCATAGGCGAGTGGTTCGTGCGTTGCCTTGTCCAGCACCTTGCCCCCGGCAGCCAAAAGAACAGCATGTCCAGCAGCGGTATCCCATTCCATTGTGGGTCCGAGACGCGGATAAAAATCAGCCTCACCAGTAGCGACGAGGCAGAACTTTAGCGAAGAGCCTGCACTCACCATGTCGGCGACACTGTACCGTGCGATGTAGTCGTCGGTTGCCTGGTCACGATGCGATTTCGAAGCGACAACTCTGAGAGCCTCAGGATCCGGGTTAGAGACAGCAATCTGAGTTGTCGGACCAACGTGCGTTGGGTCAAAGTCACCAGTCTCTTCAACCGCACCACCCGCTTCGGAGGTGAAAAACATACGCTCTTTTGCGGGCGCGTAAACGACGCCCATTGTCGGCTGGCCATCCTCGACCAGCGCTATGTTAACTGTGAAGTCGCCGCGCCTTTTGATGAACTCTTTCGTCCCATCGAGAGGATCAACGATCAGGAAGCTTTTTACATCGAGATCGTGTGTGGCGGCTTGTTCTTCAGTTACGATTGGAAAACCGGGCAACACCTCTTTCAAACCAGCAAATATTACCGCGTCCGCGGCTTCATCCGCCTCAGTAACAGGAGAGGTATCCGCCTTCTCGCGAACGCCAAAATCCGGCCTATTGTAGACTTCCATGATCACACGGCCCGCCTCGATGGACAGGCGGCGCATTGCCGATAGAAGTTCAGGCTTGCTCACGTCCATCAAAATAAAGCTCGAATTTCCATAAAAGCACCCTTATCAGGCTTATGTACCCCACGACGACAACACACAACCCGCAAGAATGCTGTTTGTAGACGAGCAAAAACCGTCCATCGCCAGAGGCGCCTACAAGCTGATGGATCTGACCTTTCACAACACCGTCCGGACGGTGCGGAAAGGCCATCGTGATGCGGTGTTTGCGATTTTGGCGAACATTATCCAGACGTTGGTGATGGTGGGGGCATTCTACCTCTTCATGGATTTCTTTCGCGGTTTTGGCGCGAACATGGCCATCAGGGGTGATTTCCTGTTGTACGTGATGTCCGGCATCTTCGTCTTCATGGTTCATATCAAAACTATGGCAGCAGTCGCTGGCGCGGACGGGCCGACATCGGCCATCATGCAGCATCTTCCGATGACGCCCACAATTTCTCTTTTGTCAGCCGCTCTCAGCACGCTTTACACACAAATCGTTTCGAAGGCCGCCATCTTGATTGCGTACCACCTGTTGTGGACGCCGCTCGAGATTCACCAACCGGTTGGCGCAATGGCGATGATCATATTGGCGTGGTTCTCAGGGATAGCGGTCGGGTCTTGTTTCCTCGCGGTGAAACCCTGGTTCCCTAAAGCCACGACAACCGCTCAGCAAATCTACTCGCGGTTCAACATGTTCGCGAGCGGCAAGATGTTCGTGGCGAATGCAATGCCAGCGACAATGATCTATTTCTTCGCATGGAACCCCTTGTTCCACATCATTGACCAAGGCCGAGGGTATATTTTCGTCAATTACAATCCGCTGAAGTCCAACCTTGAGTATCCAATCACTGTTTCCGTCATCCTACTGATCGTTGGTTTGCTTGGTGAAAGCCAAACAAGGAAGCACGTCTCGATCAGCTGGTTCGCAGGCCGCTAAACGTGGCCTCGGCACCTGTTCTCGATCGTAAGTCAAACGGCGAAGCCGTGATTCATTCGCGCGCTATGTTTGGCTGCAAGAAAATCCCTCGAAGCGTCGTGTATGTTGCTGCCCTGATCATGATTGCATTGTATTCAGCTCAGCCCGCTCTCGCGACGCAGGATGGATGGCCGGCTCTTTACGATGTGACGGGTGTTGCATCGAATGATGTGTTGAACATTCGCTCCGAACCCGACGCGGGCACCGGTATCGTCGGCACACTATCTCATGACGCGACCAATATAGAAGTCATTGCTGCGAACGAAGAGTACACGTGGGGCCTCGTCAATCAGGGAGAGCGCTCTGGATGGGTCGCACTCAGATTTCTCGCTCGGCATCCGGGACAATTCGACAGTCTTTATCCGGAGTTTCAGTCTTGTGGTGGCACCGAACCCTTCTGGTCTCTCGCACGATCAGGCGGGACGTTGACCTTGGACGTTGCTTTCGATGACCGTCCTGCTGTCGCAGAACTGGTCGAATGGGAAACGGGAACCTTGAACCACCGTGGCAGATACTCCTTTGCAACGCCAAACATGACAGGTGTGGTCGCACGCGAATACTGCAATGACGGGATGACCGACCGGGAATTCGGGCTGGAGATCAACCTGATCTTACGTGGCGAAGCAACTCATTTGCAGGGTTGCTGCTCACTCAAGCCGTAATTCTGGAGCTTTCGTTTCAAAAGAAGCGCCTCGCTTCTTTTCTTGCTTGGCGGGGCGTTACTCCGATGTCTTCCAGAACCCATGGTGGTAAATCGGCCAGTTGGCGACGTGTGCGACAGTTCCGCCGCCAGAGTAGAAATCTTCTTCTCAGTTGGCGAACAAATGAGCGGTTTGTGGCCTGAATAGTCTCTGAATAAGCCAATTTGGGTCTCCTTTTGTTTCCGCCACAATGCAGAGATCGCCTTGGCGATGTTTCGGTCGTTACCGAAACGACTCTTCTTGCTTCGTCCCTTTCCTCCTGCCAGCCTCCTGATATGGCCGAAGGACCAGACGTAACACGCATCGCACAACTCATCGGCGATCCCGCTCGTGGCGCCATCTTGTCAGCGCTTATGTCTGGGCGCGCTTTAACGGCCGGTGAGTTGGCGAGAGAGGCAGGCGTGACTCCGGCGACAGCCTCTGGGCATCTTTCTCTCATGTCAGAGGCTGGTTTGATCTGGCCCCGGAAGCAGGGTCGACATCGGTACTTCGCGCTGGCGGACGACGATGTGGCTCATGCACTTGAAACACTTGCCAGTCTGGCCGCTTCTAAAGGTCATCTGCGTACAAGACCCGGTCCACGCGACGACAAGTTGCGCGAGGCGCGAGTGTGCTACGACCATTTGGCCGGCAGAAGAGGTGTTCAGCTGTTTGACAGTCTTGCAGGGCGAGGATTCTTGACTATTAACCGGGAAAACGTCGCTCTCTCACAACTTGGTCGTGCGGAAATAGGAAAGCTCGGAGTCGACGTCGCGGCCTTGGAAAGCAACAGTCGACCGGTTTGCCGTGTGTGCCTCGACTGGTCGGAACGGAAGTCTCATCTGGCAGGATCTCTTGGCGCATCGCTCTTTCAACGCGTAGTCGAGTTGGGCTGGTTTCATCGCAACGTCGGCGCGCGCGATGTAACTCTCACACCAATAGGCGAAAGAGCCTTCGATGCCGCGTTTCCCGTCTAGGACGCAATGCGAAGGGTCACGTTGATCCTCCCACCTTTCGGCAAAAGCCCGCTGGATCGAAATTTGACACGGTCAATGCCATGATAGGCGAGACGTGAAGTTCCGGTCAGAACAACGACATCCCCAGAACGCAGCCATATGCTCTTTGTAGGATCACGACGTTCAACGCCGCCAACCCGAAACAGCGCCTCGTCTCCGAGAGAGATCGATACGACGGGCCACAAATGCTCTGCCTCGACACGATCCTGATGAAGACCCATCTTGGTACCTTCGCCATAAAAGTTCACCAAACAGGAGTCAGGTTCGCGCGATACCTCTGCGACCTTCTTCCAAACGTTCATTATGGCGGTTGGAATAGCAGGCCAGAGTCGTCCGTCGGGCTGGGTCTCGGCATACCGATAGCCTGTAGTGTCTGACAGCCAGGCTCTCGCCCCTGCGCCAGTCATTCTGACACTCATTTGCCTCCCACCTGGGGTGCTGTACTGCCTAAAAGGGGCGCTTTCCGCAATCGATCGAAGATCGCTTACGATCTCCTCTTGATCGTCAAGTGACAGAAGGCCTTTCCAAAGCTTCGTTCCCTGAAAATCCAATGGTCCATTCATGATGAGAGAATTGCGCCAGAATCCCGAAAATTCCATGGACAGAGTCGCTTGCAGGGTCGGAAGCCCCTCCCTATATACCCCACGAAGCCGTGAACGGCCCCCAAGAGGGTCGTCATCAACCTTGGGATCGGGTCTAGGTGCCATAACGGGCCGTGACCCAATTTATCGCCTTAAGAGAGGAATTGAGCATGGGTAAAGTCATCGGTATCGACCTTGGGACAACGAACAGCTGTGTCGCGATCATGGACGGATCGCAGCCCCGGGTAATTGAAAACGCCGAAGGTGCCCGGACAACACCGTCGATTGTCGCCTTCACTGACAGTGAGCGCCTTGCGGGCCAACCGGCCAAGCGTCAAGCGGTCACCAACCCTGAGAACACCGTGTTTGCTGTGAAGCGCCTTATCGGTCGTCGTGTAGACGACGCAGAAGTGGCGAAAGACAAGAACATCGTTCCGTACGCTATCGTAGATGGCGGCAATGGCGACGCTTGGGTCGAAGCCGGTGGCGAGAAGTACAGCCCCAGCCAGATCAGCGCGTTTATCCTGCAGAAAATGAAGGAAACCGCCGAGAGTTATCTTGGTGAGGAGGTGACGCAGGCCGTCATCACCGTTCCTGCCTATTTCAACGACGCCCAGCGTCAGGCCACGAAAGACGCGGGCAAGATTGCCGGTCTTGAGGTTCTGCGGATCATCAACGAGCCGACGGCAGCTGCGCTGGCCTATGGTCTCGACAAGAAAGAGACAAAGACCATTGCCGTCTATGACCTTGGCGGTGGTACGTTCGATATCACCATCCTGGAAATTGACGACGGCCTGTTCGAGGTGAAGTCGACCAACGGGGATACGTTCCTTGGCGGTGAAGACTTCGACATGCGGATCGTCAATTACCTGGCCGACGAGTTCAAAAAAGAGCATTCGGTCGATCTGACGAAAGACAAGATGGCTCTGCAGCGTCTCAAGGAGGCCGCGGAGAAAGCCAAAATCGAATTGTCTAGTTCTTCACAAACCGAGATTAACCAGCCGTTTATCTCGATGGATCCCGGCTCGGGCACACCTTTGCACATGGTCATCAAACTGACCCGCGCAAAACTCGAATCGTTGGTGAGCGATCTCATCAAGAATTCGATAAAGCCGTGCCAGGCTGCTTTGAAGGACGCTGGTCTTTCGACAGACGACATCGACGAGGTTGTGCTGGTCGGTGGTATGACCCGGATGCCAAAGGTCATCGAAGAAGTCACCAAGTTCTTCGGAAAAGAACCGCACAAGGGTGTGAACCCTGACGAAGTGGTCGCCATGGGCGCCGCCATTCAGGCTGGTGTTCTGCAAGGTGATGTGAAGGACGTTGTTCTTCTCGACGTCACACCGCTGTCGCTGGGTATTGAGACACTCGGCGGTGTCTTCACCCGCCTGATCGACCGCAACACGACGATCCCGACGAAGAAGTCGCAGATCTTCTCGACCGCGGAAGACAACCAGAACGCCGTGACGATCCGCGTGTTCCAGGGTGAGCGTGAGATGGCTGCCGACAACAAGATGCTTGGCCAGTTCAACCTCGAAGACATCCCGCCCGCGCCACGTGGTCTGCCGCAGATCGAGGTGACGTTCGACATCGACGCCAACGGCGTGGTTTCGGTCTCGGCCAAAGACAAGGGCACCGGCAAGGACCAGAAGATCACCATCCAGGCCTCTGGCGGTCTGTCGGACGAGGACATCGAAAAGATGGTCCGCGACGCGGAAGAGAACGCGGAAGCCGACAAGGCGAAAAAGGATCTCGTTGAAGCCAAGAACGGGGCCGAAAGCCTTATCCACTCGACCGAGAAGTCGATGGAAGAGCATGGCGACAAGGTCGACCCGACCACGATCGAGGCGATCGAATTGGCTATCGCCAACCTCAAGGAGCAGCTGGAAACCGAAGACGCGGGCAAGATCCGTTCGGGCATCCAAAACGTGACCGAGGCGTCGATGAAGCTCGGCGAAGCGATCTACAAGGCACAGGCCGAGCAATCGGGCGACGCTGATCCGGAAGATCACGACGAAGGGCCACGCGGTGTGGACGATGACATCGTGGACGCCGATTTCGAAGACCTCGACGACGAAAACAAGCGCGCTTGAGGCCGCTGGACGCACACCGGACCGGCCCAATCAGGGCCGGTCTCTGCGTTCAAAAGGGGATATAAACGATGGCCAAGCGCGACTATTACGAGGTTCTCGGGGTCTCGAAAGGTGCCAGCGCCGACGAGATCAAGAAGGCCTATCGCGGCAAAGCGAAGGAGCTTCACCCCGACCGAAACAAGGACAATCCAAACGCCGAAGCTGAGTTCAAGGAAGCGAACGAAGCATACGAGGTTCTGAAGGACGCCGAGAAGAAGGCGGCTTACGACCGGTTTGGCCATGCAGCCTTCGAGGGAGGCATGGGCGGAAGCGGACGAGGCGGCCCAGGATTTCAAGGACAGGGTGACTTTGCCAGCGCGTTTTCGGACGTGTTCGACGACCTCTTTGGCGACATCATGGGCGGCCGCCGCGGGGGCGGCGGCGGAAGACGTGCGGTGCGCGGCTCAGACTTGCGCTACAATCTCCGTGTGTCGCTCGAGGATGCCTATCAAGGCATGCAGAAGACCATTCAGGTGCCCACAGCCGTGGCCTGTGACACTTGCAACGGCAGTGGTGCAGAAGGCGGCGCGGAGCCTACCACTTGCCCGACTTGTTCGGGAATGGGCAAAGTACGGGCGAGCCAGGGTTTCTTCACGGTCGAAAAGACATGCCCGACTTGCTCGGGGCTCGGGCAGATTATACAGAATCCGTGTAAGACCTGCTCGGGCGCAGGCAGGGTGGAAAAGGATCGCTCGCTCAGCGTGAACATTCCTGCCGGAGTCGAGACTGGCACGCGCATCAGACTAGCTGGTGAAGGCGAAGCAGGTCTGCGCGGCGGACCTGCAGGTGATCTTTATATTTTCATTGAGGTTGCCGAGCATGCGCTCTTTCAGAGAGACGGCAATATCCTATTCTGCCGTGTACCGGTCTCGATGACCTCAGCCGCAATGGGCGGTGATATCGAGGTTCCGACCATCGACGGCGGCCGCAGCCGCGTAAAGATCCCTGCTGGCAGCCAGTCGGGCCGCCAGATGCGCCTGCGCGGGAAGGGCATGCCTTCTCTGCGTGGCGGAGGCGCCGGTGACATGCTGATCGAGCTTGCCGTGGAAACCCCTGTTAATCTGACCTCGAAGCAGAAAGAGCTTCTTCGCGAGTTCGAAAAGCTCAGTGAAGAGAACAACCCAGAGAGTTCGGGATTCTTGAAAAAGATGAAGACGTTCTGGGAAAGCATGAAAAGCTGATCTTGTTCCCGATCTTGACACAATCAGGCCCGTGCGCGGATATCGCGGACGGGCTTTCTTCAATCAGCCATGGTTTTTGCGCAAACTTTGCCAATTACGGCGAAATATGGTCCGAATGTTGGCTGTAGTGTGTATGCCCCTTAACGAGTTCGTTCCATGTCTCCGATTGACCGCATCAATTCTCGTAATCTCGCCTTCGAAACCTTAGGGCTGTCTTTGACGGCTACGCGTGCCGACTTGAAGCAGGCCTACAGGAAACTCGCATTCTCAAAGCATCCGGACAGAAACCCAGAGACTGGAAACGAATTCTCGAGGATCACTGAGGCTTACAAGTACATTTGCGATCACGCCGATGAACTTGGCATCACAGACGCGCCGGAGCCAGCGAATGATACTGAACCGGCGGAAGGCTCGGTCACTCCACGTCGCGTGTCACGCCCTTCTCTGAAAGCAACCGAGCAAGAGTTCGATGCTCAATCGCAAGCCGAGTGCGAAGCGCTTCTGGTGGCGAGTGACGAGGACAGCAATGGCCATGTCCCGTCGGCGGTCTACAGAATGGGCCGCAACCTTACTTACTATGTGCCCAGGCCACTTTTGAAGGGCCGCAACGCTGTCGCCTTGCCAACGGGCATGCTTTCGGACGCGCGCAAGACGCTACCGAAACTCGTAGCATTTGACTTCCGCGACGCACCTGGCGGTTTTTTTGAGCTGCCTACCGAAACCTGCGAAGATCACTTCCCGGGCGCACGTAAGATCCAAATCCGGTTTGCGTCATCCTAAGCACCGCCGAGTGCTTGCTGGAGTGGTACTCAGTAAAAAAGCGGAGTCGTCGTGGCGGTTTAACCGGGGCTTAACTTCAATATTGAATGATCCCGCGCATGTCTGACCAGTGCGCCTTTGACGAGGTTCAGTTACCCTTGTTCGCGGGGAAGGAACAGAACGTTCCATCCTATATCAAGGATCACCGGAAACGGCTCCGCGAACGTTTCCTGGCCGGGGGCGGCATAGCCGTGGCGGACTATGAGCTTCTAGAACTTGTCCTCTTTCGTGCAATCCCCCGGCAGGATGTAAAACCCCTCGCTCGCGCGCTGATTACGGTTTTCGGAGATTTCAGCGGAGTCCTCTCCGCTCCTCCGGAGCGTCTGCGTGAAGTGTCAGGGGTCGGTGAAGCGGTTGTGACTGAACTCAAGGTGGTGGAGGCAGCCGCCCACAAACTGGCTCAGACCAGAGTTATCGACCGTCCTGCGATCAGCGGTTGGCAAGCACTTGTCGACTACTGCCGAACGACGATGGCGCGGCGGGAGACAGAACAGTTTCGCATCCTATTTCTCGACAGGAAGAACATTCTGATCGCAGATGAGCCTCAAGCAAAGGGCACCGTTGATCATGTGCCAGTCTATCCCCGGGAAGTACTGAAGCGCGCGTTGGAACTGAATGCGTCCGCGTTGATCCTTGTCCACAACCACCCTTCCGGCGACCCGACACCTTCTGATGCGGATATCTCGGTCACACGACAAATCGAAGAGGCAGCCAAAGCGCTTTCGGTCACACTTCACGATCATCTCATCGTTGGTGCTCAGGAAGAGTTCTCTTTCCGGTCAGCGGGTTATCTCTAGTGGCTTGACCCAGACCTCTACGCGCCGGTTCACTCGACCTCCCCAAGGAGTATCGTCGCACGCCATAGGCATCAGTTCACCGAAGGCCGCAACATCGAAGTCCGTGTTTGATCCCGACACCCGTGCGGCGACTGCGCGGCGCACCGCTCGGGCCCTGCGATCTGACAAACGTATGTTTCCGTCTTTCGGTCCAACGCCATCGGAAAACCCAACGAACATAATCTGTTGATTTTCAAATTCACCTCGCGAAATTGCGTCAGCCAACCGTTGAATGTTCGACTGAGACTGCAGGTCGAGTTCGCTCGACCCATCGCGAAATCTGAACGTCAGCGTCAGACGCTCTGCATTCAGCAGTGTAGCGATCATCGATTGTACATCTTTTATTTCTGCGGGATCGGAACCGGCGGCGAGAACAGCGTTGGCAATCCGGTCGCCTTGCCGTTCAAAACCAACCCGGCCAATCGCCTGATCGACGAAGCCAGCCGCGCGAATAACGTCCTGGGCTGCCGGGCTTCTCGCAAACACAATGAAGTCTCGGACGATCTTCGGCTGATCGACTCCTTTGCGTGATAAGAAGATTGGATGTGTGATTGGGTAGTCTTCGGCTCTTATCGTGTCTCGCGTCGCGGGTGTCGCTAGTCCGCAAGCCCCGCTGATCACGAGCGGGACAGCATTGCCGAGGGCCGAGAAAGGCATCAGCCCCAAGGCGCCAACATCATCCGCCACATTGTCTGCAAGCTCAGTGAGGTCTTCATGCAAGATCGCTTCGGCAAGCTTCGTGGACCCATTCAGCCGTCGAATCTCTCCGTCCCAAGATTGGGGCGCGTGCAGGCTTATAGGCACACTGTCACCGCCCAGACGCGACCAACTTTGAATCTCACCACTTAGAAGTGCGGTCAACTGGCCAAGGGTTACCATTCACGGCTAATTTTTTCTCTGCGGGTTTTGACGCGGTGTTTGACGTGCCGGCATGTCATCCGGGTTCGGGTTCGGCTTTTTCGGCAGTGATTGCGTGATCCCGTTTCGGCTTTGCCCGCCCTGTTGCTGATTGCAAACATT
>JAJDZT010000079.1 GCA_022824525.1 Silicimonas sp. | reverse complement strand
AATGTTTGCAATCAGCAACAGGGCGGGCAAAGCCGAAACGGGATCACGCAATCACTGCCGAAAAAGCCGAACCCGAACCCGGATGACGTGCCGGCACGTCAAACACCGCGTCAAAACCCGCAGAGAAAAAATTAGCCGTGCAGCATACGGTATTGTGCAATCGCAGCAATCGCCTATCTTCAGACCAACAGGACAGCGCTAACACAAGCGCAGCAATAAGGATGAGGACCATGGGCACACGCTTTGACAGCCTGGCTCAAACTTACAACAGGTATCGCGCCTACCGCGAGACCCTGAACGAATTGAGCCATCTGGGCGACCGCGAACTCGACGACCTTGGCATTCGCCGGGCGGATTTCCGGACCATCGCTCGCAAGGCCGCATATGGCGGCTGACATATAGACTTCGAAGTTCCTTCCTCCTCCCTGGAACTTCGTAGGACGCGGCGGTGCCTTCCTCCTCCCTGGCACCGCCGGACCTAACTCCGCCCGACCGGTCAAACGGCGGGCAAACGACACAAAGAGCTCTCCTCCCATTTGCTCTTTGTCTCTCTGACGGCGGCGCCTCTTTCCTCCCTTGGCGTCGCCGTTTTATTTTTGGCAGGACATCGCCGCAGCAAAACTCTTGCGGCCTTCATGTGGACCAAGGCGATCCGCATCAAAACGGCTGCCGTCCCATCGGATCGCGAGAACCGAGCGCCAGCCCCCATCCGCAACAATGATTTCGGGCGTTTCGCTACAGGTGCGGATGCCGCCAGCAATATCTCGTTCTCCAATGCGGTGGTTAGTCACGCCCTCGAACGAACTCTCAAGCTTCAACGCGCCCTTTCGGAATTCATAGATGCGCAGCGTGCGCGCCAGATGAGGACGGTCCACGAAAACCAGTTCCACCCTCCCGTCACCATCGATATCAGCGGCTCCCACACCGGCAGGTGCCAGCCAGCGATTGCTCTGCCCGATGAAGTCGTTCGACGCCAATAGTCCGTCCGGTTCATAGATGGACAGGCGTGCGCCCATAAGCTGATCGCTTTCGACAACGATCACCTCCCGCTCGCCATCTCCGTCGACGTCGAACAACCGAGGCATCGTATCCTCGAACACGCGCGCTTCCGGCAGGCGAACCCGAAAGGCCCGACCGTCTGCCGTCTCCATGACCAGAGCGCCATGCTCGATGGTGTCGCCCAAGACGCCATGGGGATAGCGCGTTGTCGGCTCTTCGTACCGTGCCGAAACAACATCGTCGGCCACGACGGGCCCGGCAAACAAGAGAGCGACGAACGCCGCCCGAAGCGCAATCAAATCTGCTTCTCGGGCATCTGAACGACCAGCCCGTCCAATTCGTCCGTTACCTTGATCTGGCAGGTCAGGCGCGAGCGGGACGGATCAGGTTCGAATGCAAAGTCGAGCATGTCTTCTTCCATGGCGTCGACCTTGGGCAGTTTTTCCACCCAGTCGGGATGCACATAGACGTGGCAGGTCGAACAAGCGCAGGCCCCACCGCAGTCAGCCTCAATGCCCGGGATGCCGTTGTCGCGCGCGCCCTCCATAACGGTCAGTCCGTTGGAAACGTCCACGACATGTTCTGTTCCGTTGTGCTCGATGTAAGTGATCTTGGCCATGATCTCTCCCTAGCTCGTCCGGACCCTAGTTAGGCTGCATGAGGGCGGCATTCCAGTCCAAATACGCGAGAACAATCGCTATATTCCGTCGCAGAAGGAACCGGCGCGTCTTTCCGTGCACGAAGGAGCCAAATGCAGCGGCATGGAAAACCATCCGCCCCGGCGCGGCGTCACCTTATGAAATGCCGTTGGCAAGCGGCGATCTTATCCCGTTCGCCGTCCAAACGGATTTGCAGCACACGGCTGAAAATCTTGCATTACAGGTCAGATGTTCTATTTTTGTTCACCATGTCCTATCCCACCCCCTGGCCTCGCCCTCCGGCCTGCCTGCCGCACGACCAACTCGATCTGCCCCCGAACGGCGCAAGGGTCGCAGTGGCGGGGCTGGTCCTCGTGCGTCAGCGCCCGGGCACGGCGAAAGGCGTAATCTTTATCACTCTTGAGGATGAGACCGGCATTTCCAACGTGATCGTCTGGCGGAAAATGTATGAACGCTTCCGCCGCGCTGTGATCGCGGGTCGGGCGCTCAAGGTGACCGGTCGCGTACAGCGCGAAAGCGGCGTAACCCATATCATCGCCGAGCAGATTGAGGACATTTCCTGGATGCTGGACGATCTTGTCCGCCCGGAACCCACGCGCGCCGCCTATCAACCTTGATAAAGCGGCAATGCAGTCGTGTCCTTCAGCTCTTCCATGACGAAAGACGCGCTTACATCCGCCAGATCAACGCTCCGGATCAGTCGTTGATACAACCGGTCATAGGCCGCCATATCCCGCACCCGCGCACGAATGAGATAATCCAGATCACCTGACATCCGATACGCCCCCAGCACCTCGGCCATATCCTGCATGGCGCGCGCAAACCCCTCCAGCCACTCTGGATCATGCCGATTGGTTCGCACCTGGATGAACACCATCAGTCCAAGACCCAAACGATCGGCGTCAAGAAGTGCAACGCGCCCGCGAACGACGCCCGTGTCCTCCAACCGGCGGATACGACGCCACACCGCATTCCTGCTGAGACCGACACTCTCACTCAATGCATCAAGGTTTTGATCTGCATCCCGTTGCAAGGAGGACAGAATTCGCCGATCAATTTCATCAATTGTATCGTCCATTCGGCAATGTTGGGATAATTTCCATTAATTGACAAGAACTCCAATCACCTTTGGGATCCATTTCGACGAACTCTATGACAAACCTTCTGCACGCAAGGAGGTCCACCATGATCGCAAAACTCTTCACCGATCACCCGTCGAGCGTCGACGAAACCTATCTTCAGCATGCCGCGTTCGCCGGTCGTTTCGCCATCACGCTTCTCGCCGCGGCAGGCGCCGCATTCGTGCATGCTTTGATCCCGGCATTCTTCGAGAAAACCGCGAGCCGAATGGTCAACGAACTTCACCATCGCATGCACAACCGCCACTGAACCGACCCGCTCCTTTCACAACACGGCCACATTGCTGGCCGAAACTCGTCCTCGGATCACATCGACACGAGGCGGGCCATGTTCTTTCGCGATCTCAAAATGAAGGCTGGGGAAGTCAAAGCTGTCACACTGGCAGATGTCCATTTGCCCGTTCGCCTTGGACACGGTGATGCGGAAAAGCTCTTTGCCGAACCGCTGAAGCAACAGCTTGCCGCTGCCAGCCTTGGCACCGTCATGGGCTGTATGCGCCGGAAGCGCGGGAACGGTGATGTGATTGGCGTCGACCTGTATCTCGGCCTCCGTCGCCCGAACGCGGACACCCTCAAGACCGTCGCCGGAATGCTGGAACAGCTGTCCGCTCCGTTCGGCTCCTCCATCCGTTTGTCGGAGGCGCAAGGAACCCCACTGCTTTTCGGGCGCAGCGAAGGTCTGGAACTGTCGATAGCGAGGGATGCCATTCCCAACGCCGAGGCCTGCCGCAAGCTCTCGAAGATCTGCCACCACGCGATCGGCGATCTTGGTGTGACACGGGGCTGGACGGAACAAGACGACCGCACACGGTTCTTCTTCTACAGCGAAGATTTCGCGACGATGCAGGAAACCCTCTTGAGCGTGCTCGCGAATTACCCTGAATATCACGGTGCAAGCCTTCGACGGGTCGCCTGACCCCTTCGATTGCCTCTCTCCGAAGCGTTGCCTATAGCTCTCCTCGTACACCGAAGGAGCGCAGCCCATGTCCGACACCCGTACCGAGACTGACAGCTTTGGGCCCTTGGAAGTCCCCTCGGACAAGTACTGGGGGGCCCAGACACAACGCAGCCTGATGAACTTCCCCATTGGTTGGGAACGCCAGCCCACGGCCATTGTCCGCGCGCTCGGCGTCATCAAGCAGGCCTGCGCAGAAGCCAACAAGGCCGCCGACCGGATCCCGGCCGAAATCGCAGACGCGATGATCGAAGCGGCATCAGAAGTCGTCGAAGGCAGACTTGACGATCACTTCCCGCTTGTCGTCTGGCAAACCGGCTCCGGCACGCAATCCAACATGAATGCCAACGAGGTCGTCTCGAACCGTGCAATTGAACTCCTTGGGGGCGAGATGGGATCGAAGACGCCCGTACACCCCAACGATCACTGCAACATGGGACAATCTTCGAACGACACTTTCCCGACGGCCATGCACGTCGCGACGGCGATGACCGCGCGCGATGTACTGCTGCCGGGCCTAAAAAAGCTGCACGCCACGCTCGAAACCAAAACCGCTGAATTTGACGGGATTATCAAAATCGGTCGGACCCACACAATGGACGCAACGCCCCTGACCCTCGCACAGGAATTCGGCGGCTACGCGCACCAGGTTGCCAAATCGATCGAACGCATCCAGACCGCCCTTGGCGACATCTACGAGTTGGCCCAGGGCGGCACCGCTGTCGGAACGGGCCTGAACGCCCCCAAGGGCTGGGGGGAGGAAGTGGCGGCAAACATGGCACGGATCACCGGCCTGCCGTTTGTCACCGCCCCAAACAAATTCGAGGCACTTGCCGCTCATGACGCCATGGTCGCCATGTCCGGGGCCCTGAAGGCCACTGCGGCGGCACTTTTCAAGATCGCGAACGACATTCGTCTTCTCGGCTCTGGCCCACGTTGCGGGCTTTACGAGCTGTTGCTGCCGGAAAACGAACCCGGGTCGTCGATCATGCCCGGTAAGGTGAACCCGACCCAGTGCGAGGCGATGACACAGGTCGCGGCCCACGTGATCGGCAATGACGCAGCGGTTGGCTTCGCTGGCAGCCAAGGACACTTCGAACTGAACGTGTACAAACCGATGATGGCTTACAACGTCCTTCAGTCCATGCAGCTTCTTGGAGACGCCGCCAGCGCATTCAATGATAACTGCGTGTCCGGCATTCGCGCCAATACGAAGCGGATCGACGCTCTGATGCGCGAAAGCCTGATGCTGGTCACCGCCCTCGCCCCCAAGATCGGCTACGACAATGCAACGACCGTCGCCAAAACGGCGCACAAGAACGGCACGACACTTCGCGAGGAAGCCATCAATCTGGGATTTGTCGATGAGGCGACCTTTGATGAAGTGGTGCGCCCGGAAACGATGATCGGTCCAAAATGAGCAAAGTCGTCAACCTGAACAAAGCCCGGAAGCAACGCCAGCGCGACGCCAAGCGCCGGGCTGCCGATAGCAACGCGGTCAAATTTGGAAGAACGAAATCAGAAAAGGCCAAGGATCAGGCCGAGGCCGAAAAGGCAGAGCGAAACCTAGATGGACACAAACGGGAATGAGCAAACCCGTCAAACGCTCGCTCACGCTTCGGGGTCATCGCACCAGTGTCTCGCTTGAGGATCCGTTCTGGCAGGCCTTTCGCGACATCGCAGCCTCGAAGAACCGCGCCATCAACGACCTTGCTGCCGAGATAGATGCCGCGCGAGACCTTGATACCGGCCTCGCGACGGCCATTCGGATTTATGTACTCAATACATACCGCGAGAGAGCTTCAGACGGTTAAGCTGCCTCGTCGGTGACATTTGTGGCTCTGCGATGCAGGGACAGGCCCTTTTCTTCAAACACATCCGAGAACAGCGATCTGATCTCACTTTTCGACACGCGCGGGACGCTGGCTGGCGCGGGTGCGCCCGCTTCCTCACGGCGAAACACACGAGAAATCAAAATTGGCTTCGACGTATTCATTTTCTTCCCCCCGGAAAATTGAAACACGGGAAAGGTAATCCATCACGCATAGGTTGCGATATTGGGAAAAGCTCGCCCAGTTTCCCCGTATAGGCGAAATGACTAAGTATCTGTTTTTAAACAATAAAGATCGATTAACGCGAGATGAACAAGAAATGACGCTACGTTCTGTTCGGTTCTCGCAAAACCCGAACCCGCAATCTGATGCCGTCGCGCGCCCTGACGGTCAGGTGTGCGACTGGCACCGGCGTCTCAAGAACGTCCATCCGGAACGCCGCGATCATGGCCGCCAGAAGCACGGCCCCTTCCGCCATAGCGAACCCGGCCCCGGGACAGACTCGCGGGCCGGCCGAGAACGGCAGATACATTTCACGTTCGGGCTTCTTGCGCTCCCAACGTCCCGGGTCAAAGACATCCGGGTTCTCCCAATGCGCCTCGTGCCGTCCGAGATGCCATGGCGAAATGACCACTTGAGCGCCCGCGCGAACATCGCGTTTGCGGAACGTCTCGGATCGGGTCGCCTCCCTGACGAACATCGGCACCGGTGGATACAGCCTGAGCGTCTCTCGCAAGACGTTCCGGGTGACCGGCATTCTTGACAGCCCGGAGAAATCGGGCGCTGCCATGAACGATGTTGCCTCGTCACGCACCCGGTCTCCCCATTCCGGTGCGGCCGCCAGACACCAAAGCGCCCACCCAAGAAGCGACGCGCTCGTTTCATGTCCGGCCAGAAAAAAGATCGCCACCTGGTCGATCATCTCCTGTTCCGAAAACACTTCGCCGGTTTCCGGATCAGGCGTCGTCATGATCTTCGTGGCTAGATCATCCGGCGCCTGACCAGCCTGGATCAATCGTTGACGCTCCACCACCAGGTTCGTGATCAGGTCGCGAAGTCGGGCCGCAGCATCCCGCGCCTCCCGCTTCAGGCGCACAGGCAACCACGGGATCAGCGCCGCGCCCACGGCCACCGGTTGTGTCCGTTGAAATCGCCGGAACGCGTCATAGGTTTGCCGCGCCACCTCGTCCTCGATCGTGCGGGAAAACAAGGTTCGAAAGATCACATCGGCAGTAGCGTGGCTCGCCATTTCCTCGACATCAAGCTCACCCTCCGACACCCGGGCCACCATCGCCTGCGCCGCCTGCAGCATGGCTGGAAAGATGTCCTTCACCCGTCCACCCTCAAACGCCGGATCGATGATCCGACGCTGGTGTGCCCACGTCGCGCCATTCGTGACGAACACGGACTGACCCAGAAGCGGTGCCAAACCACGTGTCACCCGCTCCGATTTCGGAAAGTCCTCTGGCCGTTCGACCAAGACCTGCCGCACAAGGGTTGGCTCGTTCACCAGATACGACCGAAAGAACGGCGTCCGAAACTCAGCCATTTTCGCCCGGTAAAGATGCGCAGGTTGCGCCGACAGAATGTCGTCCCGGAACATGCGCCAATAGCGCCAGAGCGACACGCGACCCGAGCGCGAGACCGGCTTCGGCGGAATCATGTCGCCTCGACAGTCGCTGTGGACGTGTAGCGCGACGCCGGCGTATCAATCCGCGACTTGGACGAGTGCCGACCACGGAACCGGTCGGCCAATGTCAGCGGGCCTGCCGTGATCTTGAAGTAGTCGTAGTCGCTCGGCCGATCAAAAGCGCAGAGATACTGGAAATGCAGCCGGAAATACCGCCGCTTCAACGTCGCAAAACGCTCAGGCGACAGGGTCTGTGAAAACGCCGCGGAGATGACAATTGGCCATTTCCGCCCCGATTCGGGCGCCACACCGGATACGGCGACCGGGTCGGCCAATGCGAAGGAGCACCCGTCTCCCGGCGCCGACACATCGAGCCAGGCAATGTCCTCGGACGAGGACAGGAACGCCAGATCACGCCGCAACCGCCGCGCATCCGGCAGGAAACTCACCATCGGGATCACCTGCCCCAGTGTCAGCAGCGACACGGCGGGGCCGCCTTCCCGTGCCGCACCCGATTGCAAAAGATCAGCCACCAGAGACACGGCCATCCACGCGCCCGAGGAATGTCCGACGATCAGAACCTCGTCCACATCATCGCTCAAAGCGGCCTCGACCCGCGCGCGAAACTCCGACAGCCGCGCCTCGATCTCCTGCGGATAGGCCCCGCGCAGCGAAGCCGTGTACGCATAATCCAGCATCAGATAATGGGCGTAGACGCGATTGTCCTGTGCCCGGAACCAGCGCATGAGACCGAGGAAGCTGCCCCCAAAGGCTCCCGCTTTCAACAGCCAAGACACAAGGCCACCCACCAATGGCCCAAGCACCTGCCCAAGAAACGCACTCAAACCGAGATCGAGCAGCCAAACCAGCCCAAAGGCCACCAGAATTGCCACCAGAAGCTGCAGGATGAGCAGAACGACCGGGTAAAGCGCCGCGATCACCGGCCCCTTCGCCAACCGGGACAATCGACCCAGTGTTCCCGTGGAAATGTAAATCCATGCCGTGCGCAACAGCGCCAGATAGGTGCCCGCGATCCCGGTGGCCATCGACCCCTGCACCAGATCGTTCCAGACGAGTACGTCGATCTGGCTTTGAACGTGCGCGCCCTCGATCTCGGCCTCGACAAACCATCCTGACGTTCCCGGTTCTGAACGCTGATCGATGGCGTAGTTGGATATCTCTGCTTGGCTCCGGCTTTCCGTACGATAAAGCTCTCGATACCGGCGCGGCGGATGGGGATCGTACCCGGGCACATAAAACACCCGGCGTCGCGCCACCTGAGTTGTTCCGCCGTCCGTCATGGAACGCGAACCTAGCGACTGAGTGCAGGTCTAGAAAGCGGAAAACGCCTCAGCCGAATTGTTGCAGAACCGGGAATTTCTCGTTCAACCACCAGGCAAAATCCGTGAACTTGCCGGTCATCATGAGAAGCCCGACCGTCCAGAGAAGCAGCCCCATGATCCGCTCGATCCGCTCCATGTGGCGTTTCATCCAGGCCATCAGGCCTTTCATCGACGGAAAGAACGCCGCCACAAGCAGGAAAGGCACCCCAAGACCGACGGCATAGGCCAAGAGAAGCGTCGTGCCCCGCGCCACATCCGCCTCGTTGGCCGCAATCGACAGGATCGCGCCCAGGATAGGCCCAATGCAGGGCGTCCAGCCAAATGCAAAAGCGAGGCCAAGGATGTAAGCCCCGAACGCCGAACCGCCCCGGTCGCCCGCATCCACGCGCAATTCCCGGTCCATGAAGCTGATCCGGTAAACCCCGATGAAATGCGCGCCAAAGATCATGATGACGGCGCCCGCCGCAATCACGAACCAGTCCTGGTTGGTCAGAAAGAACCGGCCGAACGCACTCGCCGTGAACCCGAGGATCAGGAAAACGGTGGAAAGCCCCAGGACGAAGAACGAGGCCGACCCCAGCGCGCGCCGGCGCGCCGCGCGATCCTCCATCTCGCCAACCGTCACACCGCTCATGTAGGCGATATAAGGCGGCACGATGGGCAGCACGCAGGGGCTGAGGAACGACAATACACCCGCCGCAAGCGCGATCATCATCGCCGGCAGCAGGCTCGCGTCGAACATATCCACTTCAATTCCAAGCACGACAGACCTTTCATGCGCCCCGAACGCCTACATACGCAATCTCTGGGCGCACGTCATGCGAACAGTTTTCACAAGTCGGTGGACAAACTGTAACACGCCGCCTACCCCTCGTTCTGATGAATTTTGATGATGACCTCGACACCACAGGCCTGCTTTGCCCTCTGCCCGTCCTCAAGGCCGCCAAACGGCTGCGGAGCATGGAAACCGGCCAGATCCTGAAAGTCACGGCCGATGACCCTGCCGCAGTGATCGACGTGCCGCATTTCTGTGCCGAGCAAGGCTACGACCTTCTCGCGTCGGAAGACGAAAACGGACATCAGACCTACCTGATCCGAAAAACCTGATCACCCGTTCTTCCTGGTCAAAATATCCCAGGGGAGCGCGCATCCGCGCGCGGGGACAGCGTCCCCAAAGAAACGCGCCGCGCGAATGCGCGGCGCAAATGTCATGTGCGCCGCAAGGCGCGCAATCAGGAAACGGTTACCGCCCGATGGACCACCAGCCCTTGCGGCGCGGTTTTGCGGGCTCCTCCGGCGCTGGCTCTGGTGCCGCCGGCTCTGCGGCGGCCATCACCGGCTCCGGCGCAGGCTCGGGCTGTGGAGCCGCCTCGGCCGGCGCCTCGGACGCACTCTCGACCTCGACAGCCGGTGTCTCCTCCGACGCCTCGACCGGTGCAGGCGCCGCTTCGGGCGTCTTTTTCCGGCGTGTGCGTTTCCGCTTCGGTTTTTCTTCCGCGTCGGCGGGTGCCGGTTCCGATGCATCCTCCGCTGCTGTTTCCGCAGGCTTCGATGCTTCTTCGCTCGCTGCCTCCGCCGCTTCCGGCTCTTTCTTCTTCCGGCGGGTGCGACGCCGCCTTGGCTTCTCTTCCGCCTCGTCGGATGCTTCTAACGGCGCCTCGTCAACCGCGTCCTCCGCCAATGTGGCCTCGTCGCCGCTCTCGGCGCTTTCCGCGTTCTCCGCGTCTGTCTGCCCTGTCTCGCCGTTCTGGGCATCCCCGCCCTTGCCCCGACGCCGACGCCGACGCCGGCGCTTCTTCTTGGGACGTTCCTCTTCCGAGGTTTCTTCTTCCGCAAGCGCCGCTTCTTCGGCCGCGATTTCCTCGTCCAGCTCCTCCATCAGCGACGCATCGACCGAAACCACCTGCGCGGAGGTGTCAACGCGCCGGGTTGCCGTCTTGAACTTCTCGACCGTGAAATCCGGTGCGATCAGATGCGGATCGGCTTCCAGCCGCACCGCCATGCCGTACCGCGCCTCGATCTGCGCGATATGCTCGCGTTTCATGTTCATCAGGAAGTTCACGATGCTGACGGGTGCGGTCACCAGCACCTCTTTCGAGCGCCGCCGCACCCCTTCCTCTTCCAACTGGCGCAGGATCGTCAGGCCCACGCTGTCGTCAGACCGGATGAGGCCCGTGCCATGGCACGACGCACAAGGCTGGGTCGAGGCTTCCAGCATGCCAGGACGCAACCGCTGCCGCGACATTTCCAGCAGACCGAAGCCCGAAATTCGGCCCACCTGGATGCGGGCGCGATCCGTCTTCAGACGGTCCTTGAAGCGTTTCTCGACGGCGGAGTTGTTCTTCCGCTCTTCCATATCGATGAAGTCGATCACGATCAGGCCCGCAAGGTCGCGGAGCCGGAGTTGCCGCGCCACTTCTTCTGCCGCTTCAAGATTGGTCTTGAGCGCCGTCTCCTCGATCGAGGCTTCCTTCGTCGCCTTGCCGGAGTTCACGTCGATGGCCACAAGCGCTTCGGTCACACCAATGACGATATACCCGCCGGACTTGAGCTGTACGACCGGGTTGAACATGCCGCCGAGGTAACTCTCCACCTGATACCGCGCAAAAAGCGGCATCGGATCGCCGTAATGCTTCACGTTCTTGGCGTGGGACGGCATGATCATTTTCATGAAGTCCTTGGCGGTGCGATATCCCGCCTCACCCTCGACCATAACCTCGTCGATCTCGCGGCTGTAAAGGTCGCGGATCGAACGCTTGATCAGGTTGCCTTCCTCATAGATCTGCGCAGGCGCAATCGACTTGAGGGTCAGTTCGCGGATCTGCTCCCACATCCGCTGCAAGTACTCGTAGTCGCGCTTGATCTCAGTCTTGGTCCGTTTTGCCCCTGCCGTGCGGATGATCAGACCGGCGCCGGTCGGCACCTCGATCTCGCCTGCGATTTCCTTGAGCTTCTTGCGATCGGCGGCATTGGTGATCTTGCGGGAAATCCCGCCGCCCCGCGCCGTGTTGGGCATCAGGACACAGTACCGGCCTGCAAGCGACAGGTACGTCGTCAGCGCCGCGCCCTTGTTGCCGCGCTCTTCCTTGACGACCTGCACCAGCAGGATTTGCCGAACCTTGATGACTTCCTGGATCTTGTAGCGACGCTGGCGCTGACGGCGCGGACGGCGGATTTCCTCCGTCGTGTCGTCATCGGCCACAGCCTCGATATTCTCGTCCTTCTCGGAGGCATCCTCCATTGCGACATAAGGTGTTTCGTCACCGCCCTCGTCGCTGTCCGCGTCATCATCGTTGTCGTCCATGTCGACAACATCCATGCCGGGAATTTCGCGGGTCGCAGACTTTTCCTCGGTTTCTTCAGCCGCTGCTTCGGTCTCGTCGGTCGCGTCAGGCGCCGGGACGTCCTCCGCCGGAGCCGCACCGTCCGTCGCGCTTTCCGCATCCGCCGAATCTTCGGAAGACGCGTTTTCCGCACTCTCCTCGGGGACCTCTGCCGAAACCGTTTCGTCTTGCGTCTCGGCCTGTGCAGCCTTGCTGCGCGACCGCCGACGACGGCGTTTTGGTTTTTCGTCTTCTTCGGCTTCCGCCTTCGCGATCGCCATTTCCTCGGCGATCAGCGCCTCGCGATCGGCAACAGGGATTTGGTAGTAGTCGGGGTGGATTTCCGAGAAGGCGAGGAAACCATGGCGATTGCCACCATAGTCCACGAAAGCCGCCTGCAGGGACGGTTCGACCCTGGTGACTTTTGCGAGGTAAATGTTGCCGCTTAGCTGGCGCTTGTTCTCCGATTCAAAGTCGAATTCCTCGACCTTGTTTCCATCGACCACCACAACGCGGGTCTCTTCCGCGTGGGTGGCATCGATAAGCATCTTCTTTGACATTTTGACTTTCCGCGCAACGCAAATGCTCTGCCCGGTGGGGCCAAGCTGTTGACATTACGACTTAATTTGGGGGCGACAGGACGTGGCGCGGCCATTGGCTGAATACCCGTCGGGGACGGGAAATCGCTCGATTGATCCCACGCGCGCGTCATCGCGGTTCTTACTCCGACGCCTTTCGGCGCCCGTTCATGGCCCGGCGGAGGTCTCTCGCAGCGCGGGCAATTCTGTTTTGGCCTATCGGCCGGAAATGCTGGACCAGAGACCGGAGATAACCGGTTAACCTTCTGGAACGGCGAAACTTTTGCGGCATCGCGCTGAACAAACATGGCGCGATAGCTCTGCGCTCAACATAAGGGGTCCGTCTTGCAAATTACAATGCTGAATTTGACAAGGTGCTCGTTTTTGCCGCCCTGCGACACAGTTCAACCAGCGTTTGAGCCCCGCTTTCATCGGCTTCCGTCTGCCCGCCCCAACAGATCCGCAAAATCGGCGGTCTACAGACACATTTCAGCCGTTCTTTTTAAGCTTAATGCTTAGGCGTTAACGATAAGGTTAAGTTAAATGGTCATCGCTTTACTATTCCGGGACGAGCACGCCTCCGCGCAGACGTCCAACGATCAGACGCCGGACACTCGAATTGTTCGCTTCTGGATACATCAGACAAATCGCCTGACGGACGGCACCATCACCTACGCCGAAGATGGCACGGCAAAGGCGTCGATCAATATATCCACGAAAGGCAAACGCGCGCAGGTTCACGCCCGTGCGCTCTATGACGGCTCCATACGTCGGACAGATGCGGGCTACACCGATTGGGACGACGATCGCATCAATGCGCTTCTCGAAGCGATGCAGGTTGAACCCAGTGAAAAGCCACCGGCTGAGCGTTTTGCGGAAGTCATCCTGCGCCCGATCCGCGCTACCGAAAGCGCCATGGCAGAACATCTGTCGATCCTGTGGGACGCGGAAGACAAGGACATCTCCGACGCAATTGGCCTGCGCTACCACGTCGTTCAGAAAGCGGAAGCCATCCTGAACGACGCTGGCCTGCTGGTGGACCCGATGGGGACCGTCGTCGCGGATGACCGCGTTCTGGCCACGCTGGAAGTGACGCAGTTTGCGGCCGCCAAATCGCTGCTGATGAACAGCCTCAGCTCGGAAGAGCGTCGGTATAACTGCCGCATCATTCACGCCCACTAAGGGCAATTGCCCTCAGGGCGCGGGTCTCACCAAAGCTCCGCGCCCAGCGTTCCGACAGAGGCAAAACCACCTCCCGTAGGCCGCAGCACCGCTGCCTCACCTTCTGCAAGCTCCAGACCGGCGGCTTCCCGGATATTGGAACTATGTGCAATCAGGACAAGGTTTGGCCCGTCGAAGGGTGTTGAAATCAGCCGCTTCAGGTATGCCACCCTGCCCGCCGGGTCACCCTCCGCGTTGGACGTACTGATCAGGCGGTCGTCCGTCTCGAAGCGCCCGAAAGCAAGCTCAGCCATGTCCATGCACCGGAAGAACGGGCTGACGCGCACGTCGCCGATCGGGATGCCGCGCCGCAAAGCCCCCTCACCGATCTGCCGGGACTGCAGCTTGCCGAACTCCGATAGATTTCTCTGTCGGGATCGAGACCAGTCCGGCGCGTCGGTCCCGCGCCGATCCGTCGCTGCATGTCGGAAGTAGATCACGTGACCACCAGATTTCAGCGCTTCGAACACGCCGCTCTCGGCACTCGGAGCGGCGCATGCCGAAAGCAGGCAAGCTCCGGTTAAAACAAACGTTCTTCGATCCATGTCATCCCCCCAGCAAACATGACGAGATGATCAAAGATTGGCATGTTCTGTCAACGCCATGCGCCCAGAGGCGCGGGCCAGAGAGGACCGGAGCTACACGCTTCCCAAAGTCGTCACAGCAAACCTCACCGATTGCGCAAGCACCGAAGAATCCAAACGCCGCCCGGAAGACACTTCGCGGGCGGCGTCAGGACTTCGAAAACTTACAGGTAGTCCGAGCGCTGAAGCCCGTACTTCGCCATCTTTTCGTTCAGTGTCCGGCGCGGCAGGCAAAGCTCTTCCATCACATTGACGATGGACCCACGGTGACGCCGCATCGTGTTGTCGATCAACATACGCTCGAACGCTTCCACGTATTCCTTCAGCGGCTTGCCTTCGGTCGTGACGGTGAAATCCGCAGCTTCCTCGTTGTCTGCCATCAGGAGGGACGCGATTGTCCCCGACCCACGGCGCGACTGCAGCACCGCGCGTTCCGCGATGTTGATAAGCTGACGGATATTGCCGGGCCACGGGGCCTGCAGAAGTTGTGCAGCCTCCTGTGCCGACACCTCAGGTGTCTCGCAGCCATATTCATCCGCATACTGATCCGAGAACTGCTGGAACAGCATCAGAATATCCTCGCCGCGCTGACGCAGGGGAGGAAGCGTGATCTTCATAGCCGCAAGGCGGTAGTAGAGATCGGGCCGCAAAGCGTCTTCGCAGGTCTTGCCCTGCTCCTGCAGATTGCAGATCGCCACGATCCGGGTTTCCGCCGGCGTGCCCTGATCGTTCATCCAGGAAAGAAGACGGGCCTGCAACGCCTGCGGCAACGCCTCGATATCTTCCAGCACCAAGGTGCCACCACGTGCTTCTTCCAAAAGCGGCAGCGGGTCGCCATCGCCCACGGGACCGAAAAGGCGTGTGGCAAGCGTTTCCTGATCGTGCGCAGCACAGGAGAAGAGCACGAATTTCTTGCCTGCATTTGCACCGACAGCGTGAAGCGCATGTGCAACCAGCGTCTTGCCGGTGCCGGTTTCGCCTTCGATCAACACGTGACCGTCAGCCTGTCCAAGATCGAGGATGTCTTCGCGAAGCCGCTCCATGACCGGGGACGCCCCGATCAGCTTCTTCATGATGCCGGTGCCGTCGGAAAGCTCTTTCCGAAGCGCCCGGTTGTCCAGCGTCAGACGCCGTGCATTGGCCGCTTTCTTCGTGAGTTCGGTCATCTTGTCCGGGTTGAACGGCTTCTCAAGGAAGTCGAACGCACCGACATGCATCGCCTCAACGGCCATGGGAACGTCGCCATGGCCTGTGATCATGATGACCGGAAGTGCGCTATCAACGCTCATCAGCCGCTTCAGGAACTGCATGCCGTCCATGCCCGGCATCTTGATGTCGCTCACCACCACGCCCTGGAAATCGGGGCTGAGGGATTTCAGCGCCTCTTCCGCGGACCCGTAGGTCTCGGTGTCAAAGCCTGACAGTGCCAGCCACTGGCTGATCGACTGCCGCATATCCTGTTCATCGTCGACAATTGCGACTTTCATGGACTGGCCCATACGTCGTTCTCCGTCTTTCATTCCGCCGCCTGCGTTACTTTTGCGCCTAGCGGCAGGGTGATTTCGAACACTGCCCCTCCGTCTCGACCATTTCTTGCGGTCAGACGACCGCCAAGGTCGTTCACGATGCTGGAGGAAATAGCAAGACCCAGGCCAACACCGTCGCCGGGAGCCTTGGTGGTGTAGAAAGGTTCAAAGAGGTTGTCGAGGTCTTCGATACCCGATCCATTGTCCCGCACGGTCACAACCGCGGCATCGCCCGCCGTCAGAAGGATTTTGACCTCCGGATCGGGGGTGCCCTTCGTGGCGTCCAGCGCATTCCTCAGAAGGTTCACCAAAACCTGCTCAAAACGGATCCGATCCGCCTGAACCATGACCGGATCGCGTGGAAGCGACGCGGCAATTTCCACGTCCCGGCGCCGCAATTGCGGCTCCATCATCGACAGGGCAGAGGACACGCTGTCCCTTGCATCTATGGTTTCAACCGCATCCCCGCCCTTTCTGGCATAGGATTTGAGCTGGCGCGTGATCGCCCCCATCCGCTCGATCAGATCGTCAATCCGCTGGAAGGACGACAAAGCCTCGTCCGGCCGCCGCCTCTGCAGAAGAAGCTTGGCTCCGGCAAGATAGGTTTTCATCGCCGCCAAGGGCTGGTTCAGTTCGTGGCTCACCGCGGCCGACATCTCACCGAGGGCGGCGAGTTTCGACGATTGCTGAAGCGTTTGTTCCGCCACTTCGAGGTGTCTTTCGGCCTTTTCGCGTTCGGCGATTTCTCGCTGCAGGGCCTGGTTCAACTGGCGGAGTTCAGCCGATTCCCTTTGGAAGAATCTGAGACGCGACGTCGCTTTCCGGTTCGCGAAATAGAAGACCAGCGCCATGAGAATCGCAAAGGCGGTGATTTCCAGCGCCAGAACCGTATTCACGCGCTCGCGGACCCCCGCATATGTCGTGAAAGACGTGATACGCCATCCCTGGAACCCGATCCGCGTTTCCTGGCGCATCACGGCCTCACCTTGCACATAGGCATCCGCCGGCAATGCCCCCCAGCGCGCCGTCGCCCGGAAGGCCCGTTCTATGGCATTGGGCACCGAACGCACCTCAAGTGCTTGTTCCTCGGTCAGGCTGCGCCAGCGGGCCTCGGTCGCAAGAATGATGATGCCTTCCGTGTTCGACACGAACACCGCATCCGTAAACCCCGCCCAGGAGCTTTCAAACTTCTTCAGATCCACCTCGACCATGATCGCGCCGATCTGGTCGCCATTGGTCTCGATCTTGCGGGAATAGGCAAAAACGCGCCCCCCACTCTCCAGAAGGCTGGTGGTGAAAACAGTGTCGTTGGAACGCAGAGCTTCAACAAAATAAGGCTCTGCGCGATGGATCGATCCGATCAAGGCGCGGTCGGTCGCGGCAACCGCGCGCCCGTCCGAATCCAGCAGCAACAAGCCTTCCGCACCGATTTCGTCGCGATACTCGATCAGCCGTTGGCTCGACTGAGAAAAATCGCCGGAGTTCAGCGCCCCGATCAATGTCGGGTCGCGCGCCAGAAGCTGCGGCACGATCTGGTTTCGCTGCAATTCGGACAGGATGTTCCCGGAATAGAGGGCCAGACGCACCTCCGCCCGGCTCCGTGTCGCCTCGGTGAAGCGCTCGGTCAGATACTGGTTGGTGAACCAAACGGTGAAGACCGCGGTCGCGATCAAGACGATCATCAACACACGCACCCGCCACGGTGTCAGCACGGGCTGGTCCTCGGTTTGTTCCGACGCGGACATGGGGGGGAGTGTAGTGTCCGGCGCGCCTTCGCTCAAGCGGTGACACCCGCTGACGCAAGGGCGGCGAAAAGCGCCGTCCCGTCAGACATGCCCAAAGCGGCATCCGCCGCGCGCTCCGGGTGCGGCATAAGCCCCAGAACACGCCGGTTTTCCGACAGAACGCCAGCAATGCGATCCGTCGACCCGTTCAGGTCCTCGGCGTAACGGAAGGCAACCCGATCCTCGCCCCTGAGAGCGGCCAGGGTATCGTCCGTCACGACATAATTGCCGTCGTGATGGGCGACCGGGAACACGACTTCGGCGCCTGCTTGGTAACGGCAGGTGAAATCACTCGCGGCTGTCGCAACCGTCAGCGCAACCGGCTTGCAGATGAACTTCAGGCCTGCATTTCGCATCAAGGCCCCCGGAAGCAGTCCGGTCTCGGTCAACACCTGAAACCCGTTGCAGATGCCAATCGCGTAACCGCCCCTGTCCGCATGCCCCCGCAACGCGGAAATGATCGGAGACCGCGCGGCAATCGCCCCGCTCCTCAGATAGTCCCCATAGGAAAACCCGCCCGGCACCCCGACCACGTCGACGCCCGACGGAAGGTCCGTTTCCTTGTGCCAGACCATGTCGACTTCGAAGCCCGCCTGCCGAAAGGCAACGGCCAGGTCGCGATCACAGTTCGAACCGGGAAAAACGAGGACGGCCGCTTTCATGATGCCTCCAGTTCCACGTCATAGCGTTCGATCACGGTATTTGCCAAAAGCGCCTCGCACATGCGCGTCACTTCGGCTTCCGCCTTGGCCGGGTCCGTCTCCGTCAGATCGAGTTCGATTACCTTGCCCTGGCGGACGGCGTCGACCCCTTCGAAACCGAGCGATCCGAGCGCATGCCGCACCGCCTCGCCCTGCGGATCCAGAACCCCGGCTTTCAACATGACATGCACGCGCGCTTTCATCGGCAAACCCCCGTTATCGCTTCGCCCTCCATATCGCGGATGCGAACCGTCTTGTCCATTACCGGTCGCGAAATATCCCGGGGGGTGAGCCTCGCAGAGGCGAGGGGGGCAGCGCCCCCCTTTCACCGCGACACCGGAGGTGGCGCAAATCCTAGTTGATCAGCGTCGGCTTTGTTGCGTGGGTCACGTTCGATGGCAGAACCCCAAGCCGCCGCGCCACTTCCGTGTAGGCGTCAGCCAAGTTGCCGAGATCGCGTCGAAACACGTCCTTGTCCAGCTTCTCGCCGGTCTCGATATCCCACAGACGACAGCTGTCCGGGCTGATCTCGTCCGCCACGACCAACCGCTGGAAATCGCCATCCCAGACCCGGCCGATCTCGATCTTGAAATCAACGAGCTTGATGCCGACCGCCATCATGCAGCCCGAGAGGAAGTCATTCACACGTAGCGCCAGCGCCACCATGTCGTCGAGGTCCTGCTGCGACGCCCAGCCAAAGGCGATGATATGCTCTTCCGACACCAGCGGGTCGCCAAGCGCGTCGTCCTTCAGGCAGAACTCGACGATCGGACGCGGCAGGATGGTGCCTTCTTCCAGCCCCAACCTCTGCGACATGGTGCCTGCGGCATAGTTCCGCACGATCACTTCCAGCGGAATGATCTCCACCGCGCGGATCAATTGCTCCCGCATGTTGAGCCGCTTGATGAAATGCGTCGGCACCCCGATCTGTGCCAACCCTTTCATGAAGAACTCCGACAAGCGGTTGTTCAAAACACCCTTGCCGTCGATCACGTCCTTCTTCTGCGCATTGAACGCCGTGGCGTCGTCCTTGAAGTACTGCACAAGGGTGCCCGGCTCGGGGCCTTCGTACAAAATCTTGGCCTTGCCTTCATAGACTTTCTTGCGCCGCGCCATGGGGACCTCGAAAATGAGAAAGGCGCGCAAGACATTCCTTGCGCGCTACTTGGCTGTCCTTAGAGCAATCACCCCGGCGCGGCAAGAACCGCTGTTATTGCAGGCGCGCAGAGAGACGTTGACGTAATGTCTCGAAGTCGCCTTCGAAGTTGTTGTCCATGTCGGGGGGCGGAGGCGGACGCTCAGACTCGCCGAAGAACTCCAGGTGGTCCAGGTCCGAACTCTCGTGGAAGAACCACCACTGATCGGTCTGCGCGCCGTGCTGTCCCTCGGCGCATTCGCGGATCCGGAAAGCCTTGTCTTCGGGCGTGAACCCCATCGTATCGGCATCCCGAAACGTGTGATCGGCGTCCAGAACCATCGAACAGGACCCACACATAAAGGCCACGGCATCCCGCAAGGGCAAGCGCGCCCGCGGCATCACCAGTTCGCGTCCAAGAAAGGCGGCAAGTCCGATTGTACTGACGGTGACGGGGAGCGGCTCCGGCGGTTCGTCAAACCCATGCACGGCAAAGGTGATCCACTCCAGCACCGGCACCTGCCCCGCCGCCGCCTGATCCGCCGCTTTCGCCCAGCGCTCCGGCTGTACAACTGCGGTGGCGCTTGGAAAATAGACGAGCGAAGCGATGGGCAATTTGGCCAGCACCGCAGACAGGCACGTCATGTACTGCGCCGCCCGGAACCGCGCGGGCGTGCTCGTGTCACCGTTCGGACCGGTGAAGGTGACCCCGATATGATCCGTGTGTCGCTGAATGACCTGCGCCGCATCCGGGAAAGTCATGCGTGCATGGTGAATGGCATGGGTCCAGTCGACCTCGCAGCGCCCCGGCATCCCGATGATCTTCACCTGCCCGGTGGTGTCGCAGGCAATCGTCGGTTGGCGGGTGTTGATTGGGAACGGGCCCAGTTGCGTGAAGACCCATTCGAGCGCCGGATAATCCTCCGCCGCAGCCGCGATCACTTCTTCAAAGGACGCCTCGAGCTGATCCTCGAACAGGATATAGACGGTGAAATCCTCACTCAGCCGTTTGTCGCTGTAGCGCTCGCTCATGCCGCTTGCTCAAGTCCGCGCTGCAGCATAGCCATCACCTGCGAGATGCTGGCGAACGTGTCCTGCGACACGCCCATCTGCTGCGCCAGAAGCTTCAGAACTTCCGCCTCGTTTTTGTGGACATGCCCGTCCGCGAAGGCCACGCGCACGGCAAAGGCAAGTGACGTCTCGCGCAGTGCCATCGGCATTGCGTCAATCGCCGCCGGAATGATCTGATCGACGTTTCCTTTTGCCAGTTCGTTCAGGATACTCTCCAGCATGGCGACGATCTTGTCACCCGGCATCCCGGCAAAGATCGGGCTGAAGGAACACCCGTTTGCCAGTTGCACCAGCTCGCTTTTGTCAAGCGCCCCATCCACGGTCATCACGAAGACGCTGGGAATGAGAAGGTTGCGCGCCATCGCGTCCTGTTGAGGTGTCTTCGCCTTGCCGCGCAGTCGGGAAAAAAGCGCCATGTAAATGCCTTTCTGAAAAAGTGGTTTTCGCATCGTTGCGAATGGTACGCGGCTGAAGTGTGGCAATCCCGCGCCGTTTTGCAGGCAATTCGGCCCTTGCGGCATCACGGTGCCCACGCCATATGTGAAGAAATCAACTTCTGCCGGGAGAGCCCGCCGATGAGCACCTTCGACGACCGCGAAAACGCGTTCGAAAACAAATTCGCACATGACGCACAGATGCAGTTCAAGGCCGAAGCGCGCCGCAACAAGCTCCTGGGCCTCTGGGCCGCCGAGCTTTTGGGCAAATCCGGCGATGACGCGGAAGCCTACGCGAAGGAAGTTGTAAAATCCGACTTCGAAGAAGCCGGCGATGACGACGTTCTGCGCAAAGTTGCAGGCGACCTCGGCGGCAAGGCCTCGGAAGAGGACATTCGCGCCAAGATGACCGAACTCATGGGCGTGGCCAAGTCGCAGCTTCTTGAAGAAGGCTGACACCCCCGGGGCCGGACAGGTTTTCGGAAATTTCTGACCGGTCATTACCGAACACTTAACCCAACCGCCCTAACCCTGACCCGAGGTGGGTCAGGAGGTTTGGGTTTTGAGTTTCTCGTTTTCGGCCGGGCGCACCATTGCGCGCCCGACAGCCGCGCGCGGTGCGCTGGTCGTGGCTGTCTTAGGCGTCTGTGCGCTTCTGCTGCACGGCTAATTTTTTCTCTGCGGGTTTTGACGCGGTGTTTGACGTGCCGGCATGTCATCCGGGTTCGGGTTCGGCTTTTTCGGCAGTGATTGCGTGATCCCGTTTCGGCTTTGCCCGCCCTGTTGCTGATTGCAAACAT
>JAJDZT010000007.1 GCA_022824525.1 Silicimonas sp. | reverse complement strand
AATGTTTGCAATCAGCAACAGGGCGGGCAAAGCCGAAACGGGATCACGCAATCACTGCCGAAAAAGCCGAACCCGAACCCGGATGACGTGCCGGCACGTCAAACACCGCGTCAAAACCCGCAGAGAAAAAATTAGCCGTGGGCGCCGTGCAAGGAGCGCGATATGTTCATTCAGGCTAACCCAGGGCTCGGGACCAAAAGGCGCGAGCAATCCTCGGGCCTCTTTTTCGAAAGATGTCATCTGCGCACCCAACAAGGCTTCGGTGGTGGCTGACCGGGAATACGTGTGCCGGACCAAGCGTTCAAAGGTCCAACTGTGCCGCTGAAAGACCGAGATACGTCGCAGGTCTGAAAAGGTCGACGCTTCAAGCACCTGCTCATGAGGGACCCACGCGTCCGAGGCACGGTGCTGGTTGTAGTCATCCATAACCGCATAGCGCTTTGCCAGAGCGTTAAACTCATGCCACCATGCATTCATCGGTATGTTCGCAACCTTGTCGTTGATTATGGCAATTGCACCATCTCGGGCCAAAAACGGGGCAAGGTCATTCAGCGTCTGATCGCGGTCCATCCAGTGGAAGGCGCGGCCCATGGTGACCAATTGCACCGGGGCTTCGACATGGCTCAGGTCTTCGGAGCTGCCGATCTCAAACCGCGCGTTAGGCGCGGCCTCGGTCCGGGCGGCGGCGATCATGTTCGGGCTTGGATCAAGACCTAGTACTGCGCCTGCCTTAGGCGCGAGTGCGTTTGCAAGAAACCCAGGGCCGCACCCAAGGTCGAGCACAGTCTTACCCGCGATGCGGGTGTCTTCGGCCAACCAGCTGATCAAACCGGGCGCATAGCGCGAGCGCGCCGCAACATAGTGATCGACAGCCTGATCAAAGCGATCGGGTTTGTATGGTGCTTGCTGTGTCATTTTCGTTAGGTTTCATTTGAATGAGAAAATCTGCGCAGTTCCAACCAAAGGAACGTCGGCACACTGTTTCGTTCGGTCAGCCTTAGGGTTGCGGGATGGTCGGGGTCCGGTCTTGGCTCTTCCATGCGGGATACAAAAAGGCCCGCATTGGCGAGCCCGTTCACATAGGCCGAAAGCGGTCGCGTCCATCCGCGAAACCGCATCTGCAACCCATTGGCTGCGACCTCGGTGTCCAAGACTTGCGGCTCGAAATACGGTGGCGGCGTCTCGCCAGATTTCCAGGCCATGTGGACATCGAAAATCGGATGCACGATTCCGACGATTATCCGCCCTTCTAGCGTCAATACGCGTGCGGCCTCCTTGGCGGATGCGTCGAGATCATCGACATCCATCAACACGTTGTAGAGGACGACAAGGTCAAAGCTCTCACTCGCTAACGGCAGGTCTGTCGCCGAGGCGTCAATGTAAGTCGTGGCCGAGTTTGCTGCACGGGCTGCCTCGAGAAGCGCGGCAACAGGTTCCAGAGCTGTCATGTTGTAGCCCAAGCCCTGCAAGACGCGGCAAATACGGCCTTCGCCCGCGCCGATCTCTAGGCCGGCTCCCACCCCTTGGCCGACAAATTGCTCAAAGGCATCGCGGTAAGCCCAAAATGCGTCATGGCCTTCGGCGCGGACCCACGCAATCCAGTCTTCGGCCACCTCGGTCCAATTTGACACATCGCTTTGTGCCACGCGCATCTCCCTTGCAGCCGCACGACGCTCTTAGCTCCGAAGCGCAACCGGTTTATGACACATGGCAAGCGATTGCTCCCGCGATGGATCGATCTATGAAGGCGAGCTGACCGAAAACGACACTGGCGACGATATGTGGCCGGCCAAGATCATCCTGGCGCACGACGACCACGTCTCCGCGCAATCCGGGGGCCAGAGCGCCCCGGTCGTGAAGGCCAACCGCCTTTGCAGGACCTGACGAGACGAGGCCCCATGCCGATGCGAGGTCGCAGACCCCATCCTGGGCCAGCTTGAATGGCGCGTGCAAAAGCGACGGATAATAGTAATCCGAGACCAGCGCGTCGCAGAGGTTGGCTTCAATCAACTCTCGGGCCGAGACGTTCCCCGATGTGCTCAGCCCGCGCAAGGCGTTCGGTGCACCCATCATGATGGGGTTGCCCAGATCGCGTGCGGTTTGTGCAGCCGCACGCGTCAGCGGAAACTCTGCGATTGTCGCGCCAACCGCATCGTAGCGGCGCCGGGTCTCTGGGTCAGGATCATCATGGGAGCCAAAGGGAACGCCAAGGCGGCGCATTGCGTCCGACAGGCGCTTGATGGCGTCGAGAACGCCCATGCCGTCTTCAACCGTTTTTGCCATTAAGGACCAGAAGTCGTCCGGTTCTAGACCGATAGTCGCGGCCCAACGTGCGACATGCTCAGGTTTGTCCCGCAATTGTTCGAATTGAGGGATGTGATTGTTGAACACGACGTACTGAACAGTGCCGTCTTCAAGCCACGCGAGCAATTGGTTCGCACCATCCAAATAAAACGTCTCATAGCGTAGCTGAATGCGGATATCGGCCGCTGGGCTGGGGTGGAGGTCACGCAATCCTTCGATCACTTTGCGGGCAGCCTCAGCACCGCGCATTTCACCTTCCCATGAAAAAGATTGTGCAAGATAGGCGGTTGTGATCCCGTTCGCGATCAGCTCGCGATCAACGTTCCGCAGAGCGACCCATTCGGGAAATTCAGCGCCAACGCGCGGCATCAGATGATGCTCGTGCCCATCCCCGTGCGCGTCGACGATGCCGGGCAGTATCAGGCAGTCAGACACATTTATCACTTGAGGCGCGATAGGAGCCGTTTCGGTGACTATGCCGGCGTCCATGTGCAAGTCGGCGTCCAAGAAAATGCCATCAGGCCCCAGAATACGGCCGCCAGTCAGAGTCATGCCTGTGTTGCATTTTACATCTCTCTCAAACAGCGTATCCATGTGTATGTTGGCTTTCTTCGTCCGCGTCGCATTACTGGGAGCTTATGATCTCGCCGCAGGTCGCTTTTGGAATGGTTCTGCAACAGCACCGTGACAAAGATGCATTTGACGGGCCAATGTTCGGTTTGCAGTGCCAGTTGGACAGCGAAGCGCTTTCCGGTCTTACCCTAAGTTATGCTCTGGTGATGCGCTCAAGCGTAGCCGAAGTGAGTTGTTGCCGCATTTGCTGAACAAGCTGCTACGGCTCTACGCGCCGATTTTTACGGTTTTGTCGCCGTCAATATGTCCTAGAATCGCAGAGGCAGGCTGTGGAAGGCACGAAGATGCCCAATGACGATTACTTTGACGCACCGGTTGCGGCGCGATACGACGCGGATCACGGTGGCGCCGATCCCTCGGCGGCAGTGCAGGTTCTGGCGGAGCTGGCGGGCAACGCCCCAGCGCTGGAGTTTGCCATCGGGACGGGGCGCGTCGCCCTGCCCTTGCACGCCAAAGGGGTGGAAGTGCACGGCATCGAGCTGTCGGACGCGATGGTCGCCCAAATGCGCGCCAAGCCGGGAGCCGAGCACATCTCCGTCATCATCGGCGACATGGCGACAACATGGGTCGAGGCCACCTTTGGGCTGGTCTTTCTGGTCTTTAACACGATCAATAACCTGACCACGCAAGAGGCGCAGGTCGCGTGCTTCCAAAACGCCGCGCGGCATCTGGAGCCAGGGGGACATTTTGTGATTGAAGTGCAGGTGCCGCCCCTTCAGCGCCTGCCGGAGGGCGAGACGCTGCTGGCCTTTGCCACGGGCGGGGCGCATATGGGCACGGATGAAATCGACGTCGTCACCCAAGCTTTTACCAGCCACGGCTAATTTTTTCTCTGCGGGTTTTGACGCGGTGTTTGACGTGCCGGCACGTCATCCGGGTTCGGGTTCGGCTTTTTCGGCAGTGATTGCGTGATCCCGTTTCGGCTTTGCCCGCCCTGTTGCTGATTGCAAACAT
>JAJDZT010000001.1 GCA_022824525.1 Silicimonas sp. | reverse complement strand
AAACTCCTATGCAGGATCACCGGGCGTACCCGGGCCCTATGGGGGCTGTTCGGAAACAGGCGAAGGCTAAGCTCCTTTACAGGGTCACAATGCCCTACGAGACGATCCAGCCCGAGACCTATCCGCCTCCCCGAATTCTCTAGCAAATCCGGGGCGTTTGGTCGCTCACAAATCATTCATACCCCCTCCTTACAGGGTCTTGAGCCAGTCAGCGATGCCTTGGCCGATCTCATCAGGGTAGTCTTCTTGGATGAAATGAACGCCAGGGCCGAGGTGAACGGTGGTCAGGGCCGGAACATTGGCCTGCATCCATTGCACCGCAGGTTCCGGGGTGATGCCGCCGGGCGTGACATTAAACAAAAGCTTGGGAATTTCGCTGGTGGTCAGGAACCCGGCAATGCGATGGGTCAGGCCCACGGTTTCGGCGGGCGCCCCGCCGATCGGAACCTCGCGCGGCCAGGCCAGAAGCGGCGCGCGGCTCGCGGCATCCGGATAGTAGCTGTTGTAGACTGTCAGCACCTCATCGGAGAGTGGGGTCAGGACCGCCTGTTTGCCCAGAATTTCATTGATGAACATATTGTCTTCAAGGATCATCTGCTCCCCTGTTCCAGGGGTTCGCCAGGCTTTGAAAAGTTCGCCAAAGGGACCCATGGCTTCGTAGCTTTCAAACGGCATGACCGGCGGGGCGATGGTTTCCATAAAGGCGATGGCCTTGACCCTGCCGGGGTTTTGCATGGCCCAGTCGAAGCCGAGCGCGCCGCCCCAGTCATGGATCACCAGCGTCACATTCTGCAGGTCCAGCGCATCCAACAACCCATGCAGGTGGGCCGCGTGGTCCGCATAGGTGTAGGCCAGGTCGGTCGGTTTGGCGCTGTTGCCCATGCCGATCAGGTCCGGGGCAATGACCCGGTGAGTGCCTTCAAGATGGGGGATCACGCCGCGCCACAGGAACGAGGACGTCGGGTTCCCGTGCAGCATGACCACCGGATCGCCGGTTCCCGTGTCGACAAAGGCCATGTCGTGGCCAAGCACCGCCATGCGGCGTTTTTCCCAGGGAAAATCCGTGCTGGTCAAAGCGGACAGTGGCATAGCGGGTAGTGTGATGGCTGAGGTGGCAGCAAGGGCTGTAAGAAGGTCGCGACGATTCATTTGGGTCTCCCGTATTGACGTGAGAGAACCTAGGTGTCTCCATAACGATCGCATACGGCAAAAAATCTGACAGTGTGGAGCAATTATGAGACACCGTGACCAGCATCTGGACTCCCACCAGGCCTTTGACTGGTCAAAGCTACCGTTCTTTTTGGGCGTAGCGCGCGCCGGCAGCCTGCGTATGGCCGCCGAGGCCCTTGGAACAACCCACGCCACCTTTGATCGCAACCTCAAAGGTCTGGAAGAGGCATATGGTGTCCGGCTGTTTGATCGGTCCAAGGCCGGACTGACCCTGACCCCGGCGGGCGAGGCTCTGTTGCCGCTGGCCGAAGCGGCCGAGATGTCCGTGATCGCCGCGCGGCGGCGGCTTGAAGGGCTCGACATGGAAGCCACGGGCCATGTACGCCTGTCGTTGCCGACCGGGCTGACGACAAATGTGATCCCCGGCATCCTGGCCCGGTTTGAACGGACCTACCCCGATATCGAACTGTCTGTGACAACAACCAACAAGTTCGAGGACATCACCCGGGCCGAAACGGACGTGTCGTTGCGCATCGCGTTCCAAGTTGACGACGACGTGGTTGGGCGCAAGCTACTCACTTACAATAGCGGCATTTTCGCCAGTCCGGACTACCTCGAAAGGTTTTTTGCCGATGCCGGCCCCAAGGGTGAGGGGCTGCAATGGGTCGGTTGGGGCGACACAGCGGTGTTGCCTCAATGGGTCAAAGACAGCCCTTTCCCAAGGGCACGCATCCGCTACAAGCTGCGATCTCCCACCCTGATAACCCGCATGGTCGAGGAAGGCGCCGGGATGAGCTACCTGCCATGCTGGATGGCGCATTATTCCGACCGACTGGTCCGGGTTCCTGGCACCGGGGTGTCTCCGGACAGGTCAATCTGGATATTGCTACATTCGGACCTGCGCAAAACAACCCGGGTGCGACTTCTGGTTGACCACCTAGCAGAGGAATTTCGCAAGCTGCGCCCGATTTTCGAAGGGTCAGGGAGGCCGGAGTAGTACCGGTCATCTTTGCTGTTTTTGACCGCTCTCGTGACATCGGCTGCGCCGCAGGAGTTCACGTGCCGCACCGGCGGAACCATGCTGCGTCAGCAATAGCCGCTGCTGCATTAGGCTGGTTTGTCCGCATCATTCCTGTCTGACCTTGCTGCGGCGGAAGTGCGATCTCGGTTTGGGGAAGATCGCCGCCTTCGAACGGCTGCTTCGGCGACATACGCTGCATCGCAGCGAAGGGCATGCTGCGATTGCGAAATCATGCTGCGTCAGCGAGGTGCCGAAATCGAAGGTCAGCAAAGTCCGCAGAACAGCCGCAGGCGAGAACGCCTTACACCTCACCCGTGATACTTGCTCATAGCCACGGTCGCGTTCGTGCCCCCGAAGCCGAAACTGTTTGAAAGCACCGTGTCGAGGTCTTTCTCGGTGGTTTCTGTCACGATCTCCTCTGGGCGGATGGCCGGGTCGAGCGTGTTCACATTGATCGAAGGCGCCATGAAACCCTTTTCCAGCATGATAAGCGAGTAGATCGCCTCATGAACGCCCGCCGCTCCGAGAGAATGTCCTGTCATGGATTTCGTGGAACTGATCGGTGCGTGGTCATCACCGAAAACACGGCGAACAGCTTCAACTTCTGTCACATCGCCGACCGGTGTCGAGGTGCCGTGCGCATTGATGTAATCCACCTTGCGATCCCCGAGCGATGCCGCCGCCAGCCTCATGGAGCGCTCGCCGCCTTCTCCAGATGGCGCAACCATGTCGTAGCCGTCTGACGTCGCGCCATAGCCTGTGACTTCCGCATAGATCTTTGCGCCACGTGCCTTTGCATGCTCAAGCTCCTCAAGCACGACCATGCCGCCGCCGCCGCCGATCACGAAGCCGTCGCGGGTTTCGTCAAACGCCCGCGCCGCGGTTGTCGGCGCGTCGTTGTACTTCGAGGACATCGCGCCCATGGCGTCGAACAGGCAGGAGAGGGTCCAGTCGACCTCTTCCCCGCCGCCTGCGAAGACGATGTCTTGCTTGCCCATCTGGATTTGCTCGGCCCCGTTGCCCATGCAATGGAGCGTGGTCGAGCAGGCCGAGGTGATGGAATAGTTGATACCCTTGATCTTGAAGGGCGTCGCAAGACAGGCGCTCACCGTGGACGACATGCAGCGCGTGACCATGAACGGCCCCATGCGCTTTGGCGCGCCTTTTTCGATGACGATTTGATGGGCCTGAAAGAAATTCGATGTCGAAGGTCCGCCGGAGCCTGCCACCAGACCGGTTCGTTCGTTCGAGATGTCGGTTTCCTCGAGGCCACTATCTGCGATGGCCTGCTCCATTGCCAGATAGGCGTAGGCCGCCGTCGGCCCCATGAAGCGAAGCTGCCGCTTGTCGATTACGTCCTCCAGAACGATGTCGGGAACCCCGGCAACCTGGCTGCGGAAGCCATGATCCGCATAGTCCTGTTGGAATGAAATACCTGACTTGCCGGCCCGGAGGCTCGCTTCGACTTCGGCCACATTGTTGCCGATTGGGCAAACGATACCGATCCCGGTGATGACGACGCGGCGCATGAAGGCTCCCTGTATTCAGCTCTGGCCTATCTATGACAGGGGTAAGGGAGGGAGCAAGCAGTTAGGCGCGCCGGACACAGCTCACTGCTGGGGCAGGGCGTCAAAAGCTCCGCCAATATAGGGCTCGAACTTCTTCCATCCCTCGGAGCTACCTTGGTAGATTTTTCGTCGCACTTGCGTGGCCGAAGAACTGTAAACGGCACGCTTGTTTTTCTCGGGTGCAAGGCAGGCGTCTTCCCAAGGAATTCCGATATAGGCCAGCAAGTTGCGTATGGCAGGCTCTGCATCCTCAGTCATTCGATCATAGTCCAGGTCGTGAATGTCGCCGGGGAATGCTTGGTGCCAGTGCGCCATCAAGTTCCTGTAGGCGCAGTAGTAAGTCACTACGTCGTCAAGATCATAGGCGAAGCCATTTCCTCGCGACGAAAAGAAATGTTTGAAGTTCGACCAGCAAGTTGCGCGCGCATTCCGTTGAACGTGTATGATTTTGGCTTCGGGAAAAATGGTGCGGATGGCACCGATCCACATGAAGTTCACGGGGAGTTTGTCCGTGACAAAACGGGCGTCGTCAGAGAGCGACACCAGATGCGCCAGGTAGTTGCTTCGCAGGGCTTCTGCGCTCGTGTTCAGATCATCCATCGACGACCAGTCGAGCTTTGACAACCGTTCGTTCAGCAGTTCGATCTCGCCACCGCCATGCACATCGCCATGCGCTGACAGCATCTGTTCGACGAGACTCGTGCCCGATCTTGGCATCCCCGTGATGAAGATCGGCACTGGACCCACTGCGGGGGAGTTCCCGGGAGAGCCGTCGTTACTCCCACGATCGGAAAAAAGGACTTTCTGGCGTTCCATATGTTGGAGGTCGTTGGCAACGCGATAGCGCAGGTCTGCCTTCCGCCGTTTGTTGGCGCCCACAAGTCGCTCAAACGACGTCTTGAAATCACCTACATCCTCATATGCCTTTCCCAAGGCAAACCCGAGCAGCATGCGTTCGTTTTCTGAACGTTGTGCGTCGTTGAGCGCGCCTTCCATTACGGCGATTTCTGCGTCGTCAGGGCCAAATCTTTTGACCGAGACGAGGTTCCAATACGTCTCGGCGGAGGCAGTGCCGTTGTTCACTGATGCCGAGAGAACTCGCGCGGCATCCTCCGTGTGTCCCTTGATCTTGAGCACGTTGCCAAGATTGTTCAGCGCAGGTCCGTACTTGGGTTCAGACGCCAGGGCTTGTTCGAAACTCGATTGCGCGTCATCGAGTGCGCCCGTTTCGATCTGTATTGTCCCGATGTTGTTGAGCGCTGCGGGGTCACCAGGCCGCCGAGCGAGAACGGCTTCGAAGCTCGCCAAGGCGGCTTCCACGTCGCCGTCTGCTCTTTGCGCATTGCCGCGATTCCCGAGAGCGTCAGTGTTGTCGGGGTCGAGCTCGAGTAGGCGATTGTACGTCGCGACCGCATCAACCGGTCGCCCAAGCTCTCCTTGGGCCGCTGCCAACAGCGTCAAGATGTCGGTGCTGCCGGGGTGGAGCTCAAGGGCTTCGGTTGCCGCTTTCTCGAGGTCGACCAAATGGCGACCTTGGTAAAGTTCGAACAGGTCCTTCAACAACAGCTGCAAGGGCCGTACTCCAACTTTGCTTCGGAGTGCCGCCAGTTCGTTGAGGGCGCGTTTGTTGTTCGGGAATTTGTCGAGAATGGAGACGTAGAGAGCCTGGGCCTGGGTGTAGGCGCCCTTCTTTGCGAGGCTGCGAGCTCTCAGAAGTGTCTTCTCGGTCGACAATGCACCACCCAGACTTGCAGGCTGTTTTCGTCAAAATGTCTTTAGTGAAGTTTACCTTGCGTCCTCTGGGAGTCTCTGGCCAGCAAAAATTCTCGTCTCGTCAAGCTGGCCGTCAACCGTCGGTTGGGGCACACGTTTCGGACGCGCTCTTGGAACGGAGCCTAGGGCAGGGCGCTTGGGTTAGCTCTCCGAAAGGGCGACCTTCATGTCTTTGACTTGATAGATGACCTCGCCATCAGCCTCGACCCGACCGTTGGCGACACCCATCGTCAATCGACGAGACTGCACGGCTTTGGTGAAGTCCACAAAGTACCGAAGCATCTTCCGTTCTGGCCTCACCATGCCCGTCAACTTCACTTCGCCAACACCGAGCGCGTATCCGCGCCCAGTCCAGCCGCGCCAACCAAGATTGAAGCCCGTCAGTTGCCAAAGCCCATCAAGGCCAAGGCATCCCGGCATGATCGGGTTGCCGGGGAAGTGGCATTCGAAGAACCAGAGGTCCGGCGTGATGTCGAATTCCGCAACAACATGGCCTTTCCCATGCTCGCCACCATCCTCGGAAATCTCGGTTATCCGATCCATCATCAGCATTGGCGGGGCTGGCAGCTGGGCGTTTCCCTCGCCAAAAAGCTCTCCGCGCGCGCAGGCAAGAAGACCTTCGCGGTCAAACGAGGTGGGAAATTTGCTCATGGGAAGTCTGCTCCGGCGACATTGTTGCGTTCTTGCGATCGCCCCATAGCAGTGCGCGCAATTGTGGCGCAAGGGGCGACAATCCGGCATATTAGCCGCTCTAGGCGTTTATGACATTGTAGAACGAGGCGACTAGCCCCTATATTCACTCTAGAAGTGGTGAATGCACATGATGGACACGCATCAAAAACGAGGAAGTGACTGGCTGGCGAAAGCCGGCGTGCGTCCGACACGGCAACGCGTTGCCTTGGCAGCTTTGCTGGTGGGCGATGGCCATGATCGGCACGTCACGGCCGAGAGCCTTCACGCGGCGTCTCAATCCGCCGGTGAGGCCGTGTCCTTGGCCACTGTTTACAACACGTTGCGGGCTTTCAGCGACGCTGGTCTGGTGCAGGAAATCACAGTTGACGGCTCCAAAAGCTACTTCGATACGCGTACCGACGATCATCCGCACTTCTATTGGGAAGACGAGGCGCGTTTGACCGACGCACCTGCAGAAGAGCTTGAGATCAAACGACTTCCCTCCGCTCCAGATGGGGCAGAGATCTCGAAGGTGGATGTGGTCATCCGCTTGCGCCGCAAGTAATCAACTTTTCAGGTTTTGATCCGGTTTTCGGGTTTTTCCCCGGGAACGACTGCGCTTCCTTTCCCATGATGTCGTAGCAATGTCGCGCGCATAGTCCGCCCATCGAATATTGGAGATTGGGATATGCGGAAACCTCTCGCCGAGTTCATCGGCACTTTCACACTGGTATTTCTCGGTTGCGGGTCAGCCGTGATCGCAGGGGCCGATATTGGCTTGGCAGGCATCAGTTTTGCGTTCGGACTTGCCCTGATGGGCATGGCGTATGGCATCGGCCCCGTTTCGGGATGTCATATCAATCCGGCCGTCTCGCTGGGCATGGTTGCCGCCGGTCGCATGAGCATCGGGGAAGCTGTGCCATACATGATCGCGCAAGTTGCGGGCGCCATTGTGGCAGCGCTTGTTCTTCTGATGATCGCAAGCGGCAAGGCAGATTACAGCGTGGCTGAGAACGGTCTTGGTCAGAACGGTTGGGGCGCCGGATATCTTGGTGAGTACTCCATGATGTCAGCCTTCGTGTTCGAGGTGGTCGCGACATTCCTCTTTATGGTCGTCATTCTTGGCGCGACCGGTGGCAACGCTCCAGCCGCCATCGCAGGCATCGCCATCGGATTTACGCTGGTTGTCATTCATCTGGTCGGCATCAACGTCACAGGTGTGTCTGTGAACCCGGCGCGCTCCATTGGTCCGGCTCTTTTTGCGGGCAGCACGGCCATCTCACAGTTGTGGCTCTTCATTGTTGCTCCGCTGATTGGGGCCGTGGCCGCCGGGCTTGTCTTCAATTCAGGCCTTCTGGCTGACAGAGAAGCTGAACCTGAAGCAGCCTGACAAGAAACGCTTTGGCAGGTCCCTTTGGCAAGTGGGGGCCTGTCGTCGACACTCACGATAGAGGTTGGATCAGATCCGCTCCCGAAGCGCGGTTTGAATTCACCTTCGGGTCGACACGATAAAATGCCAAAGCGTCATCGGGGGCCGCGCACATCAATGCAGCGGCCCCTTTCCCTTGCTCGCCCAACCATAGCGACCAGTTCTCGGGAGAAAGGATCACCGGCATTCTGTGATGGATTTTGGACATGGGTGCGCTGGCCCCGGTCGTCACAATGGCGCAGGTTGTATGAGCCTTGCCGCCCCGTTCCCAATTCTGCCAGACGCCTGCAAAGGCAAGCATGTCGCCTTCTGTCGGATGTATGTACCACGGGAGGCGGTTCCCATTCTCATCTTTTGTCCATTCGTAGAAACCGGAGGCCGGGATCAGGCAGCGCCGTTCCCGGGCCGCCGTCTTGAAGGCAGGTTTTTCAGCGATGGTCTCGGACCTCGCGTTGATCAGAAGGGGTCCGCCGTTCTCTGTTTTGTACCAATGCGGAAGGAAACCCCAACGCATCGGCCTCAGTCGTCGTGCGCCATTATCACTGGTAACGGTATGAACCTGGTTGGTCGGGCAGATGTTGTAGTTGGGTAGGGGGGCCAGATCGTTCGACAGCGTCGCCTCAAAAAGGCTCGCCATCGCATCATCTGGAAGGGTCAAGGCAAAGCGTCCGCACATGCACACGATCCTAGCGGTTGCTGGCGCTTGCGCAAAAGAAAAGGCCGCCCCGATGGAGCGGCCCAATCATTCAAGCGGCGATGAGGTTTAGGAGTTTTCCTCGTCCTCACCTGCATCGTCGGCAGAAGCCTCTTCAGTGGCTTCGCTCTCGTCCGATGCTGCTTCCTCTGCCGGCTCGTCGTCACCACGTTCCAGCTCATCAAGCTCAGCCGCACCGATCTCGTCGAAGAGTTCGGCGATCTCGAGTTCAGCTTGCGCTTCGTCTTCGGCAGCCTGCTCGGCGATATTGATGCCCTGTGCCTGAAGCTCGGCTTCTTCGGTCGAACGCGCGACGTTCAATTCGATTTCCGCGTCGACTTCAGGGTGAAGGGTGATGGCAACCTTGTGGATGCCAAGTTCCTTGATCGGCGAGGTGATCTGGACCTGACGACGTTCAACAGTGAAGCCAGCTTCGGTCGCAGCCTCGGCGGCGTCCCGAGTGGTGACGGAGCCGTAAAGGTTGCCGCCGTCGGAGGCCTGACGAATCACGATGAACTGCTGACCGTTCAGCTTGTCGGCCAGTGCTTCCGCTTCTTTCTTCGTCTCAAGGTTTTGCGCTTCAAGCTGCGCCTTGTCGGCTTCGAAAGCCTTCACATTGGCGTCCGACGCCCAGAGCGCTTTCTTCTGTGGAAGAAGGAAGTTGCGTGCGTAGCCGTCCTTGACGGTCACGACGTCGCCCATCTGGCCGAGCTTTGCGACACGTTCGAGAAGGATAACCTGCATATCAGTTCTCCTTATTTGACCGCGTAGGGCAGAAGGGCGAGGAAGCGGGCGCGCTTGATTGCACGGGCCAGTTCACGCTGCTTCTTGGCCGAGACGGCGGTGATACGGCTGGGGACGATCTTGCCGCGCTCAGAGATGTAACGCTGCAGGAGTTTCGTGTCCTTGTAGTCGATCTTGGGTGCATTGTCGCCCGAGAAGGGGCAGACCTTGCGGCGGCGGAAAAACGGTTTTGCTGCCATTGGTTAGCCCTCCTTACCGGCGATCGTCGCGGTTGCGACGGCCTTCACGTTCTTCGGATTTGCGCATCTGGATCGACGGGCCTTCTTCGTGCTCATCAACCTTGATTGTCAGAACCCGCATCACGTCATCATGCAGACGCATCAGGCGCTCCATTTCCTGAACGGCCGGCGCAGGTGCATCGGTTTTCAGGAAGGCATAATGGCCTTTGCGGTTCTTGTTGATCTTGTAGGCCATCGTCTTGACGCCCCAGTACTCACTGTCGAGGACCTTGCCTTCGTTGTCAGTCAGAACGGTGCTGAAGTGTTCGATAAGCCCTTCGGCCTGCGCGTTGGACAAGTCCTGACGCGCAATCATCACATGCTCATACAGCGGCATGTTCTCTCCATTTTTCAGAGCGCACTTCATAGGATGGTGTCATGTCGCCGCGCCCATCCACGAGAGGCTGCGCCGGTCAAACGAATTTGCGGCGAACGCGCGGTGTATACACGTGCTGAAGATTTCCGCAATAGGTGCAGGCTGATGTATGCGGAAAAGCAACATTTCCCTGCGGTTAACAGGCGGTGTTCGTCTAATTCTTGCCATGATCGGCAATTATGACCGCAATCAGGTGGAACAATATCTGAGAGCGCAATGAACGCGATCAGCCGTATATCGAGGAGCCTATCTGGAAGCGAAGACCCGCTTCTGGAGCAGATCGAGACCCCTTGGGGTTTCCGATTGCGCCCTGCTGACATGGAAGAAAAGGCAAGCGACCTTGTGATCGAGTGGAGTCTCACTCTTCTCGGTTTCGCTCTTCTGCTTGGTGCATTTGCTCAATGGTTGTTGCCGGGTTCGCTCTACGCGGGCGACACTCTGATGGTGAAGTTGGTGCTCACCTGCGTGTTGGGCGTTCTTGGCGGGCTTGCTCTCTCCGTCTCGGCGAGGGGGTTCAGGCCAGAAGTCCAAGTTGACCGTGTGCGCCATGAAATTCGCTTTGTGTCGCGTAACCCGCGCGGGCGCGGGCAAGTGTTGGCGACGGTGGATATCGACCAGATCATCGGTGTCGGTATCACACGCTCTTTGGCGACAGGGGACTGCCATTGCCTGATCTACCTGATCGATGGCCAGAAGCCCTTGCGGATTGCGACCGGTACAGAATCCGAGATCCGCACAATTCGTGAGAAGATGGACAACTACGTTACGCCGCCACATGAGCGGCTCGCGGCGAAAATGGCTGCGCGTAGAGCGAAACCGTCCAATCCTGCCAGCGCAGCCTGATTGTCCCCAGTTTTCGTTGCATTAAGGCGTCGCCGGTCCGTTACCGCCGCGTCGCTCAAAGACTTTCGCGCATTGGAATTAGGTTTCTGTTAACATTCTCACGTTGCGAGTGTTTGCGCGAGTGTGTTCGATGTTTTTGGGTTCCTCCCCTATCTACGAGTTTCGTGGTCCGTGGTCCGTGCCGGTTCAGATCGGATCCTCGATTGTTTTGCTTCCTCTTATCCTGATCGACTTTGGCGGTGACGCGCGAAGCATGGCCTTTGACTTGGCTTTCGTCGGGATCTTGCTGGTCTCCATTTTTTTGCACGAACTGGGGCATGCTTGGGGGTGTTTGATCCAGGGTGTTCCGGTCCGCCGCATCATGCTCTACGGCGGCGGAGGTTTTTGTGAACGGTCCCGCTCGGCAACGCGGTACGAACAGGAACTGATCGTTGCCATGGGACCTATTGTGAACCTTTTCCTTTGGGCCAGCGCGGGCCTGATCGCGCCCTTCGTACAGGATCCGGAGATGGCTTGGCTGCTTTGGACGATCTCGTCCGTCAATGGTTTCCTTGCCGTACTGAACCTGCTGCCGGTCAGTCCGCTGGACGGCGGCAAACTGTTCGCACTCGGCATGCGCAGGCTTTTTGATGCCCGCGTAGCCATGATCATCTCCGGCGTTGTCGGGTTGGCTTGCGCCGTTCTCTGGGTTCCATTGATGCTCTACGGCTTTATCGAGTTCGGGTTCATTCTGTTTTTCCTTCCATCCGTCTTGCTGCATTGGCGCATGCTTACGGACGCGCGCGAAGCCTGACGCTCGTTTTCGTGTCTTCAGACTTCGGGTTGACGCCGCAGGTTGCGTGCTAAGTCCGGGGAGACAAGCAGTCGGAGTGAGAGCATGGCGCCTGTCATCTGGTGGGTCAGGAAAGATTTGCGGTTGTCAGACAACGCCGCCTTGACGGAGGCGATCCAGCAGGGCGGTTCCGTCATCCCGGTCTTCATACTTGATGAAGTGTTCTCGACCTACGGCGCTTGCCCGCTTTGGCGCTTCGGGCTTGGTGTCGCGCATTTCGCCGAAAGGGTGGAGAAACTTGGGTCGCGTCTTATCCTGCGACAAGGCAATGCAGCCGACGTTCTGATGTCGCTTGTTCGCGAAACGGGCGCGCAGAGTGTGCGGTGGAGCCGGGCTTATGACCCCGATCAGGTGGCGCGCGACAAGGCGGTCAAATCTGCTTTGAGCGACATGAATGTCGATGCCCAGTCTGTTCCCGGGCATCTGCTTTTTGAGCCTTGGTCGGTTCAGACGAAAGATGGAGGGTTCTACAAGGTATACACGCCATTCTGGCGGGCCGTGCAGGATCGCGATGTCGGCGAAGTGCCATCTGCCCCTGACAGCATACCTGCACCGGAGACTTGGCCGCAAAGCGATCGCTTAGATGACTGGTCACTCGAGGCCGGCATGCGGCGTGGAGCCAGTGTTGTGCGTCAGCACTTGACCATCGGTGAGGAGGCTGCCGCCAAGCGTCTTCGAGCCTTCGCAACCGATGCGATTGCCGATTATGACGAAGCCCGCGATTTTCCGGGACAAGAGGGCACGTCGAGGCTTTCCGAGAATCTGGCCTGGGGTGAGATCAGTCCGAGAACGTGCTGGTACGCCGGGCGCCGCGCGCTTGAAGATGGGAAGGCAGGGGCGGAGACTTTTTTGAAGGAGCTCGTGTGGCGCGAGTTCGCCTACCACCTGGTCTGGCACACGCCTCACATAACGGAGAGAAGCTGGCGCGACGGTTGGGAAACTTTTCCTTGGCGCGAAGACGAGACCTTGGGCGACGCGCAGGCCTGGAAGCGCGGAATGACTGGGGAGCCGTTTGTCGACGCTGCCATGCGTGAGATGTATGTCACCGGCCACATGCACAATCGGAGCCGAATGATTGTCGCGAGCTACTTGACCAAGCATCTGATGATGCACTGGCGGATCGGCCAGAAGTGGTTCGAGGAGTGCCTTGTGGATTGGGACCCGGCGTCGAATGCCATGGGTTGGCAATGGGCTGCGGGATCCGGGCCAGATGCCGCGCCTTACTTCCGCGTCTTCAATCCGGAAACCCAGTTGCAAAAGTTCGACAAGGACGGGGAGTATCAAAGGCGATGGTTGGCCGAGGGCGCGTCTCAGCCAACGGACACCGCTCTTTCCTACTTCGACGCTGTGCCGAGAAGCTGGGGGCTCTCACACGAAGATCCGTATCCGAAGCGGATTGTCGATTTGTCCGATGGGCGCAAGCGAGCGCTTGAGGCTTACGAGAACCGGAGCTTCTAGGCGGCTTTGTGCCGGACCCGCGAATTCAACTTATCCACAGGTGAAAGTTATCCACAGCCGCATTAGTCTCGGTTTTGGGACTTTGTTCATATGAACTGGGTCCGTTTGGGAAAAAAGGCGAATACGGCACTGAAAGTGGGGTTGGAGCGGGAAAATATGGGAATAAGCGAAAAAATTCTCAACACAACATATAGTGTTTTTGCCGAAGAAAAACGAAATATTGATCCCACATCTCGATTCGTGTTGGTTCTGCGAGGGCTCTAGGCCTCGATTTCCCATAAAATTTCAGTTGATTCCCATGTTTTCCCATGGCACGTTCTCAATCACCGAATGAAGCGGGACAGCACTCAGGGCGCTTAACGACCCTAAGAACCAAATAAGAGCAGGTTTCATACAGGCTCCGCCTCATTTGTTGAAGAGATCCGGCGCGCGGGCGAGCAGACATCCCCCCAGGTGGCGCGCGCAGCTGGACATCCCGGAAACGGGACGAGGGCGGCGGATCGGACACTGGCAGCAGTCCGATCCGCCGTTTTCTATTTCGGGGGACGAATAAGGGAGCCGCGGGACAGTGGTTCGGAGGTTCAGAGGCGAAGGCGTCCAGAAAGTGGACGGCAAAGGTCGGGTGTCCATCCCGGCCAACTATCGCTCTGTGCTTCGCGATGGCGATCCGAACTGGTCCGAAGGGAAGCTTCCCGAGTTTATCATCGTTTATGGCGACGAACGTCGCGACTTCCTCGAATGCTTCACCATCGACAGTGCAAACGAAGTCGATGAGAAAATCGCTCGGATGCCGCGCGGCTCGCGCCAGCGTCGCGCACTTGAACGTCTCTTCAACGGTCAGTCCTTGCCTGCGACGGTCGACGACACCGGGCGCATCGTGCTTCCGCAGAAGCTCCGTGACAAACTGGGCATCAAGGCCGAAGCGTACTTCATCGCGATGGGTGACACCTTCCAGATCTGGAAGCCTGAAAGCTTCGAGGCTTCCGAAAGTGCGGTTGATGAGCTGCTTGATGCAATGCCGCAAGGTGCCGATATCTGGACGCTTCTAGATGACGGGGAGGATGGCTGACCCATGACCGCCCCGCATATCCCGGTTCTGCTCGATGCCATATTGGAGGCCTGCGCGCCCATCGAAGGGGTCTGGCTGGACGGGACATTTGGGGCAGGCGGATACACGAAGGGTCTTCTCGAAGCGGGCGCCGAAAAGGTCATCGCGGTGGACCGCGATCCTGCGGTCTTCGAAATGGCCAAGGTCTGGGCAAAAGACTACGGCGACCGACTGAAGCTGGTTGAAGGCACGTTTTCCGATCTCGACACCTACGCCGATGAACCTCTGGATGGTGTCGTGCTCGATCTTGGCGTTTCGTCGATGCAGCTCGATCAGGCAGAACGCGGTTTCTCCTTCATGTCCGATGGCCCGCTCGACATGCGGATGAGTCAAGAGGGCACAAGCGCCGCCGATCTGGTGGCCGAAGCCAGCGAAGCAACGCTGGCCGACATATTGTATCACTATGGCGAGGAGCGGGCGGCCCGTTCGATTGCGCGCGCCATCGTGAAAACGCGGCAGGACGGTCCGATCGTGACGACCGGGGCCCTCGTGCGGATCGTCGAGACCGTCCTGCCGCGCCCGAAGCCTGGCGCGTCGCATCCCGCGACGCGTACGTTTCAGGCGCTCCGCATCGCCGTCAATGATGAGTTTGGACAATTGGTCGAGGGACTTGAGGCCGCCGAACGTGCGCTGAAGGCAGGTGGTTGGCTTGCCGTGGTCAGCTTCCACTCGTTGGAAGATCGGGTCGTGAAAAGGTTCTTCCAAGCCCGTGCTGCGAAATCGGGTGGGAACAGGTATCAGCCTGAAGTCGCCTCTGAAGCCGCACGGTTCGACGCCAGAAACAAGGCGATCCCGCCGTCAGCGGAAGAGATTGCGCGCAATCCCCGATCACGCTCTGCAAAGCTCCGCGTCGGTCGACGCACGTCGGCTTCAGCAGCCCCGGTGGATCGCGATGCGCTGGGTTTGCCCAAACTGGTGGAGGTCGCATGAAGTCGTTCTTCTTCGTTCTGACTGCCTTCGTGGTTATGGCACTTGCCGTTTGGGCATATCAGCAAAACTACGAAACACAGGCGCGTCTTCGCGAGGTGAAGGAACTGAGGTCGGAAATCGCCGACCTGCGGGAACGGGCAGGTGTCTTGCGAGCGGAGTGGGCCTACCTCAATCGCCCAGAACGACTTTCCGATCTGGCGGATTTGAACTTTGACAGGTTGGGGCTCTTGCCACTTCGGCCCGAGCATTTCGGACGGATCGATCAGATCCCCTATCCCATTGAAAAAGCGAGAGATGTGATGCTGCGCGATGAGGTTCCGCAATGACACGTACACCGCTCAGACCGTTGGCCAGTATCCTCGCCGCAAGGCGAGACGGCGAAAACCCGGACGCCATCGAGCGCGCCAACCTTGCAGCCCGCCACGAGGCGGATCGTGATGCGCAGCGCCAACGAGCAGAGGGGCGACTGCTGGTGCTTGGCGTCGCCTTTCTCTGTGCTTTCGCAATGGTGGGTGTTCGGATGGGCGCATTGGCCGCGTCGGAGCCTGTCGAGCCAAAATCGGCGGCGAGTGGTGCCCAGATTGTTGCAGCCCGGGCGGACATAACAGATCGGAATGGCCGCATTCTTGCGACGAACCTGACAACGCATTCCCTTTACGTGCAACCGCATCAACTGATCGATCCTGAGCGTTCCGCGAAGGAACTCGTCAAGATCTTCCCAGACTTGGATGAAGAGCGCCTGATCCGTCAGTTCACAGGCAAACGAAAGTTCATCTGGATTAAACGGCGCATCAGCCCCGAACAGCAGCAGGCGGTCTTTGATATTGGAGATCCGGGGCTGCTGTTTGGACCGCGTGAGATGCGGCTATATCCGAACGGCGCCATTGGAGCACACGTGCTTGGTGGTGCCGGGTACGGTCGCGAAGGTGTCAGTTCAGCCGAAGTTATCGGTGTTGCTGGAATCGAAAAGGCGCTGGACGAGGAGCTTCGGGATCCGGGCCGTGGTGACGTGCCCCTGACGCTTGCCATGGACTTGACCGTGCAGGCAGCGGTCGAACGTGTCTTGGATGGCGGCATGCGTTTGATGAATGCAAAAGGCGCCGCCGCCGTCTTGATGGATGTGCACACTGGCGAAGTGCTCTCGCTGGCAAGCCTGCCCGACTTTGATCCAAATGACCGTCCGCGTCCGCTCACGGAAGGCGACCAGGCCGAAAGTCCTCTGTTCAACCGAGCGGTGCAGGGTCTCTACGAGCTTGGTTCCACGTTCAAGATTTTTGCGGTGGCACAAGGGATCGATGAGCGTCTTGTCAGTGGATCGACGTGGATCGATACGACGGGCCCGCTGAAATGGGGACGCCACAAAATCCGAGATTTTCGTGATCATGGACCTGCCATGACCGTCGAAGATATCATCGTGGAAAGTTCCAACATTGGAACGGCACGCGTTGCGATGATGATCGGGCCTGAGCGTCAGCAGACCTTCTTGAACAACCTCGGCTTCTTCGCGCCGACACCCGTCGAGTTGATTGAAGCGCCGGGTGCCAAGCCGCTTTTGCCAAAAAAGTGGTCGGAGATTCACACAATGACGGTGTCCTATGGGCACGGCATCTCCGCCTCTCCTTTGCATTTGGCCACCGCCTACGCGTCGCTCCTGAACGGTGGCTACAAGGTGACCCCGACCCTTCTGAAGCGCGACACACCCGTGCTCGGTCCACGAATTGTCTCTGAGAACACCTCTCGGCAGGCGCGCTCCATGCTGCGTAAAGTTGTGACCGAAGGAACGGCGTCTCTGGGCGAAGTTGCCGGCTATCATGTGGCGGGCAAGACCGGCACAGCTGACAAACCCAAGCCACAGGGTGGGTACTATGACGACAAGGTCATCGCGACCTTCGCTACCGTCTTTCCGGCAAACGACCCGAAATACGTGCTGGTCGTCACCTTGGATGAGCCGGTGGACACAACCGGTAAAAAGCCACGCCGTACTGCGGGATGGACAGCCGTTCCAGTCGCTGCGGAAGTCATTCGCCGTGTTGCCCCGCTTCTGGGGCTGGCGCCCGACACCACGGCGGGTGTAACACTCGCCCGGAACTGAAACGCGAGGTGACCAGACGTGCAGACCCGGGCCAGGACGAAGACACTTGCCGAACTGGGTTTGACAGTTGTCGGCGGTGCCGAGACCCGGATTACCGGTCTGTCGGTTGACAGCCGAACTGTTCAGGAAGGTCATCTCTTCGCAGCCCTGCCCGGAACCCGCGTTCACGGTGGGGAGTTCATTCAGTTCGCATTGCGAATGAAAGCAGGTGCAATCCTGACCGACCGGGAAGGCGCTGCAATAGCTGCAGATGAATTGGCGGGCTCCGAGGTTCCGGTTGTCATTGTTGAAGACCCGCGCGAGGCGCTGGCATTTACTGCAGCCCTCTGGTTCGAGGCGCAGCCTGAAGTACAAGTTGCCGTTACCGGTACGAACGGAAAAACATCGGTTGCGTCCTTCACGCGTCAACTCTGGACGGAGATGGGAGCGGAGGCGATCTCGGTAGGGACGACCGGTGTAGAGGGAGCGTACACGGCACCGCTTGGCCATACCACGCCTGAGCCCATCACCTTGCACAAAGTGCTGGCGGCAGCGGCGGACTCTGGGGTGACCCATGCGGCGATGGAAGCATCCTCTCACGGCCTGGCGCAACGGCGCGTCGACGGTGTTCGTTTGCGTGCCGCGGGCTTCACCAATCTCAGCCAAGACCACCTCGACTATCATGCTGATTTTGAGGAATATTTCGAAGCTAAGGCAGGGCTTTTTTCGCGCGTTTTGCCCGAAGACGGAACGGCCGTCATCAACATCGACGACCCTTGGGGTCGGAAGATGGCCGACATCGCGGAAGATCGTGGACACGATCTTCTGACCGTCGGCCGATCCGGCGAAGCGCATCTTCAGATTTTGGGTCAACGATACGAAGCAACCGGTCAGGAGCTTCGCTTTGAATGGGCAGGTCGCATCCAGCACATTCGCATGGGTCTGATCGGCGGTTTTCAAGCGGAGAACGCGCTGATCTCTGCAGGCCTTTGCATAGCAACGGGTGCCGATGCGCAGGAGGTCTTTGACACACTTCCGATGCTGGAGACGGTACGCGGCCGGATGCAATTCGCAGCGCGGCGCGAAAACCAGGCGACGGTTTTCGTGGACTATGCGCACACGCCTGATGCGCTTGTGACTGCACTTAAGGCGATACGTCCCCATGTCCTCGGTCGATTGATCGTGGTCTTTGGGGCCGGTGGCGACCGCGACAGGGGTAAGCGCCCGCTGATGGGAAAGGCCGCCGTTGAGAACGCAGACGTCGTGTTCGTGACGGACGACAATCCAAGGAGCGAGGATCCAGAACTGATCCGACGCGAAGTCATGGCAGGAACCTCTCGCGGAGAAGTCACAGAAGTTGGTGATCGCGCGGAGGCCATCCTTCGCGCCGTCGATGCGCTCGGTCCGGGAGATACTCTCCTGATTGCCGGCAAGGGCCACGAAACTGGTCAAGAGATTGGCGATACCGTGCTGCCTTTCGACGATGTCGAGCAGGCCAGCGTCGCGGTGGCGGCTCTTGACGGGAAGGGCCTGTGACACCGCTCTGGACACGCGAGGTCGCGCTTGCCGCAACTGGCGGGCGGGCGCAGGGGCCGGACTGGCAGGCGAGTGGCGTGTCCATCGACACACGCACGCTGGAGCCGGGAGATCTCTTCGTGGCGCTCACGGATGTCCGCGACGGACATGATTTCGTGGCCAACGCGTTTGAAAAGGGCGCGGCGGCGGCTCTTGTCTCTCGCGTACCAGAGGGGCTGGCCGAGGATGCACCGCTTCTTCTGGTCGAGGATGTGCTTGCCGCACTTGAGCATTTGGGCGCTTTCGCCCGTGATCGGACGACTGCGCGCGTCGTTGCTGTCACCGGTTCGGTCGGCAAGACCTCTACCAAGGAAATGCTGCGCCACATGCTGAGGCGTCAGGGTCGGACGCATGCGGCGGAAGCGAGTTACAACAATCATTGGGGTGTGCCGCTGACGCTGGCGCGGATGCCCGAGAACACCGAGTTCGCGGTGATCGAAATCGGCATGAACCATCCCGGTGAGATCGCGCCGCTGGCTTGTCTTGCCAGACCGCATGTGGCCATCGTCACCACGGTTGCACCGGCGCATCTGGAGGCTTTCGAGAGCATCGAGGGTATCGCGCGCGAAAAGGCCTCGATCTTCGAAGGGCTCGAAGCAGGTGGAATCGCGATCTACAACGCGGATGTCGAGACCGCTCCGATCCTTGCCGAAGCGGCGGTCGACTTCCGTTCAATCAGTTTCGGCGTATCGGACGATGCCGATGTACGGGTGCGGCGCCTGAATGTCGTCGATGCCGTAACGGTTGTCGAAGGGGAAGAACGCCCCGATAACGCGCTGCTCTCGGCCGGAGGACGGACCGAGCCGAATACGTTCATCTTCAAGGTCGGCGCGGCGGGTCGTCATTTCGGGATGAACGCGCTGGCCGCCTTGATTGCTGTCGAAGCGGTTGGCGCAGATTGGGATATCGCCGCGAGCGATCTGGCGCGCTGGCATCCGCCCTCGGGCCGAGGTCAGCGGGAAACGCTTGTGCTCGACGCCGTCGAGGGCCACTCGATCGAACTGATCGACGACGCGTTCAATGCGAACCCTGCTTCGATGGTGGCGGCCTTCGAGGTGTTGGCAGGGATCGAGCCGAGAGAAGGACAGGGCCGGATTGCCACGGGCAGGCGGATCGCCATTCTGGGCGATATGCTGGAGCTTGGCCCCACGGAGGCCGAGCTTCACAGGGCTCTTGCGGATCATCCGGCGATGGCGTCATTCAGGCGCGTCGATTGTGTGGGGCCGCGGATGCGCGCGCTTTTCGAGGCGCTTCCGGCACATCGGCGCGGGCGCTGGGTCGAGACGGCAGAGGAGCTTGCGGCCGAGGCGCACAAGCTGATCGATGCAGGCGATGTTGTGCTGGTTAAAGGATCAAAGGGGTCGCGGGTAAGCCTGGTGGTGGATGCTCTCAGACGGTTGCACCAGGCCGTGGACGAAGGAACGGAATAACATGCTCTATTGGCTCACAGCGTTCTCGGACGGTGGCGATTTTTTCAATTTGTTCAGATACATCACCTTCCGCGCCGGTGGTGCGTTCTTCACTGCGCTGGTCTTCGGGTTCCTGTTCGGCAGGCCGCTTATCAACCTGCTGCGCACCAAGCAGAAACACGGTCAGCCGATCCGCGACGATGGGCCCGAAAGCCACATCACCGAAAAGGCAGGCACCCCGACAATGGGCGGCGTCCTCATCCTCGGCGCCCTTGTCACATCGAGCCTCCTCTGGGCGCGTCTCGACATCGGCTATGTCTGGATGGTTCTCTTCGTCACCGTCGCCTTTGGCCTGATCGGCTTCGCAGACGACTATTCAAAGGTCACGAAGAACGACAATTATTCAGGCCTGTCCGCCCGACTGCGCCTGCTCATCGGCTTCGTGATCGCCGGGCTTGCCGCAGGGTGGGCCACATGGATGCACCCGGCCGATTTGCAGAATCAACTGGCGATTCCGGTGATTTCCGGTCTGTTGAACCTCGGCATCCTGTTCATTCCGTTCGCCATGATCGTGATCGTGGGCGCCGCCAACGCGGTGAACCTGACGGACGGGCTCGACGGCCTCGCCATCATGCCCGCCATGATCGCGGCTGGCTCCCTCGGCGTCATCGCCTATGCCGTGGGCCGCACCGACTTCACCGAGTATCTTGGCATCAACTACGTCCCGGGCACGGGCGAGATCCTGATCTTCGCCGCCGCCTTGATCGGAGGGGGTCTCGGCTTCCTCTGGTACAACGCACCACCAGCCGCCGTCTTCATGGGCGATACCGGATCGCTGGCTCTGGGCGGCGCGCTTGGTGCGATTGCCGTCGCCACCAAGCACGAGATCGTGCTGGCCATCATCGGCGGGCTTTTCGTGGTTGAGGCCCTCTCCGTCATCATCCAGGTCGGCTATTTCAAGATGACGGGCAACCGCGTCTTCCTCATGGCCCCCATCCACCACCATTTCGAGAAGAAGGGCTGGGCCGAACCGCAAATCGTGATCCGCTTCTGGATTATCTCGCTGATCCTCGCACTCATCGGGCTGGCGACGCTGAAGGTGCGGTGATGCGGGCACTGGTCACTGGCGGCAATCGGGGAATCGGCAAAGAGATTGCAAAGGGGCTGGTCGCCAAGGGGTATGATGTGCGGATCGGCGTCCGTGACAGGGAGATGGGTGCCAAAGTCGCGGATGAGATCGGGGCCGAAGCTGTACACTGCGACCTTCGGGAGCCGACTACATTCGCATCCGCCCTTCGCGACGTCGAAGTGCTGGTGAACAATGCCGGTGTCCTTTTTGAAGCCCCTCTGTTTTCGGAAAATGCGAAGTTTGACGAAACCATCGACGTCATGCTGAAGGCACCCTACGAGTTGACGCGTATGGTCTTGCCGCACATGAAATCCAAGGGTTACGGCCGCGTCGTGAACCTTTCTTCGGGTTGGGGAAGCTTTGCAGAAGGGCTGGGTGGACCCGGTGCCTATGGTATCGCCAAAGCTGCCTTGAATGCCCTTACCGTCGCATCCGCAAGGGAGGCTCCGGCAGGAGTAAAGATCAACGCCATGTGTCCCGGTTGGGTGCGCACCCGTATGGGCGGCCCGGCGGCGAGCCTTTCACCGGAAGAGGGCGCGGACACGGCGATTTGGCTTGCAACCTTGCCTGCGGATGGCCCGAACGGGAAGTTCTTCCGCCGTCGCAAGGAAATCGCGTGGTAGGCAGCATCCAGACCAGCTACCGCTTCGAAGAGCTAGATTTCGATGTGATCGTGCCTGCCACTCAAGTCAGCTATTGGGGGCAAGGGCGCACTCGTGAGGGCATCATCAAGAGTTTCCGAAGCTCATATCCAGTTGGTCTTTACACAAAAGATGGCGGGCAAATCGGTTGGGCGCGCGCCACGTCCGATACCGTCTACCATGCCTATATATTTGACTTGCAGGTTATCCCGGCGTTCCGTGGCCAAGGACTTGGCAGGCGTCTATCCGAAGACCTGATGGCCCATCCGGAGCTTGCAAACGTGACAGGTTGGATGCTGTCGACAAGGGCGCATCATTCACTCTACCGCAAACTCGGGTTCACCGATGCCGAACCCGGTCGTTACATGTCGAGGGTGAGGTCGGGCTGACGCACTTCGCCTTGCCTTGAGCCATACTCTCTTGCCGCGCATCGCTGACGACTGTACCCCAAGACAAACAAGAGGAGTGTGAGGCATGGGCTTTTTGATACGCTGGCTTTCGGCCTTCGTGCTACTGGCGGTGACCTATAATCCTACAGAATTGTCTTATGTCCGTTGGGCCCTGAAGAACTGGCAAGAACAGACACCGCTTGTCCTGTTTATCGGCTTGGTACTTCTCATCGCATTTGTTCTGTTCCTGACTGCCGTGTTACGCGGAATAGGATCGGTCGGTGTCTTCCTTTTGGTTGCGGTGCTCGCCGCTCTGCTCTGGGTACTCTACGATTTCGGGTGGCTGAGTTTGGACAATCCCTCAGTCAACACCTGGGTGGCGCTGTTGATGATCTCCATCGTGCTTGCCGTCGGCATGTACTGGGGCATCCTCTGGCGCCGGATCTCCGGCCAGCTTGAAGTCGACGACGATGCTCAGGGCTGAGGCCATGCGGCACTGGGGAGTGAAAGCTTGATACCCGTTCGCGGCATGGACGGCGCACGCATTGTCGTGCTTGGCCTCGGACGTTCCGGTCTTTCCGCAGCCAAGGCGCTGGAGGCGGGTGGAGCCACCGCGCTTTGCTGGGACGACAGTGAAACCGCGCGTTCCGGGGCTGAAAAGGCGGGACTGTCGCTGCATGACCTTTCCCGTCGAGAGGCGTGGGAGGGCGTGGTACGATTGATCGTCAGTCCGGGCATTCCTCATCTCTACCCCGCGCCGAACCGGTGGGTTTCTGACGCCATGGCCGCCGGTGTGCCTGTCGACAATGACATCGGTCTTTTCTTTCGCTCTCTTGCGGTGCCGGAATGGGATCGGTTCGAAGTTACCCCCAAGGTTATTGCCATCACCGGTTCTAACGGAAAGTCGACCACGGCAGCATTGGTTCATCATGCGCTTGAGGTCTTGGGAAAGGACACCCAACTCGCCGGCAATATCGGGCGCGGCGTGCTGGATATCGATCCGCCCGGCGACGGAGGCGTGGTGGTGCTTGAACTCTCCTCCTACCAGACGGAATTGGCGCGCGCACTGACACCGGATATCGCCGTCTTCACGAACCTCAGCCCAGATCACCTGGATCGCCACGGAGGCATGGGCGGGTATTTTGCGGCGAAACGACGTCTCTTCGCTGAGGGCGGTCCTGATCGTGCCATCTTGGGCGTCGACGAGGCAGAAGGTCGGTTTCTGGCGAACCAAATGTCCGAAGGCGCGGCAGACGACAGGGTGATCCGAATCTCGGTAGCCGAAAAGCTTGATGGTCCCGGCTGGAATGTCTTTGTGCGCAGAGGCTTTCTCTCGGAGTATCGCAAAGGCCGTCAAGTTGCTTCGGTCGATTTGCGAGGCATGCAGGGACTTCCGGGCGTCCATAATCATCAGAACGCAGCCGCCGCTTATGCGGCGCTTCGGACGCTTGGGCAGCCTCCAAAGGCGATCGAGGACGCGTTCGACGAGTTCGGCGGTCTTCCACATCGCTCGCAGTTGGTGGCCGAGAAGGCGGGCGTGCGCTTCGTAAATGACAGCAAGGCCACGAATGTCGACGCCGCTGCAAAGGCGCTGCAGGCCTTCGACCGTGTGCGCTGGATCGTCGGCGGTCAGGTGAAAGAGGGCGGCTTGGACGCACTGCACCCGTACCTTGGGCGCGTGTTGAAGGCTTACGTCATCGGGCGCCACGCTCCGGAGACAGCGCTCATGCTGGGTTCTTGCCCCAGTGTCGTTTGTACGACGATGGCCGAGGCAGTCGCTCAAGCTGCTGCCGACGCAGAAGCCGGAGACACAGTCTTGCTTGCCCCAGCAGCGGCCAGTTTCGATCAATATGACAACTTTGAGCAGCGCGGAGACGACTTCATCGCCGAAGTTCGAAACGCGCTGGCATGACCCGTTGGCGGCCGTGTTCAAACGACTGCAGAATAGCCCTTCCAGTTTCGTCGACACCCTCGTAAGCCTGAGGCATGCTCCGCCATTTTGATGAAGGCGACCTGATTTCGGTCCTGACGACGCAACCGCTCGACCGCGCGCTTGATTACAAGGCGCCCGAAGGCGGTTGTTTCGAAGGCGCGTTTGTCGAAGTCCCTCTTGGTCCTCGCAAAGTGCTCGGCGTCGTCTGGGGAGAAGGCGAGGGCGGCTACGATCTGTCGAAGGTCCGCAGTGTCATTCGGGTTCTCGATGCCGTGCCGATGCGGGATGAGATGAAGCAATTCCTGATCCGGGCGGCAGATTATACGCTTACGCCCATGCCTGCGATGCTAAGGCTTGCAACACGATCTCCCGGGCTTGGTGATCCTCCAGCCATGCGCGTGATCTATCGGCGCGGTACCGTGGACGAACCTGATCGCTGGACACCTGCAAGACAGAAAGTCGTTGCGGTTTTGGAAGACTTTGGCGGTTTGGCGTTCACGCTTGGCGAGTTGGCGGAGATGGCCGGGGTTTCGACCAGCGTCGTTAAGGGGTTGGTAAAGCAGGGCGTCGTTGCGGAGGAAGAAAGCCCACGTGACTTGCCTTACCCGAAGCTCGACCCCGGACGTGCGAAAGTGGCTCTGACGGCGGAACAGGAGAGTGCTGCCAGTACCTTGCGTGACGGTGTGGCCAATCGGGAGTATGGCACCGCACTTCTGAAAGGCGTGACCGGGTCAGGTAAGACCGAGGTCTATCTTGAGGCTGTGGCCGCCTGTCTTGAAGCCGGGCGGCAGGCACTTGTGCTCTTGCCTGAAATCGCCTTGACCGCGGAGTTCTTGACCCGCGTCGAAGATCGCTTCGGCGCGAGGCCTGCGGAATGGCACTCAGGTGTAACGATGACCGAGCGGCGCAGAGCTTGGAAGATGGTTGCCGAAGGTGGTGCGGAACTGGTTGTGGGTGCACGTTCGGCCCTGTTTCTTCCCTATCAGGATCTCGGCCTCATCGTCGTCGATGAAGAACACGACACCTCCTACAAACAGGAAGATGGGGTGCTCTACAATGCGCGGGACATGGCTGTCTTGCGCGCTTCCATTTGCAAAGCACGGGTGGTGCTGGCCTCGGCCACGCCGTCTCTGGAGAGTTGGGCAAACGCGGATGCCGGGAAGTATACACGCCTGACGCTAACTGCCCGTTTCGGAGAGGCGGTGATGCCAGAGATGCACGCGATCGACATGCGTTCCGAGCAACTCCCATCAAATCGCTGGATTTCGGAGACTCTCGCTGGTGCAGTCCGACATAGGCTGGGAGAGGGAGAACAGTCGCTTCTCTTCCTCAATCGACGCGGCTACGCGCCGGTCACCATCTGCAGAGCTTGTGGGCACCAAATCGGATGTGACCATTGCGATGCCCGCATGGTGGAACACAGGTTCCAGAAGCGCCTGATGTGCCACCAATGCGGTGAGACCAAACCAATGCCGGAAAAGTGTCCATCCTGTGAGGCGGAGGATCGGCTCGCCCCTGTCGGACCGGGCGTGGAACGCTTGGCGGAGGAAGTTGCCGCGCTTTTCCCTGACGCGCGGGCGGCAATTCTTTCATCGGACCTGTTTGGCTCTGCGCGCGCGCTAAAGGCGCAGATCGAAGCAATTGCGGCGGGCGAAGCCGATATCATAATCGGAACGCAGATCGTCGCCAAAGGTCACAACTTCCCGCTCTTGACGCTTGTCGGTGTGATCGATGCCGATCTTGGTTTGCAAGGCTCGGACCTGAGAGCAGCGGAACGCACATTTCAACTGATGCGGCAGGTCGCTGGCCGTGCTGGGCGCGCGGAGAAGTCCGGGGTCGCGCTGATGCAGACCTATCAGCCGGAACACCCAGTGATCAGGGCGATTTTGTCGGGCGAAGAGGAGGCCTTCTGGAAGGCCGAGGCGCGCGAGCGTGAACAAGCCGGTGTTCCGCCATTTGGTCGGATGGCAGGCATCGTTCTTTCGTCTCCCGACGTTCAGCAGGTTTTTGATTTCGGGAAAGCTCTCACTAGAAAAACGGCACCTCTCGATCGGATCGGCGCACAGTTGTTCGGCCCCGCCGCCGCGCCAATTGCACGCATTCGCGGCCGTCACCGAGTGCGCCTTTTGGTCAAAGCAGAGAAGACCGCGCCGGTGCAACGGGCGTTGGCAGAATGGCTTGGTCAATTTCGCGTTCCGACGAATCTCAGGGTCAGCGTCGACATCGACCCGCAGAGTTTTTACTAGCCGACTTCAGTACTCCCTTCCGCGAAAAAGGCGCGGGCTTTCGAGTAAAGCGGGCATCACGGGAATTTTTCATACCTCCAGCGCGTAAAGCCGTTAGATTTGATGTAACGGAGAAGGTCATTCCCATGCTTAAGCATTTGGTCGTCGCAGTATGTCTTTCAGCCATGGGGACCGCAGCAATCGCTGCACCCGACGATTATCGACTTCGGAAGGAGCAGAGCCGTGTTGGCTTTACTTGGTTCCTCAACAACGACGCCATGCCAGGGACAATGCCGGTATCAAGTGCCGATATTGCCCTCGATTTTGATCGCCCGGGCAACAGCAGCGTCGTGGTGTCCGTAAACGCGGCCGATGCGCGCGCGGGCGCGCTGTTCGCCAATGATGCTCTAAAGGGACAAAGCGTGCTTTGGACCGATCGGTTTCCCGAGATAACTTTTCGCAGCCGCGATATACGGCGGGACGGGCAAGGTGGCGCAATCATGTCCGGAACTCTGACAGTTCGGGGCGTGACACAGCCTCAAACCTTTACCGCCCGTCTCTTCCGGCCATCAGGTCAAGCTGCCGGAGATCGCTCTGAATTGACGATACGTTTGACGGGCAGCCTTTCGCGCAGCGCCTTTGGTGCTAACGGCTATGCGAGCTTTGTGGGGGACAGGGTCGATCTCGATATCCAAGCCCGGATTGAGCGTCAGTAGAGCCCTTTCCATGCCTTGGCTTTAGGCGTAAAGCCGAGGCATGGCGACAATCGACATCCATACGGCGGGCGAATTGCCGGTCTGGCGCCGTCCTGTGACCCTTTTGGTGCTCATGGCGGCAGCGATGCCGTTGGCGTTTGCCACTTGGACTGCGCTTTTGAACAACTTTGTCATTGAACGTGCGGGCTTCACAGGTGTCGAAATCGGCTGGTTGCATACCGTTCGAGAGATCCCCGGGTTCCTGTCTTTTGCCGTCATCTTCATTTTGCTTGTCATGCGTGAACAGCTGCTCGCCGTGCTATCGCTCGTGACCCTCGGTGTGGCGAGTGCCGTGACAGCCTGGTTCCCGACGTTTGGCGGACTTCTGTTCGTGACGTTTATCGCGTCCATCGGGTTCCACTATTTCGAGACGGTCTATCAGTCGCTGCAACTTCAGTGGATCGACAAGAAACGGGCACCACAGGTAATTGGCTGGTTGGTTGCCGTCGGGTCGGGAGCGTCATTGCTGTCCTACGGGGCACTTGTGGCCACATGGGACTATTTCGACCTGTCCTACAACATCGTCTACATGATCTCGGGCAGTGCCTGTACGCTCATTGCGCTTTATTGCTGGGTCGCTTTCCCCAAATTCGAAGCGTCGCCGCAGCTCAAGAATATGGTGCTGCGCCGACGCTACTGGCTCTACTATGCCTTGCAATTCATGGCCGGCGCGCGGAGACAGATTTTTGTTGTTTTTGCGGCCTTCATGATGGTCGAGCGCTTCGGCTTCGAAGTACATGAGATCACTGCGCTCTTCCTCGTCAATTATCTGGCAAACATGCTGCTTGCTCCTTTGATGGGGCGTGCACTCGGGGTGTACGGCGAACGGAACGTTCTGGTCTTCGAGTATTTCGGTCTGGTGCTGGTCTTCCTGGCGTATGGCGGAATCTACTATTTCGGCTGGGGCGTAATCCTTGCTGCCTCCTTGTACGTGGTCGACCATCTGCTGTTTTCGCTGGCCTTCGCAAAAAGAACCTACTTTCAGAAAATCGCCGATCCGCAGGACATTGCGCCGACCGCTGCTGTGGCTTTCACGATCAACCATATAGCTGCCGTGTTTTTGCCTGCACTGCTTGGGTACTTTTGGGTTGTTTCGCCCGGTGGCGTCTTTGGTCTGGCTGCTGCGATGGCTGGCGTTTCAGTGATGCTGGCCTTGTTGATCCCGCGCGATCCTGAACCAGGGCGCGAGACCATTTTTTCGGGGCGCCTTGCGGCACCGGCGGAGTGATCTCAGGACGTCAGGCTCCAGTGGCCGACAAGCTCTGACTCTCCCTTGATGAGCAGGTTGATCATGGTGCCTGCAACGATGCTGCCGCCGACCTTGCCGAGTTTGCCCTTCTCTTTACCGTCGCCACTTTCGGCTTCGGCAAGGATGTAGAACCAAAGCGGCGTGTGCCCTTCGAGTTTCGCGTCCTTGACCTTCTGGTGGGGAGCGATCGGGGCGTACCCCATGTACTCGGCCATTTGCTCACCAGACGGCAGTCTGAATGTCACGTGACCTCGCTGCATGTTGCGGAAGGCAAGGTTCGCCTCTCCGCCATCGGTAACCGTATTCGGCAAGTTGATGAGCGCGGGAGGAAGGTCCGTGTCGATTGCACGCGCGGGCTGCGCACCTTCGCCGAAGAAGGCGGCCAGATCGATGTTATTTGCAGTTTCGACCGGGGCAAACCCTTCCAAACCGTCGTTGAAGATGCCCTTTACACCTGCCGTGTCATTCAACTTGTAGCGTTCGCGGACCATCGAGTGGCCAAACCGATAAGCAGCGGCGGAAAACTCGACCGGCATGTCGGGGATCTTGTCCCAGTAGATGTAGCCAGTTGATGGAATTGGGCCGCCCTTAAGCCAATCGGTAAACGGCATTAGAACGTCTTTGTCGACCACCGCCGGCAAAAACTCATCCACGATCATTTCGTGGTACCGCCGGATCATCGTTTTCTGCGCGTCCTTGAAATTCATGCCGCCATCGACAAGCTTGTTGTGCTCTTCGACGAACATGCGGCCGTGGACCTGACTGACGAAGATGTTTTCGTCGTTCCGGGGGTCTCCGATCAATGCACTGCCTTGCCGGTTGCGCGCAAGGTCCTTGTCGTTTCCATCGGCGTGGCCTTCGCCGGGTTCGCGACCGAAGAGTAGTTTTGCGTGGTTATCGTTGTCATAGAGGTGACGCGAGACGTCGCGGCCGCCGCCATAGACGCAATCAAGGTCCAGCCGCGGGGTGCGGAAGTTTCTGATCTTGCTGACGTCACCGGCCACGACGCCCAGATCGGTCGTGGCGTCCAACGTCAGGTCGTGGTCGATGAACTGGCCGAGAAAGGTCTGGCCTGCAGCGGCCGGGCCATCGGCGCCACCACCGGAAACGTTCATGGAATCGGCCAAGGCACGCAGTTTGTCTTCGTAGGATTTCTGATCTTCGGGTATATCGACGGCGGGGTGCATGCGCCCGAAATGCGCTTGAATGGACCCGCTGACGCACCCTGGAAGGGCCTCCCGGTAGCCCTTCATATCACCGCACGCCAAGTCAATGACGGCATACATGCCAGAGGTGCCGTGCCCGCCACCGCTGGATTTTGGAGGTGTCGGGGGTGGAACAGCGGATTCGGTTTTTGCCGTCCAGCTTGGAGCGGCTTCGGAAAAGCCGTAAATCATTTTGGCCATAAGTCTGTCTCCTGAAAGCAATTTTCGCGGAAATTCGGCCCGCTTTATCCAGAAACCACGGTTGAGATGTTCCAATCAACGCAGAGCCGGCCGTATTCACGTTTCGCTCACGAGGCCTTTTGTCTTTTGTCTCAGAGACCTATCTTCCTGTCGTAACGCAAAGGAGGTCTCCGCATGGTTTTCGGTATCCTGTCCCGCAAGTACAATATGGTCACAAAGGATGAGGCTTTGCCCGGCCGCTCCACGCCAATTCCGACAGCGGACACGCATTTCGTGAATGGTCGTCCTTTGACGCTCGACGTACCGGAAGGGCACGAAGTCGCTATATTCGGAATGGGCTGTTTCTGGGGTGTTGAGCGGATGTTCTGGAAGCTCGATGGTGTCTATCTCACCATGGTGGGGTACGCTGCAGGGCACACGGAAAACCCGACTTATCAAGAGGTGTGCACGGGTCAAACCGGGCATAACGAAGTCGTTCGAGTCGTCTACGACCCTGCGGTAATTAGCTACGAAACCCTTCTGAAGACGTTTTGGGAGGGACACGATCCGACCCAGGGAATGCGCCAGGGCAACGACACAGGCACCCAGTATCGTTCCGGCATTTATTGGACCACGGACGAACAACGGGCTGCGGCGGAAGCAACGAAGGCGGAATTCGCGAAAGGTCTGTCTGACGCTGGCTACGGCGCTATCACAACAGAAATACTCGCGGCGCCAGCTTTCTATTTTGCTGAAGATTACCACCAGCAATACTTGGCCAAGAATCCCGGCGGTTACTGCGGTTTGGGCGGCACTGGTGTGACCTGCCCAATTGGTACCGGGGTTTCCAGCTAGGGTCATAATGCGATTTTTCAGCGTTTTTCTGGAGGGGCACAGCCCCTCCGGTTCTGCATTCGGCAGTGAAGCACTGTAATCGGTGATTGACCCTCGAAACTGGCCGGAATAGCTGATCGTCATGACGACATGGACCGCGCTCACGACACTTTCAGGCAAGGCGCGCGCTGAAGCGCTGGGAGAGGCGCTCGAAGCGCTTGATCCTGCACCGACCGGCGTGGGCGTGTTTGAGATCGAGGATGACTCGGACACTTGGGAAGTCGGCGGATACTTCACGGAAGTCCCTGATGACGTAGGCTTGGCGCTTTATGCCGCCGCGCATGGTGCGTCGGACTTTGTCGTTTCCGAATTGCCGGAAACTGATTGGGTTGCGCATGTGCGCCGGGAACTTGCGCCGGTGGAAGCAGGGCGGTTCTTTGTCTACGGCTCCCATGATGCAGAGAACCTTCCGGCTGGCCGCATGGGCTTGCTGATCGAAGCCTCGATGGCCTTTGGAACCGGACATCACGGCACGACGTTGGGTTGCCTGAAAGAAATCAGCAATCTGGCGGATGAAGGAGTTGAGTTTCAGAGCATCGCGGATATCGGTTGCGGCTCTGGAATCCTGGCCATGGCAGCTGCAAAAGTCTGGGAATGTCCGATCGTTGCGGCCGATATCGATCCGGTGGCGATCGACGTGACGCGGGCAAACCTGCAGGCAAATGGGCTTGTGGGAAGGGTGGAAACGGTTGTCGCTCCCGGATTTGACGATGCGCGCCTCTCAGGGCCGTTTGATCTGGTTTGCGCCAATATCCTCAAGGGTCCTCTCATGGATCTTGCGCCAACAATGGCCGAAAAAATGAACCCGGATGGGCTCGCGATCTTGAGCGGAATTTTGGTCGAGCAGGCTGACGAGATCGTTCTCCATTATCGCCAATTTGGCTTCGGATTGGTGTCTCGTAGCGATACTGTTGACTGGACGACGCTAAAACTGACGTACAAAGGTCGCAAACCGGCGCAATTCTAGCTTTTCAATTCCGACGCGCCATAATGGTGCCCCATTCGATCCTATTGTGATCGGATGTTGTTAAGATCGGTCGGTATATGGAGGCTGCAGTATGTCAGCGTCGCAATTTGATGAGTTTGATCGCAGAATGCGCCGGATCACCCGGCGGCATACTCAACTGTCCAAAGGCTATGTGACTTCCGTCAACGATGACGGATTGGTTGTTGCGAAGCCTCGGCGCAAATTTAGCCGTGGAACACTGCGTGGCGTGGCCATCGTTATGATTGGTCTGATGATTTTCAAAGGTTTCCTGCACCACCAACTGGGGCCGGCGGAATACGCTCAGCGTGTTGAAGCACTATCAAGCGGGTCTTTCTTTGAAAAAGCGGGCGCAGTTCTGATGGCTGCGGATCCGATAACGGTCTGGCTTGCCGGGCAATTCGCCACCTATCTATAGGTGCTACTCGAAGACACCAGCTCCCGAAAAAAACAAAGGCCAGGTCAAATGACCCGGCCTTTTTAAGTTGTTCCGCCATTTTCTATTAAAATTGGCGATCGGCGATGCTGTCGATGTCGCCACGCACGAGCCCAATATCCTCCAGCTCATGTGCAGTGAGTTGCGACAGGGCATTGCGCGTACGGCGTGCCGCATTCCAAGCGGAGAGACGTGCGAAAACCCCGCCGAAAAAGACGTCTGAGCGCGACGAGAAGGGGGCGCTGTGCTTGCGAGCGAATGTATGGGCCATGACGATTGAATCCTATGAATGGGCCGTGAACTGTCAGCCGCACTTAGTAGCCAAAATTCAGTTCCACAACTGCAATTTTTGCAAAGGTGATATGTGATTTTGATATGTCTTTATTCTGACGCAAACGCTTCAAATTATTTAATAAAAGCTAATCCGAAGGTGTCGTTTTCGCGCCTCTGAATGACGTATATTGAGCGCGTTGGACGTCGCCTGACAGTGCGGCACAAGGGCGTGCACACGTGTGTGCATCATGTCTGCACGTCGTGGCCCGAGACTAAACATCTTTGCGGATGTTCGCGTTTCGTGCTACCCGATACAGAACGAGAATAAGAGCAGGACGCAGACATGCGTGTTATGGGGCTGGACCCGGGGCTGACAGCACTCGGATGGGGCGTGGTTGATGTATCAGGATCCAAATTGGTCCATGTGGCCAACGGGATTGTACGAACGTCTCCTGACGACCTCGGTGAAAGGCTCGCGCATCTTTTCGATGAACTCTGTCGCGTCTGGACGCAGTTTTCCCCGGATGAAGCAGCCGTGGAGCAAACCTTCGTAAATCGTGACGGCGCCGGAACGCTGAAACTTGGGCAAGCGCGCGGAATTGCGATGCTTGTGCCCGCGCGCGCGGGCGTAAAGGTTGGAGAATACGCGCCGAACGCCGTGAAGAAGGCCGTCGTGGGCGTCGGTCATGCAGACAAGCGTCAGGTCGATCACATGGTCAAGATGCAACTGCCCGGAGCAGAGATCGAAGGTCCAGACGCGGCCGATGCTCTCGCCATCGCGATTTGTCACGCGCATATGGTTCAGACCCGAAAAGTGGTTGAGGTACGGGCATGATCGGCAAATTGACGGGCCGTATCGGGTACAAGGGAGGCGATCACGTTTTGATCGAAACGGCTGGCGTTGGCTATCTCGTTTATGTGAGCGAGCGAACGCTGGCCAGTTTGCCGGCAGCGGGGGAGCACGTTTCGCTCTTTACCGATCTTTTGGTTCGCGAGGACTTGCTGCAGCTATTCGGGTTTCCGACCTTGGCTGAGAAAGAATGGCACCGGCTTCTGATGAGCGTTCAGGGAATTGGTGCCAAGGCGTCGATGGCGATCTTGGGCACCATCGGGCCCGACGGTTTGGCGCAGTCGATTGCCTTGGGGGATTGGTCCTCCGTCAAGGCAGCGCCGGGTGTTGGGCCAAAGATAGCGCAGCGCGTCGTGAACGAGTTGAAAGGCAAGGCGCCCGCGATGATGGCGCTGCCTGGAGAAACCCTCACGGACGCTGTGAGCGCGGATGCAGTGGTCGAAGCAGTCCTCCCGACATCTAATCCGACTGCGCAGGCGGACGCATTATCGGCGCTTGGCAACTTGGGCTATGCGCCTGGTGAAGCTGCCGCAGCCGTGGCCGAAGCAGCGCGGGCCGAGCCTGACGCAGAAGCCTCCGCTCTTATCCGATCTGCGTTGAAACGTCTGGCGCCCGCATGAAGAATTGGCGCGAAGTAAGAGATCGCTGGGATTGTCAAACTGCGGTCGGACTGACCACGGGAGGGTCTTGTGAGCGAGCCTGACCCGACACTACGCCCGGAAGCTCACCCCGAAGACAGCGATCGGGCACTGCGCCCGCAGTCGCTGGATGCATTCGTGGGACAGGCTGATGCGCGCGCGAACCTGCGTGTCTTCATTGAGAGCGCCCGCAAGCGCGGTGAAGCGATGGATCATGCGCTTTTTCACGGTCCTCCCGGGTTGGGTAAGACCACCCTCGCACAGATCATGTCGCGCGAATTGGGCGTGAACTTCAGAATGACGTCGGGGCCGGTTCTGGCGAAGGCAGGCGATCTTGCCGCGATCCTGACCAATCTGGAAGCGCGTGATGTGCTTTTTATCGATGAGATCCACCGTCTGAATCCGGTTGTCGAAGAAGTGCTCTATCCGGCGATGGAGGATTTTGAGCTGGACCTTGTCATTGGGGAGGGCCCTGCCGCGCGTACGGTTCGCATAGAATTGCAACCGTTCACGCTTGTCGGGGCCACGACACGTTTGGGGCTTTTGACGACGCCGCTGCGCGACAGGTTCGGTATCCCGATCCGGCTTCAATTCTATTCCGAGGATGAGCTCTTTCAGATCGTGGAGCGTGGCGCGCGTCTCATGGGGGTAGACACCGAAGAGGATGGAGCGCGCGAGATCGCGCGGCGTGCACGCGGGACGCCGCGGATTGCCGGCCGTCTTCTGCGGCGCGTTGTCGATTTTGCGCTTGTCGAGGGGGACGGCAGGTTGACGCAAGCGCTCGCCGACAGCGCGTTGACGCGACTTGGCGTCGATGCATTGGGTTTGGACGGTGCCGATCGACGATATCTGACCCTGATTGCGGAACACTATCAGGGCGGGCCGGTCGGAGTGGAAACTCTTTCCGCCGCTCTTTCTGAAAGCCGCGATGCCATTGAAGAAGTGATAGAACCGTATCTTCTTCAACAAGGGCTCATACAGCGTACGCCGCGGGGTCGTGCGCTGGCGCCGCGAGCCTGGACGCATCTCGGACTTGAACCGCCGGAGGGACAAAGCCAAGGCAGTTTAATCTGAGGTTTTCCCCGGCACCCATCCGAGTTAGGTGCGGGATATGGATCACGTCGAGATAGAAAGACAGTTTACCCGTTCCGACGGGTCTTACCTTTTCGCACGTTGGGGAAGACCGATTGCGCCGGTTGTCTTCGGCGTGGAAGATGAAACTCTTTCGATTGTCAAAGGGGCGATCGAGGCAGTCGTTGCGATGGCCGACCACCGGATGACCGATATGGATCCGGAACTCGGCGCGAATATGCTCGTTTTCTTCATCCGCGACTGGACCGAATTGAGCGAGACGCCCGACCTCGACCGCCTTCTACCGGAATTGCCTGATCTGGTTGCAAGGCTGCAAGCGGCTGACGCCAACCAGTATCGCGCCTTCCGTTTCGACGAGGCGGGCGCAATCAAGGCGGCGTTTGTTTTCGTACGAATTGATGAGGCATTGGCGGATGTTCCCGCCGAAGACCTTGCACTCGCTCAAGCGGCACAAACCATGTTGCTTTGGTCCGATGTTGCATTCCGAGACCAGGGACCGTTGGCGACCGTGGAAGGACGCGTGATCCTCAATCCGAAAGTGGCCGCCGTGATCCGGGCAGGCTACGACCCGGTCATGCCCGCCGTAGCCCATGATCCGTCTCATGCGATTCGGCTGGCTGCGCGTGTATCCAAGGAAATGCCGACTTAGCAGTTCCGCATCAATTCACCTGGGTCGTGAAATCCGGGTCTTCACCGTCTGCTTGCGGCAAACCATCGGAGATTTCGTAGTAATCTCCTTTGTCTGCACAGAAGATATGCGCCTCCAAGTGCAGTCCGGTCGGAGCATCAAGCGTTCCCGCGAAAATCGAGATGTTCTTCCCTGGCCCATCCCAGAAGAGGTTCGAGCCGCAATTCGGACAGAAGCCCCGCTTGGCCGTGTCCGACGATGCGTACCAAGCGACGTCACCCGTGATCTCGACCGCCTCTCGGAGCGCGGAGGTTGCGGCGACATGATGCCCGCTGGTTTTGCGGCATTGTTGGCAGTGGCGCGCGATGACTGGGCGCAGAGCTCCATTGACGACGTAGCGAACCGCGCCGCACAGGCAGGAACCGGCTGCTTCAGGCATTTTCGTACCGAAGCGTTGCACCGAGCGATGTCATCAAGCTTTGGAAAACGGGAAAGGACGTCGCGATTGGGGAAGCGTCGTCTACCGTAACCGCTTTCTGAGCGGCCATGCCGAGGCAAAGGAAACTCATGGCAATCCGGTGATCGAGACGCGCTTCAACTCGTGCGCCACCAGGAACACCTGAAGGACCAAGGCCGGTGACGTTCCACCAATCTTCGCCTTCCTCGACTGAGACCCCGTTCGCGCGAAGCCCCACGGCCATGGCATCGATCCGATCGCTTTCTTTTACACGCAACTCCTTCACGCCGCGCATGACGGTTACACCTTCGGCGAAGGACGCGACCACTGATAGAATGGGGTATTCGTCAATCATCGAAGCCGCACGCTCAGCCGGCACTTCGATCCCTTTCATGTCAGGTGAAAAGCGTGCCCGAAGGTCCGCGACAGGCTCGCCGCTTTCCTCTCGTGCATTCTCAAAAGTCAGGTCTGCGCCCATGTCCTGAAGTGTGTAGAAAAGGCCCGCACGCGTTGGATTGAGGCCGATGTTCGGAACGAGAACGTCCGAGCCTTCAGTTATCAAGGCAGCTGAAACCGGGAACGCGGCAGATGACGGGTCACGCGGCACATCGATGCTTTGTGGCTTCAACTCCGGCTGTCCAACAAGCGTGATCACACGGCCCTCGTCTGTATCGTCTGCGGTGATCTTTGCGCCAAATCCCCGCAGCATTCGTTCGGTGTGATCGCGGGTTGCTTCCGGCTCGATGACCACGGTTTCGCCGGGCGCGTTCAATCCTGCCAGGAGCACGGCCGATTTCACCTGCGCTGACGGTACGGGCAGCGTGTAACGAACCGGCACCGGGTTCGGGGCTCCGATCATCGTCAGCGGCAGCCTTCCATTCGCGCGACCGTAAGAGGCCGCACCAAACAAGGCGAGCGGGTCAGTGATCCGGGCCATCGGGCGCGACCGCAACGAGGCATCGCCAGTAAATGTGGCTGCAATGGCCGTAGTTGCCATGGCCCCCATGATAAGCCGCACACCCGTGCCGGCATTGCCGCAATCGATGATGTCTTCCGGCTCAGCAAATCCGCCGGTTCCGACGCCATGCACGACCCATTCACCATCATCGCTTCGGTTCACATCAGCGCCAAAGGCCCGCATGGCGGTACCGGTCGCGAGCACGTCGTCGCCTTCCAGAAGGCCGCGAATGCGCGTCTCACCCACCGACAGCGCACCCAAAATCAAAGAGCGATGCGAGATCGATTTGTCACCGGGCACGTTTGCGGTACCCGTAAGAGGCCCCGTCTTTTCCGCAGTCAGTGGTTGTGCTGGACCGTGTCCCGACATTGTCATTCTCCTTCGCTCGGTTCTGTTAATCCAGGACCGGGAAAGCGTCCATGGGGCATTGTGGGTCCGTGTGCGAGCCGAGATGGCTTAGAGGCCTATCGACAAAGACCAAGTCTTCCGGAAGGCACACTGCAAAGACACTCACAGTTTGCGAAACGTGAGGTAATGCGGTGTTCGACCTTCCCGAAGAGCTTTCTGCTCGTACCGTGTCGATATCCAGTCATCCCAGGGATGTCGCCAATCCTCAGGACGTTCGGCTTCCCACACGAAGCCCGCCTTCGGAACTTCTTCCAGTGTTTGGCGAACATAGTCCGGAATGTCGGTTGCGACGCGGAACTCTGCTCCCGGCACCAATGCGCGGTGGAGCGGTCCAAGGTGTTCAGGCGTCACGAAACGTCGGCGATGATGACGTGCTTTGGGCCACGGGTCGGGATAAAGAAGAAACGCCTTGGATATCGAATTTGGTGGCAAAACGTCCATTAGGTCACGCGCGTCTCCGGCATGAAGTCGGATGTTGTTTGCCTTGCTCTTCCGAAGTTTGCCAAGAAGCGTGGCAACACCGTTGATGTAAGGTTCCGCGCCAATGAAGCCGATTTCTGGATTCGCAGTGGCTTGATGCAAAATGTGCTCGCCCGACCCGAATCCGATTTCGAGCCACACTGGCGCTCCGTTAAAGAGACCAGCCATATCTAATGGATTACGATCCGGATTGTCGTCCCACGTAACTCCGTCGACAGACAGTGTGTCGAGATCGGCAAGATAACCTTTCTGCGATTGTTTGAGAGCCTTGCCGCGCAGTCGGCCATAGAAGTTACGGTCTCTCGGTCTTTCGGGAGGCTTCGTCATGCTGCGTCCCTTCGCAGCCCGAGTGAAAGAGGTCAAGGCTTGCCAAAGGGTCCAGATCGACCGTAAGAACGAAGCATGAACTCCGTCGATTTCGAGCTTTGTGGCGAAAGACTGACCGCTTGCCCTTCCGGCGCGCTGTTCTGGCGTGACAAGTTGGCTCTGATCGTCTCTGACCTGCACCTCGGCAAATCCGAGCGGATCGCAAGACGGGGTGGGGCGCTTTTGCCGCCATACGACACGATCGAGACGCTGACGCGGTTGTCGGCTGATATTGAAGCGCTTCGTCCCAAAACAATCGTTTGCCTGGGCGATAGTTTTGATGATCTGGCGGCTGCGGAAAGCCTTGATGCCAGCCATACCGAGACCATTGCGCGACTTCAGGCCGGACGGCGTTGGGTCTGGATCGAAGGCAACCACGATCCCGGGCCTGTCCATCTTGGCGGAGAACATGTTTCCGAACTGGCACTCGGCTCTCTTTGCTTCCGGCATATCGCGGACGTTGACGCAGAGCCGGGCGAGGTATCCGGTCACTACCATCCGAAGGCTAAGGTTCGGCACATGTCACGACCTTGTTTCATGCGGGATGCCGGTCGTCTTATTCTGCCCGCTTACGGGTGTTACACCGGTGGCCTTGATTGGATGACACCGGTGCTCCGCGAGCTTTTTCAACCGAAGGCAGTCGCTTATCTTACGGGTAGCCGCGTATTGACCGTGCCCGTACCGGTTGCTGCGTGACAGTCCGCCCGGAGATTGCAAGCAAAGTGCGCGCATCATTTGCGCGCCAGGGTCTTATGGCCAGTTTTGATGCGGAGCTCGTTGCGCTTGAGCTTGGATTTGTTGGCATCGCGGCGCCGATTTCGGAGACTGTTTCGCAGCAGCACGGCGCTGCGCATGCGGGGCTGACCTTTGCACTCGGTGACAGTGCTGCAGGCTATGCCGCACTGACCACTATTGAAGGAGAAGCCGACGTCATGACGGCGGAGATGAAGATCAATCTCCTGCGGCCAGCTATTGGCGATCGGTTGGTGGCGGAAGGCCGGGTCATAAAGCCGGGGCGTCGTCTGATCGTGGTTCAGGCCGAAGTATTTGCCGAGACACATGACAGCAGGAAGCAGATCGCACTCCTCCAGGGCACCATGGTGCCCAACTAAAAAAAGACGGCCGCCATGGGGACTGCGGCCGTCGGTACTCGTTACAAGGGACTTCGAGGGAGACGCTAAGAGCCTGACCGAAAAGTTTTACGTTTCCTGGCAATGTCTTGCTAATCTGCGCGTTACGAGGCGGATGCTGGCGACGAGCGCCCAGGCCGCTGAGCTTTCCACGGTACGTTCCCAGTCTTTCGCCAACCTCCGACACCGCC
>JAJDZT010000144.1 GCA_022824525.1 Silicimonas sp. | reverse complement strand
CTGGGTTGTGGTTCGCGCCTGCTGTGTCGGCTGGCCGGTTGTTTTCCGGCGGGCTGTTGGTGTCAGGTTTGATTTGCCTGGGTTGGCGGTGTTGGCGTCGCAAAGGCGGGCGGCAAGTTCCGCCATTGCGGTCGCTCCGGCCAGGCTGAATGTTCGCTGGAAGAAGCCGTTTGGTCCGTGGCTAGAGAATGTCGCGGTGCGACCGCGCATGATTGCATCTATCAACGCGATGCGGTTTTTTCTGCTGGTGAAAGTCGCGTGCTCGTCGTCGGGGTTGGTTAGTTGAAGGGTGCTGTTTCCGATGTCGATTTGTGAGGTCGCGTTCGGATTTAGCGGCTCGGATGACCCGATATGGACTCCGGCTTTGTCGCGGTCTTTTCGGGAGTATGTTATGGCGAGCAAAGCGTCGAGTTGCCACGCACCAGTCTCTGGATTGTAGGCCGTGTACGCGGCGCATTTTCGTTCTTCGTGTAGTTCTCTGTTTTCTACAAGGTCAAATTTGACTTTAATGTGTATTGCCCAAGCTTTTTCAGAGACGACCGCGACTTGGATGTCCGTGTATCGGTCAACTGTTGCTGTCATCGGTTGTTCGCTTGCTTCTGCGTTTTCTGTGGCAGTGCCTGGGTCACCTAGAACACCTGGGATGTCGGCGGCGTGCGCAAGATTGGTCGTGCCGTAAAGCGCGAGCACGGCAGCGATTCCAATCACAGTTTTCATGTTGGGAACCCCTGTTTCGTGCATGATCGAAAAAGTCACGCAACCTTACAACCTAATGCCGCTAGCGAACAAGGCCCCGTCGACGATCCAGGTGTATGCCGCCGTGCTTCATCCGGTCCCCAACCACGGACTTGCGGGCACCCTCCACGACCCCGGGTCCAGACGTACTGAGCGTCTTCACGCAAATTGATGGTGCATCAATCACGCAACCTCATGGATCCAGGCATGCCGAATTTGCATCGAGTGTAGTCCGAGAGAACATGCCAGCCAATTCGCCGCGCATGCCTTGATCGCGTCACACGCGACAAGAACGACGAAAATGCAGTCCAGTGGCGAGATTCAAGGCAATCGCAGTTGAAACTCAAAGTTTTCGCGTTTGCGTCACCATGTCTCTTCTGGGACCCGCGAAGTCACATTTGGACCACATTGAATATGGGGAAGTCTGTCAACGAAGCCAGCCAAGAGAGGCGCGTGGCGCAGGGTGAGCGTGCCCTTAAGAGGTCCGTGCGTCACGTGCAATGTGTTGACGATTTATGGAAGAATTGGTCCTGCTCGCCCAAGTTCGACAGTTAATCGCGCAAGTGATTGACATTGCTCACCCGGAAGTGGCGTTTGTGTGACTACAGCAGGCCGTCAGGCCGGTTTTGACAGGTTCAGGCTTTCGAAGAGGTCGAGTTGTTCCGGAGTGATCTTGCTGGTGCCGGCGAAGGTGCGGTCGCCGATATGCGCGGTGTGCTTCTGGATGCGGGCAAGCAGGTCGAGCGCGGCACGAGGGCTGGCGCCGTGGCCCCTGGCCTTCAAGCGCATCCGCATGACGCGATGGAGTACCAGGGCCAGGAAGCAGATCAGGGCATGAGCCCGGATGCGGTCGGGCAGTCGGTGATGGACAGGCGCGATCTCGATGTCGGATTTCAGGACGCAAAAGCTCCGTTCGATGTCCGCAAGGCTCTTGTATCGGGCAACGGTCTCGGCGCGCGTGAGATCAGGCGCGTTGGTCAGCAGGGCAAGCTTGCCGTCGAAGAGTTCCGCCCGGGCGATGGCGTCCTCATCGACGCTCCAGCTGAACCGGTCGGCTTGCAGGTCGGGCTTGATGAAGCGGGTCAGCTCGGCTTCGGCGACGGCACGGGCAAAGCGGCTGTAGGCGCCCCGGTCGGAGGCGCGGCGACCACGGGCGGTCCGGCCTTCGTCCTGGGCGTCGAGCCTGGCCACCATCCTCTCCGCCATGCATTCCAGTTCCCGGATGCGGGCGCGGCGACGGTCCGACTGCTCTTCGGCTCGTCCAGGGTCATGCGCGACAATCAGGCGATGGCCGGCAAAGGCGCTTTCGGCAAGGCCCGCCGCATCGAAGGCCAGGTCCCGGAAGGTGTCGACCAGTTCGGCGTAACGGCGGGCGGGGACAGCGAGGATGAACTCCAGCTTGCGCCCGCCCTGATCAGCCAGCGTGCTCAGCTCCCCGATGTTCTCCAGGCTCAGGAGGCCGCGGTCCGCCACCAGGACGAGGCGCTGAACCGGAAAGCGGGCGAGGACCTTCTGCAGCATGCCCTGCATTGTCTTTGTCTCGCCGACATTGCCGGGATGAACGGTGTGCATGAGCGGCAGCCCCTCGGCGGTCTGCACAACGCCGAGGACGAATTGCCGGGCAATGCCGCCCTTGTCCTTGCTCATGCCGAAAGCGCGAATGTCCTTCTCGACCTCCGCCTCGCCATGGATGCGCACGGTCGTCAGGTCGTAGAAGACGACGGCAAGCTCCTGATCGACCAGTGGCCGGATCTGGCGGGCCAGGGCCTCCTCGACAACCTCCGCATGGTCCGTCAGCGCATCCATGGCGCGCAGAAGCTGCTGGTGGGTGACAGTTGCCGGCATGGCCGGCATGGCTGCCGTTTCCAGCCAGCGCAGGCAGCCCAGCTTGCTGGCAGGATCGCACAGGCGGTTGAACGCCATCGCCCGGATCAGCGCCTCGGCGTCGAATTCCCGGCGCGAGGAACGCAGCGCACGTTGCAGGGCCGTGTCGAAGCCAAGATCCTTCCAGATCTCGTGCAGGGCGAAGACATCGCCGAAACTGCGCCCCGGCTCCTGAATGACCTCCGAGGCCGTGTTTTCGGCGCGCCCAACGGCCCGGTTGAGCCCGTTGATCAGCGGGTCCAGCTTGTCCGGAGCAAGCTTGTCGAGGCGCCCGAGGTTGGCAACGACGCGCGCTCGAACCTTTCCGCGGTCATTGCGGAACGACTCGACCAGTTGCAGGTACTGGCGTCCGCCGGTCTTGGTGATGCGCGTATACATTATGTGGCGACACTACCATTTCCAAAGTCATTTGATCAAGACAGAAAACGATCATGGCGTGTGACGACAAGGGTTGAGAAATTCGACCCGTCAACCACCCCTAACTCATTGAAATGACACAAACCGTCATGAACAGGCAGCTCAAATATGGCTCTCAGGTGTCGAACTTGGGTGCTCGGGACACTCTCTCAGAGTCAACACCGCATGTCTGGAACTGGGTCGTGCAATGGAGTATCGCCCTGCTGCGCGTACCGTAGTCGCACTCCTGCGACGGGACTTTTCCCTTTACTTCATGGGGTTACAAGCTTCGGGACGCGAGGTTCGCGTTCAGCCTTCCGGCCTCTAATCATCTTCCTTCAACCGCTCTTGAGGTCGCGGAGAGACGGTGCTGCACTGGTGAATTTTAAAAGGGCGCTACATTCAGGCCGGATCAAGAGCCGAGCGACCCGCAAGCCAATGCACTGCGAACCTCGACTGCCCTGAAAGTCAGTGAACTCAGTTTGTCGGCTTTGCACTGCCAAGCCCACTTTCTGCGCTCGCGAACCGCCCAACGACGTGTCGGTCATGGGTCAAAACTTGCACTCCAGCACTTTGTGCGCTCGCAATGCTTCGACACTGGCTTCCTCAACGTCATTTGGTCGTTTAAGTTGGTAGGTGCTGAGATCCTTGGTCCAGACGAACAGTTCAGGGACATTCGCTCCGTGCTCAAGCACGGCGGCGAAGCCAACATCAGGTTCCGGAATCCAAACCTCCTTCCCCTTGTTCACTCCATGTCCAACTGTGGCCCATACACCAGCTAGCGTCTCAGCGTCGCTCTGATACGCGCGAAAATCCGTGATCTGCGCCTCTTTGCCGTCCAAATGACTGACAATCCCGGGAACCGTCGAATTGCCGTCCCAAATCTCATCCAATGAAATGGGACCATGCGGACCATTGGGACAGACGCCATGGGCCCGGCGCATATCATCCACTTTGAGCACCTTTTCTACACATAGACAGGTCATGAACCGCGCCTCCGTGCGGTCTTCGTCGACATAGTTGATAAGATAGGCCAAAAACGGATCGTCGATATCCTTGGAGCGCCAAAGCATTAGGGGATCATGCTCGTGGAGGGTCGCTTCCTCCCGCACCGTGTTGTCGCTTGTACTTTCGGCCATGAGGATGGCCGGTGCCAGGATGGCGGTCGCAAACAACAGTCCGCATTTTAGAAGTGTCATGGCATTCACCTTTTGGGAAATGAGTAATCCCGTAGCACGAAGGACAGTTCTGTGTCACTTCGCGGCATGCGCACGAGATAAAAGTAGTGATCAGGCCGTTTTGTCGGACGGATCAGAAAAAGCGTTTCGCCCGTTGCATGTAGAAACAGATATTTTCCATCGCCAATGCCCTGTTTAGAAAGTCTTAACGGATCATCTGAATTCCGGCTCCCGTCATGAGTTACGGTCACTTCGTCGAGAAGGTCGAGATTTTCGTCTGCGCGAAGCTTGCCGCTCTGGTTGGCAATATGGAAGAGTAGAACCAAAGCAGACGCATAGGACAGTATGAAAAAAGAAGTCGAGCCAAGGGCTCTTGGAAGTTGATCCGTAACAGACTTACGGAACGTGGAAGCGCTTGGGACTTGGGTCAGGATCAGGAAAACTGCCACAAGACAGATCAACACAAATCCACTCCAGACCCTGGCGTCATACATCCAGTCTTTGAACGTGAACGACCGAAAAAGTGCCGGGAATGCATTTACATATACGCGCTGATCGGAGACGTCCAATTCGGACAACGCCACTCCAAAGGCCATATAGTAGGCGTCGAGATAGACGTAACCTGCAAAATATGGAAGGCCGAGCAAAAGCACAGATGCATTTGCAAATTTTTTCCACTCGATGGCCATCCGATCCTCATAGAATGTGGCAGCACTATGGAATCAGGATACGTACCGTTTCAGTGCCAGTCAACGAATTAGAAACTTCCATATTTGATCCATTCTCCTAGGGTCGGCCGGCGCCAGCTTGTGTATCCCGACCTTGCCCAAATCCGGGTCGATCCCGACCTCCTAGGACGACGCACTAACTTCCAACGCGACGTACAGCGTACTAACCTCGCCCATGGAAGGGGCTAGGTCGTTCGAGTCTTTCGACATCCTTGATCTCCTTTCACTGGGCAAAGGGTTGCCTTTCAACGGCCCCTTGCCACCATATGTTGATGTCCGAACGCCCCTTTGGACCGAATCATCTCCAAGGGCAATTCCCGACCCGGCTCATGGCATCTTCAGGCAGGGTTCAGACCTGATTCCTTCGCGTTCAAGGGGCCAACGGAGGATCACGGCGGCTTCCACCAGTCGACTGAAAGGGACGGAATCAAGAAGTAAGTTTCTCCGCCAAAGTCCGAACAACAATCAGCACGAATGTCACAAGACCTATGGCAGCTCCACCAGTGCACATCGCCGCGCCTACGGGACTCTCCTCAACCTTGAATACATTCCAAAGCCGAGTGAAAAGTGGCAGTATTATAATGCCAGCCAGAAAGGTCCAAACCCAAACTGATGTAAACAGTGTTGTATACATCAGAACAGCAAAAAAGTTGCCAAACCCTTCTGGATCAGAGAGAGTCAACCCGCCATTTCGAAAAGTTGAAGAGAAGACACCCCCAGTCATAGATATTAAATGGTGTACCCAAGATCTTTCCCCAAAGTAGGAAATTTCTCCTCCAGAAAGCACCCAAATCCCGAGAAATAATGCGGATCCAAGAACCACCGCTGAAAAATAAATTAGTGCAGAAGCAATTACATCAAGCACAAGAAGTAGGAGTCTATATATTGAACTCCTACTTCCAATCATCCAACCAAGTACGTAGCGAGTCTGCCACAAGGAGAAGTGATCTCCGATGACGTTTATTGCCACAACATATGGGAATAGTATCACGAGGAGAGCCCAAGAAAGTTCTACGTTGCTAAATATTGCGCCATTGCTCGAAATTTGGTTAACGACGCAAATCGCAGTTACCACCGTGAGCGAGATGCAAGATGCCAATGCAGACCGCCATAGCTCTGGACGTCCAGAACCTCCGGAAGAGAACACTCTGTCAAATAGAGAGATGAACACCTCGGGCCAGTTTGTTCGACTTGCGCCATCGAACAGCTGAAAGGTTTTCTTCTTTAAGTTGCTATTGATCTTGCCATCGATAGAAAAACCGAATCTACAAAGCGCCAACCACACGCCCATGCCCGTAACTAGTGGCGTTCCAACAAGGAAAATGATATTGATCATCTCAGTGTGCTACAATTTAGACCATAGAGATTCAAGTCCGCATTTTCAGTTATGAAGTTATTGAATCCGGTCGCGACGGCAATTCTCACTGATACAGCGACCGCCCGGATGAAGGTCCTGCGTGTGTTTTGCGGCTCAGGTGCGTTCCGTTCCCTTTCGGGCCTCGTTGGGCTCATGTGGTCGGCCTGACACCGGTTACTATGCACTACAACTTCTGCCGGAAACACACGACTCTCCGCATGACGCCAGCGATTGCGGCAGGCGTGGCGAACCGGCCCCTGACTATTGACGACATTGTGCGGCTCTTCGAGGCGGCAGAGCCCAAATCCGCCCCTCGCGGCCGCAACAAAGGGAAATACAAACTGACCCCCTAATCGCGGTTTGTGCAGTACACGATGCACTACTGGTATGTCATTCCACAATAAGTTGCGAAGATCGGTAGACATCCTACGGCCTGATCTGCTCGAATGTTGCATGAAGCCAACATGAGTTTTCGGGTCATCAGCTCTAAAATCCAAGGCCAATTGCATAGTTCGCATGGCGCCCTTGGATGATCGCAAGGCCTCTCATTATGTTGTGGTTTTCGGCCGCCATGCTGCATCAGTATTGATCTTGAACCTCTCTTCCATTGGATTACGGACACTCGACTCATCTGCCGCCATCGAGTCTCGGTCGTTCCTCAAGATTCCTCCATTCCGGACGGTGGGCGTGAAGTGCCTTGGTCGATCACGCGCCACTCCGCCATCACAGCCAATGCGGCACTTTGAGTGCCATTGCGGTAAGTTCACGTTGTACGGTTCGAATCTGGCACGTCGTCCCGCTTCGTGCCCTAGCGGACTCGAATCACCATATCTTGCGGTTTGGGGAAGTTTAAGCTTGCGAAGAGTTAGCCCCATTCGATTCCTCTCTCTCTGCGGGCCGTCGTGTGGGGCCGTCGGCAATGTCAGCCACAAACACCGGTAGTCTCCGACCCTTCTAGACAAATTTCATGCGCCTTCACGACTTTCTTGCGTCTTGTGCAATGTCGTGAACCGCCTGTCGGCCAAAGGCCAGCATTCGCTGGCCTTTCCGGCCTCCCTGCACCAAGGTCCTCTTCGTCCCGTAATCGCGTCGCAATCGCTTGATTTCAAGGGCTTGTCGTTCCGTGTCCGGTCCCGGCGCCCGTGCCGTCGGTTCGCCGCCGGCCGTCAGCGAGCGTTTCCCCCAGCCGACGTCACGACTTCGATTTCAAGCCTCAACTGCCGGGCGGACCTCTTTCGCCTTCCGGGCGCCGCCGTCCCGCCGTGCGCCGCGAAGAGGCCGGGCGTGGCCGGGATCGGGCGGCGGCCGGGATGTCCGGGGAGGGTCTTCCGGTCGCCGCTTCCGATCACGACAGAATGGAGACGGCATCATGACGACGGCAACCGCGGTTCCCGGCAACACGGCGAACACCTTTCTCACCCA
>JAJDZT010000114.1 GCA_022824525.1 Silicimonas sp. | reverse complement strand
TCATATGGAGAATTCCTATGTTGGAACCAGTCCGGAACGCTCCCGAACAAGGCATCGTGCAGCCTATCGCGGAGGCAGACAGGATCGCGGTGATCGTCAAAGCCGTAGTACGTGCGGCAAAAGCTTGGAACCTGTCCAACGCAGAGGCCGCAGCGCTCTTTGACGTCCCGAGCGCAACCTGGAGCCGAATGAAGGCTGGCACCTACAAGGGAGTTCTCGATCAAGACAAGGTAACTCGCGCAAGCCTGTTGATCGGACTCTACAAAGGACTGCGGCTCCTGTTCAATGGTCCTCTGACTCACGGTTGGCCAAAGACCGCAAACGCCGGACCTGGATTCAACGGAAAGAGCCCGGTTCAAGTCATGAGCGAAGGCGGGATCCCAGCCATGATGAAGGTTCGACAGCACATCGATGCTCTGCGGGGCGGGGTGTGATCCAAGCCACAGATCTCGAAGAAGTTGAATTTACGGATCCCACGACAGTTCGCCTGATCTCGACAGCGCTCATCGGCGAGCCGGCCATGACGCCTTTGGCGGACGATGATGACGAACTGGCGATCCTTGAGGAAATCGAATGTCTCACGTCCGCCCGTCAAACAGTCATTCTTCCAATCCCCGGCGGATTGAATCCAGCCGAACTCCTGACCGAGGCAGATGGATATGGATGGACCTACATCAATGCTGCCTTTTGTTACACAAGGGCAACCGGCAACCGGTTTAATGGACCCAAGCGCGGTACCTGGTATGCGGGTTACGGTGGAACCGCCGTCGATACGGCGAAGATGGAAGTTTCTTGGCATCTCACGCGTGAACTGGCGGCAACAGGAGTCTACCAAAACATCACGGCCTATCGTGAACTGCTCGCCGGTTTTACCGCGAGGCTCCACGACCTCAATGGAAGTGAAGGGGATGACGCATTGAATGCAGATCCAGCCGTGGCGTACCCAGCTGGTCAGGCACTTGCACAGGATGTGCTCGCATCGGGCGGGAACGGATTGCTCTACCCTTCCGTTAGAAACACTGGGGGAAACTGCTTGGTCGCGCTTCGTCCCCGTTTGGTCCAGAACGTGCGTCAAGGCGATACGTGGCTGTTCGAGTGGACAAGGCAACCTGATCCCATCATCTTCAGGGCATAGCCAGCTTCATCCGGTTAGTCGCTAAAGGGCGAGCGAAAAGGCCATTCACTGTTGTCGCGATGGATTAGGTGGACGAACCCAATGCAGCGATACGTGGTTGCAGTGAATGTCCATGATCGGCCGACTTTACCTCCTGCCAACCAGAGCTTTGACGAGTTCTTGACAGCGCCTCGGGTCAAACGAAAGGTCGCGATCTGACGGATCGTCCGATCACGTAGACGTCTTTAACGTAATCCGTTTGTCAGCGGGAGGGCATACGTCGTCGGAAAGAGTGGCCGCGCCGGAAACGGCTCCCACCGGAGAGAACAGAACCCAAGCCGCCGGAAACCCGGCGGGTTCACTCAGGCAAGTGACGAGATCGATTCCGCAACCGCGCTCTACAAACCGAGCGCCGCCTCCATTCGCCCATGGTCAAAAGCCGGTGCGCATCGCTTCAGCGCAGCCCCGGTTATGCCATGCCGGCGGAGCGTTTCGCCCCAGGTCTTGGCAATCGAGTTGGCCATGTCTTTGGCCATAGCCCGGGCATCTGTATCCTCGATATCAAAGAACGGCGCGGCGTCGATTACCGCTTCCACGGAGGGCTCAAAGCCATGAACGTCACTGATCCCGGTTTCCAGAGTTGCTTGCCTGCGTGGCTGCGGGTTGACGTCAAACATCGGTGACAGGCGCCAACGGTTGTCGCGCACATAGAGAAATCCATGGTTTTTGAGATGATCATCCGAGTTTGCGATCAGCACGGTGAACAACAGGCGTTGCCACAGCTCCGGAATATCTCTGCCTGGCAACACAGACATTTGCCGCAAGGCATCCGCGATATCGGTGTAGTATCCGTGGGCGGATCCTTTCTTTCCCAGTGCCGTGCGGGCCGACATGTAAGGCAGCCGGCCACCTTCGCGGCGATCAAAGCGCTTGATGAGGCCAACAGGATGCCGACTGGCCGCCAGTTCCAGCCGCGCCTTCGGTGTTCGAATACCTACCGCGCGGGCCAGTGCGAGTGTGGCAATTTCCAACCGTTCAACGGGCCATGTGTCATCAATTGAGGTGAATTTCGCAATCCAGAGGTCTTCGCCGTCCACGACATTGGCTTTGGGACGCGCACCGCCAAGCGATCCAGCCACGCCGACAAGATCACGCGCTTCGGCCTCGGCCCCGTCCGGATCCCGCTCATACCGTGCCGCAATCGCGCGCAGCTCTTCGATATTGGCCAGGCGTGGCACAAGAGGCTGATCTGGGTGGAACAGTTCACCCTCTTCGTTCAAGAATCGCAATGCGCCGTGGCGGGTCTTGTCGTCCGCGGCAACCAGATAATCAAACTCCGTTGCGCCTTCGCCATGTACGCGACGAATAAGTTTGCGTCCCCAACTATCGGGCGACGTATCCGTAAAGGGGCCAGCCAGGACATCTCTTCTGCGGCTTTCCCGTCCTTCTGCCGAAGAATGGAAAGGCGCACGACCGCGCGGCATATCCGGGGCGAGATCAAATCCTATCGGGTTTTCGAGCCAGCTCTCGTCATAGATGAAGGTGGAGTGAGATCGGCGTCCATCGGTTTCAAATATCAAACGCCCGACAGGGATACCGGCGTCCCCAAGAACAACAGAAGCTTCGGGCATTAGAATGCTGTCCCTTCATCATCATCAAGCACGGTTGGCCCCATTGTCTCGTCTCTCAGGTTGGTAGGGATGGTCTTTATTCCCTTACCGGTCCTCACGGATGCCGATGAACCGCGTTGCCGAATACGCTCAGGCAGTCTCTCTTGGTCCAGTCCCATTCCAGTAGAATCCGAAGCTGGATCGGCAATCTCGGCAAGCCTGTCCAGCATGCCCAGAGCCAGCAGCGCCATGGCGAAGGTTTCAAGCCGGACGCCACCATCTCCCCGCTCAAGCTTCGCGAGGGTTTTGTCGCTTACGCCAATCCGGCTGCAGAAATCCGCAACCGACATGCGGCGTCTTTTGCGCGCTGTCTGGATATCGCGACCAAGCTGCGACAATGCGGATTTGACTTGCAACGAGCTCACAACAGTCTCCAACGGTTACACCGGACACTTTTACGGCTTAAAAAG
>JAJDZT010000136.1 GCA_022824525.1 Silicimonas sp. | reverse complement strand
CGAGGTGCTGGCCCGCGCCGGGCGCCGCGAAACCGATGACCGCCTGCCCGCCATTATTGCTGGCATCAAGGGCGCAGATCCTGACATCACGCTTCAAGCGATCTGTGAACGGCTGGAATCTATGCGCGAACGCACGCCCCGCGGGCGGACAAGCTGGCAGCCTTCGTCGGTGAAGATGCTGCTGGAGCGGGCCGAGAGGCTGGGCTTGCTCGATTGAGATTCCCGAGAATCGCCCATCCGATTCTGCCGACTGATTTCTGTACGCACTCACAATACATCTTGTGGTCACTTCGTAGCTGGCAACGAGGTGTTGAAATAGAGTGAGAGCGCAGTCGCCCAAGACGCTGATTTTTAACAGTTTACCGTCGACAGAAATCGGTGCCTTCAACGCCCCCAGGCCGCTCAACGGTTTGGTCTGGATTTATCCACAATATCTGTTAAGCTTTGCAAAACAATAAAGACTTGAGGGCAGTGATGAACGGGATACGCGCCTCCCAGAGATTTGAAGTCATGTCCAAGCGGCTTGGTAGTCGGTTGCGTGAACATGCGCAGGAAACCTTCCCACCGGACGCTCAGAAGGGCCTCCGCCGCTTCGCCATGCGGGAAGCGGCTGAACTGCTTCGCATTAATCAGAATACCTTTCGCCATCATGTGTCAAACCTCGAAGGCTTTCCCGAAGGTGTTCTGGAGGGCGGCAACCGCCGTAGCTTCTCTGCAGAGGAGATGGTCGAGGCACAACGCGTACTTCTCGAGACTGGAAGGATCAAGCCAGAAGAACACCCGCACAGAAGACCGGGAGAGGCTTGTCAGGTCTTGACGATCTTCAACCTGAAGGGTGGCTCCGCCAAGACGTCATCTGTTGCCCATGTAGGGCAACTACTGGGTCTGCGCGGCTACCGGGTGTTACTGATCGACCTCGACAGCCAGGCAAGTCTGACAAACCTATTCGGGGTTACTCCCGAGCTGGATCCGGATATGCCGACGTCATACGATCTTATCCGATCCGACGATCCACTGCCCGCAACAGAGATCATTCGCAAAACAAACTTCCCGACCGTGGATCTGATCCCGGCATCCATGGACATCATGGAGTACGAGTTCGAGGTCGCCCTGAGCTTCAGACACGGCGCCACCACGTTCCATAGCCGCATCCGGGAAGCGCTTGAGCCCGTCCTCAACCGATATGATGTGGTGATATTTGACACCCCACCGCAGCTGAACTTCTCGGTGATCTCTGCCCTCTTTGCATCGACCGGGGTCCTGATCCCACTCAACGCGTCGATGCTCGATGTCATGTCGCTGGCGAGCTTTCTGGGCATGGCGAGCAACCTGATGGGCGTCGTCGAGGCGCACGCCCCGGAACATGGACTGAACTTCGTGCGAGTTCTGATCACCCGCTACGAAAATACGGATGGTCCGCAGGTGCAGATTTCATCTCTGCTTCGCACAGTCCTCGGGGATGCCGTGCTGTCTGCCGAGTTCCTGAAATCAACAGCCGTGGGTGATGCTGCGAACACCCAGCAGAGCATCTTCGAGGTCGAACCTCGCGACGTGAACCGCAGAACTTACGAGCGCGCGATCGAGTCCGTCTCGCGCGTGACCGACGAAGTCGAACGCGAAATCCTGAAAGCATGGGGGCGTAGCCATGGCGCGTAAGGTCTTCGGGGACTCACTCAAGAACGCGATGGGCAAAACGCCGCCTTCGGACGACGATCTGGATGTGAAACGGACGAGCCCGACTGTAGCTCGCGCTCAAGCATCTGTGCTCGAAGAGGATAAACACGCCACGCGGCTGATCGACCCGACCGCCATACGGATGTCCGCGGTCATGGACCGCATCGACCCAAGCGATGGTCTGGATGAGCTTGTCTCGTCGATCCGCGAGCACGGTCAAAAGGTTCCAGTGCTGGTTCGCCGAACCGAGGACGGTGCGCTTGAAATCGTCTATGGACGCCGTCGGCTTCTCGCTTGTCGCCAACTTGGTCAGAAAGTGCGCGCCACGGTCATGGAGATGACCGACGAGGAAGCTCTCATTGCCCAAGGCGTAGAGAATAATGCGCGCCAAGATCCATCGTTCATCGAAAGGGCTCTGTTTGTCGCCGGGATCATTCGAGAACTTGGGAAAACCGACGAAACGCGCAAGAACGCTCAAACGATCGCGTATCGGGCACTTCAGATCGATGAATCGCTCGTCTCGCGGATGAACCGTATCGCTACGGGCATCCCGATCGAACTGATCCAGGCTATCGGACCTGCACACGGCGTTGGTCGACGGGTTTGGGAAAAGCTTTTCAGGCTGTGTGAGAAAGACGTTGCGAGAGCCCGAGAAGTTGCCAGCGAAATCCCTCGCAACATACCGGGCCCCAACCGTCTCGAAGCGGCGGTCACCTTGCTGACAGCCACCAAACCATCGACGCAGAAGACATACCCCAGTGAGCGCGTGAAGATCGGCCGAAAGGGCAACCGCATCACCATCGATGTGGACGCTGATCTTATCCCTCGTGTTGAGGAGGCAGTCCGGAAGCTGGTCACGGAGCTTCTTGACCGCGGTCAAGACGGGCCAGAGTGACGACCCCGTGTCTTGACCGCGGTCAAGACATCAAAAGCAACGAGCAGAAAACGAAAGGAGGACCGGCTAGAAAAAGAAAGACCCCCCGAAAGCGATGCTTCCGAAGGGCCTCAATCAGTCTCGACACCTGATTGATACCCCCAAAACGAATCGATTTCAACACCGCTCGCGGTGAACGGGGAAGCTTTTTCTTCCGAAACACCATGAGACATGCAACTGAAACAACAACCGCCCTGGCGGAACGGACATCTCTGCCCTGCCCTAACCCCTATGAGCTTCTGGGCCCAGTTCGCGTACTGAGGAAGGAGCTCGGTCTCACAACCAATGACCTCGCCGTTCTGACCGCGCTCGTTAGCTTCCTACCCCGCAAAGAACGTGAGATTCAGGACAGCCAGCGACTTACGCTCACTGTCGTGTTCCCATCGAACGCTTCTCTGTCAGAGCGCGCCAACGGACTCGATGAGAGAACACTTCGACGCAGCCTGGGACGCCTCTCAGCTGCTGAACTGATCGAACGCAAGAATTCAGCAAATGGCAAACGCTTTCCGCTGCGGTATGGAGGCGTTATCAGAGATGCCTTCGGTATCGACCTGAAGCCCTTGATCCAGAGGTACGGCTCGCTCGCGACACAAGCCTTGCAGCTCACCGAAGAACGCGAGCGCTTGCGCTCACTGAAGGCTGAGGCGTTGGCCCTACGTGCCTCGCTACTCCACCAGACACGCTTCGATGAAACAAAGCTCTCTACCCTCAACATGATCAGAAATGTCCTGCGTCGAGCAACATTAACCGTTGATGCAGTCCTGAGCGTTATCTCGGAACTTAGAGCCCTCGGAGCCGATACCGACGCAAGCTACGGTGAACACCATGCCGCAGCAAAAACTGGTACTGCAGATAATTTACAAACTATCGAACACCGACCTCATACACCAGATTCCAACGATCTGCCCGCCACAAACGGACAAAATGTCCGGCACATAGAGTCTATAAAAAAAGATACTAAAAAGATTGTTCCCGCTACGGTCAATCGCGGTGAACAAACCGCACAAACCAAACCCACGATGAACCGAGACCCAGCACGCATGGCATGGGAAGACTTCACCTACGTTGCGGGGTTTTTCCCAGAACCGCCGCGCACAGGAGAAGCCCTCACCAGCATTCTATACGACCTCGGTCGATTGCTTAGAATAAGCCAAGACGAACTGCGGCGTGGCATCCAGAAAGCTGGCGCAGGAAAACTGCTTCTCATCTTCGACTACCTGATAGCAAGAGCAGACACGATCAAACACCCTGACGCCTATTTTGAAAGGGTTCTACGCACCCAACTTGCTCCCACATGAACTTCTTGACCGCGGTCAAGAACCACCGAGAGAGGGAAAGGAGTGTTGGTTTGAGAGTGACCGGAAATGAGATCGGAAGAGTGGCTTCCCACGCCCGCCGTGGAGAATATCTGATGACCAAAGCTGTCCAGAAATTCACCCTATCCCCGTCCCGGGATATCCCTTTCGACAAACTGATGTTAAGGCAGTCCAACGTGCAGCGCATCAAGGCCGGCGTGTCCGTCGAGGACCTGGCCGAAGACATCGCTCGCCGCGGCCTCATGCAGAGCGTGAGCGTGCGGCCCGTGTTGGCTGACGATGGAACCGAGACCGGCAAGTTCGAGATCCCGGCCGGGAACCGCCGGTTCCTAGCATTGTCCTTGCTGGTGAAGCAGAAGCAGTTGGTGACGGAAAAAAACTCCAGGCCGAGGCTGAGACGGTTGCGGTTGAGGTCTGGAAGTGGATCGAGGTCGCACTCGACCTACCCTACGGCTACAGTCACGGCCTGCGGTCCCTGTCCGACGACCCGGCACCAATGACGGATGATGAAGGTGCGGCCCATGCCGAGATGCCCGACGAGGTCGACGCGCGACCTGGCGTGTTGGAAGCCGCGATGGAAAAGATCGAAACCCAGCCGTTGATCTATCATCCGACAGAGATCGGGCAGGCAGGGGCGTTCGTCACGCTCGACCGCTACGGCACGCTGGCAGTCTATCGCGGCTACGACCACCTGACCTCGGACGAGTCCATCGAGGACGGCATCATCGCCAATGAATACACCTTCACGGAAGGGGGGAGGCGGTTCGGTGACACATGGGAGGGTTCAACCCATCTCTTGCAGAATATCCAGAATGTACGTATATTCTGCACAAATGGAGACCCTGACCATGCATGAGCTTCCCGAGTTCAAGGCTGCCGACCTGACGCGGCACACCAGTGACCTGTTCGATGCGGCCATTCGGTCGCCGATCGCGATCACAAAGCACCGCAAGCCAAAATTCGTGCTGATGAGCATGGACCAGTACCAGCAGCTCGCACGAGGGGCCACGCAACAGGCTCACATGATCGACGAGATGCCCGAGGATCTCAAGGCGCTGATGATAGAAGGGCTCGAGCGAGACTTGACGCGGGCGGATGACTAAGCCGAGTGCTGGAGAGGTTTTCCGCTATCCGTTCCTTTGGAAACGCGAGCAGCTGGCCGGCGAGACTGAGGGCCGCAAAACGCGGCCTGTCTGCATCGCCGTAACTATCGCCAAGTCCGATAACGAGACCGTGGTGTTCATCCTGCCGATCACGACGCAGCCTCCCTTGGCCTCGCGCAAGTTCATCGAGGTGCCCCAGATCGAGTCGCAGCGCGTGGGGTTAGAGACCCATGTCCGCAAATGGGTCATGTTGGACGAGATCAACACCGATATTCTGGAGCGCTCCTATGTCTGGGAGGACCGCACGCCCATCGGCACGTTCAGTTCCATCTTCACATCCAGGATCCAGTCCAACCTGATCGCGCTTGCCAGGTCGGGCGGGGCATCAGTAGTCGATCGGCTGAAGTAATCTTGATCACCGCAGTGTCTGCCCAGCTTCACTTGTTCCCGTCGATCCATTTCGACATCAGCCCCTTGTCGCGGAAACACTCATCCGGCACGGCGCGGCGTTTGATACGGGCGAGACGTTCGGCGAAGGCGACCTGCTTTGATGTGGGGCGGCTGTCCTGCGCGCCCGGGTTCAGTTTGGCTTGTGCGTCGATCCAGGCGCTCAAGGAGCGCCGATCTTGCTGAACCTCCCACGGCAGAAGCGTCTGGTTGCGAAGGGCCAGCGCGCGCGCATAGGCGATCTGCTTGGGCGTCGCGGGCAAGGCGTAAGTGGTGCTTTCCATCGGGGATCTCCCTTCTTAGCGTAGCTTGTAAAGTAGAACATAACATGAACAAAATCAAGCCACCTCGGGAAATCATGGGGTTTGAGAGGAAGAGGAGGGCCGGGGAGGGTCAGGCCTGAGGGTGTCGGAGAGAGGGTCCCCGAAAGAGGGTTGAACCGGCTTGATCCTGTTCCTCATCGGGGTCTGATGCCGGAAAGTGCAGGATCCTAGGTTCTCATGAGCTTCGCATTTAACATTCTCCGGCATCAGATCCCTAAAGAGTGAAAGTGTCCTTCGGGTTTTGTGACTGACGGATGAGGGCCTTTGGGGTCCCTCAGATGGGTCCGGGCCGGATTCCGGTCTGTCTTTCCTGACAAAGGACATTCCCATGCAAACAGGTGTCTTGCGCGTGCTCCGCGCGACCGCTGCCTCGTGGTGGCGACACAAGGAACTGCGCCGAACCGGCCAGGCGCGGCACGCAAAGCGGCTTGAGCGCCGGACCGTCCTGCGTGATCTCGGCTATCTGAAGCAGGCGGCGTCATTGCCAAACGCGCATGTGATCTGCGGGGAGGGTGGAACGTTCCTTCATCTCGGCTGGACCACAGTGTCGACTTTCGCGCCGATCGAACGCTTTCCCTTGGCCGCCCTTGCGGTCGCACGAGGGACCCCGTTCATCGATATCCGATCCGTGACCGATGTCATCACCTTCGCAAACCTGCCGCGCGTGGCGCGCGACGGATCGGTCGACGCTGCTCCTTCGGGGCTCGGCAGGTCCGTCTCGCTGACCACCTACATCGACATGGTCGAAAAGCTCGGTGCCAGCATCGCCAATGATCCGCGGCCCCGTCAGTCAACCTGACTCCCGACCTTCTCACCAATACACGAAAGGACACCAGCTATGGCCCGATCCCGCACGCCCAAATTCGATGCCTCCGAGGTCATCACAAACGAAATCATCCGCATCATCAAGCGCGGCGTCCTGCCGTGGCGCAAGCCCTGGACCGCAGGTGGCAGCTCTCGCCCCCTGCGCGTGGGCGGTGAACCCTACCAGGGGGTGAACAACTTCCTGCTGACAATGTGGACCGTGATGGCGGGCCACAGCTCTCCCTTCTGGATGACGTTGCCGCAGGCCAATGCGTTGGACGCAAAGGTCCGCAAGGGAGAGAAATCCTCTGTCGTCGTCTATTACGGCCAAAGCCGGAAAGACGCGGGCGGCGAGGACGACCGCAGCGATGGCGATGATCGCTCCGAGGAAGCCCGCATCTTCAGCTTCCAGAAATCCTACCGCGTGTTCAATGCCTGCCAGATCGAGGGCTTGCCCGACAGCTTCTTCCCCGACCCGGAGCCAGCGCCCGAGCATCCGCCGTCCGAGCCCATCCCGCACATGCAGGCGTTTTTCGATGCCATCGACATCACAACGGGTGCGAATCTCGTATGGCAGTTATATACTCAGTTCCATCGGTTTAGCTCATGCGGCAAGCGCCAGGGTGTGATTTTGGCTGATGTTGTCATTCGCTGGTGCTGTGGCGGCTGCACCGATCATGGCCCCCCACGCGCCCT
>JAJDZT010000041.1 GCA_022824525.1 Silicimonas sp. | reverse complement strand
CGAAAAAAGGGGATTCGAAAAGCCCGCCGTTCCCTGTGCTCACTCTTCAAAACAGGCCTTCGCGTTATCAGAAGAGCCATCGCTGGCTACGCAAAAATCCCCAAACTCTGGAACGTCTGGATAAATTGAAGGGTGGTAAGGGCGCGATCAAAAGGTATTTGAAGACCTTTGGATCATCGAGCAGGCGAAAGGTTGTCGTCATTCAGGGCGTCCGGTCTTTCGATGCCCCGGGGGCCGAAACCACCCGGGGCATTCAGGGAGGAACTCTATTCTGGATAAGAGTTCGGCTTGCTGGCCCAGTCGGTATAGACTCGGCGCTGCTTATCCACCCCGATGCGATCCGTCAGTGCGTCCCAATCGGCTGCGACCTGATCCAGAACCGATTGCGGATCCTCACCGGCCCAAAGACGGCTAAAGCCTTGGCGCAACGCTTCGTTGTAGCGGTCGATTTGGATCAGCGAGAGGTCGAGCATGCCGGTGTTTGCTCCCTCCTGCAGAATATCCAGATACTCGCCCGCCGATGGCCAGCGCGACCGGTACTCTTCCGACGCAAAGTGGCTGGCGCGGAACGGGTCGCGCAAGGCGTAAGGCAACTGCACGCGCTGCAGGCTGATCTCTTCCGAGTTCATCCACATGGCGAACAGGAAGGCGGCTTCCTTGTTCTTCGACCCGGACGCGACCGACAAGGAGAAGCCCGCCGCAAGTTCCGGTTTGCCGCCCGGAGGAAGCGCGTAGGCAATGGTATCGGCCACAGTTGTTTCCGGGATCCAGTTCAGCGCCTCGGTCCCTTTGCCGTAACCCGCGGCCCAGCGACCGACGGGCGGCCAGCTGACGGCCATTGCAATGTCGCCGCCGAGGAAGGCCGAGAAGACCTCACCAAAGCCCCATTGCTCGACGCCCGGGGGCATCCACTCGTTCTCGGCCAGCATGCCCTCAAGCGTGCGCAGCCCGGCTTCGGAGTTCACCGTCGCACGCATGGTTTCAGGATCAAAGAACCGCCCGCCTTCGACACGAAAACGTTCTTCGAAAAGATACTTGGCGACGCCAGGCTGGCGGAACATGCCCGCGCCGTAGGTCTCTGGGCCCATCTGTTCGGTGATATAGCTGCCGATCTCTCCAAACTCTTTCCACGTCTTCGGCGGCGCGAGATCATAACCGTATCTTTCCTTGAAACCTGCCATCATGTCGGGGTCTTCAAAGATGTCGCGGCGATAGTACAAGACGAACACGTCGCCATCGTCGGGTAGGCCGTAGGTCACGCCTTCGACCTTGGCCTGGTTGTCGCGATAGACCGGCGCAATCGCGTCGAGTTCTGCCGCATAGTCATACTTGGCAATGAAGTCGTCGAGCGGCTCGAGCGCTCCGGCGAGTGCGAGGTCGGGCATCTGGCTGGGCAGAACGTTCAGAACGTCATAAGCGCCCGAGCCGGACATATGCGCCTGCATCGTCTTGGTGAACATTTCTTCGTTCGGGCTTTCGATCACGTTGATCTTGATCCCGGTCAGCTCCTCCCAAAGCGGACCGGTAAAGTTCTTTGGATCAAGCGGCTGAAGTCCCGCTTCGTAAAACACGTTCAGTGTCGTTCCCGAGTATTGCTTGGCGGCCTCGACGGCGCGTTCCGCAGCCGATTGCGCCAAAGCACCGCCCGCGCTGACGGCAAGAGCCGCCGCGGAGCCGAGCGCCAGAGCCTGACGCCGGGTCAAAGTAAACAACATGATGTTTCCTCCCTTAAATCTTGTTCTCATGTTTCCGAAAAAGAAGTTCGTACGAAGGCCACTGCGAAGGGCGGTAGAACGAGCGAAGCCGCCTCCTGTGCGGACGCGGTTTCGAGCCAGTCCTCGCGTCTTGTGGCGGCGTCGAAGGCATCGGCATCAAGCAGCGTGATCTTTGCGCGCTGCCCGAGCACGACCTCCTGATCGCTGGCTGAAACGTTGGCGAGAAGGATCCGCACAGCGTCACCCTCCAGAGCACCATACCCCGCGACCTGCTTTGGCAGCCCGCCAATGGAAAGTCTTTCGAAGTCGGCCAAAGCGCAGACTTCTCGGACAACATGGAAAAGCGGATACACGACCCTGTCGGTTCCGTCATATCCGGCTTGTGGGTAATCCGCCGGTTCATACACGAGCCCGAAAGGTCCCTTTGGTGCACCAAGACACAGCGCCTCGACCTTGCTGCTTTCGGTTGAGGCCAAGACACCAACAGCAAAAGCTGCGCCGAAAAGCCCCCTGTGTCGCGGATCAATCCGCGCCATCGTGCGGCGCACTTGGTCGGGGTTCTCTGCGACAGCTGCACCGTATGGGTTTGACCGCATCCCGATACTGGCCAATCCCAATCGGTAGGGTTTCCCCTGCGCGAGGGCTTCAGCACTGGAAAAGATCTGGGGAAGCGCCTCGAGCGTTTCCAGGACCGACATATCGTCGCCAGCGTGAACCAAGGGTGTCAAACCGTGCGTGATGTAGTCGCAAACATTGGCATCCGGACGACACCTGTTCAGCTCGGTGAAGTTCGTCAGCATACCACCACCGACCAAGGCGTTCGGAAACGCCTCTCGCACAAGCGGCAACATTTCGTTTGGTGTCGGTCCCGAAGGCCACGGCCCGACGGGTTGGTGGCTCGCAAGGTAGGAACGGCGCAACGCAATCGCACGCTGCGGCTCAATTCCCTCTTTCGAAAGCGCTTCGGCAACTTCCTTCAGGCCCTCGGCGACATCCTCGTCGTCTGGCAGCACAAGTTCGAGGTCGACTGCACCCGCATTTCGCGCCGAGGCACAGAGCTGCTGCAAGTCCTCGGCTTTCGGTGATGTTCGCAGCGAGACATGTGAGGGACGAAGGCTTTGAATGAGCCCTTTTTTCGCCCACCCAGTTTCGAGAGCAATCCCGATATCCAGTGCCCTTTGGCCAGAATTGTAGAACCGAATTCCTTTTGCATCTTCGTCGCGTTTGGTTGAGGCGGCACCACCTGAAAACTGTATGCGCACCGACTGTTTGGTGATTTCAGTAATGTCGTAGGTAAAGGGGTGCACCAACGGAACGCAGTAGGCTTTAAAGGATGCATCCGACCAATTGCGTTGATCCTCCATCTCGAAGACTTCGCCATCGAAGTGGATTTCGACAAACTGTGCGTCAACGCCATAACTTAGTCCGCTGATTTCCTTCACAGGCTGATCTGGCTGAATGCGCTCCGGAAACTCCGTTGCCGCGTGCGTTCCATCGGGACGGGTAACCAGCAACGGCGCGCCAGCAACGCCAGTGATCGGATGCAGAATCGTGAAGCCGGCGCGATTGGTGGAAAATGCCCCATCTTTGGGTGTCATGGTCAAGTCGGCGAGGAGTTCGCCGTTGAGATTTGCCCGAATGTGCAGATCGCAAACCAACCGACCCTCGCCGCTCGAGAAGGTCAACTTTGCATCGAATTCGTCGTCGTCGTTGATGACTTCTGAAACTACTTCCTGAGGGTAGGTGCCCCAGTTTTCATCACGTATCGGCCAGCCAATCGCCCGGACGAGTTCTGTTCCGTGCCACGAGATGCGACGGAGCCCGCTTTGTGTGTAGAGAAAAGAGAGAGGTCCGACTGAAACTTGCTGGAGTGTTTCCGGTCGCTCCTCTGCTCCATAGAGCGCCAATAGAGTTTCCGCTTGCTCCACCCCAATGCCTCCGGAACTGCGCGCATAACATACTCATTATACCAGTTGGGAAAATTGGTCAAGAAACCGCTGGAGCCGGCGCGGTTAATGCAGGAGGGCTTAAGGTTTCAGGAGCTTTGGCGCGGAGCGAACAAGTCGCGAGATCTGTCCAGATGAGCACGCATTTCTTCTACAGCGCCCTCCGGGTCATTTGCCGCGATACAGTCAATGATGCGAGCGTGTTCTTCGAGCGTGATCTGCTCTTTCTGTGACCAGTGCAACAAGGCGGTATGGTACTCTTGGAGCCACCTCAGCATTGCGCTCGAAGCTGCCGTGATGACAGGGTTGCAAAGAATGTCAGCGATGCCGGAATGAAAAGCCATATCGGCCTCAATAAAACCCCGGACGTTCAGATCATCTTTCAGGAGAGACTTTTGTTCTTCGTAGAGCTTACGTAAGTTCTCTACGTCGTCTTCGTTTGCCTTTTCCGCAGCGGCACGAACGATGCCCAATTCAAACATGCGGCGTGCTTCTTTCAGATGTTCAAGGTTGGCGGGCACCGCATCGAGCAAGATCTTCGCCACCTTGTCACTTTGTTCCAGGACCAAATTGGCCGACAGCTTATTGACCCGGCTTCGCTCCCCATGACTGATGGTTATCAAGCCTTGCGTGTGCAACGCTTGCAATGCTTCGCGAACGGCAGGTCGGCCGACGCTGAATCGCTCCATCAAGGCGCGCTCGGACGGCATGTGGTCACCAGGGTTAAGTTCTCCGCTTCGAATCAATTCACGTAGTCGGTCCAACACCTGCTCGGAGAGTTTCATTCGAACGATCTTTTCCGAAGTCATGAAATTCCTATCGCTTGGTATCTTTTGCGGCACAGCTTCTGCTCAGAACCAAACATATCGAGTGAGAAGTCAACATGAATGACTTTTGTGGCCGTTGACCTTAGCGTTGAACGGCAATAGATCAAACTGGTATGATAAGGTGATGTATTACATGAACCACGCCCAACCCAGCACTTTCGAACGACCTTTGGTGGCGTGGCTTGGTGATGATTTCACTGGCGCTGCCGCCGTCATGGAGGTGCTGAGTTTTGCGGGATTGCCCTCAATTCTTTACCTCTCCGAGCCCGATCCCACGACGTACGAAGAATGTAAGGGGTGCCTTGGTGTAGGGGTCGCTACTCTTGCCCGATCGCAATCTCCTGAATGGATGAACGAGAACCTTCCTCAGACCTACGGCTTTCTGGATCGCACGGGCGCCGAGCTTGTCCACTACAAGATTTGCTCGACGCTGGATTCGTCTTCTTCGGTGGGTTCTATTGGGCGCGCGATTGAAATCGGCTTGGATAGGTTCGGCGGCGCGCCGGTTCCCGTCGTCACTGCAGCCCCAAGGATGCGCAGATACCAGGCCTTCGGATCACTATTTTGCTCCGCCGACGATGGTATCCACCGATTGGACCGTCACCCGATCATGGCCCAGCACCCGGTGACGCCGATGTCGGAAGCAGATGTGGCCCGCCATCTTGCGACACAAACAGAAATTCCAGCAGGATGCATAGATCTCGAAGATCTCGCTGAAGGGCGCGCTGATGAATTACTGACGAGCGCGTCACAAATCTGGACTGTTGACCTTGTCTCGACCGAGCAAGAGGCAGAGGTTGGGCGCCTTTTGTGGGAGCATCGTGCCAGCAACCGCTTCGTCGTCGGATCACAAGGTGTGGAATACGCGCTTGTCGCCTACCTAAGACGCCAAGGTTTGATCGAAGCCCGACCAGAACCACCCGGCATCGGACGAGATGATCGACTGGCCGTTGTTTCCGGCTCCGTTTCTCCCATCAGTGCAAAGCAAATCGAGTGGGCTCGCCGCAACGGATTTGCGACGATCCGTCTGGATGCCCTACGCCTTCTTGGCGAGTCCACCTCCTCCGCCGAGGACGAGGCGATCGAGGCCGCAAAGAAAGCCTTCGCGCAGGGCACGCCGCCCATTGTTTTGACTGCTGAAGGTCCCGGCGACACGTCCCTTGAGGCTGTTCGCAAGCAGGCCGCAGGAGACATGGAAAAAGCCAATGACCTTATCGGGCGTGCCCTCGGCCGGATCATGCGAGAATTGGTTCATGACCTAAGCCTAAGTCGCGTGGTTGTCTCCGGAGGCGATACTTCAGGTCGGGTGTGCGAGGCGCTCGGCATATACGCACTGGAGGCCGTTGCTCCGACCATTCCCGGCGCTGCGATATGCCGGGCCAAGGCAACCGGCGCCTTGAACGGCTTGGAGGTCGCATTGAAGGGTGGTCAGATGGGCTCATCTGACTACTTCGGCTGGGTCCGTGATGGAGGAGGAGTGCGAGGATGAGTTCCGAACGTTTCGAAGCCACATATGAGATTGAATCACCGGTTGGTTTGGAGAGAGCGGCAGCCGTGATTGCCGGGGAGCAATCGACAGGCACATTCGTCCGTCTTGCATCCGAAACGGACGCCTTGCGGGACCGAGCCGCCGCGCGCGTCGAAAGCATTGAAAAGACCGGAACATCGTCGACACCGTCTCTGCCATGTCGTCTGACCGGCGACAGTTATCAGCGCGGCATCGTACGGCTAAGCTGGCCCGTCGCCAATATCGGACCATCTCTTCCCAACCTGATGGCGACAATAGCGGGCAACCTTTTCGAGCTGGCGGAAGTGTCTGCCATCCGGCTGATCGATTTGCATGTTCCGAAGAGCTTTGCGTCCGCGCTGCCTGGACCGGCACATGGCGTTGACGGCACGCGAGCACTTATCGGCGTGCCTGACGGACCAATGATCGGGACGATCATCAAACCAAGTATCGGATTGACCGTCGAAGACACAGCAGCACTTGTTGATACTTTGGTCAGTTCCGGAATCGACTTCATCAAGGATGACGAACTGCAATCCAGCGGTCCCGAAAGCACATTGGAAAACCGAGCGAAGGCCGTGATGGAAGTGGTGAACTCCCACGCGGACAAAACCGGGCGTAAAGTCATGTACGCTTTCAATATCACAGGGGAAATCGACGAAATGGCGCGGCGTGCCGATCTCTTGGAAAGCCTTGGCGCCACCTGTGCCATGATTTCCTTGAACTGGGTCGGTTTGAGCGGCATCAGGTTTCTTCGCGACCGCTGCGCGCTTCCCATTCACGGTCACCGGAACGGGTGGGGACTTATGTCGCGGTCTCCTCATATCGGCATTTCGTACCCGGTCCAGCAAATGGTCTGGCGCCTTGCCGGAGCCGATCATCTTCACGTCAACGGGCTCGCGAACAAATTTACCGAGACGGACGATGTCGTGCGAGAAGCGGCACTGGCCGTTCAGGCCGAGATCCCGGGTACATCCCGCGCGGCGCTTCCGGTGTTTTCGTCTGGTCAGACCGTCTGGCAGATTGGCGAGTGCGGAACGTTCCTTGGAAGTCAGGATTTCCTTTATTGTGCTGGCGGCGGGATTATCAGCCATCCCGATGGGCCGGCTGCTGGAGTGAGCGCGCTGCGAGAAGCGGCAGAGGCAGCCAAACACGGCGTTCCCATCGAAACCTGGGCTAAGGATCGTGCAGCGCTTTCCAAGGCGCTACAATCCTTCAAGCGTCCGGACGCCACTGCCCTTGCAAGCGATGCTCAACCTTCATAGTCGCGCTGCCAAAGCCTGAGAAACTACAAAAAGGCAGACAGCGATCCTTAGGCTGGGCCGCGCTATCGCGCAGGTGCCGAGCGACTAGTCTTGCTCGAAGCATCCCGACAGGTTTGGAGCCCGCTGAAAAACGGGTCTAAATCGTCCTTGCTATCGGCAAAGCGAGCAATGCGCGGTTCCCACTCGATTTGGTCAAACGTGGCATCTCGCAATGAGAATTGTTGTCCGTTTTCTACCTTAGTCCCGCCATTTGGTACGCTTCGCGCAGGTGCGCCACCATTGACGGCTCTCTCTCGATGGCACTCTTCATGACTTCATTGAGTGAGGTGTCATGGCCAAGCATTTCGTATTCGGCAATTGTCCACTCGGCGTCTTCTATTCGTCCAAGGCGGCCCAATACCGCAATCTGGGTGCGCAGGCAGTATGGACTGTTCGGCATCTGGCTTAGACACTGGTCGACTGTTTCAAGGGCTGTCTCGTAGTTTTCCAAATGAAAATGCGCGTTGGCGAGGCCAAGAAGATACCAGAACGGCGGCTGGGGATGGCTGGCAATCGCGCCTTCCAGGATCGAACGCGCGTCTTTTATGCTCCCAGACATCATCAAAACGATAGCGTAGTACACCCTCGCATCATCGTTGGCCGGTTGTAGTTCCATTGCCGTTTTCAGGTGGCGGAGGGCAAGCTCCGTGTCACCGGTTTTGGCGACAGAGTGCATGCGCCCGAGTGCGTAGTGGCCGAACCAAAGCTCAGGGTCGAGTTCCAAAGCGCGTTCCGCGAAGTAGAATGCCTTCTGCGTGTCGGCGTCTGACAGCACGGTCCAGTCGTTTTCCAGACGGATCGCATAGGCTGATGCAAGTTCCGCATAGGCTCTGGCATATTGCGGGTCGAGCGCCATCGCGTTCCGCAGCAGTTTTTCGGCTTCAAGGCTTCCTTCGAACGTAAACATGTTGAGTTCACGCCGCGCGTGCATGACGTGTTCGAGCGCCTTGGGATGACTTGTGTCCTGATGTGCCAATCTCTGTCGGTCGCGTTCACTCAGTTCCAGGGACATTGCTTTGACCAATGCATCGGGAACAGCGTCACGAAACTCGATCAAACCGTCCTGAGTGCCCTCGTACAAGTCAGCCCAAAGCGTCGCTCCATCGATGCCGTCGATCAATTGTACGGACAGCGCGATTTGAGTGCCATCGCGGCGCAGACTGCCCTGAACGATGTAGCGGCTGTCGATTGTGCGTGCGAGTTCTGACGGGGACATCGAAGAGTTTGAAGCCACCCCGGTCTGTGCCCGGGACAGAATGCGAATGCCGGACATCTCGGCAAGGTGGATTTCGAGATCATCGGAGAGCCCAGCCGCCAGGAAGCCGTTGTCGTCCCCGGCGTCAACGAAGGGAAGGATCGCGACCGTGTCCCTCAGCTTGGTCGACGCAGACAATGTTGCCGGTGTTTCAATTTCTGGCTGCGTGTCGCGCGCCGCGAAAACCGTCGCAAAGGCCAACAGGAGGACGGTGACGAGCGTCCCATAGATGGGAAACATACTACGAGGCGGGGTAATGCCCTCATTTGCATCGACGCTGTCGACGTTCAACCGATAACCCTGTTTGGGATAGGTTTGTACGATCTTGTATTGCTCATCGTTCAGAGCTTTTCGAATGTCCGCGATGCAGCGGGCGATGCTCTCGTCTGTCGCCACTGTCTCTGGCCAGACAACTTCCGAAAGTCGATCCTTGGTCAGAATCTTTCCACGCTCGGACAGAAGTGCAGAGAACATTTTTAGCGACTTCGCACGGAGTGGAACGTCCTGACCGCGCATGTCTTGAAGTTGCCCATCCCGCCAAACATAGATTGCGTCGCCGAGACGGAGCTTTTCGATTTCCTTGGCTGCGCTTCCGAACATTCGGACGTTCTCCCTCCGTTAGAAAGGCTAACGGATTCGAAGATCTAAAGCGAGAACAGTGAGCTTTAGGGTAAAGCCCTGATTTCAGGAGAATTTCAGACTCCTTTCAAGACAAACAATGCCTTTGAGCCTGCACTAGAGGAGAGCCACACGCTCAATCAAACATGAGTATTCGGAAAGGAACAATTCCATGCCAAACCTTGCTTCCAAGGCATTTGCAGTTCTTCTCGGGACGGTATGTTCGGTCTTGCCGTCCATCTCTATGGGGTCGAGTCTTGCGGTGTCCTGCTCGGATGAGGCTGCTGCGTCTGTTCATGACGGCCTGAACTTGCTCCACAACATGATGTATATTCAGGCTGAAGAACGCTTCAATGCTGCTGCAAGCGATGACCCTGAATGCGCCATGGCGCAGTGGGGTATTGCAATGTCCAATTTTCACCCATTGTGGCCGGGCACTCCCTCCGAAGCCGAGACGAAACGCGGTCAAGCTGCTGCGACGCGACTTGTAAAGATGACGTCTGGCTCGGGCATCGAAGCGGATATGATTGCAGCCGCATCAGCCTTCTACGCGCCGGGTATCGAAGGCTATCGTGCACAACTCACTTCGTGGGCCAAGGCTCAGATCGCAGCAGGTGCGAAGCATCCCGAAAACGTTGATGCTGCGGCATTGGCTGCCCTCGCACGTATCACCATTGCACCTCGCGGGCCGGGCCGGATCGAAGCTCTCTCCGATGTCGGTGATGCGCTCGATGCATTACACGCTAAAGCACCTGACCACCCGGGCGTCATTCACTACGCAATCCACGCCTACGACAATCCTCCGCTGAAGATGCGGGGCAGGCCTTATGCTGAGATTTACGACAAGACCGCGCCGAATGCCCCCCATGCGCTCCACATGCCCGCGCACATCTTCACGCGAACAGGTGATTGGCAGGAGTCGATTGACCTCAATCGTCGGTCGGCCGAGGCCGCTTTGGAGCAATCGGGCGAGGTGCTGCAGACGCATTACGTCCATGCGATCGACTATATGGTCTACGGCCTTTTGCAAATTGGCGAGTACGACGAGGCGACACGGCTCGTGGATGAGATGATGGCGATGAAGAACCACCAAGTCAGTTTCGGTGGGGCTTATGCGCTGGCAGCAGCCCCTGTGCGACTTCTGTTGGAGCGGGACAGGTGGAGCGAAGCGGCAGCGCTGTCGTCAGATATGCACCCCACGATTCCATGGGAGAAGTTCCCTCAAGCCGTCGCAATGAACCGGTTTGCGAAGGGAATTGGAGCAGCACGCAACAATGACGTGACTACTGCCAAAGAAGCGGCAAAGGAGCTGGGTTCGCTTCGCGAAACGATGCTCGAACGTGATCAAGGTTACTGGGCGCGCCTCGCCGAAGGTCAGATCTTGTCCATAGAAGCCTGGATCGAATTGGCTGAAGGGAACGCGGAACTGGCGCTTCTCCACCAGACATCCGCTGCCGCACTCGAGGACGAAATCGGCAAGAGCCCTGTAACCCCGGGCCACGTTCTTCCGGCGCGTGAATTATTGGGAGACATGTTGAGCCTGTTGCACCGAACCGAAGAGGCACAGTCCGCTTACGAGGCAACGCTACGATTGTCGCCCAATCGGGCAAGAAGTCTCGGCGCTCTGCAATAGGGTGTTTCGACGACGCTATTTTTTCAGAATCTGCAATTTCTGGTCGCCCGAACCCGGGCGGCCATTTTCTTCGAAACGCGTTTTTCCAATCCTGTCTTCGGGGCGCGCAGGCGCAGAATCCTCAACGCTTTTCGGGTGTAATTCCTCCTGATCGTTCAACAGTTTGATCATTACGCAGAACCGTCTGGCCTTTCCGCCGATGCGTAGCAAAGATGGTCTGAGCCATCGACCCGACAGGTGCCGAACGCTCTTAGCGAGTTGTTTGAACGGCTTATGTTTCTGCATATGCTGTTCGCGTCCGCCGTCGCTCGTCGAATGAAGTGGACAGTTTTCGTGGGGTCGGAGTCAATTTGCCTGTATGACGATCAGACTTGAATTGTGGAGCCTCGGTCGCGGATTTCGGCCTCGAGTTTCTTGCTGGAAGGCTCTATGTCCGCTTCGATCCACTGGGTAATTGCCGCAGCCGCTTCCTTCCCCATGTCCACCACAGGAAGATGGATAGAGGTCAATGGAGGGTTGAAGCTCGCCGAAGATGGGAGGTCATCAATTCCGATCACGGAGATATCTCGCGGAACCTGAACGCCAATTTTGGAAAGATATAGCAGTGCGCCCTGAGCGAGTACGTCTGATAGGCAGAGGAACGCAGTGACGTTTGGCGTTTCTGTAAGAATTTTCCGTGAGGTTTCGGCGGCAGATGAAAAACTTAGCTCGGCCTCCAAAACCGTTTGCACAGCTTCGCCGGCAGTCAATGCGCCGCTCAGTCTTCCACGCGTACGATCATTGTCCGCGATCGGTCCGGACAAGATTGCGATGTTCGAGTGACCGAGCGACCGCAGATGGTCCACGGCGTCCTTTCCAACCTGAAAGTTGTCGTATCCGATGCTTGGAATGCCGTGGTCGGGCTCGAAACATGATGTCGCGATAACTGGCACCTGATGCCGTTCGACGAGTTCCTGAAACCCGTCGGCGCGAGCGATTCCTGAAACAATGAGTCCCTCGACGCCAATATTCAAAAGCCGCTTGGTTTTATCCAGTTCTCGGTCAGCGTCATAGCCTGTTGTCGCAACAATCAAAGACAAACCCGATGCATCAAGCTGCACTTCCATGGCGTCGATGAACCGCGAGAATATGGCGTGATCAAGCGTTGGGATCAGTGCTCCTACAAGTCGGGTGCGGCCAGAGTTGATAGCGCGTGCCGAAGAACTTGGGACGAACTTCAAGGTCTCGATGGCGCGCTCGACGTTCTCTCGCGTGGCTTTGGAAACAACGGTTGGTTTGTTGAGTACACGCGAGACGGTGGCTACGGAGACTCCGGCCAATTTGGCCACATCCCTTACATTCGATCTATTGTTTGGAGACCTCGTGCGCACTTGTCCTGACTAAAAAAAATGCTCCGACAGTACAACAGTATTGACTCATGTAACTAGTTTCAAACACTGTGCGCAAGGTGAATGCAACTCTTGGGGGCGGAGACTTTTGGAGACTGGAGTACTTACATCCTTTTCCAATATCGGGCACCTCGCGGACGGCCGCAGGTTCGCTGGCTTTCCTGCAATCGATGCTCCCAAACCGATCTCGATCGCCCCGCGAGAGGCTAAGCTCGTAGAGTTACGGGAAGGCGATCTGCTGTCCGTCGATGGGGCAGGCGTGTCGGATCGGATCTTGCTGCTCGCGTTCTCAATGGATGGCGGGAGGATCGAGAGTGACCTAAAGCTCGGTCCAACTCAGGAACTTCCCTGCGCCGAATTTGAAAGCGATCGACTTGTCGGCTGGTTGGTGGCAAATGGTGGTGATCCTGAGAAAGCGCTTTTTGGGGTTCGCCTGAAGAGTGGAGGCGAAGCGCTCGTCATCCGCGCACCTCATGCACTGACACTGTGGATTGTTCGTCTGGAGAACGCGGATGATCTGGTCTGCGGATTGTCTGTCGGAACAGTAACCTTCACTCGTCAAACCACCTCGGAGGGTTTGGAACTTCCGCCCCCACTCGGTGAGGTGAGGGAAGAGTTCACCGTCCAACGTGGCACCGCGCTCGCATATGAACTTAGAAAGGGCGAGACCGTTCAAATCATCGACATTTTTGGGCAGCAATGCTCGGATTTTCAGGCGCTCCGCAGTGACGCACTTGATCGCGGTTATGAAAAGATGATCGATAGCACGGCGACGCGATCGATGGTTCGCCGTGCCTTTCCAGCCCCCGGATTGCTCGACAAGTTTTTCGACGAAGATATGCGTCCTTTGTTGCGCGTCGTGCAGGATACCTGCGGGCGACATGATACGTTTGGACTGGCGTGTACCGGCCGTGGATACGAGGAACGCGGGTTCCCGGGGCACGTAAACTGCTCTGACAACATTTCAGCCGCCTTGGAACCTTATGGGATCAGACGCCGGGCTGCGTGGCCGGCGATCAATTTTTTCTGGAATACCTGGCTCGATGAGCATCAACAGATCCTCACGGAAGAATCCCATTCAAGGCCAGGTGACTATGTTGCGATGGAAGCGCTGGAGAACTTGACCTGCGTGAGTACTGCCTGCCCGGACGACATTGATCCCATTAACGGGTGGAACCCGACAGACATTCACGTCCGAATTTACAAACCAGAGACGCGACTACAACGGGCTGTGGCGTACCGCAGAAAAGAGGATGGTCCTGTGAACATCAGTCGAAACTCTGCATTTCACGAACGTCTTGAGCCCTTGACCAACCATTTCGCACCTGCGCGCGACCTTTGGTCTCCAGTGTCCTTTCCGACCCATGGAACGACAGGTGAATACTGGGCCTGCCGTGAAGCGGCGACGCTTCAGGACATGAGCGGCCTCCGCAAATTCGACGTTGTCGGCCCGGATGCAGAGAAGCTCCTGCAACTGGCAATGACACGCAATGTGGCGCGTCTTGCGGTTTGGCGGGGCACCTATTCGCTTATGTGTGACGAGAGCGGTGAGATTATCGATGATGGAACTTTGTTCCGACTGGCTCCTGAACTATTCCGTTGGTGTTGTGGCAATGAGGAAAGCGGCCGCTGGCTAGAAAAACTGGTGGCCCGCAATGGGTTTCAAGTACGTATCCATGATTTGGCGGGATCGCTGCCGAACCTGTCGCTTCAAGGCCCAAAATCGCGAGAAATATTGCGGAAAGTTGCGTTCTTTCAGCCGCATGTGCCCGAGCTCGACCAAATGAAGTGGTTTGGCGTCAGTGTCGCGCGGCTTCGTGATCGGGAGGGCGCGCCGTTTATGGTGTCTCGCACCGGTTACACCGGAGAATTGGGGTACGAGATCTTCTGCGCTGAGAGTGATGCCATCACGATCTGGGACGGGTTGATCGACGCGGGCGCAAACAATGGCTTGATCCCGATGGGGTCTGCCGCGCTCGACACCATACGGATCGAAGCAGGGCTTGCTGGGACGCAGGAGTTCCCAGCCGGATCAGATGCCTTTGAAGCGGGTTTGGGTTTTGCCGTTGATCTCCAAAAGACGAACTTCATTGGAAGACACGCACTGGCCCGAAACGCAGCCGCGCCAAGAAAGAGACTGAGAGGGTTGATGTTCGACTGTGATGACGTGCCAGCTCACGGAGCGCCGGTTTGGTCCAGTGAACGCCAAGTGGGCGTCGTGACCTCCGCAACCCGCTCGCCGATGTTCGAATGCGCGATTGCGATGGCGAGGCTCGCTGTCGAATTCGCTGAGACAGGCACAGAACTTGAGGTCGGCCAATTGGATGGTCGCATGAAGCGGCTGACTGCCAAAGTCTGCGACATCCCGTTCTTTGACCCGAAGCGGGAGAGGGCCCGAGCATGAGCGCGGTTGTGGAGCTGGAAAACGTCTGGAAGGTCTTCGGCAGTCGCTCGGCCGAGGCAATGAAAGCGATCCAAGCCGAAGGGATTGGTAAAGCCGAAGTCCTCGAGCGTTTTGATGCTGTCGTTGGTGTAAAGGATGCCAGCTTTCAGGTCGCCGAAGGCGAAATCTTCTGCCTGATGGGGCTTTCCGGTTCCGGCAAGTCGACCTTGGTGCGGCACGTAAACCGACTAATCGAACCGACAGCGGGCACAATCCGTATCCTCGGCGAAGACATTGGCGCGATGAAATCCGAAGCCTTGCGAGCTTTGCGTGCTGACAAGATTGGGATGGTCTTCCAGAACATGGCGCTTCTTCCGCATCGATCTGTGCGAGACAACATCGGCTTTGCTTTGGAACTGCGCGGTATGGACGGCTACACGCGCGCAAAAGCTGCTGATGATGCCCTCGAAATCGTGTCTCTCCATGGCTACGGGGACAGACTTCCGTCCGAGCTCTCGGGAGGCATGCAACAGCGCGTGGGCCTTGCCCGTGCTTTGGCAGCCGATCCCGAGATCCTCCTGATGGACGAACCCTTCTCCGCGCTCGATCCATTGATCCGGCGCAACCTGCAGGACGAATTTCTCAGCCTCAGCGTGAACCTGAAGAAGACGACACTGTTCATCACGCACGACCTCGATGAGGCGATCCGCATGGGCGACCGCATTGGCATCATGAAGGACGGTGAGATCGTTCAGATTGGCACCGCGGAGGACATCGTCACGTCGCCCGCGGACGACTATGTGGCTGATTTCGTTGCCGGTATCTCAAGGCTGAAACTCGTCTCCGCCTCAAAGATCATGGTGTCGCCGGAGCAACATGGTCCGATACCCGAAGGCGCGCCGGAGGCGAGGCCGAAGGATGATCTGGACACACTTGTGAGCCTGAGTACCGGAACCGAGAAGCCAGTCGTTATCAAGGCAGACGGCAAAGCTGTTGGCGTGGTGACCAAAGACACTCTTCTACAGGGCTTGCAAGGTGGGGCAAGCGCATGAGCGGTGCTGAACAAATTGAAACTCTCGAACGTGACGTAAGCGTTGCCACTTTTGTGGAACGAAATGAGCCGTACTTCAGAAACGTCTTCGAGCGATTTCAGAAGGGCGTCTTGCCACGCTGGAACATGAACATCTGGGGTCTTCTCGTTCCCTGGGTTTGGGCTGCATGGCGTGGTGTCTGGCTGATGTTCTGGATTTCGCTTGCCATCGATGTGCTCGCCATCGTGTGCCTGATGCAGGTGGTGAAGTTCTCACCGCTCTTGGCGGAGGCGCAGTTGGACCCTGATGCCAACCGGACCTTGATCGCGCGCTACTCTTCGTGGATCAGCACGTATACAGTCGTTGGTTGGGTATTGCTTCTTGGCGGTCGTCTCTGGATGGGGAGCCAGGCCAACCGCTGGTACTACGGGCAATATCAGAAATGGCGGATCGATCATTCGGTTGCCCATGGCACGGCTCCAAAGCGCGTGCTTATCGGCTTGCTGATCATTGCGATCTGCGCCCCGTTGACGATCTACCGTGCGACGCAATTGCGGCTCGATGAACGTGCTTGTTTGAACCAGGTGCGCATGGCTGAAACGGTCGAAGACCTAATGCTCCAGTTTGACTTGCCCGATGTGGGAGCGCTAGGCGCGACGCTTGCGGACCGGGTCACTGAGGCACAAGCCACCTTTGATCGCCTGGATGCTTTAGAAAATCCGACCGATGAGCAAAAAACGGAACGAAGCGCAGCCCGGAAAGCTCTGCGGGATTTGGGTCGTGAAGCTGAAACCGTGACGGAGTTCCAGCAGATCTCGGCCAAAGATCGGTTTGATTGTGCGCTTATCGACGACTTCCCGACATTGGCGCGTTTCCAAGCTCCACCTGAGGTTCGCTATCGTCGAGTGCCGGATGAAGAAGCAATCGCCGCTGGTGATCTGAACGCAACAAAAGTTCTGATCCAGGAAAGTCCGGCGATCGAAGGCCGTCGCATCAATATCTTCACTTACAACGCCGAGGCTATCGACACGGGGATCAACTACCTCCGCGCACAATATGCCGGAATTTTCGATGCCATGACGCACGTACTGCGTCAGTCTCTGATCCGTGTGGAAGTCGCTTTCATGCAGACGCCTTGGCCCGTCATTGCTTTCCTGTTCGTAGCCCTGGCATGGGCCTACACCGGAACGGCGACGACGATCTTTGTGGCCAGCTCACTCGCCTTCCTTGCCGTTTTTGAGCTTTGGCAAATCGCGATGCAGACCATGGCGCTCGTTGTCGTGGCGACAGCGATCTGTGTCTTTGTTGGGTTGCCCGTCGGTATTTGGATGGCAAAGAACAAGTGGTTTCGCTGGTTCACTGAACCTGTGTTGGATGTCATGCAGACCATTCCGTCATTGAGTTACCTTGTGCCCGCAGTCGCCTTCTTCGGCATATCGCAGCCGCCCGCCGTTTTGGCGACCGTCATCTTTGCGATCCCGCCGATGGTAAAGCTGACAGCTCTTGGCATCCTTCAGGTGCCGGAAAGCACCAAGGAAGCCGCGTTGGCCTTCGGCGCATCGGAAAGACAGCTCTTGCGCAAGGTGGAATTGCCGATGGCGATCCCTTCGATCATGGCGGGACTCAACCAGACGATCATGCTGGCCCTTTCCATGGCGACTATCTCAGCTTTCATCGGTGCGGCCGGATTGGGCGCACTTGTCACTGAATCTTTGGGCGATGCGCAGGCGGGCAAGGGTCTTCTTGCCGGTATCGCAATTGCTCTTGTCGCGATGATGATTGACCGGATCCTGCGAGGTATCCGGGCATCCTTCAGTCGCATTTAGCCAAGCAGAACCAATCAATAGGGAGTACACTCATGAAACATCTGCTGAAGACTACGGCCATCACGGCCGCCCTTCTTTCCGGAAGCGCCGCTGTCGCTCAGGAGAAGGTCATGATTTCGGACCCAAGCTGGAATGGCGCGCGCGCTATTGGTCACGTCATTAAGAGCCTGACCGAAAAGTAGTTGAGCGATACCAGCAAGTTGTGATTCTCTGTTTCTTGAAAACACAGAACGGAGGATCGACTGTGCCTTGGACTGATACCGCCCGCAAAACGTATAAACGCAAAACAGATCGTTATCC
>JAJDZT010000118.1 GCA_022824525.1 Silicimonas sp. | reverse complement strand
TCGCTCGCAGAACTGCAGGCGGTCTACCCCGGCACCAGCGCAAACGACCTGCGCGTCTTCGACACGAACCGCGACGGCCGCATCGCCTTCAACGAGTTCTACTCCGCTGACGCCGTCGAAACACTCGGCAAAAACAAGTAATGTGTGACCCCCGGCCTTCCGGTCGGGCCACAATTCAGAGACCCACGGGGACCCCGGCGTCGCACTCCCGGCGTCGGGGTTTCCGTGTCTCAGGGGAGCGGTCATCGCGATTGCGGTGGCCGCTTTCCCTTATTCCGGCTCTACCTGAATGCGTTGACGCAAGTTTCCCGTAACCCGGCTGTAGATCAGGATCTCATCGTTTTGCGTCACAACCGCGAACCAACCTTCACCACGGGTGAATGCGGTGGCTTCGGATCCGTCGGGTAATGTGATCGTGTCCGGCAATTCCACGCGGTTCATCTCGGTGAAACGCATGACAAAGAGTCCGACGATGGTTAAAAAACCCAAAATCATCGTGACGGTCAGGATCGTCACCAGCGCCTTCAAGTAGCGAAGCGTTTTCGCGTCCGGAGCCCCGTCACTTTCCATGTCCCGCACCATCCTTGTTACAATCGGCGCTGATCCGCCATCGCGTCTTGATAAGGCTCTGGCCCGCGATGTGCCAGAGGAGGCGCATCTGTCACGCTCGCGACTGGCCAAACTCTTGGAGGAAGGGGCGGTGACCTTCGACGGAGCGCCAATCACCGACCCACGACGCAAGGTTCGGGAAGGCGATGCGTTCGAGATTTTGGTCGAGGACGCTGCGGACGTGGACATCGTCGCGGAAAACATACCGCTTACCATCGCCTATGAAGATGACGATCTGATCGTGATCAACAAACCCGCGGGCATGGTCGTGCACCCTGCTCCCGGTTCTCCGACAGGGACATTGGTCAACGCCTTGCTGCACCATTTTGCGGGAACGCTTTCAGGTGTCGGTGGCGAAAAGCGCCCGGGGATCGTGCACAGGATCGACAAGGATACGTCCGGGTTGCTTGTCGTCGCCAAGTCCGACGCGGCACACCATGGATTGGCCGAGCAGTTTGCGGCGCACACGGCAAGACGGCGGTACCTCGCAGTCTGCCATGGAGTACCGGACACGGGGGATCCGCGACTCAATGGGGTCCGAGGTGTGAGTTTTGAGCCGGGCGGCGTCATCAAGATCACGACACAACTTGCGCGGCACAAAACGGACCGGCAGCGCCAGGCCGTGTTGTTTGCAGGTGGACGGCACGCGGTGACACGTATCTCGGTGGAAGAAAGGTTTGGCGGACATGCAGCGCTGATCCGGTGCGAACTGGAAACCGGGAGAACCCACCAGATCAGGGTTCATATGAGTCATATTGGGCACGCCTTGATCGGCGACCCCGTTTACGGCGGGCGGCGGCGGCTGAAAGCGAATACGCTTTGGGCAGAAGCAGCCAACTCCTTCCCACGTCAGGCGCTCCACGCCGAAACGCTGGGCTTCAGGCATCCTGTTTCAGGTGTCGAAATGGATTTCACCGCGCCGTGGCCTGAAGATTTTCAAAGGCTGACGGCGTCATTGAAAGGGTGAAATCCCTCGCGTCTGCGTGATTGTTACAAGAAACAGGGCCAACCCACATGCTCTATTGTTTCAAACTTCGAACCGCCAATTATGCATTTTTGCATATTTAAGCGACGAATACTAAGAATTCCGAAGCAAAGTGAATAAGGCTAAGCTATTTTTACGGCTGATCTGCGCGCCTGCGCACCAAGCCGCAATGAAAATCGCAGAGTGTGCACGAACTCGTGAGCGCACACGCCCGTGAGTGGTCCCCGCCGAGTGGAGGAGTAATGTTTTGTTCAGACCTGCGGCATAGAAAATTTTGTCGCTCACCTCTTGAACTGAACTAAGTAGTTCACCAGATATGTTAAGCGTCGCAACATCGGCGTTAACAGGGAAAAGGAAAACGATGGCAAACTATGCAAACCTTCCAGCCCCCTCCCCCGAAGGTGGGCTGAACCGGTATCTCCAAGAGATCCGTAAGTTCCCCATGTTGGAAAAAGAAGAAGAGTACATGCTGGCGAAACGCTGGGTGGAAGATCAGGACACTGAGGCGGCCCATATAATGGTCACGTCTCACCTGCGCCTGGCTGCCAAGATCGCCATGGGTTACCGCGGCTATGGCCTCCCCCAGGCCGAAGTGATCTCGGAAGCGAATGTCGGTCTTATGCAGGCTGTAAAGCGTTTCGACCCTGAAAAGGGCTTCCGCCTTGCGACCTACGCTATGTGGTGGATCCGCGCTTCGATCCAGGAGTACATCCTGCGGTCTTGGAGCCTGGTGAAACTCGGCACGACCAGCGCACAGAAGAAACTGTTCTTCAACCTCCGTAAAGCCAAAGCTCGGATCGGTGCTTTGGAAGACGGCGATCTGCGCCCCGAACACGTCGAAAAGATCGCCAATGATCTGAACGTGTCCGAGGACGAGGTCATTTCGATGAACCGGCGCCTGTCCGGTGGTGACGCTTCGCTCAACGCCACAATTTCGGCGGATGGCGAAGGTGCGGCCCAATGGCAGGACTGGCTCGAAGACGAAGATGCCGACCAGGCTGGCGACTATGCCGAACGGGATGAACTTGAGATCCGTCGCGAAATGATGGCCGAAGCAATGTCGGTTCTGAATGAACGCGAGCAGGATATTCTGACCCAGCGGCGTCTTATGGAAAATCCAGTGACGCTCGAAGAGCTGTCAGGTCAGTACGACGTCAGCCGTGAACGCATTCGCCAGATCGAAGTGCGGGCGTTCGAGAAACTGCAAAAGAAGATGCAGGAATTGGCCAAGGCGAAAGGAATGCTTGAACCGGCATAACCGCCTCCCATTTCCCTGTTGAATGACCGCCGGGCTCCTCCCACCCGGCGGTCTTTTTACATTTGGAGCCGAGCTTGCGTCGAAGCCCAGATTATCATATTCTAATTTTAGAATAAGTAGGGAGGTCGCATGCTGGATCGACGGAGTTTCATCGGGGGCGTCGCCGCCCTGCCCTTCGCACCGCGCGTGGCGCACGCGTTTTCAATGGGGGATGCCGAGCTCATCACAATAAGCGACGGTTCAATCGCGCTCCCTATTTCCTTGCCGAAGGACAAACCAGGTGAAGAACTGGCAGCATTGACGAGCCGTTTCGGCATCTCCGAAGGGGATGCACCTGCCCGGCCATTGAATGTTACCCTTTGGCGGAATGGCGATCGCACTGTTCTTGTCGACGCCGGTTCAGGCACTCAGTTTCTGCCGACCGCAGGCGAGCTTTTCGAGAACCTCGACGCTGCAGGCGTGGCTCCCGAAGACATCACCGACGTTGTGTTCACGCATGGTCATCCGGATCACCTTTGGGGCATCCTCGATGATTTTGATGAGATCGCCTTTCCGAACGCTGCATTGCACATGGGACAGGCAGAACTCGATTACTGGATGGATCCCGCAACCGTCGAAAGCCTTCCAGAGAACCGCCAGATGTTCGCCGTCGGTGCCACCCGTAGGCTTGAAGCCATGGTCGACAACTTGAGCACTTTCAATGACGGAGATGAGGTTGTGCCCGGCCTCACCGCCGTTGCCACCCCTGGGCACACGCCAGGTCATGTGAGCTTTCTCGCAGAGAAAGGCGGGACGTCGGCCATGATTCTTGGCGACGCGGTCGTGAATGCACATTTGAATTTTGCCCGCCCCGGCTGGCTTTCTGGTGGTGATCAGAACCCGGAGCTTGCCGCACAAACACGGGTTGGTCTGTTGGCAGAACTCGCAAAGACTGAAATGCTCGCGATCGGCTTCCATCTGCCAGGAAATGGCATCGGCCGGGTCGAAACGGATCAGGATGGTTACATGTTTGTTGCGGAGGACGCCTGATGCGCTGGCTCGCTGCGCTCGCCTTGAGCGTCACCGGGGCCGTCGCAAGTGAGGATATCCCGGACCAATACCCCGGTTCGCCCCTCTATCAGAAACCCGTGGAAGTCATTCCCAACGTCTGGTCGGCAATTGGTGCCACTGCCCCGCCAACGTACGAGAACACCGGGCATAACAACAACCTGAGCTTCATCGTTACCGGCGATGGCGTGGTCGTTATCAATGGTGGGGCGGCCTATGTTTTGGCTCAGGCTCTCCATGACGAAATCAAGACCATCACGGATCAACCGGTGAAGCTTGTTATCGATGAAAACGGTCAAGGCCATGCGATGCTCGGCAATTCCTACTGGGCAGAACTGGGCGTTCCGATACTCGCACATGTTGATGCAGCCGAAGAGTTTGATGAATATGGCGCGCAACTGCTTGAAGGGATGAAGCGGTATAATCGCGACAAGGCCGAAGGCACGTTCCTTGCCGGGCCGACCGAAACGTTCGAGGACAAACATGTCGTCGAAATGGGCGATTTCCGGATCGAAGTCCTGTATCTCGGCCCTGCGCATTCACCCGGCGACATTTCAGTTTGGCTGCCCGAACACAGCCTCGTGATTGCGGGCGACATGGCGTTTCACGAGCGCCTCCTACCGATCTTCGAACACACCTATACTGCTGATTGGCTTGAGACATGGGACACTGAATTCGAGCCCCTAAACGCAACCTATGTGATCCCCGGCCATGGCCATCCTACGAACATGGCACAGGTGCGCCGGTATACTCGCGACTATTTGATCTGGCTCAGGGCAAGAATCGGCGAACATCTGGATAATGGTGGAGACCTAGCAGAGGCCTATTACGTTGATCAGTCGCCATTCTCGCATCTCGACACGTTCGAGGAGTTGGCAACGAGAAATGCAGGTCGGGTCTATGAACAAATGGAATTCGAATAGGAGAGAGAGATGAACTTGGCGAAAAACATGGGTTCCGCAGACAAAATCGCGCGTTTGGTGATTGGAGCCCTGATGATTGTTTTGGCACTCACTGGAACGATTGGTGTCTGGGGCTGGCTCGGTGTGATCTTCGTAGTCACAGCGCTTGTCAATTTCTGCCCGCTCTACCGCGTGTTCGGCTTCAAAACCTGCGCGGACTGCTAGGCAAACCTCGATTCAGGAACAATGGACGCAAGTGGCGTCCTCCTGTGGACGCACGTCCGCGCCAGCCAAGCAATCGAGAACACTGTTCTCATCATGAGGCGCTTGCAGCAAATTCGTTCCAAGCGACAGCATTGACCTTTGTCATTTGCGAACGCATGTCCCATTCAGGAATTGGAATGGGATACCAAAGATGCTGCTCGAAACGCTGGAATTCGGAGGCGAAGTTCGCAGCCTCCATTTGATCGCCGGTTTGATCCTTGGCCTGATTTTTGGTGTCGCAGCACAAATCTCACGGTTCTGCCTGCGCCGCGCAGTCGCAGGAGACGTGTCCGAACGCAGTTCGGCTGGCGCAGTTTGGGTGACGGGCCTTGCCGCGGCGATTGTCGGTTTCGCACTTTCACAGTTTTTTGGGCTGGTCGCAATTGAGGATCACCGCTTTCTATCGTCCTCCTTGCCCATCGCCGCGATCCTGATCGGCGGGCTGGCTTTCGGCGCAGGTATGGTTCTGACCCGTGGCTGCGTTTCCCGCCTGACTGTTTTGTCCGGCACGGGCAACCTGCGTGCGGCACTTGTTCTGCTGACCTTCGCCGTCGCCGCACATGCAACGATCAAAGGGGTGCTAGCACCTGTTCGCACTTCGCTCGGCAGCCTCAATGTGGAGTTGCCCATCGGCTCTGTCGCCGAGCTCCCATTCGGGCTTCCAGGGCTTGCCTTGGTCGTCTTGCTTATTGCCGGCTATCTGATCCGATCCGCACGTCCGCGGACGTTACACGTCGTGCTGGGCGCTGTGGTTGGTCTTGTGGCCGTGGCTGGTTGGATCGCCACAAGCGTGCTTCTCTTCGACGATTTTGATCCTCTACCGGTCCAGACGGCTGCATTTACACTGCCTTGGACTGACAGTCTGTTCTGGGTCATCGCCTCAACCGCGATCCCGGCCGGGTTCGGCGTTGGGTTCATTGGCGGCGTGCTGACGGGAAGCTTCCTAAGCGCTTCGGCCAGAGGAGAGCTGAAGTTGCAAAGCTTCTCAAGTGGCAGCGAGACACTGCGCTACATCGCAGGCGGCACCTTGATGGGCGTGGGCGGCGTATTGGCCGGTGGATGCACCGTGGGAGCCGGACTCTCGGGATCGGCGACCGGCAGCATCGCAGCCCTTGTTGCTCTTGGGGCCATTGTTGTGGGCGCGAAAGCCGCAAGCGTTGGCTTCCGCGCTCAGACCGCCCCAGCTGCCGCCTGACCGGTCCTCTGACGCAGCAACCAGTGGGTGGTCACCGCGCCCACCCACATGGAAAACACGGCAATCCAAGCGGTAAGGGAAAAGATCGAGCCGCCGGATATGCCTGCGCCGACGGCACAACCACCGGCAAGCATGGCGCCAAAGCCCATGAGGCAAGCACCGATCAGATAGCGCTCCATGGGCACATCCGGCCCAAACCGTTCCACGCGAAATTCACCTGACAGGATCGCCATACCGCCGGCGCCGAATACAACGCCGGGAACGAGGCCAACGCCAAAGCTCGCAGGCAGTTCTGGCGCATTGACCAGCCCCATCAGCGTATCTGTCGAGGGGCCAGTGAATGTGACCGATGAAATCGGAACCACGTCAAACGAGCTTTGCGCGATCGCGAAGGTAAGGACCCAGCCCAGACCAACGGCAATGCCTACGATCGGCGCGGCAATGGCGTGGCTCAAAGCCACGTGTCGCGCACGCGCGAAACCGAATGCAAGGGCCAGCAACGCCAGAAAAACGAAAAAGACTGTGCCTGACGACAAGCCAAGATATGCGAGGAGATCACGCGTGTCTCCGCCTTCGACAACCCAGATGCCGGAGGCGGCCTCTCTTGCCGGGGAGAGAATTCCTCTCAGGGATGCTTGTGCAACAAGCGTCAAAACCAGGCCGGTGACCAGCGCGCGCAAATTTCCGGTCGACGCAAGGACCAACAACCGGCTGGCGCAACCGCGCGACAAGATCATTCCCACCCCGAACAGTGTCCCGCCGATGATGGCCCCCGAAAGGCTTCCTCTGGACGCCAGTTGACGCGCTTCTCCAACATCCAAGAGCCCCGAAAGTATGGCTCCTTGCACGACAACAATTGCGGCGCAGAATGCAAGAAGCCAGACCGCGAGCCGCGGACCCAGAGCGCCTTCCGCAACTTCAACAGTCGCCGCGCGGAGGCAAAATCGGGAATGCTGCGCGGCCGCCCCAAAAATCGCTCCAACCAACGCGCCGGCAAGAACCAAGGTCCAGCCATCGCCAATTGTACTCATGAGGGCTTCGATCATGGCATTGCACTCACACAATCCATACGTCCGATTGCGCGTCAGCTACCCGCCGCTTCGTCAATGATCCCGTCGAGCAATACCTCCACCTTTTCCATCGGCCCATCCGGATAGTCGCGTCGCCCGATGATCACACCGTCGGCGGTCTCCGCCACGAATATCCCGTAAGGACAATGTGCGAGGTTCATTGGGTCTTCTTCCATCACTTCACGACTGATCACCGCCGAGCAGAACACGAAGATATCGGCGTTCTTGAACAACACCTTGTCGCTTCCGACGTCTGCACCCGTGCGGTTCAGCATCTCGCCGACATGGCTGACCAAGTCGATGACAAGACCACGATCCACGATGGCGCTTTCGACGGAGAACGTGGCATCCTCAAAGCTGCCGTCAAAAGAAACGGTGCGCACCTCGTCCGAAGTAGCCACCATTGGCCAAGACAGCGCGAGGGCGAGAACTATTGTACGTATCATTCTGATCTTCCTTCTTTTTTCCAAGAGAGCAGAAACAGAAAGCGCGCGCCTTGATATAGATCAGACGCGCGCTTGGTTCTTTTCGAGGACTATTTAGCCAAACATGTCAGCGGTGATACCGGAGTACCAGCCTTCTGATTCCTCGTAAGTTGCCTTCCGCAGTTCTGCGCTCTCGCCGGTCTGACTGACAAAGCCGTCAACCTTGGCAATCTTCTCATCCGTCGCTTCGTATGTCGCGCCGACTTTCACACCGTCGTTCGTGTCGATCAGCGACCAGCAGGTGTTCGAGAACTTGGCCGGGAAAACACGGCTATCGGTGAGCGCGCCGCGCACCGCGTTGGCACAGACTTTCGCCTGCGAGTTGGCCGAGAAGCCGGATTTTGGCATGTCGCCCTGCTGGCTTGCGTCGCCAAGCACGTAGACATCCGGATCCGCCTTCGTCGACATGTCGACTGCGTTTACCGGAGCCCAATTGCCGTCTGTTACACCTGCAATTTCAGCGATGCGTCCAGCTTTCATGGCCGGAATGACGTTGCAAACGTCGACCTTGTTGACGTCACCATCGATGTCCACCGTCATGGCCGCCGGATCAACGCTGGTGTTCTCACCACCGAAGTCGGGACCGATCCGCTCGATCATGCCGCCGTAGTGCTTCTCCCAACCTTCCTCGAAGAGACCTTGCTTGGAGAATTTCGGCTTCGGATCCGCAATGAGGATTTTCGCGGTCGGGTTGTTCTGCTTCAGGTAGTGCGCGACCATCGACACCCGCTCATAGGGTCCGGGAGGGCAGCGATACGGGTTCGGAGGGGCAACCATTGCATAAACGCCGCCTTCTGGCATCGCCATAAGTTGAGCTTTCAGAAGCTCTGTCTGCGATCCCGCCTTGTACGCGTGAGGCATGGCGTTTTGCGAGGAGAGGTCCCAGCCAGGAACCGAACCGTCAACAAAATCGATACCAGGGCTGAGGATCAGCTTGTCGTAAGGAACCGTTCCGCCACCAGCAAGCGTCACTGTCTTGGCATCGCGATCGACGCCCACGGCCCAGTCATGAACGACGTTGATGCCATAGGCGCTGGCCAAGTTGCCGTAGCTATGGCCAAGGTCATCCATCTGCTTGAAACCACCAAGATAAAGGTTGGAGAAGAAGCAGGTATAGTAGGTTCGCGTCGGCTCGATCAGCGTGACGTCGATGGCACCTTTGCTGTCCTTCGCAATGTAACGCGCGGCCGTGGCGCCACCGGCACCGCCGCCAACCACTACAACACGAGGCGTCCCATGACCGCCTGCGCGCACCATCGGTGCGGCCAACGTAGATGCGGCAATTGCACCTACAAATGATCTTCTGTTGAGTTTCATGTGAGCCTCCCTTGCTCCAATGCCTCTACTCTTCGAGGTCTTTGAAATACGCGGCGAGCGCCGCAATCTCTTCGTTGGATAGCCGTCCTGCTATGAGTTGCATGACCGGATTCGGTCGTACTTTTTCCTTGTAGGCATGCATGGCTGTCACGAAGTCTTCCTCTGGCCATAAGACAATAGATGGGATGCCATCATCACTCCCACTCGCCTGGTGGCATGTCGTGCATTCTGACGAAAGGTACTCGCCGTATTCGGCGTCACCGGCGATCGCCAGGATCTCCGGGTCTACAGAATGATCGGTTCCCACCGCCGTTGGGTCGGCCTCCGGAATGTCCGCCGGATTGTCGGAATAGATGCGGAGAAAGGCCAGAAGGTCACGGCGATCGGCGTCGTCCTTCATGCCCGCATAGCTCATACGTGTACCGGACGCGAATGTGCGAGGGTCCGCGATGTAGTCTGACAAGGTGTCCGCGTGCCACTCCAAACCATTCGTGGCGGCGCGCATCAGGCTGTCCGAATAACGGTATCCGTCGATGCTGGCTGCCTTCCGCCCGAACAACAGGTTCAAATGCGGCCCCACGCCATTTTCAGCTCCAGCACCGATTTCATGGCAACCGCTGCATTGACGGAAAAGTGTCTTCCCATTTTCGGCATCGCCTATCCCGGCCAGAACCGTCGCAGGGTCGTCTTCACTATCTTCAGCCGCGTCTTCGGCGGTCTGAGAAGCCGCATCTCGATCCTGAAGCGCAGCCTCTAACTCGCGAATGCGTTCTTCGAGCGCCGCATGTTCCTGAACCGTCTCTTGCAGTTCAGAAACCTTTGCGCGGAGAACATCGCGCTCCGCATGCACCGCACCAATGGCGGCCTCTGCAGTGGCCAATTCCTGTCGGTCCCGATTGGCGGTCGCCACGGCAACGGCCCCGGCAAGAACCAGGGCCGCTATTCCTGCACCTGACAGGAAAACGCTCGAAGACATCAGCCGCCCACCTCACGGAGGTAAGCGATTATTGCCACGAGATCTTCTTCCTTTTTGAAGCCTGCGAAGGACATCTTGGTTCCCTTGAAATACTCTTTCGGTTTGGCCAGGAACGCAGCAAGGCTCTCTTCGTCCCAAACACGCCCCTCGTCGGCCGCGGCCTGGAACACATTGGAGTACTTAAAACCCTCGATACCACCAATGGGACGGCCCATCAGTGCATTGAGATGAGGCCCCACACCGTTCTTGGCTCCGTCGCCAATCTTGTGACAAGCGCTGCACTTTTTGAAGGCCTTCTCGCCGGCAGCGATCAAATCGACACCCTGGTCCGCTTCCGTCGGAGCCTCCTCTGCCGGTGCCGCGGTGGCAACCTCCTGAGCGGGCGCGGTGCTGGCCGGTATGAATGACGCACCGCTGGACGTGAACGATGGCAACGCCTCATCGCGCGCATGGTTCATGACCGAATTCGAACCACCCTCCGGCGGCGTTTCGACCAAAAAGACGGACCGCATGGTCACCTGCACCTCTTCTTTGCAGTTTTCCATGCAAGGTTCGGCACGCCACTGACTGTATTCAAGCTCTGGCCTGTCATCGATGACAAAGCCATTTGCGTTGTACATTTCGAATTCGCCGAAATTCTCGTGGCTTAGCTCGAACTCATCATCGATCAGGTCGTTGGAATAGAGGATGTAGGCCACGATTGCGTAGGTCTCATCGGGCGTAAGTGTCCCCGCCTGACCGAACGGCATCGAGCGATAGATGTAGTCGTACACCGTTGAAAGGTGTGGCCAGTAAGAGCCTACTGTCTTGACCGGGTCTTCGTCTGCAAGCGTATCGAAACCACCCGCAAGAACCGGCCAGTTATCGACGCCCTCGCCGAAATCGCCGTGGCAAGAACCGCATTTCTCGGCAAAAATTTCTTCCCCATCAAACGCATTGCCCGATCCTTCAGGCAATCCGCGGCCATCAGGCAGAACGTCGACGTCCCAGGCAGCAATCTCTTCCGGCAAAGCCAGTCGGCCCAGACCATATCCGTCTGAAAGTGGAGCCGGCTCTGAGACAGAGCCGCCCCCTGCCGAAGCGAGCGCAATCCGCGCGGCTTCCTGCACCTCATTGGCCTTCGCTTCCATTTCGGCGGCACGCGCGACCTCTGCTTCAGCAACGGCTTTGGCATCAGTCGCCGCTGTCTGAGCCTGTTCGACCTGAAGCTCCATCACATCGAGCTTGCTGCTCGTGTACTGGTTGGTTGCAACGCCATAGCCAACACCCAGGATAAGGGCGGCGCCACCGGCAGCGGGGATCAGAAAATTAGGAGACTTCGACATTCTCGGCGATCCCTTCGGGGCTGACGTACCAGGTCTGGATACAGTTGTTGTGATAAACAGCATTCTCGCCACGCTGTTCGCGGAGTTGATCTTTCGTAGGCTGGACGTAACCAGTCTCATCCATGGCGCGTGCTTGCAGGAGCATCGGCTTCCCGTCCCAAGTCGTGTCGAGATAGAAACGCGTCAGAGCCTTCGTATCGCCCTGTTTGCCCAGGCGCGCCGTTTCCCAGGTGATACCGCCATCTTTCGAGACATCGACGCGGGTGATCTGGCCGTGGCCGGACCAGGCAAGGCCAGAAATGACCAAAGGTCCTGCCCCGTGCTTGATCGGCATTTGCGGGCTGGGGGACGTGATGACGCTTTTTGCGTCCATAACCCAAGTCCATTTGCGGGCCGTGCCGTCTTCGTAGACATCTGTGTATTTTGACGTCTCTTCACGACTTTCCACAGCGACATCAACGACTTCCACACGTCGCAGCCACTTGACCCACATGTTGCCTTCCCAACCTGGGACAACAAGGCGAACCGGATATCCGTGCTCCATCCGCAATGCTTCACCGTTGGCCTTGAAGGCAACAAGAACGTCATCCAGGGCCTTTTCCATGGGGATCGATCGGCCGTTCGACGAGGCGTCGGCGCCTTCCACATAGACCCACTTGTCCGCGGACATGTCGGCGCCCGCTTCTTTCAACAGAGTGCGGAGCGGGATGCCGGTGTATTCCATGTTGTGGATCATGCCGTGGGTGAACTGGACGCCGTTCAACTGCGAACCGGCCCATTCCATCCCCGTGTTGGCGGCGCATTCACAGAAGTAAACATGGTTTTCCCTCGGGAACCGCTCAAGATCGTCATACGTGAAGACAAGCGGGCGATCGACGAGACCGTTAATCATCAGTCGGTAGTCATCTTTGCTGAGCTCAATCGCGCCCGAATGGTGTCGCTCAAACGCGCAACCTTGCGGGGTGATCGTCCCATCGAGCGCGTGGATCGGCGTGAAGTTGATCGACGAGATTGGCGATGCCGTTAGCCATTCGACGTTACGGCGCACGACATGGCTCTCAAAACGGATCGGCATGCCGTACGGTGTCTCGTCCACCCCCGCGCCCGTGTAGCTCGCCCAGTCCTGCAGTTCCGTGATCAATGGATCGGGACCCGCCGCACTGGCTTTGCCTGCGGCCAGCCCGGCAGTCATCGCGACGCCGCCCTTCAGAAGTCCACGTCGTGTCGTGCTGTTCATGTTACCACCTCAACACTGTTGTTTGGCTCGAGAGAGACCGTTCCGATTTTCTTGATGTGGCTTTCCACCACATCCCAGATTTGAGGGCCTTCCGTGCCCTCGTTCACGCTAGCCCAACCGGCGACGACATAATTTTTCGCCGGATCAATGGGCTCTCCGGTTGACAGAAGCGTCATGTTCGAAATGCGTTCGCCTTGCGGCTTGCTCACTTCGATTTTGTAGCCAAGGCCACCGGTGCGAACCATGTCTCCACCTTGCTGGAAGAATGGGTCCGGGTTGAAGATGTTGTCGGCCACATCTTCCAGAACAACTTTCAAGAATTCACCCGTGAATTCAGTGCGGTACGCCTCACCGTACGTCATGGAAGTGACGTTCCAAATATCTTCGCGAGTGATCTCTTGCCCTGGCACAACGGACGGTCCCCAGCGGACACCGGGGCTAAGCGCGATTTCGGCGTCCCGCTCGGAAAGCAGCGCATCGCAGATCAGATCGTCCCAGGTGCCGTTGAAATTCCCGCGCCTGTAAAGCGTCGTGTCGGAGGTGCCGATCACCTCTTTCAGCGTGTCCTCATAGGGCGCGCGTTCAGCGTCGATCACCGCCGTGACTTCAGGGTCAGGTTGGATGACATCCGAGAAAACTGGAATCAACTTGTGCTTCCAGCCCATCATGCGCCCATCGCGAATATCCAGATCGATGCGGCTCACAAACTTTCCATTAGAACCGGAAGGCACGATGATCGTCTCGCCGACAAGTACCGGCTCCGGCAGAGCATCATGGGTGTGACCAGACAGGATGACGTCGATCCCGGGCACGATTCCGGCCATCTTCTTGTCGACGTCGAAACCGTTGTGAGACAGCACGACCACGCATTCAGCACCTTCCGCGCGGACTTCCTCGACCATGGCTGCCATGTTTTCGTCGCGGATCCCGAAGGAGTATTCCGGGAACATCCAGCGAGGATTGGCGATCGGCATATATGGAAAGGCCTGACCGATTACGGCGATCTTCACGCCGCCACGCTCGAAGAACGTGTAGGGCGGGAACAGGTCGAGTACCGGCTCGTCCCATTCTGCATCAAAAATATTCTGACCGAGAGCGGCAAAGGGGAGGCTCTCCACCAGCTCGGCCACACGTTCCGACCCGAGCGTGAATTCCCAATGAAACGTCATGGCGTCGGGCTTCAACGCATTCATTACGTTGACCATGTCTTGCCCCTGCGTGTGATAGCAGGTGTACGATCCGTGCCACGTATCACCGCCATCCAAAAGCAGCGCATCCGGACGGTCCGCACGAATTGCATTGATGACGGTAGAGACGCGGTCGAGCCCGCCTACGCGGCCATACATGTCTGCGAGCGCGGCGAAATCGCCAGAGGACAACGCATAATGCGAGGGCGATCCATCCGCGATCCCATATAGTTTACGGAAATCTGCGCCGGTGACATGGGGCACGGCACCCAGGTTTTCACCGACACCAAGGTTTACCGACGGCTCCCGGAAGAAGATTGGCTTCATCTGGGCGTGGATGTCCGTCACGTGGATCAGGGAGACATTTCCAAACGTGTCGAACTGCAGAAGCTGATCCTGTGTCAGAGTTTGCTGAGCCGCCAACCGCGCCCAGTTACCAAAGCCGGAGCCTCCGACGATAGCCGAAGCCGCCATGCCCACTTGGAGAAAGTCGCGACGCGAGATCATGCTGGCATTCCCATATCAAATTCGCATTTGTGCATGCGTTGAGTATGAAAACGCCCGCACCCCATCAGGAGTGCGGGCGCCTGATTACTGACGAACGGCCGGTGTCTCGACAGACAGACCATTTCCGCGCGAAGCCACATAAAGCTCAAGCGCCCGGAATTCATCGGAACCTTCTGCAAAGGTTTCCGCACGCGTGTCTCTGATACAGCCACGGAAGCGGTTGTGCCGCGAAATCAGCCGAGCTTGCTTAAGACGATAGGTCGGAAAGCCGTTGATTTGGCCCTGGCTCAAATGGTCCGCGCGGATCATCTTGCCATAGCTATCCTCGTGGCAATTGGCACAGGACAGTTCGAGTTGACCATAGCGGGTATAGTACATCTCTTTGCCCTGCTCCCAGAACGGGGCCGCGTCGCCATCGATCTTGACGTTCACAGGCATGCCGCGCGATTGAAGCCCGATCAGAGCCACCATCGACTGCATTTCAGGACCAGACCATTTCCACGGCTCGGCCCCCATGACATCAGCACGATGGGTGTTCAGGATATCTTCCATCACCACCAACTTGCCGTCGACCACCTTTGGCATCGATGCGGATAGACCTTTGAACTCTTCCACACTCTCATGACAAGATGCGCAGGATTTCCCCTCGCTCCCGTCGACGGTGTTGAAGAGGTCCATGGCCTGGTCGACGAAGATCATTGCCGGATTGTCGAAATCATCCAACTGAAGCGCTTGCGTTTCGTCTGTCCGGAACCGCCAACCCGAATAGATTGTATCCACGTTTTCCAAGTGCGCCGGAGCGGCAACCTCTGTTATCATTTCGGTCTCGTCGTTGATGACGAGATTGTCTTCATCCGGGCCAGCCCACGCTGGCGCTGTGAACAGCGCCAGACAAGCCGTTGTCATTATTACCTTTCTCACAGGCGATCCTCCCTAAAATTCGCCTTAGCTCACGCTGATCGACTTGGTTTCGGTGTAAACCGAACCGTCGTCGTCATACCAGGTGAACGTAAACTCACCCGATTCCGGCACGATCGAATCGAACTGGAAATACGGGTTGGTCGAAATCGCCGGCTCCAGCGTCACGTCGATCACGTTCTGACCATTAAAGTCGGCCGTGAAGCGGTTGATGATAGAGCGTGGGATGGGGTTGCCGTCGCTGTCCTTGCGCTGACCGCTTTCCATCTTGTGACTGATGAGCGTCTTGATCGTGATTGTCTCGCCAGCAGCGGCAGACTTCGGGACCTTGACGCGGGGTTTAACACCTTTTGCCATTGTTCGTTTCTCCTCTTATCCGCCGCAACCGCCGATGGTCACTTTGATCTCGTTCTTCGCCATCTGCCACGAGCCGTCTTCCATCTGCGCGACAGCGACAACGTTCTGGGTTTTCGCCAGACGGATACGTGTAGCCGCGCTGCGCGTAGGGTTGAGCGGACCGAAATTGAAAGTCGCCACGTTGGGGACCGGGTTGCCGTCAGCATAAAGGGTTACGGATTTCGCGCCCTCTGCAGTGACAGAAACAGGAACGGTGTTGCCGTTCTCAGCGATCTCCGGAGTGTCGAGCGTAATCGCACCCGAGCCAAGCGAGGCACCGCCGGTGAGTTCCGCTATCAGATCGTCTGTCGCCGACGCGAAGGCCGGAAGTCCTACCACACTGGCAAGCGCAGCAGTGGACGTGACGAGCATTTGTCGCCGTGTCAGTTCCATATCTCTCTCCTCACTCTTCCTTGAGCGTCATCAAAAACGCCACCACATCCTCGACCTGCTGTGCGGTCAACAGTGGGGCTACGTCACCCTCATGGGCTTTCCCGGTATAGGCGTTGCCCAGACGAACAAAGCCTTCGGTTTTGTAGAACGCCGGCATCATCGTGTCGGGGAACCATTCCTTTGCGTTTGCGACGATCCCGCGCAACTCGCCTTCAGTCCAACGATCCGCTGCTCCGTCAAGCGACGGTCCGATTTCGCCGTGAAACGGCAAATGCTCCAGAGCCGTCACCTGATGGCAGGCGATGCAGTTCCCTGCCCCCTTGTTCATGATGTCCGCACCAACGTCGGGATTCCCCGCGGCTCCGCTCAGCGACTTCGTGATTGCGCCATCTTCAAAGACAACTTCCATTGGCTTGATCTCTGCGATTGCCGCTCCGGCGATCCAGGTGGCTGTCGCAGCGGCGATTGCTACCATTCGTGTCATGCGCCCTCCCTAAGCGTCATAAACTCTGCTGCATGCTACTGCACACAAATGCGATAACGCAACAACAAATTCAATTAACTGAATTTCTTCATGTCTCAGTCTGTGTTGCCATCGTTCCGTTCTTGAATTCGACGCGCGTGATAGCGTTGAAAATCCTCATCGCCGTCAAGCAGATACCGCTTCTCGTGAACCCAGGTCATCAGATCGAGCGTCGTGCCTTTGGCGAATGCGCCCGGCATCATCGCGACAGCGGCTTCCGGGGCGGTCCGGCCGTCTTCAACGCTTTCATCAATGTACATCAGCGTCGGCGTGAAAAGAATCCCCCACTTCCGCGCCATGTCCTTTTCGCTCAGAGTTTCGCCATCAAAATCGGTCACCTCGACATCTCCGTGGAGATTGAGTTGTACGACGAAGTAGTTGTCCTCAATCATCGCTTCGACATCCGGGTCGGGGAATACCTCCTTGTGCATCTTGGTGCAGTAAACACAGCCCCGCTGCTCGAACATGATAAGAAGCCTTTTGCCTTCGTCGCTGGCTTCCGCAAGGTCTTCCGAAAGGTCCTTGAACGTGTCTCGCATCCAGTCGGTCTTGTGTAGACCGTCGTCGCCGAGTTCTGCTGCTTGTCCGACAGAAGCAAACAAGACTGTGGTCAGTGCGAGAAGTAAGCGTTTCATCGTGTCCTCCCAAGTTTATCCTATGCGCATGAAGACGGGGAACGTCTCCAGCATCCAGAATGCAATGTAGTTTATCGAGTTGGTCGCAATCAGCACGCCAAAAAGGATGAGCAAAAGCCCCATCACCTTTTCCACCGTTCCGAGGTGTTTCCTGAACCGCGCCATGAACCGCATAAACGGTGCAATAAAGAGTGCGGCCAGAATGAAGGGCGCTGTCATCCCCACGCCGTAAGTAAAGAGGAGCGCAGCACCCTGCCCCGCGGTTTCCTGTCCACCTGCCATAAAGAGGATGGCTGCGAGAACGGGACCGACGCATGGCGTCCAACCAAAGGCAAATGCGAGCCCGATCACGAAAGCACCGATCAGGCTGACATTCGATGTTTCGCCGGCCTCGGCGCGGAACTGGCGATACAGGAAGCCGATGCGAATGACCCCGAGAAAGTGCAACCCCATCGCGATGATGACAGCCGCAGCGAGGTAGCGGAGGATGTCGAAATAGTCCCGGACCATTTGACCAAAGACCGAAGCCGTGGCTCCGAGCGCCATGAATACGGCGATGACGCCAAGCGCGAACATGCAAGCGGCGAGGAAAGCGCGCCGTCGGATCGAGTGTGAAACTTCGGCGTCAGCCGAAATCTGGTTCATGCCGACACCGGCAAGATAGCTCAGGTAGAACGGCACAATGGGCAATATGCATGGCGACAAGAAAGACAGCAAACCCGCCACAAACGCGCCGAAAAAAGTGACATCGAACACGTTCGCGATCCTTCTGGTTTGAAATATTCAGATATTAGATTATGTTCGACGCAACCAAGCGTCAATCGTGGTGCCGAATTGAAACTGACTACATCCATCCTTGCCGCGCTTATCGCGTCGCTGCCTTTCGCATCTCCGGCCGAGACAATTCTGCTCATGGCGGAAGAACACGGCTGCGTATGGTGCGAACGATGGAACGAAGAAATTGCTGATATCTATCCGAAAACCGCCGAAGGGCGTACCGCGCCTCTCGTGCGATACGATCTGCACGGCGAAAAGCCCGAGGACGTCATTTTCGAGCGCCGCGTGCACTTCACACCGACCTTCATTCTGGTCGAAGACGGCCAGGAAGTTGGTCGTATCGAGGGCTATCCTGGAGAAGATTTCTTTTGGGGCCTGCTTGGAATGATGTTCGAAAACGCTCAGATCACCTTGGAACCGACGGGGTAAATCGATGACTGTGGAACCCTCCATCGAGACAACTGGCCAATCCCGGCTTCCCGTCTTCGACCCGAACATGTGCGCCGAAGACTTGGAAAAGATGGTCAAGAACGCGCAGGCCGCATCAAACTTTCTCAAGGCGATCAGCCACGAAGGAAGATTGATGATCCTTTGCCATCTTGCCAGTGGAGAAAAGTCGGTTACCGAACTCGAAGACTTGCTCTCCGCCCGTCAGGCCGCGGTATCACAACAACTGACAAGGCTCCGCCTGGAAGGCTTGGTGACACCCCGACGCGAGGGTAAGGCGATTTACTATAGCTTGACAGACGACCGCCCTCGGCAAATCATTGAAGTCGTCTACGACCTGTTCTGTCGGTCGGACGACGACTGACCGGGACGCCCGCTCCCGGCTCAAGGGAGGAAAGCCATGTTGGACGCGCTCGGCGAAGCGAATTCCGCCGCGCTGATCGGATTGATTGGCGGTCTTGCACTTGGGCTTGCGGCACGTGTCGGCCGGTTCTGCACACTCGGCGCGATCGAAGACGTTCTTTATTCTTCCGACGATCGTCGCATGCGGATGTGGGGCCTTGCCATCGGCACCGCGATTCTGACCACTCACTTCGCGATGGCGCAAGATTGGGTGAACGGCACCGATATCACTTATCTTGACCGGGTCTGGAACCCTGCTGCGACCATCATCGGCGGACTGATCTTTGGCTACGGCATGGCTCTTTCAGGCAATTGTGGTTACGGCGCGTTGGCCCGACTGGGTGGAGGAGACCTCAGATCCTTCGTGATTGTTCTGGTCATGGGGCTATCAGCTTATGTCGTCATGTCTGGCCCGCTGGCCCACGCTCGCGTGTGGCTTTTCCCGGTTGAAACGCAGGCGACGTCACCACAGGGCTTCAGCGAACTCGCCGCGAACTTGGGGCTCTCTTTCGGCGCCACGGGGCTAATTGTGGGCGGAGTGATACTCGCTCTTTCGCTTGCCAAAAAAGACATGCTCACTTCGCCCGGCCATATCTTCTGGGGCGTCGTGGTTGGTCTTGCCGTCACCTCCGGATGGATCGGCTCGACATGGATTGCCCAAACCGGTTTTGGCAATGAACCAATCGAAACTCACACTTTCGCCGCCCCGATCGGGGATACGATTTACTACGCGATGACGGCTTCCGGAAATGAGCTGTCATTCAGTGTCGGGTCGGTGGTCGGCGTCATCATAGGTGCGGCGCTCGGCTCGATTTCAAAGGGCCATTTTCGGTGGGAGGCCTGCGAAGACCCGCGCGAATTGCGACGCCAGATGTCAGGCGCCGCGCTCATGGGCGCGGGCGCCATCCTCGCCGTAGGTTGCAGCGTCGGACAAGGCATCTCTGCTTTTTCCGTTCTGGCCTACAGTGCACCGGTTACCTTCGTCGCGATTTTCATCGGTGCCGCTTTCGGGCTGCGCCAATTGATCTCGGGTTTTGCTCCCGCCGAGTGAGCAAATCTGACCCAAACCGGTGGGCCGATCTGCCTTAACCGCCCGTCAATACCGTCCCGCTATGAGACCATGTGCATAGACACAATGGGATCAGAAACCATGCGACATACACTTTCAGCCTTGGCGCTTCTCGCAGGCACATTGTCAGCGCAAGCAAACGAATTCGCACCTGCGATGCAGAACTATCTCGACACGGAGATCATGGGATGGGCTCAGTCGGAAGCCATCGTTGCCGCGATCATCGCCCAGAATGCGCGAACCGGGAGCTTCGACCAGGCTACGATCGATCAACTTGACAGTGCTTGGCGCTCTGAGGTCGGCACTTCGAACACTCCGACCATCGAACCGGTCATGACCAATCCAGCATCAGATTATCTTCGGCAACAGGTGGAAAGCGCCGGCGGCATGATCACCGAGGTTTTCATCATGGATGCTCAGGGCCTGAATGTCGCCGCAAGCAACATCACGTCCGATTACTGGCAGGGCGACGAGGCAAAATTCCAAAAAACATACAGTTTGGGTGCAGGTGCAAGCCATCTGGGCGACGTCGAATTCGATGAATCGACCCAGACCTACCAGGGTCAGATTTCAATCACGATCGTCGATCCAGCCTCCGGCGAACCGATTGGAGCCATGACCGTCGGCGTCGATGCGGAGGCGCTCCTCTAACAGCGTGGAAACGCCCCCTGTTAAAATTTGAGGGACACAAGTTGCCAGCATTTGTTCACAAGATCTCGTTCAAGATCATCGCGATACTGGTTGTCTCAGGCGGTGTTCTGGCGGCTTTCGTCAGCTACCAAGGTGACAGAGCCGGGCAGAGCATCGCGCAGCGGGGCGTTGCCGCTGTAGCGGAAGTGCAAACGGCCAGTGTCGCCGGACGGCTCCTTGGCCCATTGCGTTTCAACAGGCTGGAAGATGTTGACGCCATTCTTGCCCAAGCCACCGAACGCACAAATCTCTTGGTTGGCTTTCTTGTTACGACTCGTGACGGCACCACGATCACGTGGCCGAAGGACAGCTTCGCGGAAGACAGGCTGGGCGAAATCAGCCGCGCCGCTCAGGAAGTCTTGCAGGACGGAGCGCCCCAAAGCACAGAGTCTGGCCTGATCCAGACCTATCCCATCCAGAAAGCTCCCGGGTCGGAAGCTGCCGGCGTTCTCACGGCAGTCTGGACTGCGGAGCCGTTTCTGGCGACCATCGCTGAAACGCGCCAGCAGCAACTCATCAGTACGTCTTTGGGCCTGTTTCTGCTGGTGCTGGTTTCGGCGTTCGCTGTACGCGCGGCAATCGGGATGCCACTGCGTGCTGTGGATATGCGTGCTGCGAGCATGGCAGATGGCGATCTGGTTACGCCCGTACCGGGCACGGAGAAGCGAAGTGAGATAGGCGCACTTGCTCGATCGCTGGAAGGCCTTCGCAACAGTTTGGCCGAAGCAAAGGTCGCATCGGACGCGGCCTTTTATGATGCGGCGGGATTTCAGTCATCCTCCGCAGCGCAGGTCATGTGTGACACCAATCTCGCCATTACCCAGAAAAACTTGGCCTTCGAGGAGTTCCTGAACGAACTTGATCCGTCCGTCGCGGACAAAGCCAAAGTCGGCAACATACTCGACTTCCTGGCGGCCGGCGCCCTACGACCGAAAACTTTGGAGCATTCAGAATATCCACTTTCATCGGAGTTTCGACACGCCGGAGAGATTGTCGGTCTTTCTGTTCAAGCGCTGGAAGGCGAAGAAGGCAGGCAAGGTTATGTTCTCGAGTTCCGAAAAATAACCGAGGAAAAAACGACCTCTGGCATTCTCGAAGCGCTGGAGAAATCAGCCCTCCGCGCCGACTTTGATGAAGATGGGCGTCTGACGGCAATGAACGGCAACCTGGAACATGTCCTCGGCGGCTCTGCAATTGGCCGAACCGCAACCGAGCTGGTCCGTGGCGCGAATGAAGAAGACATCTGGGCGGAAGCTGTCCGCATGGGTGGATACAGAGGCAAGTTCATAGTCCGACACGAAGAGACGTCAGCGCTTTTGGATGGAAGCATCAATCCGATCAAAGACAACGCTGGCCGGCTGTATGCTTTCGTGCTTCTTGGGACGGACATCACGTCCAGTGAAGCGGAGCTTGCCAAAGCGCAAGAGGCGACAGGTCAGATCATCGCGTCTCAGAATAGAGTTGTGTCGACACTGAGAAGCGCCCTGTCACGCCTGTCCGAAGGCGACCTCGGCGTCCGGATTGATCAACCGTTTGATGGCGAAAACGACAGGCTTCGACAGGACTACAATGTCGCTGTGAGCGAACTGGAAACGGCATTTGGCCAGATCACTGAAAGCTCGGAGCGAATTCACTCTGAAGCCGAAGCCGTATCGGGCGCGGCTGTGCAATTCAGCAAGCGCTCCGAGCATCAGGCCAAAACACTCAACGAAACAGCCGCCACCATCACCGAGCTCGCAAGCTCTGTCGCCGCGTCGGCCGACAACGCCAAGTCCACGAATGAAGTCGTAGCATCCGCCCAGGAGACAGCCTCACGTTCAGGCTCGATTGTCCAAGAGACAGTAAACGCCATGCGCGAAATTGCCGAATCCGCCCAGGAGATCTCTCGTATCATTGACGTGATCGACCAAATTGCTTTTCAGACCAACCTGCTCGCATTGAATGCGGGCGTCGAGGCCGCACGTGCAGGAGAAGCAGGACGAGGCTTCGCAGTCGTTGCCTCGGAGGTGCGTGACCTGGCACAGCGCGCGGGAACAGCGGCGTCGGAGATCTCGGCCCTGATTTCCAAGTCGGGTGAACAAGTTGATCGCGGGGTTTCACTCGTAGACAGGGCTGGAAACGCACTGACGGAAATCTCCGAAACAATTGCAGGCGTGGCGCGCGACATCGATGGACTTGCCAAGTCATCGCAGGAGCAATCCATGGCCGTGAGCGCCATAAATGACGCCATGATAAATATTGATGAATCTGCAAGGGACGCCGCACAGAGCTTTGAAGCAACCGCGCACGCTGCGCAGGCACTTACGTCTCAAACTGAATTGCTGAAAATCGCAACTGAACGGTTCGAAACCAGGAACACCGGAACTCCCCCTCGGCAGCCAGAAGAAGTCACCTGGTCGAACGATATAAGCCACGCCTCGTAGACTGGAACTGGGAAACCGGTCGAGGCAGAATAGTCATCCAGCCAGCCGACCACGACGCATCCGGTAGTCCAAACGATCGAGCAGGTCTGCCCACCGCCTTTCTGCGGCGACCAAGTAGTCGTCGACATACCAAGAGTGCGCAGCGGCAGCGCGCTCCGCCAGTCGACTGCCATTTGAAAGCATCTCTTCGATACCCGAAACAAGTTCCGAGTACGGGCGTCGATCGACAAAATCGCCGACGGCAAAGTCGCCCAGCCCAAAACTGTGTTCCGTGACAATTGGACAGGCCGCAGACGCCGCCGCGAGAAACCGCGGGATTTCAAGATGGTTCGAACGTTCCATATGAACGTTGAGACAGCAGCGAGAGAGTGCCGCGAAATCCTCGATGGGGGCACCAGAGGCTTCCGACAAAAGCAGCCCAAGCTTCCCGAGTTCATCAAGGATCCGACGACGTCGCTTTGTAATGCCCCCAACAAAGCACACATCGTAAACGCGATCCGAAAGTGGCACACGATCCTTCGCAGGAACGACCACATCAAACCCGAGCACTGGGACAGACAATTTCTCCTGCAAAACAACGGTTTGTTGAGGGTAGTAGTCCAGCACGACATCGAAGTCCGGCAGTTTCGACTGCAGCATTCGTCGTTTCCGCCAAACCTGCCGACAACCATTTAAACTGGCAGCAAATGGACTGCCCAAAAGCGTGATGACGGACAGGTTTAGGTAAGCGTAAAAGCACCCTGCCCGGCGCCGAAAGCCCGGAAAATTTTCGCCAATGACGAAGACCATTCCGTCGTCGTGAGACGCGCCGTCGATATTGTCCACGATCAGAAGCTGCGCCTGCGAATCGAGGTGCCGCCGGAGTATGTCGTGAAGACAACGCGTGAATTTCTCCACATAGGGAAAGCTGAAGCTATGGACGACTAGGGTTGCGCGAGACATCAGCCGCAAAGCCTCCGAAGGCTGAACGCCACCACCTGTTTTCAGCCAATACATGGAACGCTCGGAAATGGAGCGGTTTTCGCCGCCTTCGTCTCAAACGAGGCGAGATTCCGCCGAGGAATGGCAGGTTGTCTGCGCAATACTTGTGCACGTGCGGCAAATGGAGAGCCTGTCGTTGGGTGGTGGCGTCTCTTCCGTTCGCTGGAACGAAGCGGAAGACCTGACGCGGAACAACGTTGTGAGCCAATCGCACCATAGCGACGGTATTTTGATCGTCGTGCCCTGCCTGAACGAAATCCGGCATATCGGCCCAATGCTGCACCAATTGAAAAGAACCGCCGAACGGTTAGGCGGTATAGTCGTTATCGTTGACGGCGGCAGCCATGACGGCACTCTAGAAGTTGCCAAAACCGCGGCCGCTGAAGCGCCGAACATCCATGTGCTGCAGAATTCGGCGAGGGTTCAAAGTGCGGGTGTCAACCTCGCGGTGGAAAAGTTCGGCAATACCGCCCGACACCTCATCCGTATTGATGCTCACGGTGCGTATCCCGAGGATTATTGTGACACCCTCCTGGCTGAAGCAGATCAATCAGGGGCAGCGAGTGTCGTAGTTAGCATGCACGCGAGGGGATCGGGTCTATGGCAGAGAGTCATAGCAGCAGCCCAGAACGCACCCGTCGGAAATGGCGGTTCGCGACATCGCCAGCAAACCAGCGGCGCTTTCGTGGATCATGGTCATCACGCGTTGATGGACATTGAGGCTTTTCGTGCGGTCGGCGGATACGATCCAGACTTTTCTCACAACGAAGACGCCGAACTAGACCACCGCCTTATCGCCGCAGGATACAAAATCTGGCTAACGGGCGCAACGAAGGTCACCTATTTTCCACGCGAAGGTTGGGCCCCCCTTGCGCGACAATACTTCAATTATGGTGCGGGGCGCGCACGCAACATGTTGAAACATCTGACGCGACCAGCACCAAGACAGGCCAAGGTGATTGCGATCCTGCCTCTGGTTCTCGCAGCCCTCCTCGCCCCTGTTCACACTCTTTTCGTTTTGCCCCTGCTACTTTGGATTGGTTACTGCACAAGCATGGCAATTTCGCTCGCATACCGGGCAAAGGATCCGACACTTCTGCTTGCAGGCCCCATGGCGATGATCATGCACATCGCCTGGTCTTCGGGTTTCTGGACGACATGCCTCAGACAGCCAAGGCGCACTGCAGAGACGCCGTTATGAACCCGCCGCTTATCTCCGTTGAAGTTGCTATTTGCACGTTTCGCCGACCGGAACTCGCGGATGCACTCGCCTCCGTGACGCGCCAAAACGTGCCCCCTTGGGCAGACCTTTCCATTCTAGTGATCGACAATGACGACGTGCCTTCGGCAGGGCACATAGTTCGCGAACAGGCGCGCAGCGCGACAATCCCGATCCGCTACGTCCACTACCCGTTCGGGAACATATCCATCGCAAGGAACGGCGCTTTACGTCAGGCCGAAGCCAGATTTCTTGTCTTCCTCGATGATGACGAAGTGGCGGACCAGAATTGGTTGACGCACCTTCTGGAGACACAAAGAGAAACCGGAGCAAGCGTGGTACTCGGCCCGGTCGCCGCAATGTACGACCCGGAAACACCGGATTGGATCACACGCCTGGACCCACATTCAACCAATCCAGTTTATGTGAATGGAAGCATTCGGACGGGGTACTCTTGCAATGTTCTAATGGACTTGTCGGACCCCAGCTTTGAAGGGCTGACTTTTGACCTCAGCCTTGGTCGCTCCGGCGGCGAGGATACGGCGTATTTCACGCACGCCGCACATCAAGGTGCGCGGTTTGCAGAGGCCAAGAAGGCCGTCGTTCGAGAGACCGTGCCCCATGCGCGAGCGACCTTCGCTTGGCTCGCGAGGCGTCGGTTCAGGTCAGGTCAGACCCATGGACGATTGCTGGGCGAACACATACGCACCGCGCGGCTTTGCGTCGAAATCAGCTTGGCGACGCTTAAGATCGCCTATTGCGCGGCACTCGCAACGCTTCTTCTGCCGGACACGGTACGAAGAAACGGCGCCGCCCTAAGGGGTATTCTACACGCCGGAACAATCGCGGGACTGTTTGGGTCCCACCCCATCACACTTTATGACCCAACCGAAACCGGAGCGACGCAATGACTGATATGGGGATATCGCGGTTCGCTCGTGCGGACCAAGTGAGCGACAGCACGAGCGTACGCGCCGAGCAACTCACACTTGACCTTTGGCTCATTCTGCGGCGCCAACGCTGGCCGTTGATCCTTTGCGCGGCACTTGGCCTATTGACCGGCGCGCTTCATTTCGCGACCAGCCCGGACCGTTACTATGCAGCGTCGGTCGTGCTCATTGACGAGCGCCCAACCGACCCCGGACAACAACTTGGCGCAGGCCTTCCGATACTCAGAAGCGAAACGGCCGTTCTAAACGAAATGCAGGTTCTGCGTTCGCTTCAACTTGCCGAGGATGTGGTCAGAATCCTATCTCTCCACGAGGAACAGGATTTCATCGCGCAACCTGTCTCTCTGGCGCGATCAACTTTGGAACGTGCCAAGTCGACCGCCAAGGCGCTTTTTGCGTCTGAGACCCCCTTGGACAGCGGGGTGCCACCCAGTGAAGCCGACCGGATCACGGCCGTGGCCGCAAAGCTCCAGAATGATGTAGGAATCTTGCGAGTTGGCCGGAGTTTTTCCATTGAAATCCGTACGTTACTCCACGACCCCGATCTCGCGACAGCAATTGCCAATGCCTATGCTCAGGCCTATCTGGCAGACCGTCAGGCCGCGAACCGGAAAGCCTCAAGCCTTGGTGCGGCCTGGGTAAGGGAAAACATCGCCGAAGTGCGACTGCGCGCTGACGAGGCCGCAAGCGAACTGGCGGCCTTCCGAGCCGAAAACCGTGCGTCAGATCCTCAAGGCCTGCGCGAACTGGAGCAACGTGTCTCCACTCTGAACGATCTCCATGCCACTTTGCTGCGCAGGTTGGAAACCGTGGCCATGGAAGCGTCCTATCCCATCAGCAATGGCCGGCTTTTGAGCCAGGCCGTCACCCCGCAAGATCCCGCATTGCCAAAAGCGTGGCGTGTGCTCGCCGCGGGTCTGATCCTCGGCTTGATCGCAGGCATCGGAGTTGCCGCGTTTCGCGAATTAAGGGAAACCTCGATTCGTACAGGCGAAGACGTCCGTTCCCTCACCGGGCTACCGTTCCTTGGCTATCTCCCAGTATTCAAAAAAGGCCGTCTCCGCCGGCTGCGGAAACCACTTGTCACCAGCGCTGAAACGCAGGCGGGACCACCGACGGTCTCGTTTCTAAAGCGGCCCGAGCAACAGGCGGCGGAACAATCGAAGCCAAAGCGGAAGGGGCCGCCGAAGTATTTCGCACCACTCCTCTACTTACCTTCTGTCGCTCCGGACTTGCCCTACAACGACCGATTGAAGGGCATTCTAGCGCGCCTTCAGCGCTCATCTGGAGACTCAGGGTGCGTGGCAGCTATCTCCAGCATCAACCCAGGCGAAGGACGGACAACGCTTGCCGCCAACCTTGCGCAATTCGCAGCTCTTGGTGGCAGCCGCACCCTCCTGATCGACACCGATCTACAGAACCCTGCGCTCAGCCAACAACTCGGCTTTCGCGACGAAGTTGGCCTTGGAGAGGTCATGGTCGAGAAGGCACCGCTCTCCGAGTGCGTAACCACACTTGAAACGACGGGTCTAGATGTCCTGCCCTATCTCAAGTCAAGCGCACCGGAAGGCCAGACCGGCATGCTCCGCCTGGCACGGCATCTGGGTCTTGCCCGCAAAGAATACGACCTCATTCTGCTCGACACTCAGCCGCTTGGCATTTCTTCCGATGTCAACGCGCTCCTCACCGCGCTCGATGCGGTTGTTCTTGTTGCGGATTGGGGGACAACGCCCCGCGCCGCGTTTGCAGATGTAGTGGAAAGCGATCCCGATCTTGCAAGAAAAACAGCCGGCGTCGTTCTGAACCGTACAGTAATGAAGAGCCTCAAGGCCTACGGCGTACTCCAGCAAACAGGTGTCCGTGGTGCCCGAACGTCTTTCGCCTGATCGTCGGAAGTCAAATTGCTCTCACCCAAATTGAGCGCCGCATTCACGCAATCGCATTGACGCGCTCACGATTAGGCAGGAGGTTTGCCCCAGGTAAAGAGTTGAGGTTACCCCCTTGCGACTTGGAAAGTTTGCTCTGACGGCCGTAATCATTTCCGTTGTAGCGGGGCTTGTTGCGTTTGCCGCTGGCACCGGAGCGGGTCGAGCAGCCTTTTTGGCTCTCGCCCTCATTGTCATCCTGCAGATAGGCTACTTTCTGTTTCTTGTCGCCAAAGCCGCCCGCCTCAAACACGACCGGAAGGACTGAAGCCCCTGCTTTTCAAGAAACTGTCGAGCCCAGGCATTGGCCTGCCCGCAACCCGGATGGCCACGCCACGAAGAAACAGACGCAGGCGTGCACCGAATGGAAGGAGCGTGCCGGTCTTCCGGAAGAACAGCGACTTCACCAAACCATTGGCCCGCATTTCGTCCGGATAATTCAATACTGCACCTTGAATGAACCTCTGCCGACCGGTTGCGGAGCTACCGGCCCATACATGGCGTCGCAGGGCTTGCGCGGAACGCTTCAATCCCAACTCACGGCGCAACCACCCCATGCGGGCACCAAGATCGCGCTCTGTATTTTCACCGTTCTCGGCCCAGATCGCCAAAGGTTTGAGCGCGACATAGATCGGTTCGACAATGGCGCGTGTCCGCAGGTACTCCTGAAAGGCCGCACTGCAAGGCACCCCCACTTCGAGATCACTGACCGCACGGCACGACCAGAACAAGCCGCCGTTGGAAACACCCCAATCCGCCATAAGCGAAAGATGCAGGGTTTCGGGATCACAGATGCCCTCATCGAACTTCTCTTCCAAAAGCCCAACTTCACTGACCCGCGCATTGTCAGTGCCGCTATGATACTCGACAAATTGATTGCGCAGCACGATTTCGACGCCCTTCAACTCGCAGGTCAGGATGTTCTCTTCAAAGAACGTGGGGAGCAATTGATTGTCGTCTTCCAAACAGCAGAAATACGTCGCGCCGTGCGGATTGAACCGGGTAAAGCAACGGTCGATATTGGCCGATGCAAAGCGTTGCCAAGCATTGGCGGTGTAACGAATGCGCGGGTCATTCAGGTCTCGCACGACGGCTTCGCCAGACTGTTCCGGGTCATCGTCGTAAACATCGCAAATCCAATCTTCGATGGTTTGGGCCTGAAGGCTCTCCAATGCACGCCGCAACGCGTCCGGCCTTTTGTAGGTCGGGGTTCGTACGTGGACGAGCGGTTGGCTGGGCGCCGGATAGCGGATCACGCGTGTGGCATCAGGCAACAAACCCAAGTGGTCTTCACTCACATCCGCCCCTGCATGGATCGTACACTCCGGCGATGCTGCAATGGCGGTCAACTCCGCGCGCTCACCCGAAGACATGTTGTCGAACTCCGGAAGGATTGCAGCGTCCCACGTTTTGGGGATGAGGAGTTGATCCTTTTCAGCCGCCTGAAGAATGAGATCAGTGGGCAAACGTGGATCGCCGTTGCGAGGATTATGTCGGAGACGTCGTCGTGCCGCGGCGAGTAACGGACGCGCCGCTCGCACATCTCTCAAAACCCGAAGCAACGCAGACCCAAACCGAAGCGCTTTGGTATCCTCGACCAACGCAGCCTCTTCCACTGATGTTCGCATGGCGCGCACGCGTCGGCCTAACGCATCAGCTGCACGCGGGTGTATCGCGTCACGCAGGTCTTCCATTGCCTTTAACATGGCGGTCGCATTCCTGGCGGACAATCGGTGCGAAATCGATCCAGCATGACGCCGGTAAAGATAAAAAGTTTCCGGAACAATCGTCACTTCGTGTCCTGCCGCGGCAAATCGAAGAAGCAGGTCGAAGTCCTCGCCAACCCGTAAATCCGTCCGGTAACGAAGGTCGCCGAGACAGGCACGACGAAAAAGCGGTTTGGTGTAGCCCAGATGGTTCGGAATTCCGGCAAATCGGTCGTCCAACAAGTCTTCCAGAGAAAGAGCACGAGGTTTTTTCAACTCCGCACCTCGGAAAAGATGGTTCGCTTCACCAAAAGCCGTGTCGGAGAAGAAGATTAGATCGTCTGCGATCGCTGCGTCCCCGCGCGCCTCGGCCATCCCAACGAGACGTTCGAGGCGCTTCGGATGAAACAGGTCATCTGCGTCTGCCACGGCGATCCAGTCGCCTCGCGCAAGTTCAAGCCCCCGGTTCCGAGCACTTCCCGGTCCACCGTTGTCTGGCTGGAAAATCGGACGAACGCGGCCGTCAATTGCGGCAAGTCGAGTGATGATTGCAATGCTTTCATCCGTGGAGGCATCGTCGATGACAAGCAATTCAAGACTGTCCAACGATTGCGCCAAAACGGAGCGCATGGCGCGTTCAATATGAGCGGAACCGTTGTAGTTCGCCATGACAACCGACACGAGAGGTCGGGATGCAGGATGAAAGCTGAAGGTCATGCACACACCATCTCGATGCATGCCCCTACCCAATTGAAATTTACCGTGAAGCAACCGCATCGCAAAACGCTTTGACTGCTTGAAACGGTGTTCGGCAGCAAATCGCCGAAATCACGCCAAATCGCTGATTTTTCGTGGCTTTGACGCTGTTTGGGCATCATGATGGGGAGGGGCAGATCTTTGGACGATCGGATGGAATCACATATCCGAGCACTGCCTGTATTCAGCGTTTCTGCTGGGCGTTTAGGGACTGCGCAATTGGATGTTGGCGCAAGTCTCGCGGTTTTGGCGTTGGCGGGTCTTGTCCTCGTTCCACCCATGGGCAAACCCGCAGTTCTCCTTTTTCTTATCGCCGGGTGCATTTTGATCCTCCGACGTCCTGCGTCGATCCTCGCCCAAGCGCTTCAGCACTGGCCCCTCTCGGCATTGGTTCTTTTCTGCATCCTGAGCTTAATCTGGTCGCGCGAACCGATACTCAGCCTACGCCATGGCCTGCAATTGGCGGCGACGCTTGCCGTCGTGTTCGCAGTGACCGACCGGCTGTCGCCCACGAGCTTTTGCCGCGCACTCGCCGTTATCTTGGGCGCGAGCATGTTGGCAAGCATGTTGAGTGGGGGAACCAGTGGGGAAAGTGCGGCGTGGACCGGAATCTACGGAAGCAAAAACGCCTTTGCCGGTGCTGCAGCCACGTTTGTGATCTTCGCAGCCGGACTTGCGTTGGCTCCATTGCGTTCCTCGTTTTCTCACATCGTCGCAGCAACCGCCGCAAGCCTTGGCTTCGTGCTTGTCCTTTTGGCCCAATCTGTCGGTGCACTCCTGCTCCTGATCTGCACGCTGCTTGCCACGGCGTCTCTTCTCGCGTTGTCACGGTTTCGACGCGCCAGCGGCGCCGCCATCGTGGCCATCGGAACGCTTGCCGGTCTTTTGGCAGTTCTGATCATCTCGGCGCATGCCCCTGCCCTCGCCGAATTCTTTTTGGACACAACCGGGAAAGACTTAACGCTGACCGGACGCACAGAACTATGGGCCGTCGCAACGGCTTTGATCCAGGAAAGGCCCCTTCTCGGAGTAGGTTTTCAGGCCTTCTGGGTGCATGGCAATGCGGAGGCAGAGGCACTTTGGCTGCTTTTCGGAATTGAGAGTCGAAGCGGCTTCAACTTTCACAACATGTACCTGTCAAATGCCGTAGAAATCGGTCTTCTGGGCATCGGCCTGCAATGCATCGTACTGTTCGGAACCGCTTGGGCGACGTGCCTTTGGACCTTGCGAAGTGGGGCTGCAATCCCGTCGGTATTCTTTGCGCTCACGCTTACCGTGGTACTCGGCAGCGCAATCGAAGTGCCGATTTTCAATCAGTTCGGGCTGAAGACGGCATTGATTTTCGCCGCCTTCATCTATGCGGGAAAAGCAACCGGGCGCAGTGCGTAGTCCGCCACAAGACGATCAATGGCCGAAACCGCCTGATCGGTCGCACTTTCGATGGCATCATCTCGGCTGAGTTGCGGTTCGAATGTTGCCACACGACGCAGACTGGACGCAGATGCTCTTAGAATCGCAGCATTTACTGGACGAAACGCAAGGCTACCGAAAACAGCACGAGCGCCACGCCCTGAGCCCCATCGCCCTGTATGATATGCCCACATCTCCCTACCATTGGACGGCGTCAACGTGGCCGCGCTGTACCTGATCCCTAGGGAGGCCGCCCAGTCGTACCATTTCATCCTGTGAACATGGTGCATCGTCCGAATGCCAATCCAGGGCGTGCGCATCGCATCGGACACAATCGCCCCATGCATGGCTTCAGTGATGACCAACTCCGCGCCCCGTAAGTCCGCGAGCACCTCGCGAGAGGGGCGCGTCGGATCAATAAAGTGAATACCAGCCTGATCACAGACGCGCTTCCAATTGCCTCGCTCCACACTCTCGTAATGCGGCATGAATGCGGTACTGATACCCTCAGTTGGTGCGGGCAGATTATCTATGGCGCGAAGCAGAATGGCCGCGTCACTGATCGCCAGTTTCGGGGGCAAGCCCAGCATGCGGCATGTCTCGGGCCCTCGCACGAAGCGGAAGTCCCAAGTGCCGTCATGCACCTCGGGAATGCGTGAATAGGCTCCCGCAAAGCCGGAGCCGACAACAACCTTCAACGCGTCGCGCGGATAGATATCCTGTATAATCGATCCGATGCCAAGAAACAGAACGCGCCGATCATCGTCGAGAAGACCGGGCGGAAGAAGCTCGTGCCACATCCACGCGTTCAGTTCATCACCGAAGTTGGGCGGATTGCCCTCGAAATACGTGAGCTTCATGGGTCTATGCGTCCTTTGGATCTAGCCGCCTGCCACGCATCCCGGATGCGAGTGCGGCAAATGAAGTAGAGGATGGGAGGATAAACAGCGACACCAACCGCGATTTGCATGGCAAGGCCCGTCGCCCCGCTCACATCGGGAAGCATCCAGAGGACAAAGGCCATAAAAAGCGCAGAGGCCAAAGGACCCAGGAAGGACAATAGATATTCGCCAAGTGAATTGCCCAGAAGGCGAAGCGTCATCACGACTGAAATCGGCCAGAGCAGGAATGTCTTGACCACAATCGCAGTGACCATGCCCTCAAGCCCGAAGCGCCACGTCGCGGCAATCGTCAGCACAGTCATCGCTTCTTGACCAAGCTGATACCAGAACATCCAGTCCGGCTTACCCTGGCTGCGGATCAGGGCTCCCTGAACAATACTTAGCGTCGCAAAGAGCCCCACGACGCAATACAGTTGCGCCGCTTCTGCAGCCGCGCCCCAGGTCTCCGGGAAGACAAGTGCGACGAGATCATCGATGACAAGTGCCGCGCCAATGAATACGGGAAACCCCAGAGCCGCCGCTCCGAACGACGCGATATCAAAGGTTTTGCGTATCTTATCAGGCTCCCCCTGCATGGACGCGAGCACGACGTGCAAAACCGAAGAAAGTGCGCCACCGGCCACATCGGACAGTAGTCGAAAAAGCCGTTGCGCGAAGACCAGAAGGCCAAGAACTACCGGTCCGGCCATAGCACCGGCCACAAGATGATCGAGTCTCAGTGTCACCAAGAGCCGCTGGCCGGACGAGAACAACCCATACCGAGCGATATCCCTCAGAGCAGTGAGTTTAAGAGTGAATTGTGGCCGCCAGCCCGACGTCCAGAAGGCAACAACACAGGTGGTCAAGCTTGCTGCGACCTGACTGAGCACAAGTGCGAAGACCCCGTATCCGGCAAACAGCAAACCGATGCTCAGAACCGCTGCAAAACCGGCACTGATCGCTGTGCGAAGGGCGATCAGGCGAAAACTCATGGAGCGAACGATCATCGCCGACGGCACAACGGCCAACATCTCAAACGGAACTTTGAAGCTGAGAAATGGGATCAACCAGCTCAACTCCGGCACGGAAAACCAAAGTGCCACCAGCGGCGCAGTGAACCACAACAGCAAACAGTACGACGTGCCGATCAATGCCGTCAGCCAGAAAACCGCATCTGCATGCTCGCGGCGCAAAACCGCCCTTTGCACGAGCGCCTCTCCGAATGCTATCGGGGAAAAGGCCAGCGCAACCGAAACCGCAGCCGCGGCCATGGCAAGATGACCGAAGTCCACCGGCGCAAGATTGGCCGCGCTCACAAGGAAAATCAGCGCAGCACTCACACTTGGAATCAAAGTGTGCAGCAAGGACCAGAACATGCCGAACAAGGCCTTTCGCGAACGGTCTTGCAACGGGTGCGGCGCGAAGCCGGCGCGGGGGTCAGGGTCCGAAAATGCCGTCATGGAAGTTCCTTCAGCACGAACCGCGCGCTCCCAAGACAACAGGAATGGTCTTGATCAGGATTACGGCATCAAGCCCCGCTGACCATTCACTTACGTAGCGATCATCAAGTGCGACACGCGCCTCGTAGCTCGTGTCACTTCGACCACTTGTCTGCCAAAGTCCCGTGATCCCAGGGCGGGTCGCGAGGTAAGAAGCAGAGGCCGCCCCATATCGCTTGAGTTCTGCACGCACCACGGGCCGCGGTCCAACGAAGCTCATTTGGCCGAGAAGCACGTTGAAGAGCTGCGGCAATTCATCGACGGAGTATTTGCGCAAAACCTCTCCAAGAGCTGTGACACGTGGATCATGTCGAAGCTTTCGGTTGTCCTCCCATTCCGCCCGCGCCTCCGGGTGTTCGTCAAGGTACTGCGCCAGCACCTCGTCGCCATTCACCACCATTGTTCTGAATTTCCAGCACTTGAACGCCGCTCCGCCGAAGCCAATCCGTGTGTGTCCATAGAAGGCGGGCCCGGGGGAAACGAGCTTCACGGCAAGCGCCACCAGAATCAGAAGCGGCGCAAAGGCCAGAAGCAGTGCCAATGCGAAAACCGCATCAAAGACACGCTTTGCCGGCCCACCGACAGGCGTATCACTATAGGCAGAGGCAAGCCCGCCGCGCCGCCGCGATCGTGGCCTCGCAAGCTTAGCAGTTCGGGTGACGGCGTCGCCAGTATGACCCATCTGCACGGCTCCATTAGGAGCCCCCACACAAATACAAAATGCGACAATAGACGGGATCGCGAGTCGTTTCGGATCTGATGTCAATTCTTGGGCAACATCCTGCCATTATGGAAAACGGCAAGCCAATGATCGCCGAAGCGATTCCCAGCAAGACAACTAGATGTTGTTTCGTTGATGAAATTCTTGGCTATATGTATGAATCGGGCGGGTCACAGCCGACTTGAACTTCATCGAGCAAACCGCTGACAAAATAGGCAGAATCTTAACAAAATTAAGGGTTGGCCACCGAATCTTGTTGACCATTTCCAACAATCTCATCGGCCTTCCCGGGGATCGCCTGTAGCGCGGCCGTAATGTCCGAAACGTCCAGACGGAACCTCTCCTCCGGCATCGACAGAAGCCGTTTCGAAACCTCGCCAAATGCCGATCTGGGCTGCTTGTTAAGGAGAGCCACCAATGCCTCCGGCGTCGCCTGATCAACAACAAATCCAAGGCCATCGCGAACGATCCGCCGACCTGTTTCAGTGTCTGCAACGGCGATGCACGGGCACCCAAACCAACCGGCTTCATAGATTCGGTTGGGCAGAAGCCAGTCTGAGTTACCACCTCGTTGCCAGAGGTACTGCGCCCAAACTGCGTCACATCCAAGATAGATGGACGCCAGATCGTCCGGGTACGCGTAAGGTCCGTGATACGTCATTCTCTCGTGTCGTCGCAGCACGCCTTCAAAATCCGGAACAGCATGATGATGAACGGTGCCGTGTACAGCGATCTCTATGCTGCGGCCCAGACGGTCCGCGACGCCAGCGAGCACCTCCAGACTTGCGGCACACCGGATAGAGCCAACCCAACCAAGCGTGAAACGATCTTCCACCGTGACCCGGTCGATCTCTCTCGGTCGTGCTGGCACATTTTCAAACCACAGTTTGTTTTCGATCACGAAATGCGGCCCGTCGTAGCCTTGAACCGGGACGAAGAAGTTCCGAAGAAATCCGGGCGATGACGTCCAGAGAAGATCGATCCGCTTCAGAAAGAACCGCTCGGCAGATCTCATGAGCCGACCTACTCGATCGGTCCGCGTCAGGAGCCCATGAATATCGAGGCTCTCGTAAACAAGTTTTGTCTCACCGCCTGACAAGAGGACTCGCGCAATCCAGGCGAGAGCAAGCATGTCCAGATTTCGGGCAATGATGATTTCGGCATCGGTCAGTGCTTTTCGATGTGCGATCAACCGGGGGATCGCGCGAAGGAGCCGGAGTATCCTCGTCGCAAACTTCTCGTTCGGCATGTCGCCCAGATCGACATTTGGCCAGCTCACCGGTTCGCCAGACATATTCGAACGCCGAAAGGAAACCGTACGGACATTATGCCCAAGCAGGATGAGACTTTTGATACGGCGAAGCTGTGCAGCTTCGGTCAGGTCGAAAGCAAAGACGACGATCCGTGAGATGATACACCTCCGGCCCCCTTAATTCTGGATACCCGGTGAGGTTCAACCTGTCCAACCACGCGCAAAGTTCCGGCAAAGCCCCGCCGATCTTGGCTTAGTGCTTGAGCGGATTGTCTATTTCCTGATCGTCTTCCGCCGCTTCCAATTTGGCAATCTCCATTGCCTTTCGGATCGCTTCTTCGGATTTGAAAAGTTCATGCTCTTCACAGAAGGCCCGAATATCCTCCAGCACAGCACGCATCCACTCAGCATCTTTTGCCATAAGGCACCCCCAATCACTCGCTACCCGCAATCGCCGTAATTCGCTTACGGCGTCTGCGGACGCCAGCGCGGAAAGCCTCGCCGCGCTGGCATCACAACCGACGAATTGTCGGCCTCACTCAACCATGGTGACTTCGTCTTCGAGCACGACGGTCACCTCTTCATCAACATCCGCCTCGGGCTCTTCATAGATGCCAAGAAGCTTCTGTACGGCGGCTTCGACCTCGTCTGTGACGGGCTTGTTGGCCGCGTCTTTGAGCGCTGTGCGCTGATCGGCTTCCTGCGTTTCAAGCTCGCCCTCAAGGCGCTCCACCTCGTCTTCAGCGGCGGCATAAGCCTCCCCGTCTGCACGTTCCTGGGTCAGCGCTGTGATTTCGTCATCCTTCGCCGCGATTTCGTCTTTGATGTCCGAGATCTGTCGCTCCAAGTCTGCGTCTCCGCCTTCGATCTCAGCCAAAGTGTCTTCCAGCGCCCTGAGTTCACCTTCCAACCCGGCTTTCTCGCCATTTGCTGTATCGATGGCCGTATCGATCTCTTCTTGGCTTCGTGTCGGTTCCTCCAGCATGGCCAGTTCTGCCTCTGCCGCTTCAAGCGCAGTGACCAGATCGCGGGTTTCTTCAACCTCGTCCATGTATGCCGCGATGAGCCCGACGCGCGAGTTCGGCGATGCGTTAGCCCGTGCAGTCGGCGAGGCATGCGCTGCGTTCAGTGCCCCGAGCTCACTTGGATGCACACCAAGTTCACGGGCCAAAGGATTGCCGCGCGGCTTTGGGGCCGGTGCTGCGGCCACTTTCGGCGCACGGGAGGTAGCGGATTTGCTGGCTTTCTTTGCAGCAGATTTCCGGGTCTTTGTCGTGCCGTCAGATTCCGACCGAGTTGATTTCGCTTCACCACTTTTGCCGCGAAGCAAGTTGCCGAGCGAGCGAATCGGATCGCGCGCCGCCGCGGATTTCCCGCGCGTCCCGTCGGATCCTTTTCCAGCCGACTTGCCTTTCGAAGCCGCATTGTCGCCTGACTTCCCGTTGCCGCCTGAGCTATCCTTGCCAGCAGAGCCGCTGTTCCCGTTGCCGTTTCCGTTGCCTTTTCCGGCATAGGCTGCATCCGGTACTGCGACCGCAAAGACCAACGCTGTACCGCTCAAAAGAGCGACTGACAGTGCTGAAATCTTCAAAAATTCTCCAAATCGAACCATGTTGGTACTCCTGCTGCCCGCACGAACCGATCCGAGAATCACATTCGTCCCACGCCGCATTTCCAACATTTTTTGGATGAACCACCGCTCAATTAATGGTTCATGCTACGTTCAACGTAACCGGGTTATTGTACGCCTCATGAAACACGCGATTTGGGTTCTTAGTCTGGGGGTAGCCAGTGTGTTCGCTGTGCCTGCGGACGCGCAGGTGCGCGAACTCGAGCGAAGTGAACTGCGCGAAAACGTACGCTCCGGAAAAAGTATGAGTATGTCACGCTTGATGGGCGTGATCTCAGCGCGCGTCGATGCTGAGGTAGTTGATGTACGTGGCTTCGAGGGTGACGGTATCTACTATCGCGTTCTTCTTAAGCGACCGAACGGCAAACTTTCCATAGCCATCGTTGATGCACGGACAGGCCTTTTCATGTCCGGTCGTTCTTCGGCAGCCCAGGAAGTCATGGCGGCCGCCAAGGAAAACAATGGAAATGGCAAGAGCCAGTCTGCCTCCCGCTCGAATGCGGGCAATGCGAATTCAAACGCCGGCGGCAACGGAAATGGCAATTCCGGCGGCAACGGGAACGGCAATTCCGGTGGTAACGGGAACGGCAATTCCGGTGGTAACGGGAACGGCAATTCCGGTGGTAACGGGAATGGCAATTCCGGTGGTAACGGGAATGGCAATTCCGGTGGTAACGGGAATGGCAACTCTGGCGGTGGCGGAAACGGCAAAAACTGATAATTTGCCATATTCTTGCCTCTCGCGGAGATTAACTGTTTCCACATGAGAATTCTTGTTGCTGAAGACGATCACACGCTTGGACAGCAGATCCGGGCTGCGCTCGCGGAAGAAGGCCGCGCTGTCGACCTCGTAACCGACGGCTCGGAAGCCGAATACCTCGGCGTTAATGAACCATACGATCTCGTCGTTCTGGACATCGGCCTCCCCGAGAAGGACGGGATTTCTGTTCTGAAAGAGTGGCGTCGGAACAAGGTCGATACCCCGGTCCTTATTCTAACCGCGCGCGATGGCTGGTCCGAACGTGTGGATGGCCTCGATGCGGGCGCCGACGACTACATGACCAAGCCCTTCCATATGCCGGAACTCTCGGCGCGCATTCGCGCCATGCTGCGGCGGCAGGCCGGTAAGGCCGATCCGGTCTTTCAGCGAGGACCCGTGGTCTTCGACAGCCGGACAAACAAGGTATTGAACAACGGCATGCCGGTCTCGCTAACGGCGCAGGAACTGTCTGTTCTGTCCTACCTGTTCCACAACGCGGGTCGCATGGTTTCCCGAAACGAGCTTTCGGATCATATCTACGAATACGATGGTGATCGTGACTCCAACACCATTGCTGTATTCATCAACCGCCTTCGTAAGAAGCTGGGCAAAGACCTGATCTTGAGCGCCCGCGGACAAGGCTATCAGATCAACTTGGACTGATGCGTTCGCTCCAGAGGCGCGTTATCGTCGGCGGTCTGGTCTGGGCCTTGCTGACGACAGTCATTGGTGGCTTTGCTCTCGTTTCAGTCTTTGACCAAATTGCAGATCGCCGCTTCAATGAAGCACTGAGGGAACAACACACACAGATCCTCGTCGCCTTCGCGACCGTGGAAGACCCGGCACGTATCGAAGAAGTGGCCGTCGCGCCTGCGTACCAACGCGTTTACTCGGGGCGATATTGGCAGATCAGCAATATGGAGGGCGGCATGTTCACCTCCCCGTCCCTGTTCGACTTCGAACTCGACGTCGCCTCCGGACGATCTGGCCTCTGGACAACGCCGGGACCGCAATCTTTGGTGCGCGGCTACAGTGAAGAAGTCACCCTTGAGAACGGAAGTGTCTGGACTGTCTCCGTTGCCGCATCGCTTGACGCACTGGCCTCGGAGCGCGCCGAAATGCAACGTTTTGTTGCCCTCGCCTTCGGATTGATCGGCGCGATCGGCGTGGCTTGCGCAGCGCTACTCACCGGTGTGCTTGTGGCGCCTCTCCGCAAACTCAGGGACGATGTCGCCCGTCGCTGGGACACGGGCAAGTCTCTGAACACCGAAGATTATCCCACGGAGGTTGCGCCACTGGTCGATGACATAAACGAATTGATTGCCCGCAACCGCAGCATCCTCGACAAAGGCCGACGGCAAGCGGCCGACCTCGCCCATGCGCTCAAGACCCCGTCCGCAGCGCTGCGCAACGAACTCGTTTCCTTCAGCCGGACGAACGACAAAACCGGGCAAATGTTCGAAGCCCTCGACAGGATCGATGCGCAGATCACCCGCTCCTTGGCTCGTATGCGCGCATCAAGTGCAGCCGACGCCGTCGATGTACATTCAGACGTGGCACGCTCCATCGCAAGACTTGAAAGATTATTCCGTGCCTCGCCGCAGGCCGACGGGAAGAACTTCGACACCAGCGCCGTAGAAACGAGCGTGGCGATCGATCAGCAAGATCTGGAAGAGATGCTTGGGAATCTGCTGGACAACGCATTCAAATGGGCGAGGTCCTCAGTGTCCCTTTCGGCTGTTGTAGAAGGGCATTCGCTGATTCTGAGCGTTGAAGACGATGGTCCTGGCATTCCTGAAAAGATGCGCGCAACTGTTCTGGAAGAGGGCAAGCGGCTGGACACTTCTGTGCCCGGCACCGGAATTGGCCTTTCCATCGTAAGCGACTTGTCTCAAGCTTACGGTGGCGAACTAAATTTAGATAAATCAAATACTCTCAATGGCTTGAAGTGCGTACTTGTACTTCCAATCGCCCAACTCAAACTGGATCGAACGGACGCCCAAAGCGCCTGATTGAATTAACGGAAGGTGAACACGGCGTTTTCTGCACGTTCAGCGGACATGTTGTACAAATCCGCTGTACCACTTAGGGACGGGAAAAAAATGTCTGCTGCCGCACTGAAAACGCTTCGAAACGATCCATTCCAAACAAACGAAGCCTGTGCATCTCGTGGGGAATCGACTGGTCGCTTCGAGCCCGTCTCTCGCATCATCGAACGCTACGATGAGAAGTTGCTCGAAATGGCTCGTCCATTTGCAGCAACTGCGTCCAACAACTGAGCACGCGCGAACAAAAAGCGGACGTTGACTGAAAGGTTGCGCACCGAGGAGCGCTGACCTAAGCGGCGTCAGTCAAGACCAATCCAATCAAGACAGACTTGGTTCGGGCGCTTCACCGTAGCCCGAAGTTGCGTATCTCCTGTCAGGACGACGTGGCCAACGCCGAAATGGCGGCAGCAGCAACCTCCAAATCCTGATCGGGGCTTCCGGAGCCAACGCCGACCCCGCCCACAAGATTCCCTTCGATGACAATGGGCAGGCCACCCGGCAGTCTTGTGACACTTCCGTCGGTGGCGGCGGCGATCAGTAAGCCAACGCCTTCTGGAATTGCTCCACTTGGCTGCCCAATCGACGCGGCCGTTCGCGCCTTTGTTCGCGCACTTTTGAGGCTCAGAAACTTCGCACCTGTCATCCGAAGTTGCGCAAGCGTTTCACCGCTTGCATCCACGATGACAATGCACTGGGGTTGCCCGATGTCCTCTGCCTTGGCAACGGCCGCCGTCAGCATTGCAAGAACGGCCTGATGGGTCAGGCTGAGTGTTTCCGCCGTATGGTTCATACCGGGGATACTCCGTTCACATTCAGATAAACCGAGTAGAGCGAGGTCGTCCCGCAGATAAACAAGCGGTTCAGTTTTGCCCCACCGAAGCAGACGTTTCCGACAAGCTCGGGGATGTGAATCTTCCCGATCAACGTACCGCTTTGATCAAGGCAATGGACACCGTCCGCGGCGGAACTCCAAATCCGCCCTCCGCTGTCGAAACGAAACCCGTCAAAAAGACCTTCGGTGCACGTGGCGAAGACCTCTCCATCACTCAGTGATCCGTCGTCGTTTACTCCATGGCGCCGAATGTGTTTCGGCCCATCGGCATCGTGTGTGACGCCGGAGTCTGCGATGAACAGAGCGCTTTCGTCCGGTGAAAAGGCCAGCCCGTTCGGTTTGGAATAGTCATCCGCAACGATGCTGATCTGCCCTGAAGGGTCGACCCGATAGACATGACACGCCCCGATCTCACTTTCGGCCCGATCGCCTTCATAGTCCATCAAGATGCCGTAGCTGGGATCCGTGAACCAGATCGACCCATCGGACTTTACCACCACATCATTGGGCGAATTCAATCGCTTACCTTCATATTCGTCGGCAATGACAGTAATGCTTCCATCATGCTCTGTCCGCGTGACACGGCGCGCAAGATGCTCACAGGAAACCAAACGCCCCTCGCGATCGACGGTATTACCATTGGAGTTGTTAGCCGGCTGGCGAAACACCGAGACGGAACCATCCGTTTCGTCAAACCGCATCATCCGGTTGTTCGGAATATCAGACCAGAGCAGATATCGCCCGGCTGCGAACCATGCCGGTCCTTCCGACCATCGCGCGCCCGTCCAAAGTCTCTGCACCCGTGCATGCCCGATGAAACAGGCCTCAAAACTAGGCTCAATGACTTCGAACCCCGTCCCCTCGATCACTCCGAACATCGTCTGGTCTTTCTTGTCGCGTCGTTTCAAGTCGCCGCACGCCCCATCCGGGCGTGGGCAGTTGGTTACCGGGATGCTCTACGCCATCCCCCCAAATCGCTTGGTAAGTATCAATAGCCATGCCCCGTCGCTGCAAGACGACGAAGCAAATGATCAGACCCACCCACCAAAGCGAAAGAAGGCTCCACATCCAAACAGGCGCGTTGGCCTTCCAAAGACCGGACAGGATAACAATGGCAGCCAGCACCAGGGATGCGTAGCCAAGCGCTTTGTGCGTTGCTTCGAAAAAGTTGCGCCAGGGCGTCATGTCGTAGTGATGTCCGTGGAAACTACCATCCGGCGCAGGGGCCGTTGGCCCGCCCTTCGACCCTCGGAAAAGGCCAAGCAAAAACTGAAGCAGCATCGCGATCAAAAGCAGGGCTCCCAACCAATTGTGCAATCCCGACATCTCGGCATTCAATGGAAGCACAAGCCAGAGGCCTACGACCGACAGAACCGCAACGGCCGTTTGCCCCATCCAATGCACCCGCCACCACAGCTGATTGTCCAGCTCGCGCGGCCAATCTTGCCCCGGAAGCACCTTGAAAAACCGAGCGATCAGAACGGCAAGCGGTGCAAGCACGCCCCAAGCCAGCACCATCGCGCGCGCATGCCACGAGACGTCGAAGCCAACGTCATGTGCCCGCGAGGGATCGATGGGAACGAGGAGCCAGTCCATATCGTCCACTCACCCTTTTACCGCGCCGGCCGTCATACCGGTGATGATCTGGCGCGATGCAAAGAGCGTGAAGATGATGGGTGGGATCGCAAGCAACATGCCCGTCGCCATGATGACCCCCCATTCGACATTGAATTCGCTCATGTTGTTGACGATCAGGATGGGCACGGTTTTGGTATCGCGGTCCGATAGTGCCGACGCCAAAAGGTATTCGTTCCAAGCGATCCGGAAGGTGAAAATCGCCGCCGCCGCAAGCCCTGGCTTGATGAGCGGCAGAACGACAAGAAAAAATACCTGAAACGGCCCTGCCCCATCAACGCGAGCGGCCTCTTCTAGTGACGGCGGCACTTGCACGATGAAACTCTGCAAAATCCAAATGACGAACGGCAAGTTCATCGCGACATAGACAAGGATAATCCCTGTGTGTGTCCCTGCGAGGCAAACATCGCCCCTGCCCCCAAAGACGTCGCGAATTGCGCCGCCAATCAATCCGTCACGGTCAAGACAGAACTCGTTACTCCAAAGCCCGAAAACCGGAACCAGAAGAACAGCGGGCGGGACCATTCGAACCATGAGCGTGGTCAAGGATACCGTGTCACGACCCATGAAGCGGAACCTGACAAGCGCGTAAGCCGCCATACACCCGATGACGAGCGTCAAAGCCGTGGAAACGAGCGCGATAATCAATGAATTGATAAACGCGCCCCCAAACTTCAGGGAACAGAAGTCAAGGTGCTCAGGCTCGTACCAGAGGATATCGCAGAGTGCCGTCTCATAGTTCTGAATGGTCGGCAGAAAGATCAGGCCACTGGTTCCGCCAATGATGTCCACGTCAAGCTTGAAGCTGTTGACAAACATCAACAAAACCGGCCCGACGCTCATGAAGACCAGCAGCGCAATCACCGCATAGAACGCTGGGTTCTGCTTGTCGTATGCCTGATCCATCAGCTGTCCTCCTCGGCCGCCATGCGAACCCTTGCTGCACGCGCTTCCTGCCAGCGGGTGAAGGCAAACATGCCCATCGTCAGTGCCAGAAGCAGGAGCAACAGGTAATTCGACATGGCCGCCGCCACGCCCAGTTCCCGGAACTCCGTCGCCGTGCGCGAGATCCGGAGCGCCAAGATTTCCGTCGAAAGTCCTGGCCCGCCTTCTGTCATCACAAGAATGACTTCCAGCACCTTGAACGCATCAATCAGGCGAAGAAGTCCGGTCACGATCAGAACCGGCAACATCAGGGGCAGCTTGATGTACCAAATCTGCTGCCATGCGGTTGCGCCATCGATCCGGGCCGCCTCAAGGGCAGAGCGGGGCAACGACTGTAACGCGGCAAGTGCCAGGATGAAAATAAAAGGCGTCCACTGCCAGATATCTGCAATGATAACGCTCATGAGAGCATGTTGACCGAGCCAGTCCACTGTCGGAAGTCCGAGGCCATCCAGTGTGCGGTTAAACGTGCCGACAGTCGGATGGTACATATATCGCCACATAAGACCCACGACGACGGGCGCGATCATCATTGGTAGAATGAACATTGTCCGAAGCGCGGACATGCCGCGAATGTTGCGGTCCAGCAGAAGCGCCAGTCCGACGCCAATCACCATCTCGAAGGTGACGACGAAGAACGCGAATTTCAGAGTGACCCAAAGGCTTTCCCGAAAGTTCGGATCGCCCCAAAGTGTGATGTAGTTCTTCAGCCCGACGAATTCCGCCTCGCCGATCGTCTGGCTTGGGTCCCAGTCGCGGAAGCTGCCCCATACCATGTAGCCCAGCGGGTAAAGCAGCGCGATCGCCATGATGAAGACGGCTGGAGCCATGAACATGTAAGGCGTAAGCCGATTCAAGGACAGAGCCCGGTTGCGCTGTGCTTGACGCGCGGTGGAGCTGCTGCTGGTTGTGAGGGCGGCATCAGCCATCGGAAAGATCCTTGACGGGCGGAGTTCGGGGTGAGGCCCCGGGTAACGTCCCGGAGCCTCCCTCAGGTTCGACGAGCCAAGGAAACGGCTCGCCCAGGGAGTTTAGTTCCAGGTGTAGTACCCAGCCTCTTCCATCACAGCTTTCGTCCGCTCTGCTACACCATCGAGGGCCTCCTGGATGTCCAGATCCTCAGTCAGAACTTTGGAAAGCGTCGTCCCGAGATCGGCATTGATTTTGCCCCAGACAGGGATGATCGGACGCCAGTCGGGGTCAGCGTACTTCAGAGCCTCGCCAAAGGTCGCCATATGCGGGAACTTGGCGTTCACATCTGCATCGGCGTGGGTCGAGAACCGGCTTGGGTTGCCGCCAGCCAGTGCCACCAGCTTGTCACCTTCCTTGGAGGTCAACCACTGCATCAGCAGGAAAGCCGCTTCCTTGTTCTCCGCGTTTGACGGGATGCCAATGCCGAAGCCACCGGTCTGCGAACCGCGGCGTGTTCCCATCGGATGCAGCGCCCAGTCGACCTTGCCGACAACCTGTGACTTGGAGGGGTCGTTGATCTGACCGGCCACGACGGTTGTGTCGAGGAACATGGCCGTATCACCGTTCAGGAAGCTCCCGAGCGCCTCGCCGAAACCGAAGTTTGTCGCGCCTTCCGGACCACAATCCACAATGGTTTTCAATGCGTTAGCTGCAGCAACGCCGACTTCGTTATTCACGATTGGATTCCATTGCTCGTCGAACACACGACCACCGAGCGGCGCAAGGTGCAGAAGAAAAGCGTGGCTTGCGTGGTGACCGGAGGCAGCACGTGAGGCCACACCGCCCATGCCTGGCTCAAGCTCAGGAATCTTGCAGGCGATCTCCAGCATCTCGTCATAGGTTTCCGGCACTTCGAGGCCGTGCTTTTCAAAGATGTCCGTGCGGTAGCCGAGAATGGAGGTCTCGGACCCGTACGGAATGCCAAAGAGTGACCCGGTCTTGCCTTCCAGATACCCTTTTGAGCCTCCAGCAAAACCGATGTTGTAGACATAGCCATCGATCAGGTCGTCCGCATCATAGGACGGATCGGCCAGCTTCGGGTTCATGAAGTACTTGGCGAGGTTCTCCAGCTGATCTGCATAGACGTAGTCGGCTTTCGAGAACACGACGTAGGCAATCAGGTCGTACTCACCCTCGTCCTGGGCCAATTCCAGTGTCTGCCGTTCCCGCATCTTGAGATACGGGAGCTGATCAACTTCGACCTCGATGCCGGTCTGTTTTGTAAACTCCGGCAGGATCTTCATTACAGCGTCATAGTGCGGATGTGCTGGGAAGTTCACGATCAGCGTCGTGCCTTCGTACTCAGCGTATGGGTTGGCAAAAGCCGTCCCTGCCATAAGCGCTGCGGCTGCACCCGCTTGCACCGTCTTCTTCATGATATCGAACATTTACTGTCCTCCCTTTGCATCTGAAATCGTTAGTGAATTGCCGCTTCGCTTTTGCGGTCGAAGAGGTGAATGCCACGTCCGCTGACAGCGAAATTCAGTGTCTGACCAAGCCCAACCCGGTTCTCGGAGTTCATCTCGACCATCACCTTCGCCCCACCACACTCGCAGAGCAGGACGGATTGCGAACCGATGTACTCGGAGACCATGACATCAAGCGACAGCGCTGCCTCGGGTGGCGCGTCCGCGTCATGTCGCAAGTCTGACGGGCGGATACCAAGCGTGACCTGCCGGTCGGAATGCCCCTTGGCTGACGCGGCCGCCTCTCCTTCCAGAGCCAGCGCAAACCCGTCGCCAACAACGAAAGCGCGCCCGTCGCGTTCCTCGATCTCACCATCCAGAAAATTCATCGGCGGCGACCCTAGAAACCCCGCGACGAATTTGTTCACTGGGCGCTTGAACAGGTCTTCAGGCGAGCCTTGCTGTTGGATGTAACCGCCATGCATGACCACGATCCGATCCGCTAGCGTCATTGCCTCGATCTGGTCGTGGGTCACGTAGATCATATTCTTCTCGACCCGCTGGCTCATCAGCGCCAGTTCGGCCCGCATCTGCCCTCGCAGCTTGGCGTCGAGGTTTGAAAGTGGTTCGTCGAAAAGGAATATGCCGCTGTCCTTGGCAAGAGCGCGGGCCATTGCGACACGTTGGCGCTGACCACCAGACAAAGCACCGGGCTTTCGATGAAGGAATTCCGTCAGGCCGACCATGTCGGCGACTTCACGAACTTTCTGATCAATCTCCGGCTTCGGACGACGCTGGAGACGAAGCGCGAAGGAGATATTCTGCGCAACGTTCATATGCGGGTAGAGCGCATAGTCCTGAAAAACCATTGCAAGGTCCCGCTCCTTCGGCTCGAGGTGACTGACCGGTTCACCCCCAACCCAGATTTCCCTGTCCGAGACGGTCTCAAGACCTGCGATCATTCGAAGCGTGGTGGACTTGCCGCAACCCGATGGCCCGACAAGCACCGTGAACTCATTGTCGGCCATCTCAAGCTCGATCCCGTGCAGCACTTCAACCTCGCCGTAGCGCTTCACGAGGTTATCGAGATGGATGGACGGCATTGATTCCCACTCCCTTGTTACCGGTCACATTATAGACTGTGACCGGTAACACAAGCTGATAATTCAGTCGAAGAACAAGTACTTCCAACTTTCTAGAGTGTTGATCCGCGGAAACTCAGCGTGACCTCAACTGTCTCGTGGTGCGGTGCGGTCTCTTCTGACCCGCCAAGCAACTCTGCGAGCAACCGACCAGTCGTCGTCCCAATTCGCTTGGGATCGACTTCAACTGTCGTGATCGCCGGTGTCGAGAAACGCGATACTTCGAAGTTACCAAAGCCGACAACGCCGATATCCTCAGGAACCTTCCGGCCCATCTGACGAAGCGATGACAGCACGCCAAAGGCCGGAGGGTCCGAGACGCAAAAAATACAATCCGTATCAGGAAATTCGGAAAGCAAAGTCTCGACCGTCCCGGCGCCGTCCTCAATGGACAAAGGGGGCTTACCGGCGCGGACAAGTCGGTGCGCTGAAAGTCCTGCCTTTTGCATGGCATCCCGCCATCCGGCGCGTCGTCCCGCCCCACGCGTCCAGTCATCATCCTCCTCACCGAGGAATGCAATGTTTCGATACCCGCGTCCAATCAGCGCCTCCGTCATTTGAGACGCGGCCGCGCGGTTCGAAAATCCGATCGTGTGACCAAGAGGGTCTTCGGGGCGCTCCCATAGCTCAATCACCGGAACGTTGGCTTCGCTCAAAAGCTCAACGGTCCGATCGGAATGCCCGTCATAGGAAAGCACCACCGCCTCGGGTCGCCGGCGCAACATGGTCTCAACCAGGTTTTCTTCCCGCTGCTTGGAATAGTCGGTGTATCCCAGAAGAACCTGCTGTCCGATGCCTTCAAGCTCCTTTGTCAGAGCTTGCACTGTTTCTGCGAAATGCAGGTTGTTTAGCGACGGCACGAGAACCGCGACAAACCCGGATCGCTTGGTCGTCAAACTCCCGGCCATCTGGTCGGGGACGTAGTTCATTTCGCGAACGACCTTGAGAATCCGCTCCCGCGTTTCCTTCGAGATCGAACTGTTCTTCTTCAGCGCCCGCGACACTGTCATGCGGGACACACCCGCAGCTGAAGCCACATCGCGCATCGTTACTGGTGTCTTGGGGTGGTCGGTCACGGGATCTTTCAAAGAGGTATGTTATCGGTCACAACATGTCTGATACCCCGAAATGGATCAAGGGCGCGACGATTCCGACGCGCCCTTGATCGGCCTATCGGTTTAGCGCGCCCACGCCAGAGAACCGAAACGCTTCCTGCTCCAGAGCATCGATCTCCTCTACGCTCATTTGGTCGTGGGCAACGGTTATGCGGCCGAGGAAAACGAAGGGGAGCTCATCCGCGCGTCCTTCGAGGTCCGCCTTGATGGCCTCGGCAGTGGCCGCTCCGACGTCATCACCCATCCGCATTGGCGTTGCATCCAACTCTCCCCGCCGGATGGCCTCCAGTTCAAGCCCGGTGCCGCCCCAACCGGTGGAGAAGATGTCCTTTTCTTTGCCCATCGCGACCTGCGCTTCGACGGAGCCCATCGCCATCGCTGTGTTGGCGTTGTGGATCACGGCCGAGTCCGGATAGGCCTGCATGATCAGTGACGTGCCTTCGAACCCCCCCTCGCGCTGGTACTCTCCGTAGTGCTCGTACTCGGTGGTCCAACCGGCTTTCTCTTCAACGCACGCCTTGAAGTCACCGGAGCGCTGGTTGTCGGTGATGCCCGGAATACCCCGGTTCATCGACATGGTGACACCTTCGCCCAAACGCTCGATCATGTAGTCGCACATGGTCAAAGCACCCGCAGCCGACGAGAAGTCGAACCACGCGTCTGGCTGATTGCCAAGGTCTTTCAAAGGAGTATGGAACGCCCAGACATAGGTGCTGAACCCGTCATTCCCGGCCAACTTGTCGATGTTGTCTGCTTGAATGGCCAGTTCTGACGGGCCAAAAACGACGTAGTCGTAAAGGTCCGCGTCCTGCTCAACCTGATTGGCATAAGTCGATTGGAGCGAGTGCTCGATCTGGCGCGAAGCAAACTCAGTCGTTTCGTAGGCAATGCCCAGTTCGTCGAGCCGCTTGGTCAGCGCAAGGTAGTTTCTTGCCCAGAAGTCGGACGTGTCCGCCGAAGGATAGATCAGGGCGATCTGCACCGGGTTATCTAGGGTTCCGCTGAACGGAACGGCCTCCGAACCCACAACGGCCTGCAATGCCTCAAGTTTCCCGTCGGCGTTTACTTCGTCTGGCACCCAGTAATCGCGATCTCCTATGTCCGGCAGTTCCTTCAACGGCAAATGCCCATCGGCCCAAGCCATACCGGTCGCAAGGCTTGCCACGAGCGCTGTTGTCATAAATACCTTCATTTGGTTCCTCCCTTTGCATGAGAGCGGAGCCACCGGTCGGCGTCGGGGCTGCACCCCCGACCCGACCACCCCGCATTTTCGCCGTTACCCGCTTGGTGTCGGGTCCACGGCAAACGCCGCGCCGATCGCGAGGAGCGCGATCAACACACCGATGAGCGCTGCAGAGAACCGCAGCATTTTCTGTCCGTCCGGGGTTTGCAAAGCGGCCAACCAGCCCCCTGCCCCATCCCGGTCTTTCTTCTGCATCCAGGCGTAAAGCGCGACCGAGCTGACGATCACAACGCCCGAGGCCACGGATTGCCAGAAGAATTCGATCCGCAAAGTAACCAGCGCATTGATCATCATCGACAGCAGCAGCACGCCCGCGAAAGAGCCAAGCATCGAGGCCCTCCCACCGAAGAGCGAAGTACCACCCACCACGACGGCGGCGATGACATGCAGGTTGAAGTAGGGTGCACTTGTCGCCTGAATGGCGTTGAGCTTGCCTGTCAGCATCACCCCAGCGAGCGCCGCGCAGGCACCGCAAAGTACGTAGGCATAGACTTTGTGACGGTTGACCGAGATACCGGTCAGTTCTGCCGCCTCGGGGTTTGATCCGATGGCAATGGTATAGCGCCCGAAGTACGTCCGGGTCAGCAGAAGATAGCCAGCGATCATCGTCGCGATCCCAATCAGCACTGGGATCGGCACAAGTCCTGGAATTTGTCCTCGCCCGATATCCGTCAAGAAGTCCGGAAACCGCGCAAGGACAAGGCCCTTCGCCAACACCAAGGCAAAACCGCGATAAACAAGGTCCATCGCTAGCGTACCGATGAGATCAGGCACATTGAGGCGGGTGATGATGAGCCCGTTGATCAGCCCCATCAACGCGCCAAGCATGATCGCAATGGGAACGGCGACGTAAACCGAGAACCCGTATTGCTTGATAAGGAAGGCCATTAGAATGCCCGAAAGCGCTGCGATTGAACCGATGGACAAGTCAATTCCACGCTGCGTGATGACAAAGGTCATGGCCATTGCCATCGGCATGTAAAGCGCCGCATCAAGCAGGATCAAATTCAGGTTGGTCGTTCGAAAATAGCGCGTGGGCTCGGCAATTCCCATGAAGACCAGAACTGCCAGGATCATAGCTATAGGGCCAATGATCGCGATGTACGGTTCCAGACGTTCGTTCAATGTGCGGGGGGCGGTTGCAGTGGTCATCACGCGGCCTCCTCTGCACCAACGATGAGGCCGAGGACGTCCTGCGTCGTGCTTTCTTTTGTTTTGACCACACCGACGCAGCGCCCACGGCGTTGGACGTGGATACGGTCGGAGACGTCAAAGACATCGTCCAATGAGTGACTGATCAAGATAACGGCCAGCCCCTGTTCTTTCAGCGTCTTGATCAGTTTCAGGGTGCGCGCAGTTTCCTGTGGACCAAGCGCAGCAGTAGGTTCGTCCATAACCAGCACGCGGAGGCCGTCATGATAGACCGCGCGGGCAATGGCCACGGCCTGACGCTGGCCACCCGAGAGGCTTTCGGTCGGGGCGTCGAGCGACTTGAGCTGTACACCGAGACGCTCCATCAACACGCGCTCGGTTTCAGTGCGCATGCGCTTGTTGTCGAGGACGGTGACGCCCATGATCGTTTTGGTGAGTTCGTTGCCGAGGAACATGTTGGCCGCCGGATCGAGGTGATCGGCAAGGGCAAGTGTCTGGTAGACCGCGTCGATCCCATGCTGAATGGCATCGGCATGCGAAGAGAACGAGATCGGCTGACCGTCGAGAAACATCTCGCCGCTGGTCGCCTGATAAACTCCGGTCAACACCTTGATCAGCGTGGACTTGCCCGCGCCATTGTCACCGACAATGGCAAGCACTTCACCCGCTTGGGCATCAAGGTCGACATTGTCGAGAGCAGTCACACCGCCAAAGCGCTTGGTGATTCCGCGCATTTTGACTAGGGGTTCGGTCATAGGGTCCTCCCGACAGTTGGCCCGGCCCGATAGTGGGCCAGGCATGTCTTTTAGTTGCTTTTAATTCGGTATGGCTTGTGGCACGCCGCACAGTCTTCCAGAAGTGGCTGATAAACCGCTTTCAACCCCTCAAGGTCCGACGGCAGATTCGTAACTGCAGCAGCCGCTCCCGTCACAAAGTCTTCGCGCTTTGCAGTGAAGTCAGCATAATTGCTCCAAATGTCCGGGTTGGCACCTTTGGAAGTCGCCCCTTCCGGGAAAAGGTCGCCCTTGAATGCAATCGCACCGGCATAAGTCATCCGAAGCGCCAGTTCTGCAATCTTTGCGTCGAACTCGGCATCACCCTTCATCATCGGCACAAGGGTCGCAGCGCCCACGCGAATCTGGTCCATTGCCGCAGTTCGGTCAGAGACCGGATCGGCCGAAACGGACGTGGCAAGACAGAGGGCAACCGCCCCAAGAATCATCGTTTTCATCATTTTCTCGCTTGTTAGAGCCTGAATCATAATTAGTTAACATATTGTAATAACTACGTTATTGCCCGCGCCACCCGTCGCATCAGGAACCGGCACGCGGCCAATTGGACCCAAGCCAGAGAACTGGCCAAGGTACGCTCCACGTCCTTCGCCAA
>JAJDZT010000039.1 GCA_022824525.1 Silicimonas sp. | reverse complement strand
GCTTGGCGAAGGACGTGGAGCGTACCTTGGCCAGTTCTCTGGCTTGGGTCCAATTGGCCGCGTGCCGGTTCCTGATGCGACGGGTGGCGCGGGCAATAACGTAATTATTACAATATGTTAACTAATTATGATTCAGGCTCTGAAGGTGACGGTGATGGTCTGATCAGCGCCTGTGATGGAACAGGTTCATGAGGCGCGCCTGTCTTGCAAAAGGTTCGCGCGGCTCGGGCGCGTTGTCGCCGGTTTCCTGAATGATCTTCCGCGCCATGAAGAAGGCGACGAGTGCGAATATGACCCCTCCTAGCGCTTGACCGATCAACACGCCGGGTGCGCCGAAGGCCCAGGCGCACAGCATCACCGGCGGTATCGTCCCGACTGTGTGACGACCCCAGTTGGTAAGGGTCGAATAGAAGGGGTGCCCCAGATTGTTGAACGCCGCATTCGCGACAAAGAGAACGCCGTTGAAAAACCATAGAAGCGAAAGCGGACCCGCGAAGAGGAACACGAGCGTCCTTGCAATGCTTCCGTCTTCCAATTGGAAGAGCCAACTCAGCGACGGGCGGAGCGCGAAAAGCAGAATTGACACGACAACTGTGACGCCCAGCGTAAACACGATCGCCTCAAAAAACGTACGGCGCACCCTCTCTTCATTTCGCGCGCCCGCGTTCTGTCCGATGATCGGCCCCACCGCGCCGGACAATGCAAAAATGATGGCAAAGGCGACGGGTGTCAGCCGACCGACTATCGCCATGCCTGCCACAGCTTCCTCGCCGAACTCAGCCATTGCGCGGGTGACATAGGCCTGCCCCACGGGCGTTGCGAGTTGCGTGAGAATTGCCGGCAAGGCAATGGCAAAGACGGGTCGAAAATCTGCCGCAAGACCGCTCAAGCCGGGCTGAGCAAACCCTCCATGGTGACGGTGGATGGCAGCAAGCGCCAACCCGGCCATCGTTACCCGCGCGGCAACGCTGGCCATGGCGGCCCCAGTCAGATCAAGGTTCAGGCCAAAGATCAGGATGGGGTCCAGTATCGCATTCACAACACCCGCAATGATCAGAACGTTCATGGATCGCCGCGCGTCGCCATGCGCGCGCAGAATGGCACCGCCGACCATACCCGTCAGCAAAAGAGGCAGGCTCGGCAAAATGATCTGCATGTAGTGAACGGCTAGCTGCTGCGTTTCCCCACTGGCCCCGAGCAAACCGACCAGCCATGATAAGTTCATCCAGACGAGTGCCGCGAAGACAGCCCCGAAGGCGACGCCGAAGATCAGGCTTGTCGTCGCGCGTTGCCGGGCCGACTCCTCGTCGCCCGCACCAAGCGCCCGAGCCACCAAAGCACCGCAAGCAATCGCCATGCCAATGCCAAAGGAATTCGTGAAGAAGAGAATTGCGCCAGCGTAACCAACCGCGGCGGCAAGTTCAGCTTTGCCGAGCATGGATATGAAGACCATATCCACGAAATCCACCGCGAAAACGGCCATCAATCCGACGGATGACGTGAGCGACATGACCGCGATGTGACGCAGAAGACTACCTTCCAGGAATTTTGCCTGCTCTGACATGAGGCGACTTAATCAGCACGCTTTTCCTCTGTCCATCGCAGAGAGCAATCTGCCTGTTCCGATTTGCCGCAACTGGCTTCATCTCAAAATGCGATTTGGCCGTTGAAGCATGTGGGTTCACGGGCGTAAGGGAAGCGCATGCAAATTTACCTCCCCATCGCCGAAGTCTCGGTCAATGCGTTCCTGCTTTTGGGACTCGGCGGCATGGTCGGCGTCTTGTCCGGCATGTTCGGCGTGGGTGGTGGGTTTCTGATGACGCCCCTTCTGTTCTTCATCGGGATTCCGCCTGCCGTCGCGGTTGCAACGGAAGCGAACCAGATTGTGGCGTCCTCCTTCTCTGGCGCGCTCGCGCATCTCAGGCGCCGTACCGTTGATCTTCGAATGGGAACGGTTCTTTTGATCGGCGGTCTTCTGGGGGCCGCGCTTGGCGTGCAAATCTTCAATGCATTGAAGGCCATAGGTCAGGTCGACCTGCTTGTTCGGCTGTCATACGTGGTGTTCCTTGGCATTGTCGGAGGATTGATGTTCCTGGAAAGCCTGCGCGCACTTCGTCGCAGCAGGGCTCCGGGAGCCAAGACAACGCGTCGAAAGCATGGCCTTGCGCATTCCCTGCCCTTCAAGATGCGGTTCCGCACTTCCGGCCTCTACATTTCTGTCATTCCACCCATCATTGTCGGGGTTTTGGTCGGCATTTTGGCCGCCATCATGGGTGTCGGTGGCGGGTTCATCATGGTGCCGGCCATGATCTATATTCTTGGAATGCCGACAAAGGTGGTGGTTGGCACATCGCTTTTCCAGATCATCTTTGTCACCGGCTTTACGACGTTGCTGCACGCAACGACAAACTTCACGGTCGACATCATTCTTGCGGTTCTGTTGTTGATCGGCGGAGTGATCGGTGCCCAGGTCGGCACGAGGCTCGGCGCAAGACTGAACGCCGAACAACTGCGCATTCTCCTGTCGATCATGGTGCTCGCTGTCTGTGGCAAGCTTGCCCTCGACCTCTTGCTGCAACCTTCGGAGCTGTTCTCCATCGGCGCGAGTGGAGGGCATTGATGCTGCGTGCGCTGATCCTCTCGGTCCTTTTTGTCTTGCCCGCCAAGGCAGAAGAAGTCGTGGTCGGGTTGAGCCAGAACCGCGTCGCAATCACCACGAACTTCGATGGATCAGAGATCCTGATCTTCGGCGCCGTGAAAAGAGAAACCGCGATTTCCGAGGACGAACCGCTTGAAGTGGTGATCGCGGTTGCCGGACCCTCCGAACCGCTCACGGTTCGCCGGAAAGAGAAACGCTATGGAATCTGGATCAACACCGATGCCGTCGAGGTGGATCAAGCACCCAGTTTCTATGCTGTTGCGACTTCGGGCCCATGGACTACCGTCCTGAAAGACATCGAGGATCTTCGCCACCACGTATCAATCTCACGAGCGATCCGTTCCGTGGGCGCCGAGATCGAAGGAAGCGAAGCGTTCACTCAGGCCTTGATCCGAATTCGGGAAGCCAAAGGTCTGTACCAAACCAATATCGGCGCCGTGGACCTGTCGGAGCAGACACTTTTCAACACCTCCATTCAGTTGCCCGCGAACCTGACCGAAGGCGACTACAAAGCGCGCTTTTTCCTGACGCGCGGCGGCAACGTGGTGGACACGTTCGAGACCGAGATCGCAGTGCAAAAAGTCGGTCTTGAACGTTTTCTGTTCCGCCTCTCGCGAGACAAGCCGTTGATCTACGGCCTGATGTCACTGGCGATTGCGATTGCGGCCGGTTGGGGTGCATCGGCCGCCTTCCGTTTGCTGCGAAATTAGCGCCCGTAAGTTCCGCACTTGTCACGGCGTTGGCTCAGCCGCGTCCGACAAATGGCATCTTCGTCGCCATGATGGTCATCGTCTGAACATTGCTTTCAAGCGGCAGGTCGCACATGTGAAGCACAGCCTCTGCGACATGGTTCACGTCCATTGTCGGCTCCGGCTTCATGCTTCCATCCGCCTGCGGTTTGCCGGTCGCCATGTCTTCCGTCATGTCGGTGAGCGCATTGCCGATATCGATTTGCCCGCAAGCGATGTCGAAAGGTCGACCATCAAGGCTCAGGCACTTGGTCAAACCGGTCACCGCATGTTTGGTTGTGGTGTAGGGCACCGACTGCCATCTGGGTGCATAAGCAGAGATCGATCCGTTGTTGACGATACGCCCGCCTTGAGGTGTTTGCGCGCGCATGTGCCGGAACGCGGCGCGTGCGCAATTGAACATGCCGGTGACATTGACCGACAGAACCGCATCCCAAGTCTCATCACTGATCTCGTCAATTGGCTCGGCCGGGCTGCCTCGTCCGGCATTGTTGAATATCGCGTCCAACCGACCGTACTCGACAACGAAGGCGTCGAATGCCGCGTCCACACTTTTGCTGTCAATCACGTCACATGGCAGCGGCATGGCGCCATCTCGCCCCCCCCACTCCGCCGACAGCTTGTCAGCAGACCGCGCCAGGCAACCAACCTTCCAGCCTGCGTTCAGAAAGGCCTCTGCCGTGGCCTTGCCGATGCCCTGACTGGCGCCGGTGATGATAATGGTGCGGCTCATGTGCCTTCCTCCCCTGTTAGTTCAAGTGGCGCTGCGGGCGCTTCGAGATCGCGCACAGTCAGCGGCTCCGTCGGTTTTGCAAGACGGTAACGCGTGACCCAATGCAGACGTTCTTCCGCGCGCGTGATCGCAACGTAGGCGAGGCGCTGCCAAAGAGGAATGCCTGCTTCCACGCGACCAGCCCGGCTGGCTGCATAAAGGTCGGGCGCAAAGACCTGCACTTCGGGCCATTGCGATCCTTGGGCCTTATGAATCGTAACCGCTGCACCGTGCAAAAAGGCGGCCCCCATATTGGCCGCGAAAGGAATGAACGGTTCATCCTCGTCCGGCATCTCGATCTTCACGATGGAAGCCGCCGAGACCTGCGGTTCCGGCGCGCCGATCACGTGCAGCCGCGAGAACCCCGCGCGCCGACCGGGACCAAGGTAGATGACTTGCGCGCCCTTGATGAGTCCACGGGCTTCCAGGTCAAGACGCTTCTTCCGATGTTTGAGCGGCAATTCGATGCCATCGCATATCAGCGGCTCGCCCGGCAGGAGCGCGTCAGCCGGAGCTTCGAATGCGGCGCGAAAGGCGTGGATCAGACGGATGCGCGTGGCATTGCGCCAGACCAGAACAGGTGATCGAGCCATCATGCCGGCTTCAACACGGGGTGCCACAACGACGCGATCATCGGATTGCGCCGCATCTTCCACCATGCGCTCGAAGGTTTCGAATGGAAGCGACGGGTCCCCCAAAGCATGCGCAAGGTCCAGGATTGGATTGTCCAAGTCCTGTCGGTGGACCCTGTTCAGCACCATCTTCCTTGGCTCGGGAAGGTCATCGAACACCATGGAACCCGACTGGTTCACCGGAGCCAACTGTGCGGGATCGCCAAAGAGCAGCAAGGTCGGAAAGATCTCTGTCAGGTCTTCATACTGGCGGGCATCCAGCATTGATGCCTCATCGACAAAGCCAATATCCAGAGGGTCTTCTCTCCGCTTCCAGCCCAGAATGAAGTCCGATCCTTTGAGTCCTGCGGCAGCCAGAGCACCTGGAATGGAACGGTTCTGTTTGAAAAAAGCGTTCGCCCGGTCGAGGGCTGCGTCGGTCAATCCTTCGATCTCCGGCTTTTCTCCATTGCCCATCAACCATTCTGCGATCTTCTCGTACTCGGGATCGTAGACCGGCGTGTAAAGTATGCGGTGAATGGTCGTGGCTGGCACACCGCGTGTCCGCAATACGCTTGCCGCTTTGTTTGTCGGGGCGAGGATCGCAAGCGTTCGCTTGTCTTTGCGCCGACGTCCTTCGTAGTCGCCACTGATCGTTTCGACGCCTGCTTCACCCAGCGCTTCGGCGAGCCGGGCGAGAAGCATCGTCTTGCCCGACCCCGCCTTGCCGATGACGGCCATGGCAGACTGCCCACCCTCAGCCCGCGGTGTCACGATACTCTCTTCGATATCCACCCCGGCGCTCGCCAGCAATTCAGCGACGCGATCAAAGGCTTCAGCCTGGTCCTCGGAAAAGGCAGTGACGGGAAGGTTCATGGTGGCGCGAGCCTACCCGCTCCCTCTCGCCACCACCAGCGGATCCGTTATCAGGCGACAGCCTCAAACTGTTCTTTGATCGCTCCGAAGCTGCGGCCATACCAATGGTTCGACACTTCGGAAGAAATGCCCGCCTTGGACAGAAGCCGCGGCCGATAGGATTGTTCGACCGGCCAGAGCCCCGCGCTGATCGCCTCGCGTCCGGTTCCCAGCGTACCAAGAACAGTCGGCCCCCAGCCAACACGCGCATAAACCCGGATCATGCGCGCATCGAAGACGCCCACGATGTGATCGAGGTGGGATTTCAAGCCAATCTCCAGCACGCCAAGCATGAGCGCCGAGGAAACATTCGCCCCTGCCCCGCGAGCAAGACAGAACCGTGTGCATTCCCAGATGAGTGGACTCTGGATTTTCACTCCTTCGGTCAACTCGGTGAAGTGGTCGTTGATCATTGTGTCGCCGGTTGTCGGCAAAAGGCGCAGCGATCCACCATGGGTGCCGTCCGGACGCTCCCAAAGAATGTAGAGAGGGTTCAGATCGTCGTAACTGTCGCGTTCGAAACCGTCCTCGTCCACGGTGACTTCCCAGCCCAAACGCTGGCTGAACTGGGCGGCGCGATCCTTGAACATGCCAGCTTTCAAGCGTGGCAGCGTTTCGAGTTCATCGGCGTAGATGTAGCGAAGCATGAAAATTCCCCTTCCGTTTCTGAACGGCGGAAGGGGTAAGCACGCAGCACTAATCCAATGCGATCTGGTCGCACGCTACGGCTAGAGCTTGTTATTTGCTCAGTTCGGGGAGGTTATCAGACCCTTAACAGGCCCTGGTTCATGGCGCGCGCAACAGCGTGTGTCGTATTCATTGCTGCCAATTTGAAACGCGCACTTTCAATGTAAACGCGAAGCGTGTGTTCGGAAATCGAAAGGCTGTCTGCCGCCTGCGCCCGGTTGTATCCAAGCGCCAGCATCGTCAGCGCATCCGTCTCGCGTGGGCTGAGTGTGACGATATCGGCCTGGTCGGTGCCTTTTTCGATCTCAAGCGCCTTCTGGTTCACGTAGTGCGAGGCGAGGATCAACGCCCGCGTATACTCTTCAGTGTATTTTACCCACGTGTCGTCCGTGTCCTTGCTGCTCACCGTGAACAGCGCGAATTGCCCGGAAGGCCCGCGAATTGGGATCGAGAAGCCTTGATTGCCAACTCCGGCGGTGACGGCCTCCTGCATGAAGTTCCGCGCTGCCTTGCCAGACCAGTCGAGACGCTTCCAATCCACGGGATGAAAGCGACGCAGACATGCCTGCACCACAGGATCGATCCTGGCGTAGTCGCTACCCAGATAGTGGTCGACCCAATGCGGCTCGTAAGTCGTGACGGCGTACTGATCTCCGCTCGAATTCACAGAATGGTAGACGACGTGCTCTACGTTCAACTCATCGCTTAGCGAAAGAATTGCTGTGTCCAGGTCGTCAAGTGTTCCGACCTGATTCAAGCGATTGAGAAAACTCTCCAACGTGACCAACGTGCGCTGTCCCCCGCGCTATCCCCTGCCTCGACGCCAATTCCTCCGAAACCACCAGAAGGGCACTGTCTATCTCGCGTTCAGTGACACCCAGATTGTTCTTTGAGGCGAAATCCCGAAGGTCGGTAAGGACGTCGAGGATCCAATCATGTACCATGCGTTGTTTCTTCCTGATTGGTTAACGAAACCTTAACGCAACTCTAACATGTGCCATAAGTTTCCGGAATTCGCCATTATCAACTCCCCATATATAGGGAGGGGCAGATTTTTAACGCATTGAAATAAATACATCTATGTGAACGCATTGTGCTTTTGGACAGGTGCCACCCATCCAAAAGCACAATACGAAAAAAATTTGCAGGATTCCTTTCTTAACGAGAAAGGCTCGCCTCAAGCGTGTCTTCCCAGGTCCGCAAGCCGGTGCGTGGCGCTTGAACAAGAACGGCCATGTTTCCAGGCTTGTGTTCGTTCCGCATCATCTTCATGTGCGAGTGCGGGATTTCTTCCCAAGGGAAGACTTCCGACATGCAAGGATCCAGACGCCGTTCCACCATGAGCTGGTTGGCGGAAGCCGCCTGCTTGAGATGCGCGAAGTGGCTACCCTGAATGCGTTTCTGGTGCATCCAGACGTATCTGGCATCCATCGTCAGGTTGTAGCCGGTTGTCCCGGCGCAAATCACAACCATGCCGCCCTTTTTCACGACGAATGTCGAAATCGGGAATGTCGCTTCCCCGGGATGTTCAAAGACCATGTCGACGTTCACGCCTTTGCCCGTGATGTCCCAGATGGCTTTCCCGAATTTGCGAGCTTCTGCAAACCACTCCTTGTAAGCCTCGGTGCCGACTTCAGGCAGCTGACCCCAGCAGTTGAAATCCTTGCGGTTGATCACGCCTTTTGCGCCAAGGCTCATCACGAACTCACGCTTGTCTTCGTCCGAAATGACTGCAATCGCGTTTGCACCTGCCGTATTGATCAACTGGATCGCATAGGAGCCCAGTCCACCGGACGCGCCCCAGACCAAAACGTTCTGACCTGGCTTCAACTCGTGCGGATGGTGTCCGAAGAGCATCCGGTATGCCGTTGCCAATGTCAGCGTATAGCAGGCGCTTTCTTCCCAGGTGAGGTGCTTGGGACGAGCCATCAACTGTTGAGCCTGCACGGTCGTGAATTGAGCGAAGGACCCATCCGGCGTCTCGTACCCCCAAATGCGCTGGCTGTTGGAAAACATCGGATCGCCGCCGTTGCATTCTTCATCGTCGCCGTCGTCCTGGTTGCAGTGGATCACCACCTCGTCGCCGACTTTCCAGTTGCGCACCTTGTCGCCCACGGCCCAAACGAAGCCGGACGCATCGGATCCCGCGATGTGATAGTCAGCACCATGGACGTCAAACGGGCTGATCGGAACGCCCTTCCCGGCCCAAACGCCGTTGTAGTTCACGCCAGCCGCCATGACGAGCACGACCACCTCGTGGCTGTCCGGCTTCTTTACGTCCACAACTTCGAGCGCGAAGGATTGATCAGGATCGCCATGGCGTTCCCGGCGAATGGCCCAAGCATGCATCTTTTCGGGCAGGTGACCGAGAGGAGGAAGCTCTCCAATTTCGTAAAGGTCCTTCTTCTCACTCATCATTGCCGCCTTATCCAAAGCCATGTCCTCATCCTCATACTGTGCTGCATCGCAGAATCGTTTGTCCAGAGGTACGAACGGTCGCGCAACATTGCAAACACTTTTTGTTGGTTTGTGAAATTATGTTGCGGGGACGTCATGGACTACCGGCTCAATTTCGACAATTTTTGGTGTATCTTGGCCTCCATGAAGGAACTTGCAGCAGAACAAGGACTACAGACCGATACGTTTCGGGAGGATTTCGAACTCGCGGCCCGCAGAGTTCGGCAGGTCCTGTGGGTTGTGTTGGCCCTGATTGTTCATTGCATTTTCGTCGGCGTCACCGATCAGGGTGTCATTTACTTTCTTGGCGGTCTTCTTGTTGTGTTTGGCGGCTCGTCAGAACTCCTACGCATGCGCGCACTGCGAAACGTGCCGGTCATAACTGTCGGACCGGAAGGTGTTTCTTTCCCACAAAAGGGAATCGAAGCCATCTCGTGGGACCGCGTCATTCAGGTGCGAACCCGAGAATTCTATGTGCGTGGGACGACGATCAAAGGTCTCGATTTCCGATTCCGGAAAGGCACGCTGTCTCGCTGGCAGTTCGGTCGATTAGGTGTCGATCGCTGGGAAGTCGTCACCGGTATCAACACCCTCATCGGCAAATCGGCGCAATTGAGCGGCGATGCCGACGCCTTGATCGCCAGCGTTGAACGCTTCCACTCAGTCAAAAGGTGACGACGCCGCGCTGCAGCGAATTGACAGAGGCATTTCGTTTCGCGTAAGCAGTCGATGAAGTAATATTATTGCGCAAAGGTATGACGCTCGTGACCCAGCCCCAAAAAGACCGCCCGTGGCTGTTCCGCACTTATGCCGGACACTCGACGGCAAAGGCTTCCAATGCGCTCTACCGCGGCAACCTCGAACGCGGCCAAACCGGTCTGTCCGTCGCCTTCGACCTGCCGACGCAGACGGGGTACGACAGCGACCACGTGCTCGCCAAGGGTGAAGTCGGCAAAGTCGGCGTCCCAATCGCGCACGCAGGCGACATGGCAACCCTGTTCGAGAACATACCACTCGAACAAATGAACACGTCGATGACCATTAACGCCACGGCCCCCTGGCTTTTGGCTCTCTACATTGCGGAGGCTGAGCGTCAGGGCGCCGACGTCAGTCAGCTGCAAGGCACGGTTCAGAACGACATCATCAAGGAATACCTCTCGCGCGGCACGCATATCTGTCCGCCAAAGCCGTCGCTAAGGCTCATCACCGATGTCGGCGCCTACACGCGCGAGCATCTGCCCAAGTGGAACCCGATGAACGTCTGCTCCTACCACCTTCAGGAAGCGGGTGCGACGCCGGAACAGGAACTGGCGTACGCGCTCGCCACGGCTCAGGCGGTGCTCGACGACCTCAAGGACAAGGTTCCGGCAGAACACTTCCCAGCCATGGTCGGTCGTATCTCCTTCTTCGTGAACGCAGGCATCCGTTTCGTGACTGAGATGTGCAAGATGCGTGCCTTCACGGAACTCTGGGATGAAATCTGTCGTGAACGCTACGGCGTCGAAGACCCACGCTTCCGTCGCTTTCGCTATGGCGTGCAAGTCAATTCGCTTGGGCTCACTGAACAGCAACCCGAAAACAACGTCTACCGCATCCTGATCGAAATGCTGGCGGTGACCTTGTCCAAAAATGCCCGCGCCCGCGCCGTTCAGCTTCCCGCCTGGAACGAGGCGCTCGGCCTGCCGCGCCCTTGGGATCAGCAATGGTCGCTGCGCATGCAACAGATCATGGCCTTTGAGACCGATCTGCTCGAATACGGCGATCTGTTCGACGGAAACCCGACCGTTGAAACCAAGGTCGAAGAACTGAAATCCGGCGCGCGCAGCGAATTGGCGCATATCGACGCTATGGGCGGCGCTGTGGAGGCGATCGACTACATGAAGTCGCGGCTTGTGGACGCCAATTCCGAGCGCATCCAGAACATTGAGAACGGCGACACGACGGTGGTTGGTGTGAACCGCTACGTCGAGGCCGAAGCCTCGCCTCTCACGGCCGGAGAGGAAGCCATCATGGTGGCCGATCCAAAAGCCGAGGCCGACCAGATCGCCCGTCTCAACGCATGGCGCGCTGAACGCGACAGTGCCGCCGTGGAAGCCGCTCTCGAAGCCCTGAGGACCGCGTGCCAGACCGGCGCAAACGTCATGCCCGCCTCCATCGCCGCTGCAAAAGCCGGGGCGACCACGGGCGAATGGGGCGACGTCGTACGCATGGCCTTTGGCCAGTACCGCGCGCCCACTGGCGTCAGCAGCGCGCCGTCAAACCGCACCGAAGGGCTCGACGATATTCGTGCCGCCGTCGATGCGGTGTCCACAAAACTTGGCTCGAAAATCAAATTCCTTGTTGGAAAGCCAGGACTTGATGGCCATTCGAACGGGGCCGAACAGATTGCATCACGCGCCCGCGACGTCGGCATGGACATCACCTACGAAGGCATTCGACTCACTCCGTCCGAGATTGTCGCAGCTGCCCGGGAAAGCAGCGCCCATATCGTGGGTCTGTCGATCCTTTCCGGCAGCCACGTACCATTGATCGAAGACCTGATGGGCCAGATGCGCGACGCTGGCCTTGGGAACATCCCGGTTATTGTCGGCGGGATCATCCCGCCAGAGGATGCGGACGGCCTGCGCGCCATGGGTGTCGCTGCCGTTTACACACCGAAGGATTTCGAGCTGAATCGCATCATGTTCGATATCGTGGGCCTCGTTGATCCAGACGCCATTGCTGCCGAGTAACACGTCGGCCTGCCTGCAGTCCGCTCGTCAAGGGCACGCGAATCAAGTCGTGCGCGCCACAGGCGCGCAATTTGAAAGGCGCCTTTACCCCACCACACCCTTCGGCCATGAATGGAACGGCAAAGGAGACCCCTATGACAGTCCATATTGGCGCAGAGAAAGGCGAGATCGCCGAAACCGTCCTGATGCCCGGCGATCCCTATCGCGCCAAATGGGCCGCAGAGACGTTTTTGACGGACGCAAAGCTCGTCAATGAAGTCCGCGGCATGCTCGGCTTCACCGGCACTTGGAATGGACACAAAGTCACGATCCAGGGCTCCGGTATGGGAATGCCTTCCTTATCTATCTACGTGAACGAACTGATCCGCGACTATGGCGCCAAAACGCTGATCCGCATCGGGTCCTGCGGTGGCATGCAGGAGAAAGTGAAAGTGCGGGACGTGATCATCGCAATGACCGCCAGCACCATCAACAGCCCGTCGAGCGGCATCTTCAAGGAATTCAATTTCGCACCTGCAGCAGACTGGTCCCTACTCCAAGCTGCTGTCACCGCCGCGGAGGCAAAAGGCACACCAACCCACGTCGGCGGAATCTATTCGTCGGACGTCTTTTATGACGAGCGTCCAGACCTCAACGAGCAAATGACCCGACATGGCATTCTCGGCGTAGAGATGGAAGCCGCCGAACTCTACACGCTTGCGGCCCGCTACGGGTGCCAGGCACTGGCTGTCCTTACGGTCTCCGACCACCTGCAAACCGGCGAAGCTCTCCCGTCCGAGGAACGCGAACGCAGCTTTGGCGACATGGTGGAAATCGCACTGAGCGCAGCCTTTTCCGAACGCTAGGTTCCGTGCGAGCGCGAGTAGGCTGAAGCCTCCGCCGGCGACCAATCACTGGGCGGCTCTCCTTCGAACACCTCAACCAGAAGCGGCGCGCATCGCGCCTCGTCGGAGGAATGCGTCGTGCTGCAATCACCACCGGGACATGCGGAGAGCGCGCCCAAAAGCGGTGCCTCGGCAAAGAAAGTCAGGTGATCGCCCGGCCGGACCGGCGACGCTTTCATGAAATACTGCCCGGTATCGCGCGTGAACCCCGTGCACATGAAAACGTTCAGCACATCATGCACGTGACGTTCCACCTCGCGCACGGACACGGAAAGTTCCTTTGCCAGCGCGCGTGTCAAATTCGAATGGCAGCAATAGTGATACTCGTCGCCCGACAGAAGCTGCCCCGTGTAGGGATCGCACCGCGTTCCTATCACATCGTGCACATTGCCGCCGAACGCATCGAACCCGTACCAGTCCAGCGTGTCCTCGATGATCGTAGCCAGAGGTCGAAGAAAGGGCAGTGAAGACCAAAGCCTGTCGCCCGTCGTCACATGCGTCCCGTGCAACGCCCGCGTCTTCCCTGAGAAAAACCGTTCTTCAAGGTTCTCTCCGTGCCAAAGGTTCAGATCTCCGACCTGCGGCGCTTCGACGGAGGTGATCCGGAACACGCCGCCAGCCGGCACACGAAAACACCGGGCATCGCGCGGAGGAACAAGAACTTCATCTGACTTTTGGTATCCCGTGAATGCCTCCAAATAGGCACCGACATCCGGTTTCGGCAGAGTGTCCTCTGGATAGCAGATCACCGGTTCGACAGCGCGGCGCGCCTCTGCATCTGCGGGGATGTTCGACATGGGCGACCTCCTTTTCGTGCCAGCCTAGACGATTTGCGCCCGGCGACCAGTGCCGCCGGGCGCGAAGACTGTCAGGTGACCTGTTGGGCCGGACCTTCCGGCGGTTTTCGGAACCGCCAGAGACGGGGAGTGGTGGCCCCACCCCAGTCTTCGTTTCGCGTGAGCCACATGGTCAATGCGAGGGCGACAAAGGCCAGCGAGGCTCCCGCGAGCAATGCGTAGTCCGCACTTCGCAAGATGAAGAAGAGCACGACGTAAACCGCGATGAGCATCGCCACGAGCAGCCAGGCTCGCCGCCCAAGCTTCAACGCCGTCGCGCCGAACATTCCCAGCAACCCGATCGTCGCACCCGATGCCAAGGCATAGGCTGCCGTGAACCCGATCTGTTCCGCATAAGCGACCATCAGCAGAACAAAAACCGACTGCGCCAGCCCGACCATAAGATATTGCACGGGATGCGCTGGCCGCTCGTTGGTCCGATCCAGTAGCAGGATGGTCAGAAAGGTCAGGGCAATGAACAGGATGCCATACCGCGCGGCACGCCATGCCTTTTGGTAGAAGTCGTTCGGTGTCAGATACCTGACCTGCATCGTCGCAATCTTGCGCGCTGCATGCTCCGGCGTTTCCCGCGACACTTGCGGCAACGAGCGGGCAAGATGCGGCACAGTCCACGTCGCGCTGAACCCCTCCTCGGTAATGGTCGAGGCATCCGGCAGAAAGCTCCCGAAGAAGCTTGGGTCCGGCCAGTCGCTCTCCAGCGTCATGCGGCTGAGACGCCCGACCGCCGCCGCTCCGAAGTGCTGCGCTCCGTTCATCGACAGCGCGAGGGACATTTCCTCAATTTCCCGCGGATCGCCAAGCCGGGAGACGATGCCGGTCGCCCCCTCTTCAGCATGCGGGATCGGTTCAAGTTGAAATCGGGCTTCGCCCGCGCTCAGGACCGCCTCGCCGCGAAGCGCGCGGTTTTCCTTCAGATGAATGCGTAATTCGGCGCTCTCCCAATCGGCCACCTCGTCTCCTGACAGCGCCTCTTCGGCCAGCTTGAAATCGAAATTGAAATCGAGCCCGACATCCGCCGTGTAAACCGGCACCGCAAAAATCCCGCGATGCCGCGTTTGCGAACGCGTCGACACGTTCAGGTCAAAGCGATCCGGGTAGAGATAAATTGGCGGGCGCCGCTCCGTCACCGTTTCTTCATAGTGTTCGTAAACGATGAAGTTCTTTTCGTCGCGCAGGGTCCGCCCTGTAATCGGGTCAACCGCCTCGCGTTTCCGGTCATAGGTGACGTCCTCGGTCACCGGCACCACGATGAGCGGACCACTCAAAAGCTGGGCTCCGCCCCACTCACGGCTGATGTCCCGCATTGTGGTCTCGGAATATCGCGCGCGCTCCTGAATGACGTCGCTCACAAGCCCGAGCGGGATGAACATCAGGAGTGCCAACACTCCAACGACAATAAACCGAACCCCTGCTGATCGAAGCATCGGCCCCTCCTTTCCAATTTGTTTGGAAAGGGATTATTCGAAGTGTTTCGCAGTCGAGGTGACGCACCGCAGCAGGGATTGCGAACACATCGTGCAAAATGGACCAGAAGTTTCGCAGATCGTGCAAAACCTGCGCAGACCATGGTTTAGGCCCGAATGGGCTTCGTCGAAGCGACCGCTAATTCGGTCAATGGCTTCGAGGTCAGACGACCCGTTCGACCATCATCTTCTTGATCTCGGCAATTGCCTTCGCTGGGTTCAGCCCCTTTGGGCAGGTCTTGGCGCAGTTCATGATCGTGTGGCAGCGATAGAGCTTGAACGGGTCCTCCAACTCGTCCAACCGCTCGCCTGTTGCCTCATCCCGGCTGTCGATGATCCAACGATAGGCATGCAGAAGGGCTGCCGGTCCAAGATACCGGTCGCCGTTCCACCAGTAAGATGGGCAGGACGTCGAACAGGACGCGCACATGACGCATTCATAAAGCCCATCAAGTTTCTTCCGGTCTTCGATTGATTGCTTCCATTCTTTCGCGGGCCGGTTCGTCTTGGTTTCGAGCCACGGCATGATCGAAGCGTGCTGGGCATAGAAATGCGTGAGGTCAGGGATCAGGTCCTTGATCACAGGCATGTGCGGCAGCGGGTAAATGGCAATATCCCCTTCGATCTCGTCATGTCCGTAGATGCATGCAAGCGTATTGATGCCTCGCGATTTCACGCCGCCAATATTCATCGCGCAGGACCCGCAGATGCCTTCGCGACAGGAACGGCGGAAGGTCAGAGTCGGATCGATCTCGTTCTTGATCTTGATGAGGATGTCCAAGACCATCGGCCCACAGGTGTCCATGTCGACGAAATAGGTGTCGACGCGCGGGTTCTCCCCATCATCCGGGTTCCAGCGATAGATGTTTACTTTGCGCACATTCTTGGCGCCATCCGGCTTTGGCCATGTTTTGCCAACACGGATCGTGGAGTTCTTGGGAAGATTGAATTGAACCATAAGATGTTTCCCTTCAATTCAAAGCGTCAGAAGGACGGGCAATCCTTCAGTCGCTAGGCAACGCACAGTCTCCGGTCGGGTCGCGATATCGGAGACGATTTCAACTGTATTCGCCGTCGGCCCGGTGACGGCATCAGAAGCGAGGGAAAGCAGTTCCCCTGAGCTTGCATTGTCGATGATGCAGTCCGTGGCGGGCTCCAGGGGAACACCGGGCAAACGTTCTTCAAGCACCGGGCGCACGGCACGCTTCGCCGCGTCTCGGGTCAATTCGTCCTGTTGTGCCGGCGTGCAAGCCAGAAGCATCGAAGCAATCGGGAGGGTCCACAGTGCCTTCATCTATCGCTCCAGCTCCAATGGACGGATTGGGCCTTGCCCGGTTTTCTGTCGCACACATTCTTCGTAGACGATGTAGGGATCGCGTCCGCGGATATAGTCGCTTGTCACGCCGATCTCGAAACTACCGCTGGGTCCGTCGGAACCAACTCCGATACCGACCTCACCGGTCGGGCCGGTGGCAGCCCGGGCCCGATCCTCGCAGACATCAGCGGCACGCTCCGGAGACATCGGGCCGCACGCCGCCAGAACAAGAAGTGCCATGATCCCGATCCGCGCCATCAGTACACGCGCGCCTTCGGCGCAATTCTGGCAAGATCGATCCCGCCGTCGTTGTGTCCGAGAAGAGGGTTCAGATGTACCGGACGATATGCAAGCCGCACATCCGCGTCGTCGACCCAGGACAATGTATGTTGGCGCCAATTGTCGTCATCACGATCCGGATAATCCTCATGCGCATGCGCACCACGGCTTTCCTTGCGCGCTTCCGCACTGACGATCGTGGCAAGCGCGTTTGGCATCAGATTTTCGATCTCAAGCGTTTCCATCAGATCCGAGTTCCAGATCAATGACCGATCCGTCACCTGAATATCGTTCATCTTCTTGGCGATCGCGGTCATCTTGGTGACGCCTTCAGCCAGCGTCTTGTCAGTTCTGAACACGGCAGCGTCAGCCTGCATGGCCTTCTGCATTTCCAGCCGAAGCTCGGCCGTCGGAACCTGCCCATTGGCGTGGCGCAAGTTGTCAAAACGGTCGAGTGCGGCGTCGACGGACGCCTGATTGAGTTTCGGGTTGCCGCTTGTGCGGTCCACGACCTCACCCGCGCGGATACCTGCGGCTCGGCCAAACACCACTAGGTCGATCAAAGAGTTCGACCCAAGGCGATTGGCGCCATGTACGCTGGCGCAACCCGCCTCGCCCACGGCCATCAACCCGGGCAGAACAGCGTCCGGATTGTCCTCGGTTGGGTTCAGCACCTCGCCCCAGTAGTTCGTCGGAATGCCGCCCATGTTATAGTGCACTGTCGGCAGCACCGGGATGGGTTCTTTCGTCAAGTCCACACCGGCAAAGATACGTGCACTTTCCGAGATCCCCGGCAAACGCTCCGCCAATGTTTCCGGCGGCAGGTGGTTCAGGTGCAGGTGGATGTGATCCCCCTCCGCACCGACACCGCGGCCTTCGCGTATCTCCATCGTCATGCACCGTGAGACCACATCGCGCGATGCGAGATCCTTGTAGGTCGGCGCATAACGTTCCATGAACCGCTCGCCATCAGAATTCGTCAGATATCCACCTTCGCCCCGCGCACCTTCGGTGATCAGGCAACCAGAGCCGTAGATCCCGGTCGGATGAAACTGCACGAACTCCATATCCTGAAGCGGCAGGCCGGCCCGGGCGACCATGCCGCCCCCGTCACCGGTACAGGTATGGGCCGACGTCGCGCTGAAATAAGCGCGCCCATAGCCACCCGTTGCCAGCACCGTCATCTTCGCATTGAAGACATGGATCGACCCGTCATCGAGACACCAAGCCACGACACCCTGGCACGTTCCGTCGTCAGCCATGATCAGATCAATTGCGAAATACTCGATATAGAATTCAGCGTTGTTCTTGAGCGACTGGCCATAAAGCGTGTGCAGGATCGCGTGCCCGGTCCGGTCCGCCGCCGCACATGTCCGCTGCACAGGAGGACCTTCGCCGAATTCGGTCGTGTGACCACCGAATGGCCGCTGATAGATTTTGCCTTCTTCGGTACGCGAGAACGGGACGCCGTAGTGTTCGAGTTCATAGACCGCCTTCGGCGCTTCTCGCGCAAGGTACTCCATGGCGTCCGTATCACCCAGCCAGTCCGATCCCTTGACGGTATCGTACATGTGCCATTGCCAGTGGTCCGGCCCCATATTTCCGAGGGAGGCCGCGATGCCGCCTTGGGCCGCAACCGTGTGCGAGCGGGTGGGGAAGACCTTGGTGATACAGGCCGTCTTCAGCCCCTGCTCCGCCATACCGAGCGTGGCCCGGAGTCCGGAGCCGCCGGCCCCGACAACGATGCAGTCATATTCGTGAGTTTCGTAGTCGTACGCTGCCATTCGCTGAGTTTCCTAAAGGGCGATCTTTGCCAGGGCGAAAAGCGCGACAGCAATCAAAACGTATGTGAATGCTGTCGTGCCGAATAAGGTGAGTTTACCGGCAACTCCGTGAACATAGTCCTCCACCGCTTCAACGATCTCTTGTCGGAAGTGGAGAATGCCAACAACAAGGGAAATGCCGAGGGCCAATGCCGGAAGCGGTCGGCTGAGATAACTGAGAACTTCCTCATGGTTGCTGCCGAAGATCACACCGAACGTGATGACGAATACCGGAACGGCAAAACACAATGCGATCGAGCTGATGATCATCTGCCAGTGATGATGCGTGCCCTCGCGGCCTGAGCCCATGCCGATTGCGCGCTTGCGATCTGTCAGGAACTTCATGTGCTCTACCCCTAAAATACCAAAGCCACGATCAAGGTCAGCAGCGTCGCGCCACCGAACATGCCCAGCGCCATTTTTTCGGATGTCGGCACATCCAAGGAGTAACCGAAGTCCCAGATCACGTGCCGCAAGCGACCTAGCACATGATAGAAAAGAGCCCAGGTTGCGGCCAGCAGAAGCAAGTCGCCAAACCAGCTTCGCAACAAACCATCAATGACGTTGAATGCACTTTCCGATGTCGAAGCTGCAATCAGCCACCAGACGATGAGGAAAGCCGCCCCCATTGAAGCAATTCCGGTGATGCGCACCATGATCGACGACATGGACGTCATCTGCGGGCGGTAGATTTGCAGGTGCGGTGAAAGAGGGCGATTGCCCCGGTTCACGTCGGCCATCACGCGGGCTCCTTCTGTATGGCACGCCGTTTATCTATCAAAGTATTGCGCGGTGTCACGCCTCTGCGGCGCCGCAGCGCACCCCAAAGTGTCGCAAATCGTATATTTCTCAAAAATGTGATCACGCGTTTTCCTGCCGTGATCACATTTTGGCAAATGGTAGCGATCACATTGGAATCAGTGCCCAATAATCCAGATCAAGAAGGACACCCGGCAGATACTTTCCGTCGCTGTCGCGCAAGGTGAGCGGAGCGGCGTCCGGTGTATGCGCCACCAAACGGAGACGAAGCGCACCGACACCGGGCGTCGATGTCTCAGCCTTGTCCAATACTTCGGACCACGCACAGATGGTGTCCCCGGCAAAAAGCGGGCTCACATGACTGCCACCATTCAACCCGACAATGAACTGTGCGTTCGCCAGACCGTTGAAAGAAAGCGCTCGCGCCATGGAAATGACATGCCCGCCATAGATCAAACGTTTCCCATCATCTCTGTGCGTGGCATCGAAGTGTACTTTCGCGGTGTTCTGCCAAAGACGGGTCGCCATCATGTGCTCAGGTTCTTCAACGGTCACACGATCCACATGATCAATCTTCTCGCCGACAGCATAATCCTCCAACCGGTGAGGGTCTCCGCCAAGCGTAAAATCGTATCCCGTGAAATCGAGTCCTTCGGGCACGGCCAAAGTCGTCGGATCAACCACGGTTGCCAGTTCCGGGATCATCGTCGCAGGTGCAGGCGTTTCATGGTCGCGCTTTCGAACCATGACCCAACGGACGTACTCCAAAACAGCATCACCGGCTTGGTCCCGCCCCGTGGTTCGCACCCAAACCACGCCAGACTTGCCATTCGAGTTCTGCTTTACCCCTATGACCTCGGAAGTCGCCGTCAACGTCACGCCATCGGACACCTGCTTGAGCCAGCGCCCTTCCGCGTAACCAAGGTTGGCCACGGCGTTCAAAGAGATATCCGGCACCGTCTTACCGAAAACGGTGTGAAACACGATCAGATCATCGAACGGCCATTGCTTCAGACCGCAAGCTTTCGCAAATTCGGCCGACGAATGGATTGCATGACGCTGAGGATAAAGCGCGTGGTAGAGCGCTCGCTCCCCTCCCTGCAAAGTCCGTGGAACGGCGTGGTGCAGCGTTTCGCCCACGCGGTAGTCCTCGAAGAAACGGCCTGGATTTGTCTTCACGACGTCATGCTCCGAATGGGTTGTAGCCGAGCCAGATATGCACGCCCGACACAATGACGAACACAACGATTGTTCCGACAACTGCTTTCATTTCATTCGCAGCCGGGTAGCTCTCAGGAGGTTCAGGCCGTTCGGTCTGCCGATTGATGACAATCACTTCCACCACAGCCCACACCAAGAGCCCGCCGAACAGCAGGAATGACGCGGTATCGCCATTGACCAGCAAATGCGCCACGGCCCACGCTTTGAAACCAGTAAGTTGAGGATGTCGAATGACGCTTGTGATCTTCGTTCTCAGACCGGATGCCGCGAACAGGTACACCGCCAGAAGCATCAGAAGATTGTTGATGCCCACCAGGGCAGCGTTGCGTCCCCAGTAAAACGTGCCGGTGTAATTTTGATACCCAATCGTCATGAGTATGACTGAGAGCAGGATCAAAAGAGCGAACAGGCCTCTGGACCCGTCCCCCATTTTTTCCTGAAGGCTTGCGCGCAGCCCTGGTGCGAGGCGCTTCGTCAGATGCGCTGCCCACCAAAGCAATAATCCTAGAACAAGCAGGGTCATGCTGCCTCCCTCTGCCGCACGGCTTCCGCTTTCGCAAGAACGGCACGCGCCGTTACAACATGCAAGTTTTCAACGATTTTCCCATCGACAACCGCAACACCTTCCCCCTGAGCCTCCGCAGCTTCGAAGGCCTCGATCTGGCGCCTCGCCAGTGACACCTGGTCTTCGGTCGGGGCAAAAACAGAGTTTGTCACATCTATCTGGGCCGGATGAATCAGAGTTTTCCCGTCCATCCCGAGGGCAAGACCCTGAATACACTCCGCGCGCAAACCCTCTTCATCTTTGAAAGCATTGTAGACGCCATCCACAACCACGATGCCCGCCGAACGCGCCGCCATCACGCAGGTCTGCAGGCCGGTCATCATGGGCATTCGGTCACCGCCGGTTTCGCAGCCAATATCCTTTGCCAGATCGTTGGTGCCCAAAACAAAGCCCTGAACTTCGAGTGCGTCTGCGATTTCAAGCGCATTCAGGACACCGCGAGGCGTCTCCATCATGCACCAGATCGGCTTTCCCGGCGCCAAATCCGACAGCGCTTTGACATGCGCGGCGCTCTCGGTTTTTGGAAGAAGCAAGGCGTCGCAGTCCATGCTGCCAGCTGCCCGGGCGTCGTCTTCTCCCCAAGCGCTGTCGAGGCCATTGATCCGGACAATCTTGAACCGGTGACCATAGCCGCCAGAAGAAAGCTCCGTGGCCAGCGTGTCCCGCGCGGCCGCCTTCTCATCCGGAGCAACCGCGTCCTCCAGATCGAAGATGATGCCGTCCACATTCAGAGTGCGCGCTTTATCCAAGGCTCTTTCCTTGGACGCCGGAATGTAAAGGACGGAACGAAAAAGTGGCGGAAACTCCATTACATACCTCTCAGACAGCGACGCGGAATAGGTCGCACGGAGCAGCCACGAACCGCAAGAGCATTCGCTGCGTTGCGGCAACCCGGCGCACAGACGTTTCGAATTTTCTCGACAATCGCGCGCAGCGTTAACCACATATTCTTGTTCTGTTCTCAGGTTGGCAAGGTGACGCTCCGGAAAGGGTGTAGCCCAAGTTAGTGACTCGCTGCGACGGCTTGCCTGACCTTCCAGTCCAGGAAGTCGGGCACCCGGCGGTTCATGACGCAGTTCTTGAGCGCGAGCATCGCGTTGGCACCTCTCTTCGACCAGCGGGTGCCAGGACGCTTCAGGCGCAGTC
>JAJDZT010000125.1 GCA_022824525.1 Silicimonas sp. | reverse complement strand
TTGGCAAGGCCATCATCGCCACCGCCCGCAAGCTGCTGTCGATCATCTATGACACGCTCAGAAACGGCTGGATCTTCGACGATTTTCCAAACTTCAAAATCAAGCAAAATCAATGTCCTGCTTGACAAGCATCATAGGAGTTTGCGATGTTTCCGTTTCTTTACGCTCCCACATATGAGTATCCACTGTCCGGCGATGTCATCCAGGGAATTTCACCGAGCTTTTCGTGGGAAATGGAAGGTATTCCCGAGGTCGAGTACGAGGTCTGCACCACTGTCGCGAGCTATGGCAAGCAACTGGGAAAGATCACCGAGGCCTTGCTTTTCATAGCTGAGCAATCCAATCTCGCAGGACCTGAGATTGACGCGCTACGCGAGATTGCAGCGGGCGTCGAAGCAGCGAAACTGCGTGCACGCGACGCAGCAAGGGAACGTTTGAGAAAAGCGGAGGAGCGCGTCGCCAAGCTGGAGGCTGTCCGCGGCGACACTTAGTCAGTGAAGAACAACGGTTCACTCAGCCGCCTGATCCTGACCAATGACCGCCTTGGGGAGGTCGACAGAAAATACGGTACCATCAGGACCTGTCTCACGAAGCGATAACTCTCCGCCGTGCCCTCTGATCAATTCTGCGGCGATTACCAACCCAAGCCCCGCTCCTCCCTTGCGGGCTCCGCCTTGGAACGGTTTGAATAGGTGCTCTTGCGCCCGCGGCGGCAAGCCGGGTCCAGTGTCTGTTACAGTGATCCACCAATTATGATCGCTTTCACCGGCGGCGATTGTAACGCTACCCTGCGCGCCTGTGCCGGTTATGGCCTGTCGCGCATTTCGGACAAGGTTTGCGAGCACACGGTACATCTGTTCCGGATCAGCCCGGATCATCAGCCCAGCAGGCACGTCAACGTTGAACTGAACAGGCGCATCCCCTGCCGCCAGTGTCTCTCCATCGAATACGTCCTGTGCGATTGCGGCAAGTGACACGACAGACAATGCTGGTGCCGGTTCTTCCGCCTTCCCAAATGCAAGCGTTCGTTCGCACAGGTTCACCGCTCGACTGATGGAATTCATGAGTTTTGGCGCCATCCGCGCCACGACCGGATCATCGCTGGTTTCAATCCTGTCAGCGAACAGCTGCGCCGTCGTCAGGATGTTCCTGAGATCGTGGCTGACTTTTGCGACCGCGCTTCCCAATGAAGCCAGTCTTTCTCTCTGGCGGAGCATCGACGTGAGGTCCGTTTGCATAGACTTTAACGCCTGTTCTGCGTCAGAGAGCTCTTTCACTCTGGCCGTCGGCGAGATGATGCGTCGCGCATCTTCAGGTGCCGCCGCATAACTCTTCATGGCCGAAACGACACCCTTAATCGGCTTCACCAGGAAAAAGCGGACGGCAAAGAACAAGAGCGTCGCCGTAAAGATCGAAATGACTGCGGACAAAATGAGAATACGTACGCCGTAGTCGAGCATGGCCGCGCGCAATGGCGCTGTCGGCATGGTTATTTCAATCAGTAGGCCGGCATCCTGTGCGGGTGTCCCAATCACGCGCACAACGTCAGGATTCGGGTTTGTCAGTCTCGCCATGGCGTCCATGATCAGCGTTCCGGCCGAAGGATCGCGCAGATCAAAAGTGTCTTCCACAGGCCGCGGCATATCCGACGCCAGGACCAGTCGGCGAACTTCATCTCTTCGCAGCACAACATTGTAGACGCCAGCGTTCTTCAGAAGTTCGGCCTCGAGTTCCGGCTCGATCATGTCTTCCGCCAGAAGAGCAAGCGACGCGATTTGGGCCCGCTCCAGTCGCTCTGTCATGTAATCTTGCCGAAACCGCGCAATGGATGGCACGAAAATAAACACTTCAGCCAACATCACGAAGAGGATCGTGAGTACCAGGAAGCGGCCGGAGAGTGTGTTCGTGAACATGAGTGGCTACGGCAGGTATTTCTGGACAAGGCCAACGACTTTCTTGACCGTCGGGTTTTCGAAAAGCTTGGGTCCGAAATAGGCGCCCGCGACACGCTTATTGATTTCACCAAGCGTTGGATAGGGTGCGACCATACCGGCTACAGCACTCATCTTCATCTTATTGGCTATGGCAAGCGCCCAAACACCGATCAGATCACCGGCATTCTCACCGACGATAGTTGCACCGATAGGTTTGTTTGCGAACACCATTACCTTTATGAAGCCGACTGTCTTTCCTGTCGCAATCGCTCGGTCATTCCCGGAGTAGTCGAAACGCACTGTCGTGATGGCGCCCTTGCCATGCATCTTGATTGCCTCGGCTTCCGTGGGCCCAATCTGCGCAAGCTCGGGGTCGGTGTAAGTTACCCAAGGTATGTGATCGGTACGCGCTTTCGAAGGCAGCCCGAACAGCATTGAACGGATGATAACACCCGCATGGTAGCCTGCCACATGGGTGAACTGCAGGCCGCCCGCGACGTCACCGATCGCGTAGACGCGTTTGTTCGAAGTGGACCGAAGAGAGGCATTGACCTTTATACCAGTTCGATCAAATCCCACGCCACCTTTGTCGAGGTCCAATTTGTCGACATTCACCTTGCGTCCAACCGCCATCAGCAAATGTGATCCTTTGAAGGTACCATTTGTGGTCTCAACAGTGATGGTCTTGCCGCGCTTGCTGATCTTTTCCGCTTTGGCGCCTTCGACGATTTCCACGCCTTCTGCGCGGAGTTTTTCAAGCACAATAGCTGCCGCCTCGGGATCGTCTTTCCCAAGCGCCTTCATCCCTTCAATTACCGTGACCTTTGAGCCGAGGCGGATATGGGCTTGGGCCATTTCCATGCCAATCGGACCGCCGCCGATGATCAAGATATGATCGGGCTTCTCACGAAGATCGAAGATATTCTCATTCGTGTAGTACTCTACACCGTCCAAGCCATCGATAGGAGGCACGAAGGGCGAGGAACCGGTCGCAATAACGAAGCGGCGCGCCTCGATGATTGTATCGCCTGCCTGAACTTCCTTTTCGCTTATGAAAGCACCGTATTCGCGAATGACCTTTACACCAAGGCCTTCGAACCTTTCCTGACTGTCATGCGGTTCGATCGTCGCAATGGCTTTTTGGACGTGATCCTTCGCAACCGCGTAATCGACCTTCGGCTTGGTCGGCGTCACACCATAAGCTTCGCCGGTCGTCATAGCGTGAGCATGCTTGGCGGCAGAGAGCAGAGCCTTTGAAGGCACGCATCCGAAGTTCAGGCAATCGCCACCCATTTTGTGGCCTTCCAGAAGAACCACCTCTGCGCCCATCTGCACCGCTCCGGCCGCGACCGAAAGACCGCCAGAACCTGCTCCGATGACAAGGATATCTGTCTTGATCCGTTCCATGGGTCAGAGCCCTTCCTTACCGCGAACCGCCTTAAGCAGAATTGGCAGCGCAGCCAACGCACACAAGCCAAGGATAGGCAAAAGGATGTGCGGCTCAAAGATGATTCCAAGGTTTGGGGTTTCTCCTCGCGCAAAGACCTCACCCAGACCGGCACCGACAGACGTGTAAACAACCGCACCAGGAATGATGCCAAGAAAAGTCGATACCACGAACCGGTGCAGTGGGACTTCGAGAAAACTCGGCAGCAGGTTTGCGATGAAGAAAGGCACGGCCGGAACAAGTCGGATCAAAAAGAGCATCGACCATTGGTTCTCGTCGATCCCGTCCTTGATTTTCTTGATTGTACCGTCAGAGCTTTCCAGCTTCTTCCCGAGGCTTTCTCCGAAGCCCATGCGGGCCGCGAGGAAGATGGCCGTCGCGCCCATGGTGGCTGCTGTCACGTTAAAAAGCGCACCCGGGAAGGTCGCGAACAGAAAACCGCCAGTCAGTGTCGCGATGGTCGCACCAGGAAGCGAGAACGCCACGATTACGACGTAGGCAGCCATGAATGCCAAGACTGTAAGCAGATAATTGGCGTCACGGAACGCAATCAATGCCTCCCGGTTCTCTGCGAGCGCCTGAAAGCTGAGGTAATCCTTCAATGTAAAAGCGCCAACAACGGCAGCAGTCAGAATGACAAGAAGCGGCAAACGCTTGGCAAGGCCGCCTTTCTGTGGGGTCGGTGTCTCTGTCATGTCGGTCATTTCAATCACTTTCCAAGGCGTGGGTCCATCGTTCGAGGGCATACATGACGTTCCTTTGAGGTTATTGTCAGACCCATCACGCGCGAGTGAAGCAGGGTGAACCGCACCGTGAGCAGAACCCCCGAAATTGAAATATTTGATGACCGTTTCCAGCCCGCGTCAGAGCAATTATTACAGCTATGAACCCGTTGACTTGGTCTCTCGATCCGCTTAGAGACCGGGCTTCGAACGTAAACGCGCCCGAATCTGGGCCACGACGACGGAGACAGTCATGTCGACGAAGCGCACATTTCAGCCCTCGAACCTCGTCCGCAAGCGGCGCCACGGGTTCCGTTCGCGCATGGCGACAAAAGCGGGTCGCAGGATCCTGAACGCCCGCCGCGTGAAAGGCCGGAAAAAGCTCAGCGCCTAACGCGCAGAGTTTTTCCGATGTGATGGAGCCGCCGCGGGGAACCGTCGGCGGTTTTGTCGTTTGAACAATGCAACTTCACGGACTCACCATTCTTTCGAAGCGCGCAGACTTTCTGGCCGCGGCGCACGCCCGTCGCGTTTCGACACCCGCTTTCACGCTCCAATACCGCAAGCGCGACGGATCCGAGGCTTCCGGTATTCGCATAGGCTTCACCTGCTCCAAAAAGGTTGGAAACGCCGTCGCAAGAAATCGGGCAAAGCGCCGACTTCGCGAAATTGCCCGCCATACAATGCCCGAATACGGACAGGACGGATTTGACTATGTCTTGATCGGACGCCGTGACGAAACAGCGAAACGCGATATTGCCGCCATGCAAAGTGATCTTCGAGACGCACTTGAAAAGGCACATACGTGAGTCCGCTTGCTCATATCGTCGCCTTGCCAGTGCGTGCCTATCGACTGATATTCAGCCCTTGGGTTGGTCACGGGTGTCGCTTTCAGCCCACCTGTTCCGTTTATGCTCTGGAAGCGCTTGAAAAGCATGGCGCGTTAAAAGGCTCATGGCTCGCCATTCGCCGTATCATGCGCTGCCATCCTTGGGGCGGAAGCGGTATCGACAACGTGCCAGATTGAGCAGCCTCTCCAAGTTGTGACGATTGTATTGCTGACAATTGATCTATGTTGTTTGGGAACAAGAAAGACCAAACAATGCCAGACACATATTCGCCCCCCGAAATCTGGACATGGGACCAAGAGAACGGCGGGGAGTTTGCGAAGATCAACAGGCCAATTGCAGGACATACGAACGAAAAGGCTCTCCCGGTCGGCAAGCACCCATTCCAGCTCTACTCTCTCGCCACTCCTAATGGTGTGAAAGTCACCATTTTGTTCGAGGAACTTCTCGAAGCCGGAGTAAGGGAAGCCGAGTACGATGCATGGCTCATTCGCATTCACGAAGGTGACCAATTCGGTTCTGGCTTTGTCGAGGTAAATCCGAACTCAAAGATCCCGGCGCTCATGGACCTCTCAGGAGACACTCCGGTCCGCGTATTCGAAAGCGGCGCGATACTTCTCCATCTTGCTGAGAAGTTTGAAATGTTCCTGGGTTCGTTCGACCAGCGAGCGGAGATGCTTTCCTGGCTCTTCTGGCAAATGGGGAGTGCGCCATATCTGGGCGGGGGCTTCGGGCATTTCTACAAGTATGCTCCTGAGAAATGGGAGTACCCAATCAACCGCTTCGCGATGGAAGCAAAGCGCCAGCTTGACGTGCTGAACCGGCATCTCGCGGACAAACGCTTCATGATTGGAGACGCGTACACCATCGCCGATATGGCGATCTGGAGTTGGTACGGCCAACTGGCTCTCAGCAGACTCTATGACGCAAGCACATTTCTTGATGTCAAATCGTACGAAAACGTTCAACGGTGGGCCCAGGAAATCGATTTGCGCCCCGCGGTTCAGCGCGGCCGCATGGTCAATCGAACATTCGGCGAGCTTGAAATGCAGCTTCATGAACGCCACGATGCCAGCGACTTCCAGACCAAAACGCAGGATAAGCTAGGAGACGCCTGAGCCAAGGGCCCTTGATGGACGCAAACTCCAGGATGCACGAGGGTTCTTTCCCGCGAAACCGGACGCACGTATTCGCGGAATGGTGATGCATAGACGGTGGATGCCGCGATATGTCGAATGAGCTGATCCGCTTTGCCAATCGAACCAGTCAGCAGATGGTTGACGCGACATCAATCAGAGGCGCCTGATCTCGTAGCGGCAAAGGCAAGCGCGTCCCAATACATGGGGCTGTTCGTGAATACCTCGAATATGGAATAATCACCGCAGGGTCTTTCGAGGTGAAGGTAGAGGGTTTTTTTCTCTAACAAGGCGACGCTCCCATGATTGATGCACACCAACATTACTGGAACCCGGCTCGAGGGGACTATGGGTGGATGCCGAAGGACGATCCGGTCCTGAGCAGAACTTATGGTCCGTCTGACCTCGCGCCTTCCCTCGAAACCACAGGCGTTCAAAAAACAATCGTCGTTCAAGCGGCACCCTCTATCGAAGAAACAGAATATCTTTTGGGTATTGCGGACGTGACACCAACGGTAGCCGGCGTTGTGGGATGGATAGACTTTGAGGATGAGGGCCAGCGCTTCCAACTGGAACGACTTGCGAAACATCCGAAGTTCAAAGGCGTCCGCCCCATGATTCAGGACATTCCGGACACCGACTGGATGCTTCGCGATGATGTCCAATGGGCATACGAAGCGATTGCCGACCTTGGTCTTGTCTTCGACGCACTCGGGTTCCCGCAACACATCGGGAACTTTCTTTCGGTTCTCGCGATGCACCCTAAAATGACAGTTGTTCTTGATCACTGCCTCAAGCCTCGCATTGCGGAAGGCGAATTTGACGCATGGTCAGAAGGCATGTCGGCGCTTGCAACCGAAACGCAGGCCTTTTGCAAACTGTCGGGTTTGATGACGGAGGCTGGACCCGATTGGACGCTCGATCAGCTTCGTCCCTACACCGAACACGTGTTGGATTGCTTTGGTCCCGGGAGGGTGATGTGGGGGTCTGACTGGCCAGTGTGCCGCTTGCGCGCCGAGTACACGGATTGGTTTGAGGCAGCCTCCACGCTCACGTCCAGTTTGACGTCACAAGAGAGGTCTCAGGTTTTCGGCGGCACTGCATCCGTCGCCTACGGTCTCGGCCCTTTGGATTAAACACGAAACTCGGCTTCCACGGCACCCAAGGTGATATCTGAGCGCGCTTCTAGCTCGTGGGCGAGCGAGCCAGCGATGGGGGCCTGTCGTCTCGGCAGCGATGGTTTACCTGAGGTCTCGGCGGTCGCTATTTGGGGTCTACATTCAGGAACGCAAGCATGGGCACCCAAACCAACAACGACCTTTCAGCCTGCAACTTGCGGCAGGCCATGCGGGTCACGACGGAACACTTCTTCACAAATCTTAGAGCCTGACCTAGAATGTGGATGGTCTCATCTGATATGGTATTTCCCTACTGAATTTAACCACAGACAGGGAAGACCACATGGCTTGGAACGAGACCACCCGCGCGAAGTATAAGCGTAGTTCGGACCGATATGA
>JAJDZT010000020.1 GCA_022824525.1 Silicimonas sp. | reverse complement strand
ACATTCGGCACGGCTGGTTGCTACACGGGTAGTGTCGGCACCGCTGGAAGCGCCGGGTCTGGTGGCCCGACAAGCGGCGCGACATTCGGCACGGCTGGTTGCTACACGGGTAGTGTCGGCACCGCTGGAAGCGCCGGGTCTGGTGGCCCGACAAGCGGTTTTACCTTCCCCGGTCCGGTGATGTGTATGTGCGGTCCTTGTGTGGGTATACCACATAGCAGCGGCGCATCATTAGGAACAGCAGGTTGCTATACCGGCAGTGTTGGCACCGCCGGCAGTGCAAATCCATTTTAGTAAAAAGTCCAGATTCTCTCCCTTGCCAGGGGTGCAACCCCTGGCAGCCCAAAATTGGCCGGCAAGAATTACCAATGAAAAGAAACCTTCGGACGAAGTCCAGATTTCATGTCGAATACCTAGGTGGTGACGGCGCAGTATTTTTCTCCGAAGCGGAGCCCGTATTCGCATATGGCGGTCTGACCGAAGAGGTTATTTCATCAATCAACCTGAGCAACAACCTTGATGAAACGCGCCGCCTGCTTGTGGGTCGCTTCAACCGAGCCGACGTCGAGGCAACTATTTCTTTCTTGGAAAATGGAGGCTTCCTGGAAGAGGCAAGGTACGGCGAGAACATCGGCGCAACGGCGACGGTGCTCTCCGAAATGGGATTGGACAACTGGCCGACCCGTGACGCATTGGCGCGTACAACAATAGATGTGGTGAACCTTTCTTCCGCTAACATCGGGCCATTCAGTCAACGAATGCAGGAACTAGGAATAACTTTCTCCCCAAGCCCAGGGTTCATTTTTGTTTTCTGCGATGACTATGAAGACGCCAGAATAAAAAATATTAACGAATACAGCCTCGCCACAAAAACGCCATGGCTAATTTGCAAACCGACTGGAGTAAACCTATGGCTTGGTCCACTTTTCACTCCGGACTATTCACCGTGCTTGGAGTGCTTAAAGTCCAGATTCACAATATCGCGCGAGGTAGAAAACTTTGTTAGACGCAGAAAGGGCTACGACTCAGAAATCGTTGCGCCCGCCTCACGGACGGACCTATTCAAAGAGACCGCCTTCAGTGTTGCTTTGACGCAATATCTTCGCTACGTACACGATCCCAAAACCATCTCACTCTCGAATTGCATACACGTCGTTAATCCCACAGACTTAAGCCATTCCGTGCACCTAGTCGCGAAGCGACCTCAATGTCGCACTTGCGGAGACGCAAATGCGGGTAGCGAAGAAAATCCAGAAATTCACTTGGACCGATCCATACTAGCAAAACTTATGGACGGCGGATGGCGTACTTCGACAGCAGAGGATACTCTTAGTCGATTTTGGCATCACATAAGCCCTATATCTGGTGTGGTAAAGCAACTTACTCCATCTATGGAACTGGGTCCGATACACGTTTACGTCGCCGGTCACAACTTCGCTCTGAAAAACGATAGCCTGTACTTTTTGCAAGATAGTATGCGCGTTAATAGCTCAGGAAAAGGAAAAACACCGCAACAAGCTCAAGCTAGCGCTCTCTGCGAAGCACTAGAGCGATATTCAGGGTTGTTCTCGGGCGAAGAAAAGCGAATTAGAGCCTCCTTAAGCGAACTTGGAAGCTCTGCAATACATCCGAACGAATGCATGCTCTTTAGCGAAAGGCAATTTGCAGAACGGTCGGTTTGGAACGAAAAAGGAGCCCGTTTCCAAGTTGTTCCAAAGATCATGGAGAACGACGCGCAAATAGAGTGGTCTCCTGTTACAGGTTTTGTGACAGGAGAGCAGAAGTATCTCCCAACACAGTACCTTTTCTACGGATATCCCTCAACGGAGTCCGAGTTTTTCTCCTGGGCGGACTCCAATGGTAACGCGGCGGGTTCAACCTTCGAGGATGCGCTTATTCAAGGCACGTTTGAGGTAATCGAACGAGATGCTGTCGCAATTTGGTGGTACAATCGCATACAAAGGCCCGCCATCGATCTATCGAAAATAGAATCAAGCTTCATTCGGTCGGTCGATGATTTTTTGAAGTCAGTCTCGCGAGAGTTTTGGGTCTTGGACATCACCACTGATCTCTCGGTGCCGAGTTATGTGGCGATTACGCGCCGAATCCATGGGCCAACGGAGGACATAGTTTTTGGATTTGGCTCTCATCTTGACGCCAAGACAGCTGTTGAGCGTTCGATCTCCGAAATGAACCAGTTCCTTCCGCCAGTAATGTCACACAATCAAAACGGTGAGACACTCTACCAGTTTGGCGACCGCGAGATAATAGATTGGTGGAAAAGCGCAACCGTTGAGACGGAGTCTTATCTGCTCCCCAGCGGCTTCGACGCTGAATTACCCAGCAGCCCACCATCTGTTCTTGGTAGTGGCAAAGATACTGTTCGGCTAACTGACGTGATAGACGACTTGTTCGACCGGTTTACGTCCAAGGGGATGGATGTCTATGTGCTGGACCAAACAAGAAGTGATATTGGATTGCCAGTTGCTAAGGTGATTGTCCCCGGGATGCGTCATTTCTGGGCGCGATTTGCACCAGGTAGATTGTATGATGTGCCTGTCGAGCTCGGTTGGCAAAAAGAGAGAACACCCGAGAATTTTCTTAACCCTACAGCAATGTTTCTATAGTTTTGATATGATTGAAAATATTTTCTTTTGCCTGAGCCAAGAGAGCTCAGATACTCCTGGGATTGCAAAAGAGTTCCAATCCGATGTTTTCGGATCGACTTCGGATTCAAACGATGTGACCTCGCGTTCCCAACGTATCTTGGGTGCGATTTCTGAAGATTGTACTGCCGTTCAAGATGTCATGGATGCTTTGCATATCCCGACACTTGACGAGCTATTTTTCGAGTCTAATGACGCTATCCGCTTCGGCCTAGTTTCTGTTGTTGTCAAAGGAGAACTCGGAGAAGCTCATTTTCGTAGCTTATCGGCAGACTTTCAAACCAATAAATGGCCGGTAGAAGGCTCAAACCCATTTTCGACAAGTCAATTTTCAAGGTTCTGTTTTGCTCAGTTTGGGAAAAGCACTGCGACGATCAAGACTGCGTTGCAGACGGCAGAAGTTGAAATGGATTACAGCCTTTTTTCATATCTTTTTGAAGAACAAGATGCAGAAAACATGGAATTGGTTTGTGTACAAGCGCTGCTACATGTTTTTGCATTCACGACGCTCGGATGCGAACAGAGTGATCCCAACTTGGCTCACTGGGAATTTCACGACGTGCTCTCACATACATCTTCCCGGTTGGGTCGTGGAAAAAATGGCAAAGGCGCAACCTTTCGGTTTGGCACGAAATCACCAGTAGATGCGGTGAGAGTAAAGGAGCCCGACCAAGTCGAGTTTCCATTGACATGTTCTGAGGCGTTGTACCAGCGTGCGGCCTCACGAGGGCTCTTGGAAGTAATCAATGGCCGAGCATCTCGAAGAATTCACTCTGGACTTCCCATTTCCGTGGCTTCGTTGGCGACTTTCCTGAAGGTCGTTTTTGGTGCGACCGGGTATCACCGAGATGGAATAAATGATTTTGTAAGGCGCCCGTACCCAAGTGGTGGCGGGCTCTACGAGAACGAAGTGTATGTTGCCGTAAACCGATGTAGTGGATTAGCGCGGGGCTTGTACTGGTACGATTCATCGCGGGGTACGTTGGTCCCCATTTCGGGCCCCAGCACGGACTTTGACGGCTTATTCCGTGATGCATTCAGGGCTAGTGGAAACCAATGTTGGCCCCAAGTGCTTCTAGTATTCTCCTCACGTTTTTCTAGGATGGCATACAAGTACGAGGGTATGGCTTACACTACGCAACTCAAGCACATCGGTGTGATCTACGCGCACTGCTATTTGGTGGCAGAAGCGATGGAACTTGCTGGTTGCGGGTTCGGGCTAGGTGACTCCTCCCGTTTTGCACGTGTGACCGGAAATAGTTTCTTCTCAGAAGGAAGCATTGGTGAGTTTGCAATTGGCCTACCATCTGCAAGCGGTAAATGAGAGGCTGAACAAGATGTCATATCAAAACAGTATCGCCGAGCGCTCACCTTTCCTTTCTGCTATTAGAGGAAGTGAGCGTGTCATTGGGCTCTATGAACGGGAGTTCATTGTTGATCAGGTATACAGAGCGATCAGAGAATTCTATGTTCATCTACCGATTAAGCGAAGCTCTATGGGCGTTGATCCGTTGCAGGAATTGCGCGTGTTGAGAGATGCCGTCCGATTTATTGAGGGCGATTTGTCCTTATATGCGAGGCTTAGAAATATTCTGCGCAAGCTGAGAGATCGGCACACAAATCTGATTCTGCCACCGCCTTGGACGAATGCAACTGCATTTTTGCCAATTGCTCTTGAATCTGTTTGGTTGAACGGGCGAAGGATTGTGATGGTTACGCAAAGTTTTGGTGAGTATGAAGCCCATGGTGTCACAAAGGGCTCTATTTTAACTCATTGGAACGGAATAGAAATCGGGAGATACATCGAAGCTCTCGCCAATGAAACTCTTGGAGCAAATCCATTTGCGCGAATAGCTTTGGCAATTCGCTCACTTACGTCGCGAGCCTTGGCTCACGATACTTGGCCGATTGAAGACTGGGTGACTTTGACATTCGAGAGGAATGGTAACCCCGTTTCTGTCCCAGCACCTTGGCGGGTTTACAATCCGGATGTTGTTCCATTGGTCTCTTCGTTCGTTGATCAGGGGCACGCGAGCACGACGACCGGTTGGGACGAGCAATTGGCCGAGGTAAACAAAAGCTGGTTATCATTGTTTTCTGCGACCGATATCGACCTAACGCGTGCTTCCAGTTTCGAGAGCAATTTTCTCTGTTCGAGACGTACTTTCGGAAAGGAAAGCGTTGGTTACCTAAGGATTTTTTCCTTTGAGTCCGATGACCCACTTAGATTCGTTGAGCATGTAAAGGGGAAAATTGACGAGTTAGATGTTCCTACATTAATCGTCGATGTTCGTGGTAACCCCGGTGGTAACATTCTATGCGGTGAAGGCGTTCTTCAGCTCTTGGTAGCGCGCCATATTGATCCAGCTCCAGTGAGTTTTAGAAACACTGATGCGATCAGACGGATTTGTTCGAGCAACCCGATGTTCGACGAGTGGAGGTACTCCACGGTGGCGTCCATTGACACCGGAGAAGTGTTTTCGCAGGGCATGCAAATAAGCCCGCGAGAGTATTTGTCTGATTTGCAGCCATCCTTTTCAGGTAAAGTCGCATTGATCGTCGACGGCTTGTCCTACAGTACCACTGACTTTTTAGCGGCAGGTTTCAGGGATCATGCTCGCGGAGCAATAGTTGGCGTTGACCCAATGATGGGGGCTGGCGGCGCAAACGTCTGGAACCATGATATCATTGCCGGATTCAGCCATGCTTCTGGCGTAATTGGCGTAGAGAAGCTACCTTTTGGTTTATCTATGAACGTTGCTGTTAGACGCTCCACTGGAACGAGTGCATTCGAAGATTTGCCGGTGGAAAATTTTGGCGCAGCTCCAAACAAAACGTATCAAATGTCTGTTGATGATGCGTTAGGTAATAACGAAAGACTGATAGAATTTGTTTCCCGCGAATTAATGTTTCTGTAGCGGCTGGTTTTTACTCGGCTTCCGACGCTCGTTGCGAGAGGCATCATATCTTCGATCCTTCTCTGGTTATCCTAGCAAGCATCTTTCGTTTTAGATTTGCAATGGCTCAGACTATTGGCGGGCCTACTAGATCTTTCTCATCCCTCAGTCTCTCGAATAGTTGTCCTGTTATGGTGCGTCAAAAAGACTCCACCATGACGGATAGAACGAGAGGGCCTGTTCCGCCTGTCGGCTTGATCGGAAAGTATCAAAAGGCGGTTGGCTCATGGGAAACTTCGAGAGGACCAGTTTGTTACTCGTTTTCGGGATTTGGGATGCCGGTCTCTGTGGCGGAAGCGGCTTCGCGGGAACTACCGGTCAAGACTTCGCCTGCTACGCGAGCTGCGTCTGCTCCGCGCGCGTTCTTCTTTCTCGCGCTCGTGTTCGGCGACCTGGCGTTCGAAGTCCCGATAATTCGCCACGTCCTTACGCAGTTGCAACATTTCTTCCTGTGCGACGCTACGTTTACGGTTGAGCTCGGCTTGGAGAACCCGCCGTTCTTCAGTCTGCTTAAGGATCAGATCGTCCTTTTCGGCGCGGTCGCGCTGCCAAGCCTGCAAGGTTTCACGCTCGTTGAAGGCCTTTACTGCCGCGTACCGACCAGTGAGGCGGTGCCGGACTCCCGAAAGGCCGCGCGGAAGACGCTCAGACCGCTCTTTGGTTTCAGCTAGCCAACGTTTCTCGTGATCTGACGAGAGACTCTTGCGGTCTTGCTGATGCCGTTTGGTGATCTCGACACGTTTGGCCTCTACCAACTCAACACGTCGTTTTGCTTCTCGCTCGGCGTTCTTGATGAACACTTCGAGCTTGGGTGATATCGCTCGCGCGATCTCGCGTTTGACTTCATCGACCGACGGCAGCTTGTCGCGAGCCGCAAGTCGCTGACCCAGTTCTTGCGACTTCACACCGACATAGCGAGAAAGCGAATAGACCTCGCCGCGATAGTCGATGGCGACGTATCCACGCCTATCACCCCGCGCGAGCCAGAAGCCGCGTTCCTTGAGTGCTTGCTCGAACGAGCTCTGATTGTCAGATGCTTTCCAGCATTGCTGAAGGACAGATTTGAGCTCTCGCACATCAAGCCCGGCACGCTTTGCCTGCTGCCATTCCTGCTGCGTGAAGTTGAGCGGATCACGTAGGGCACGATCTTGCAGACCACGCGGCAAATCCCAATCGTTTTCGAGGAAGAGTTCGCGAGAGATGTCACGCAACTTGCTCTTGTAGTGGGAGAGGTTGATTGCGCGCATCCGATCTGTATCGATCCGTGACCAGACGACATGCGCATGCCGCCGCCCTTCCTTCTCGTGAAACACGATGGCGCGAGGCTGGTTCTCAAGACCGAGCTTCTTTTCGATGCGGTCAGCGGTTCGCTCGAAGACCTCTGGTTCGACATACGCCCCTTGTGGCGGGTTCAGACTGATCGAGAACAGGTGGTTCTTGCATCGTGTTCCTCGGGCAATCGCGTCAGCTTCTTGGAAGGCTTCGCTCAGATCGTCGCTAACAAATCCAGAGACCTCGTGGAGTTCGACATGCTCGTTATCGCGCAACGACAGAAGATAGCGCGCCAGCTGAGGGGCATCGCCGCGTTCTTTGGCCTTGAGGATCATGGCCCATCCCCCGGCGACTTTCCGAGCGCGCGCAAGAGATCGCGACGCAAGGCTCTGACCTCATTGCAGGCTTCCATGAGTTCCGCCTCAGTTTCTGGTGTTACGGGCAGCGAGCCTGTGTTTACGGCTTTCGCCAGTTGGTTGAGGTTGCTGGACAGCCGCGAGGCCCCCAATGCACCAAGCACCCGCCCGAACGCTTCAGCGTCCTTGATCGGGCTGTTGCCACGCCGCTTGCGCAGCGCAACATCGTCACCGAACAGTTGTCCACGAATAAATGAGGATAGAGGCTCACTGCCTCGTTTCTCGTCTAGCCTTGCGCGTTCCTCGAAAGTGAAGCGAATCGAGAAGGGTGGCGGATATTTAGGCTCATCCGCCTTTGGTTGAGCCCTTTTGGGAGCTAAATTATTGAAGTTATGGTCTAAAGTGCTCATCAAGGCACCTCAGACTCTCAGAGTCTAGCAGTGCGAGATGGCGTTCCCACTCCTCAAGCGCCTCAAAGAAGGAGTTCCACTCCGTTCCTTCCAGGCGCACCACTCCAATCGTGACACCCATAAAACAGCGGGGAGAGCATACATCGGATATGCACGGCGAATTTTTTCTGTGCATGATCGTCTATTTTTACATTGGGTTTTCTGAATCGGCTGGACATTCTTCTGTCAACCGTCTATGACGTTTTCTGACTGAACTCGAATCAGAGGCCGCAATGGATCTCTCGAACCTGACCGTTGCACCGGTGGTGCCGGAAGACGAACCGCGCGTCCGCGCGCTGATGGACGAGCATCATTATCTCGGCGCGCCGTGGAAGATCGGCCAGACCGGCTGGTACGCGGCCGAGGACGGCAGCGGTGC
>JAJDZT010000105.1 GCA_022824525.1 Silicimonas sp. | reverse complement strand
GGGTGAGGCAATCCTCTCGCTGCGAGCGTTGGTCATGTCAGACCGCTTCGATGCGGCGTGGAAGATTCTGGGCCCGTACTGGCAAAATCACGACGGTGGAGAGAACCCCGAAAATGTCCCCATATGAGAATCGGTCCCATGAGCTAGTCTTTGGCGCGCTTTGCGCAAAAAAACTACGATTCGGCTTGCAACCTTCTCTACTCTCGTTCCGGGCGACGATTGGAAAAACGCCGTCTTCCTGCCGACTCCTGCCCAAAAACCCGACAATTTCAGCCGCCCTGCACCCGTTGCGTCTGCCATCCAGTGTTCTGTCACAATACGCACCCGGCCCACGCTTACAAGTCTATTGAACATGATCAAAAATGATGTACGATCAAAAACTGGATGGGTGAAGAGATTGGATCGGTTCGTAAATTCATGCTTGTCTGATCTGCCCATGTGGCACCGGCCATCGTTTCGCCGGGGCGTGCGGACACGACCTCTAGTGGCAAAGAAACCCGCATGGCTCCGCCCAGGCTTTGGTCACTCGAAAAAGGGTAATTAATTTGGATCCCGTTCTCGAAGGCCTTTCTCTCGTATTCAGCTGGCCGGCGCTCGGCTTTCTCGGCCTCGGTATCTTGCTGGGTATCTGGCTAGGTGCCCTTCCAGGCATCGGGGGTGTGACAGGCCTGATCATGCTGCTACCGTTCACATATACGATGGATCCGGTGCCCGCCTTTGCACTGATGCTGGGCATGTTCGCCGTTACGACGACCAGCGACACGATTTCATCGGTTATGCTTGGGATACCCGGTACGGTGGCCAGCCAGGCCACCGTTCTCGATGGTTACCCGCTTGCGCAACGGGGCCAGGCGGATCGCGCGCTAGGCGCTGCTTACACCTGTTCAGCCCTTGGTGGCATTGTCGGCGCTATTGTTCTGGCGGTGTCGATGCCTCTTATACGGCCACTGCTGACCTCTTTCTCGACGCCCGAATATTTCATGCTCGCGCTGCTGGGCATTTGTATGGTCGGCAGTCTGTCGGGGAAATCGGTTGCCAAGGGATTGGTCATAGGCGCGCTCGGCATGATGCTGGGCACGATCGGCGAGGGAACGTTCAACGGTGTTCCGCGCTACGATTTCGGAACCATCTATCTGCTGGACGTTCCGCCCCTCGTCGCTGTCGTTCTGGGTCTGTTTGCGATCCCGGAAATCCTCGAGCTGGCAACGCGCAACACATCCATTGCGCGCGTTCCGAAAGATCAGGCGGCTGGCGGCGGAATGCGGCGCGGCATCAAGGACGCCTTTCTGAACTGGTGGCTGGTCCTGCGCAGTTCCTTCTTGGGAACCTATATCGGCATGCTGCCCGGCCTTGGCGCGTCCATCGTCGATTGGGTTGCCTACGGGTTCGCCGTTCAATCGACCAAGGGCAAAAACAATTTCGGGCGCGGCGACATTCGCGGCGTGATCGCACCCGAAAGCGCCAACAATGCCCAGCGCGGAGGCTCATTGGTTCCGACCCTTGCATTCGGCATACCGGGCGATTTCGCCATGTCGATCTTGCTCGGGGCGATGATGATCCAGGGACTTAGACCAGGTGCCGAAATGCTGACCACCAATCTCGGCATTACGTTTTCAATGATCTGGACCTTGATCATCGCAAACATCGTAGCCGCCCTATTGCTCATGGTGATCGGGCGGCAGGTTGCGCGCGCGATCTTTCTGGACGGCCACCTGGTCGTGCCTGTGGTGATACTGTTTGTCTTCATGGGGTCCTGGCTGGGCGCACAGGCCATGGGTGATCTTTTACTGATGCTGTCGATGGGTGTGCTCGGCGTACTCATGAAACGCTCCGGCTGGCCGCGCCCGCCGCTGATCATCGCCTTGGTCGTAGGCCCGACGATGGATAATTCTCTCATTATTTCCAATCGCATTTATGGGGATTTCGGTTGGATAGACCGTCCGGTGTCGATGGTTATTGCCGCAATCATCCTACTGACCCTGGTTTTGACCGTCTTCAACCTTGTGCGCCGCCCGCAAAACCCAAACGAGCCGAACGATGCCGTAAAGGCCGAACTGGAGGGTCGCATCTCCACGGAAGGCGGCGAGCGTAATCCGCTGATCTCGGTTGGCCTGTCCTGCGTCCTGTTCGTGTTCTTCGCTGGCGCTGCAATCCTTGCGCTCGATTTCCATCCAGCCAACCGGCTTTATCCCCTGGCAACTTCGGTTATCGCGCTGGGTTTGATCGCGACAGTTTTTTGGAAGGAGATTCCGCAATCCCGCACCTTGGCCAATGCTGCCGGCGGCAAGTTGAGCGTCGCCTGGGTCCAAGCAGCTGAAAGCGGGCGCCTGCGCATTGCGCTTACCTTCTTAGGGTGGATCGCGCTCGGTGTGTTGGGCTGCTGGCTAATCGGCCAAAAGCTGGCGATTGCCGGACTGATGGCTGCTTACGTCATCTCCTGGGGTAAGCGCCCGCTTTGGGTCGGCGCCTTCTACTTCGTCGGCGGCTTCGCCTTCATCGACATCTTTTACGACAGGACCATGAACCTCTTCATGCACGACCCCGTGCTCCTCAGTCTTTTTGACTGAGCCATGGAACCACTCGGTACTTCACGGCAACCAACAAAGGAGATTGTCATGCGACTAAAAGCACAAATGGCGGGGGTTGCGATACTCGCAGCGAGCCTCAGTATAGCCGGCCAAAATGCCGCGGCTCAGGAGTTTTATGAAGACCAAACCATCACATGCGTGGTTCCCTTCCCGCCGGGTGGCGGAACGGATTCTTTCTTTCGCGTGGTCGTGCCTCACCTGGCACGTCTGATCCCGGGACAACCGGACATTGTGATCCAGAACATGGATGGCTCAGGCGGTCTACGAGCCAATAACTTTGTCGCAACCGAAGCCGAAGCCGATGGCTTCACTATGCTGTGCACGCCCTGGCTGGCCATTGCGCAGCTTACCGAACAGGAGGGCGCACGCTTCGACTACTCAGAAATGGAGCTGATTGGCGGACAGTACTCCGTCGATGGCGCAATTATTAATCGGGAAATCCTGCCTGACGAAGATCCGCGCAACATTTTGGATGCCACCGAAACAGTGGTGATCGGCGGCATCGCTCCTTCTGGCCAGCTTGATCTGCGCATGCGGCTGACGATGGACATCTTGGGCGCGGAATATCGCTACATTCCCGGTTATCGTGGGCAGGCTGTACAGTTGCCGGCGTTTCTTTCCGGTGAGATCCACATGGTCGCCACAAACTATGGCAACTATGTGCGTACCAACCAAGAACTGTATGTCGAGAACGGGCCCGGCACGATGTTCGTGCACTTCCCATCTTTCGATGCATCTGGAAATCCAATCCCGTCCGAGCAAATGCAGGCGCTTGGCGTGCTCCGTGTGGACGAACTTTACGCCGAACTCAATAACGGCGCGATGCCTGAGGGCCAGCTTTGGGAAGCCTTCGCGCTGCTGCAGACGCTTAGCAACAACATGGGCCTTTCGGCCTGGTTGCCACCTGGAAGCCCACAAGAGGCGGTCGACGCGTTGCGGTCCGGTTGGTATGCGATGCCGGATGATCCGGAATTCCAGCAAGCTCACCGCGAAGCGTTTGGGCGGGAGATAACGTTCCTGCCGCTGGAACAGGCTCTGTTCACCCAAGCTGCGATCGGCACCGTCTCCGATGAGATGCGCACCTTCTTCCAAGACTATATCGAAGCGGGTCAACAGTAAGGCATATTACGCGCAAAGAGAAAGGGGCCGGTGACGGCCCCTTTTTCTTTGCTTGCGGAGGCTTATGCCGCGTCTTGCTTTGGGTGCAGTAGCCGCCCGCTGGAATCTCCTATGATCGTGGTTCGGTGCATCAGACGATCCTGCACGTGGTCATTGTCAGAGACAGCCATATGCAGCACGGAGCGGTTGTCCCACATGAGGATGTCATTTGGCCTCCACGCGTGACGATAGGTGAATTCTACTGTGGTCTGATGCTCAAAAAGGTACTCCAAGATGCCCTTACTTTCTTCCGGCGTCATACCGACGATTTGCGTCGTGTTGGCCCAGCTGACATAGAGCGCCTTCTTCCCGCTTTCAGGATGGACACGCACCATAGGCTGGATGACGGGGGGATAAGCCGCCTTCAGGTCGGCGACCTCCTTTTGGTTCAGCTTGTCGAGGTTTTTCGTTTTCGCAAAAAGCTGGTGCACAGCCTCAAGCCCTTCGATCATCTTTTGGTATGTCGGCGAAAGCCGATCGAAAGCCATGTGTTGATTGGCAAACATGGTATTGCCACCGACATCGGGCGTTTTGATGCAGCGGAGAATCGAGCCAACGGCGGGATTGGTCGTATAGGATAAATCCGCGTGCCAGGCCCGCCCAGCATCCGCCGTTTCAGACCGCTTCTCGCCGGTCTTCATGTTCGACAACAAGAATATCTCCGGAACATCTGGGTGACGGTAGTGGAACAATGGATACGGCTCGGTTGGTCCGAGGGCCTTGGTGAATGCCAGATGCTGTTCCGGCGTGATGTCCTGGTCTCGGAACAAAAGAACATGGTAATCGTTCCAAGCTTTCTTGACCTCAGCAGCAGTGTCCTTATCCAATGGCATAGAAAGGTCGATATTGCGAATTTCGGCTCCAACTCCGTAGGAGAGCGGTACAACGTCCAGTGTCATGAGGTCCTCCAATGATACGTTTTTATCATATCATATTTTTGAGCATGATCAATTTTGTAATATGACATGGATCAAGTCGGGACCGATTCTCATAGGGGGACATTTTCGGGGTTCTCTCCACCGTCGTGATTTTGCCAGTACGGGCCCAGAATCTTCCACGCCGCATCGAAGCGGTCTGACATGACCAACGCTCCCGGCGAGAGGATTGCCTCACCCCCTGACATGCTCCAGGTCATGCCCGACCCCTTGAGCCGTTGCGTCACGAGAACTTTGTAAGCTGCTCGACACTGCATGCGATGAAGCGGATCGAGCGGGACACTTCCGGGTTCTGCATCCCTTTCATCCGCAGTTCGGCGAGACGTTCCGTTTTGACCGTCTTCCGAAGGACATGACGGCCGGCAAGCTCCTTTACGCGGGGCCGTCGGGCCTTTCCCGGGAGATTCGTGTGGCCTGGACCAGCCTCGCCGCCGTCGACCCGTTTCGCGTCGTTTCTGCCGGGCGGTCCCGGCTGGAGAGCACCGCAAAGTCCGGGGCAGTTGAAGTTCGGATTTGACGGTGGCGGGGTCTGGAATGACAGCTGCCCCGGACTTTGCGGTGCTCTCCTGTCACCGCTCTGCCCGAGCGAAAGATGGCCTCACCCCGCTCAAAGTGTCGCTCCTTCCGCCCATCAAAAATGGAAGTTCCCGACCACATGACAATGATCATATGTCTCTCCGTCGGTTTGGGCCAGAAGCGAGAAAAGGAAAGGGAAAGCACATGACACGCTTGTTCGTTCTGACAGCCGCATTGGTCACACTCTCGACCTGTGCGACTGCCGAAGAGAGCCACCAGCCATACAAGGGGTTTGAAGCACGCGACATCGCCAGCCTTTCGAAAGATGACATACGGCAGCTGCAAGCCGGGTCAGGCTGGGGCCTTGCCTTGCCCGCTGAACTCAATGGATATCCCGGCCCGGCCCATGTTCTGGAACTCGCCGACGAACTGGGCCTTTCTTACAACCAGAAACAACGTATGGAAGCGACTTTCGAGGTTATGCGCGAAGACGCAATTTCCAAGGGTGAGCTGCTGTGTCGGCGGCGATTCAAAACGGCGTGATTTCGGCGGCAAGCCGCGCTTTTGAGGGACGATTTGGCCGTGTCGGTCTGGCGCTCCCGGCATGCGGGGGCTTGCGGCGTTGACGGGATTCCGCCCGGCCTTTCTTTTTCCGC
>JAJDZT010000002.1 GCA_022824525.1 Silicimonas sp. | reverse complement strand
AGGTTCGAGAGATCCATTGCGGCCTCTGATTCGATTTCAGTCAGAAAACGTCATAGACGGTTGACAGAAGAATGTCCAGCCTGTTCAGAAAACCCAATGTAAAAATAGACGATCATGCACAGAAAAAATTCGCCGTGGTTCGATACACAGAGCGACTGGCCCAGGCTGGGATTGACGCATCGCTCGGCAGCGTTGGTGACAGCTATGACAACGCCCTGGCGGAAAGCGTCATCGGCTTGTTCAAGACGGAGGTTATCAATTTCTTCGGCACATGGAAAACCATCGGGCAAGTCGAATGGGAAACCCTGAACTGGGTCAACTGGGTCAACTGGTACAACACCGAGCGGCTACACGGAGCGATCGGCCACAAGCCGCCGCAAGAACTGGAGGAGGAATTCTATGCAAACCTGAATGCCCTTGATAAAGTCGCCTGAAGTCTTGAACAAAAAACTCTCCGGTAAACCCGGGACGGTTCACACCGTGTTTCCGGTCGAACTTTCGATCAACGCCGCAGAGAGCGAAGATGGCGAGATATTCGTCTCCTATCTGCGCGATATTTCGAAGCGGGTCGCCGGTGAAAACGAATTGGTCGAGGCACGGGACAAGGCACTCGCCGGGGAGAAGGCGAAAGCAGATCTCCTCGCCGTGATGAGCCATGAAATGAGAACACCTCTCAACGGTGTTCTGGGCACCCTCGAGCTTTTATCCGGTACGGACTTGAATGACCGGCAGAAAAAGTTTGTCGGTGTGATGGACGCATCCGGCAAGATGCTTTTGGAACATGTCAACAACGTACTCGATATCTCGCGCGTCGATGCGGGAATGGCCGTGGTGGCACAGAACGTCATCGACCTTTTTGAGGTGGCAGAAGAAACGCTTGAGGGGCTCAGGACGCAAGCCACGAACCGGGGTAATCTGCTCAGCATCAAACAGGTTGGTCCGCCAATCGGGCCAGTGACCGGAGACAGAAAGCGCCTGCAGCAAGTTCTGTTCAACCTTCTAGGCAACGCGATCAAATTCACCGAGAACGGCTCGGTTACCTTGGAACTTGAGGCTCTGCCAGAGGACGGGCAGGTCGAATTCCGCGTCATCGACACCGGCATCGGCATCTCGCCCGAAGATCTTGACCGGATATTCGAAGATTTCGTGACACTGGATGCCTCTTATCAACGCGAAGTTGAGGGTACGGGGCTTGGCCTTGGCATCGTGAAACGTCTGATAGAATTGATGGGGGGCGAAATCGGTGTGGAGAGCGAACCCGGCGATGGGTCAGTCTTCTGGTTCAGGCTACCGCTGTCTCAAGCAACGGATCGCAGGATAACTCACCCGATCGAAACGGCTGAGGGATTTCTGGCCGATGGACAGCTTTCCGTTCTTGTCGTCGAAGATAATGAAATCAATCGCATGGTGGCCCGTGAAATGCTGGAACAGGCCGGTTGCCATGTCACTGAGGCGGTGGATGGGCAAGAAGGCGTGCGCGTCGCGGAAACGGGTCACTTCGACCTGATCCTCATGGATATCAGTATGCCGAAGCTCGATGGTACGGCTGCCACAGCGCTGATCAAGAACTCCAGCGGTCCAAACGCATCGACGCCGATCATTGCTTTGACCGCACACGCCCTGCCAGATGACGTGACCCGCTTTCGCGAAGCCGGTATGGCCGACGTCATCACCAAACCCTTGTCCTCGGACAGGTTACGTGCGGTTCTTGCAGAGTATTCGCCTGCGGCATCGGGTGAGGAGGCGCCGCATGTCTCCTCCCCTTTGGATGAGGTGGTCGGGACATTGGGCCAAGAGCGGGCGGATGCCCTCCGTCAGCGTGCCGTTGAACAGTTGAACGCTGGTTTGGATGAAATCACCGAGCTTGCCGAAACTGACGGGTCTCGCGATGAGGTTAAGGCGATTGCGCACAAGCTTGCGGGTTCCGCGGCTCTGTTCGGGATGCAGGCGGTTCGCGAGACGCTGATTGAAATCGAAATGAACGCGTCCGAGCTGACGGCTGAGGAAATTGCGGTGTTGGTAACCGAAGTGACACAACGCTTGTCAAAGGGGGCGGGCGGTCAGCTATCGTCAAGCACTTCGTAGAGCGTGGAGTGCAACAACTGCATCTCACGTCCGAAGCGGACGACCACCGTGTCCTGCTCGGGCAGCAGGTAAACCACTTGGCCCAAGTGACCAAGGAAGTAGGCGAATGGTCCGCTTGCGGATGCGCCTGGACGATCAAGGACATCGTGGCGAAGGTGCCAGCCATAAACTCCCGCGCGTCGATCCCCCGATGGAAGCTTTGGGAGGAATAGGTCCTGCCACATTTGCTCAGGCAGAAACGGTGCGTTGGGGTGCCCGTTGTTCAACAAGAAGCGCCCGACCTTCAGCCAGTCGATCGGACGGGCGAACAGGCAGCAATATGCCGTAACCTCATCGACTTCTGAATGCATCGACCAATGCGCGTTCGCTGCACCTGCGGGCGCCCAGACCATTTCTGAAAGGAGTTGCGGCAGCGGGCGCTGGTATGCCGTTTCGACTGCAGCACCGATAAGTGCCGTGTTTGCACTTTGGTAGAGGAAAGTCCCCTCCAACTCCGGATCAACGCCGAGGTCAGGTAGAATCTGGTCCAGACCAAAAACATGAAGCTCCGCCAAAGGCGAAAACGGCGAAAAGCCGGAGTCTTCTACTGGCTTTGCGGGCTCTCCACTATGCATCAAGCCGGACCTCATTCGGAGAGCGGCATCCAGCGACACATCTGGTGCATCTGAGCCAAGCAAGTCCTGCAATGAAACGTTCATGCTCTCGATGCGGCCGTCCGCGACCGCGCGAAGCGCAAGGGCACCCACAAGGCTTTTCACCAAGGAAAATGAGTTCAGCAGAGTGTCCCGATCTGTCTCAGGCCCATAGGTTTCAATAACCAACTCGGCACTGCGATCCACAAGAAGAGCGCGTCCGCCGCTGTTGGTGAAGCGAGCAAGGACCGGCTCTGGTGCGTCCGCTCCAGAAGGACGGTCTTGGGGCGTCACGCCTGCGACCAGGGCAAATTTCCCTTCGCCGGTCCAGGTTTCCGGCGGAAATGCGGTCCGCGCGAGGACAAGAGCTTGTGGTGCAAATGCGTTGACGCCGAAACCGACGGCAAGACAGACGAGCGCGCCCGCGGCGAGCGCGCGCGTTCCAAGTGAGTGTCGCAGACGAGACAACATGAAAATAGAATTGCATGGACATCCCGTGCCGCAAAGCTGGTCATGGAGCGAAAGTTTTGAAGTGCAAAAACGCACATAATTTGATAGTTAATCTATGTTTTGTTCCTTTTTGCTTCGCGCTACTTGTCACGGGAAGCGCAAAAGGAGAACTGAAATGAGCTGGAATCCCGCCCTTGATCCCGATTGCCCGACCGGCGACGACGCCCGGTCGATTGAACATGTCATTATCCCTCGTGCACGCGATCTTGGCGGGTTCGAGGTGCGCCGCGCACTTCCGGCGCCGAAGCGGCAGATGGTTGGGCCTTTCATCTTTTTCGACCAGATGGGACCTGCGGAGTTTCTGCCGACAAAGGGCCTCGACGTAAGACCGCATCCGCACATCGGTCTGGCGACGATCAGCTACCTGTACAGGGGCCGCATGCACCACCGAGACAGCCTTGGGACGGATAGCTGGATTGAACCCGGTGCTGTCAACTGGATGGTTGCGGGCCACGGGATCACGCATTCCGAACGTATCGACGACGAAACCCAAAAGGATCCCATGCCGTTTTTTGGCATCCAAACATGGGTTGCCCTACCCAAAGATCATGAGGATCGCGCACCGGAGTTTCAGCATGCCCCCAAGGAAGCTCTCCCATCCATGCAGGGCGAGGGGAAAGAGGTCAGATTGATCCTTGGAAGCGCCTATGGCGAGACCGCTCCCGTCGAGACGGCCTCTGAGATGTTCTATGCTGATGCTGTTCTGCAGGCGGGCGCAAAACTTCCTCTACCAGACGATCACGAGGATAGGGGCGTCTATGTGGTCGAGGGATCCGTGGAGGTTGCGGGCGAAGTCTTTGATGCCGGAAGGATGATGGTGTTTCGGCCCGGCGACCGCATCTCCTTGACTGCCGGCGACCGCGGAGCTCGCGTCATGCTTCTTGGCGGCGAGACACTGGAGGGCCCACGCTATATCTGGTGGAATTTCGTCGCTTCTTCGAAAGAACGTATCGAAGAGGCCAAGGAAGCTTGGGCGCGCGGTGATTGGGCAGAGAACCCGCGGTTCCATCTGCCACCAGGCGATGACCAGGAATTCATCCCACTGCCCGACCGGTAATCGACGAACTCTCGTGCACTACCCGTTTGAGCGCCTCTGACGATGCCTTGCCGGGGAGCCTTCCTCCTTGTGTGCAGCTAAATTTCTGCAACCAAGGGAGAACCTTGCGCTCCCCGGTACACTTACAGGCCGACATTTGCGGTCAAGTTTTTTGGGCGACCACGTAACGGCTTGGGACGGATGGTGGGTAAAGGCCTGTTTCAAGAATTCTAAAGCCCGCCGCCGAGATCGACGCATCGATCCCCTCGACCGACAGGAAGCTCACGTGTGGTGCGCGACCGGCGAGTTGCATGCCCCAGATGATTGGGCGGAGATACCACCGGCCGGCAAGAGCGGGTGTTTTCGAGATGAACAGCCCGCCTTCGGGAAGCAAGTCGTGGATCGTGGCGAGCCCGGCTTCGAAATCCGGCAGAAGGTGCAATAGGTTGAAAGCCAGAACTGTGTTGAATTCGTCACCTGCGTAGGCGTCCCGCGAAACTCCGGCTACTCGAAACTCCGGTTGTGCTTGGTTGGGCACCTTGCCATTCGCGATGTCGATCATGCCTTTTGAGATGTCTGTCGCAACATAATGCTGTGTTCCCTCGAAAAGGTTCAGAGCGGTCGAACCAGTCCCGCAGCCGAGTTCAAGAGCCCGCGTGTCGCTGCCGAGATACGTACGTGTTCTGGCGAGTGTTTCCTCATAGGCACCGGGGTTGGAAATGGCTTGTTTCGAATACTTGGGCGCGATGCGATCCCAGAAAGCGGCGTCTGTCATTTTGTTTCTCCTTGTCATTGACGCTCCTTTCTCACATACGATGTTGCAGTGAAATTATCGAAAATTCTGTCTCTGGCATACGTTTTTGCATGAATTGGGCGGCGATAAATTTTGACTGGAACCAGGCGCGGGCGTTGTTGGCGACGGTCGAGGAGGGGTCTCTTTCGGGAGCGGCACGGGTTCTGAACCTCACGCAGCCGACACTTGGCCGTCAGGTCGCGGCGCTCGAAGAAGAACTCGGCATTGTCCTTTTCGAGCGATCCGGTCGGCAACTGTTGCCAACCCCGGCGGCGCGCGAAATTGCCGATCATGTCCGACGCATGGGGGAGGCCGCGACGGCGATCTCCCTTGCCGCGACGGGTCAGTCGCAATCGGTGGAAGGCTTGGTGCGCGTATCTGCAACCGAAATGTACAGCGTGTATGTCTTGCCCGGTTTCGTGACAGCCCTCCGCAAAAGCCATCCGGGCATCGTGATTGAAATCGTGGCCACCAACGCGCTGAGTAATCTGCGGGAACGCGAGGCCGACATCGCGATCCGAAATGCAGATCCCAAAGACCCCGACATGATCGCGAGACGGCTGAAGGATCAGTCTGGCGGACTTTTCGCCGCGCCGTCATTGATCGAGAAGTACGGGCCGTTTCATACGGTTCAAGACCTACGGGATGCGCCTTTCGTCGGTTTCGTTTCCACGTCCGGCGTCGTCGAGGAATTGCAGAAACGCCAGGTGCCGGTGACAGAGGCGAACTTTGTTGCCCATTCGGAGAACCATCTGGTGCATTGGGAACTGGCGCGGGCAGGGGTTGGCATCGGGCTTAACGGCAAGGATATCGGAGAGATGACGGCGGGTGTCGAACCGGTCCTGCCGGATTCGGTGCACTTCGAGTTTCCGATCTGGCTGGTCGCGCCGCGTGAGCTGAAGACCAATGCGCGCGTGCGTCTTGTCTACGACGCATTGGCCGAACATCTGGCGTCCTTGCCTATTCGGTGACTGCGCGTATTTTTTTGCGGGCCAACGTGCGCGGAAACGTTCAATTGATGCTTGACGCTCTCCGTGTCAGTGGCTACATCCCGGCCTCACGCGCGGTTGTAGCTCAGTTGGTTAGAGTACCGGCCTGTCACGCCGGGGGTCGCGGGTTCGAGCCCCGTCAACCGCGCCACTTTTCCCCAAACTGTTGTTACCGCATGATTTCGAACAAATTGATCGACGCGTCTTTTGAACAAGTCTTCGGACATCTGAGCGATGCGTTGCGCATCAGTCTTCCACCGTTTCTAATCGCATTAGTCGTCGCCTTTGGTGGGAACTGGCCAACGTTTCAACGGATAATCGCCCAGGATGGTGCCAATGTGCAGGTCGGCGGGGCCGGAATTGCGCTTTTGTTCCTCGGGGTGGCTGCATTGGTGTTTGCCGGCTTTTGGGTAGCGGTGAACTGGCATCGCTTCAGTCTGGGCGATCCCGACGGCAGTGGCCTGGTGAAGCGGACTCTATTTTATGCGGGCGTGTCGATCCTGATCTCGTTCGCGCTTCTGATCTTGATGCTTGTGCCGACCTTGATCCTCAGTGTGATCGTTGGCGAAAGCGTGAACATTAACATCGGCAGCTTCAGCGAGTCCCTGGCGCGGGGCTGGTTTCACGTGGGGCTGAACGCGGTGGCGACATTTGCCTTCGCGTATTTCCTGATGCGGTGGTCGCCTTGGCTGGTGTCGCTGGCGCTGGGCCGCAAGGCAGGGCCGTCCTTCCCGCGCAGTTTTCCGCTGCGTGGCCAAATTGTTCACATCGCGATTCTTTATACGGCTGCGACCTTTGTCTGGAGCTTTCTTGGTTTCGCCGGGTTGCCGTGGTGGCTTGAGCTTGGGTTGGACCTTATCTTCATGTGGATCGCGTTTATGCTGTCGATCGCAGTCCTAACCGAGATTTACCGCGCGACCGAGCCCGATCTAGAAGCGACTGTCTGATCAGAAGCCGTTGAATTGCATCGTGCGGACTGTTTGAGTATCGCGCATGGCATTGTGTCCGCTTACAGACATTGCGCATGACATCACGGGCAGCGGCCCGCCGGTTCTCTTTCTTCATGGCTTTCCGCAGACGCGGGCGCTTTGGAAGCCTGTAATTGCTGAACTTGCGGGTATCACTTCCGTGGCGGCGGACCTGCGAGGGTATGGGGCGTCGTGGAAGCCAGAGCCGGGACCTGAGTTTGAAAAATACAGTTTCCGCGCCATGGGCGAGGACATGTTTGCCTTGATGTCGGCACTTGGACACGAGCGGTTCCACCTTGTGGGGCATGATCGGGGCGCGCGCGTATCCTATCGCATGGCTTTGGATTGCCCGGAGCGGGTGGCCAGTCTGACCGTGATGGATATCCTTCCAACCGATGCCTTGGTGTCTGCCTGGGATTTTCCGGTATCGAAGGCCTATTTCCACTGGAGCTATCTGGCGCAGCCCGCGCCGTTTCCTGAAGTGATGATCCTAAATTCCGCAGTTGAATTTTTTCCCTGCCAATTTCAGCGGGTGTATTCATGTTCTTGCTGTGTGGTTTTGGCGTGTCAGCAGGCTTGCAATACACTGGGAGGTGGCTTTGGGTTCCGGCCATGTAGGAATTT
>JAJDZT010000009.1 GCA_022824525.1 Silicimonas sp. | reverse complement strand
GGCGAAGGACGTGGAGCGTACCTTGGCCAGTTCTCTGGCTTGGGTCCAATTGGCCGCGTGCCGGTTCCTGATGCGACGGGTGGCGCGGGCAATAACGTAATTATTACAATATGTTAACTAATTATGATTCAGGCTCTAAGGAATTATGGCAAGAGCGCCGCAATCTTTGGCGGCTGCGAATCGCCTGAATTCTCGCGAACTAGGCCCGGGTGGCCATTAGCCGAACGTATTCATCCATCGGATTACAACCGGCCCAACAATCAGCAAGATCATCGCCGGCAACATCAAGGCGGACATGACTGCGGACATTTTCACAGGCAATTTGTTGGCGCGCTCCTGTGCGCGAAGCTCGCGGGAAGTCCGCATTTCGTGGGCATATATCTGAAGCGCATCGGACATGGAGGTACCGAAACGCACAGACTGCAAAACAACATTGGAGAACGAGTTCACTTCGTCCACACCAGTGCGCGCGGCAAGGTCCATCAACGCTTTCTCTCGTTCGCCACCGGCGGCTATTTCGAGCTGCACCATCCGAAATTCCTGACAAAGCGCCGGAGCGGAATGTACCATCTCGTTCGCCACACGGGTCATGGCGGCATCGAAACCCAACCCTGCCTCAACCGAGATCTGGATCAGGTCCAAAGCGTTCGGAAAGCTCTCTTCAATTTCGCGCACACGTTGGGACACCTTGCGTTTCAGCCAGACTGCAGGCGCAAAGAACCCGATCCCGGCGAGACCCGCGATGATCTGTAACATCACAAGCGGCGGCAAACTGTCGATGAACCAGATCAGATCACCGGGAAGCCAAATCCCACTTCTGCGGATCATCACGAGCAGCACGAAGACCATCGGCAATGCGATTGCCAATGCAACCCGCAACCCGAAAAAACGCAGGATGGCGTTTTGTCCAAGGAACCCGGCGTTTCTCAGATCGCGCTTCAGCCGAGACCGTTCGTTTCGATCGACCGGCATGAGGGCTTTCATGAGCCCTTTTGGGTCGACCTCCGGGTTATAGAGGATGCCGGCGTCAAAACTGCTGCGCCTGTTGTTCAGGTCATTGCGGCGGTATCGTCTGATCGCAGGGTTGGCTGGCGTCAGCGCATCAAAGGCTCCGTAGACAAAGAGCATCATCCCCACGCCAACACCGATCATCAGGATGATGTTGACGTTGCTGTTGAGCGCCGGAAAGTTATCGAGAAGCCATTCGACCATGCGCGCCTCAGAACCTAATCGCTACGAGGCGGCGCAGAATCAGCGCGTTCAAGATGACCAGTCCAATGACCATCGCGATCAACGGTTTCGCCAGAGGTTCGTCGGAGATGTCGCCGTAGTAGGAAGGCGACATCACGTTAAGCCCTACGAAAATAATGACAGGAACGACGCTTAGGATTGCAGCCGACAGACGGCCTTCCGCAGACACAGCCATGACTTTGCGGCGCATGGTCAAACGTTCCCTGATCACTTTGGCAAGCACGGACAGGATACGGGCAAGATCACCGCCGGTACCATGCTGGATTGCGATTGCCGTAGACAGGTAATGAACGTCTTCCTGGTTCAATCGATCGGCCATTTCGTTGAACGCTTCGACCAGTTCATCGCCGAATGCGACTTGATCGACAACGATGCCGAACTCGGTTCCGATTGGGTCAGGCATCTCGTTTGCCACCGTGGACAGCGAGGCCTGCAACGGGTGTCCCACCTTCAAACCGCGCGCCATCATGTCCAAGGCATCCGGGAGCTGGCGCACAAGTTCATTGATCCGCTGTGTTCGCTGAAGGCGTACGGCCAAGATGGGCACAACGATACAGAGCGCAACGGCAGCGATCGCGGCCAGTACAACCGGCATCAATTGCAGGAAAACGATCCAGGCAAGCAGCGAGCCCGCAGCACAGGTGGTCAGGAAGGCGCCCGAGGACATTGCGATCCCCGCTTGGCGCAGTACCAATGGAAGGTCGCCAACGAGGGGAAGCCGGCTCGCAAATGACTGTGTTTCCTCGGGTTTCAGAATCGCGAGGATTTCTTCAGTCGTCGCGCCTTTGGCAATCATCTGGAGCCTGCGGCTTCGTGCTTCGTCCTGCCTGCCCCTCGAGGAAAAGACCTGTCGGAGACCTTCGAACGCCAGAAGGACGCCAACGACGACGCCGACATACAGAACAAGCTGTGCCGTCAAACCTGTGGCGAACCAGTCGGGAAGCTGCATCGACGTCTACTCCCCCGCAATCTGCAATGGCTTAAGATCAATGCCTGCGGCGATCAGCTGCTCGGCAACCTGAGGACGCATTCCGGTTGGGACGAGATTGCCAAGGACCTTGCCGTTGTCGTCTTTTCCGCTTCGCTTGAAGACGAACAGATCCTGCATCGTGATTGTGTCGGCTTCCATACCTGTGATCTCGCTGATCGACATGACCTTGCGGTTGCCATCTGAGAGCCGGTTGAGCTGGATCACAAAGTTCAAACCGCTCGCGATCTGGCTGCGAATGGCCGAAAGCGGCAAGTCGATCCCGATCATCGTCACCATCTGCTCGATCCGCGATAGTGCGTCACGGGCCGTGTTGGCGTGAACGGTGGTCATAGACCCGTCATGGCCGGTGTTCATGGCTTGCAGCATGTCGAAGGTCTCGGCGCCGCGAACCTCGCCGACGATGATCCGGTCTGGACGCATGCGGAGCGCATTTTTCACAAGATCACGCTGTGTGATGGCTCCTGTACCTGACGGGGTGGCTGGGCGTGTTTCGAGGCGGACAACATGCTCCTGCTGAAGCTGAAGCTCTGCGGCATCTTCGATCGTGACGATCCGCTCGCGCGTCTCGATAGAACGGCTCATGGCATTCAAAAGCGTCGTCTTGCCAGAGCCCGTACCTCCAGAAATAAGGATGTTCATGCGGGCTTGCACGAGCGTTTCCAGAAAGTCCGTCGCCTGTGAGGTCAGCGAGCCGAGCTCGACCATCTTTTCCAGCAAGATCGGTTTGGTTGAGAATTTCCGGATGGACAGCGAGGGGCCATCGATGGCGCAAGGCCGAATGATCGCATTGACCCGGCTGCCATCGGCAAGCCGCGCATCGACCCATGGTTGGCTTTCATCGATCCGACGCCCAATTGAGGAGACAATTTTATCAATGATTCTAAGCAGGTGCCGCTCGTCCCTAAATCGAACTGCAGTCTGTTCGAGGATGCCAAAGCGCTCCACGTAGACACGCTCGTGCCCGTTTACGAGAATATCATTCACGGACGGATCGGCGAGCAGCGGTTCGAGCGGCCCAAAGCCAAGGACCTCGTCCATCAGCTCGTCCACGATCTGCTTGAAGTCCTCGGTCCGCATCGGGCGTTTTTCTTCGGCAAGGACCTGTTGCACGAGGTTCGCAACTTCCCGACGAAGCTCTTCGGTTTGCACCTTGTCGATAACAGACAGGTTGAGCCTTTCGAGAAGGGCCGTGTGAAGTCGGTTCTTCAGTTCCAGCCGCTCGGTCAGTTTTGCATCTGGAGCATTCAGAGTGCGAAGCGCACGCTCCGCAATCTCGACTGAGCTTTCCTGAGTTTCAGCCGTAACGTCCGCAACAGCGGGCTTTTCGCCGGTTTTGGTAAATCCTTTGAACATGGCCCCCTCCCCTCGTTACACGCTCACGCGATCGCCCATGGGCATGCGTTTCGCGGTGGCGCGGGCAAGGTTGCCGAGGCCCTTGGTGAGATCGGACCTCGGCGCCACCTCCGAAAGCGGCTTACCGAAGTCGACGGCGGCACGCGCACTTTTCGGATCGTGGGGGAGCCAGTGCTCGAACTTCGTCTCCAGGACCCGAGCGGCTTCTTTGTGATGGGCCGAAAGCATCATCGGACGCTTTTCGTGGTTGATGACCACTTCGATGTTCAGACCCGGATTATCCGCAAGGTAGAAGTCCATCAAACGCCGGGTGGCGCGCACAGAGGGGACGGACGTGTCACTGACGACAAGTATCTCGTCTGCGTTGCTCACGACAGGCTCGATCCAGTCGACAAGCGCGCGCGGCAGGTCAATCACCACATAGTCATGTGCCTTCCGCAACGCATCAACGAGAGTGTCGATCTGCTTTGCGTTGATGGCTTCCAGCGGCATGAAATCTGCGGGCGCCGACAAGACGCTGAGACCTCCCTGGGTTTCAGCCAAAGATTGCTCGACCCACATTTCGTCCGGCAACAAGTCTCCGGTGGCAAGTTGTGTCAGCCCTTCCTGCGGATCGATGTCGAGGAAGTCTCCGACAGCTCCAAACTGAAGGTCGAGATCGACAATCGCCACGCTGTTGGAAGGTTGCTTGCGGAACCGGTTCTTGCGAACAAGAAGCTGGTCGGCCAAATTTACGGCAACTGTTGTTGCCCCGATGCCGCCCCTCGCCTGCGCAACTGCGATGACAGCGCCTTCTTTGCCGCCGCCCGAGCGCGAACCAACCGCCTTTTGGAGCCACTTCTCCATTTGGCGACCAAGCTCGTCGCCCGTAACCGGAAAAGGCAGCACATCGTCAACGCCCGCATCCGAAAGCGCCCGCGCCCGCGCAAGGGGGATGTCCCGGTCAGCAAGTGCAAGAAAGATCGAATGCTCGCCGCGTTCTGCGTTCAGTGCGCGGATCGCCGTCAGATCATCCTTGTTGCCCGGATCAGTCGCAAATACGACAATGTCGTTTTCCGCGGCCATCTGAACTGCCGCACCGTTCAGGCTTGAGACCGAACGGTTTTCTGCGCTCAGCTTCACCCGAGGCCTGTCTGACAATGCCACAGTCACGGCGTTAGACACGCCGCTGTCATCAGAAATCAGCAAAATCGATGTCGACTTAGCCATTGATACCCCCATTACATCTCATACTCGTCACCCTCATCCCCTGTTCCCTTGCGCAAGATCCTCTGCCGGCATTGAAACCGACAGATTAGGAAAAGGTATATCGGCCCGACCGTCTGAGCCACTATCAGCAAGATTGGTCGGCGTTCCCCCGCCAGAAACCAGCGCAGCCAGCCCGGGCAACGGTGTCACGAACTCGAAGCGAAGCTCTTCGCCATTCTCGATCTCGCCCACATCGGCGGCCGTCACGACCGCGACTTCGACCATAGGCGTATAAGGTCCGCCAAGAAACCCGAGGTTTTCATCGAATGTGTAACTGATGCGGATATTCCGCGGTGTCGCATTGCTCGGCAGGATTGGCCAAACGGTGCACCAAATCTCGGTCGCCGTATCCGGGTTCGCAATGGTCCCGCAGCCCGCATCATAGTCCGTCATGGACGCAAGCGCCGGCGAATTGTTCAGGACACAGGCTTGTGTTCCCATGTCGCTGCATATCCCTGAGCCTGCTCGACAAAGCGTGCCATACACCGGCGCGGTGTTGGTCCCGCGCTCAAAAGTCTCCGGCACGCCATCGCAAACTGGCGCCCGCGTGACAGCAATTCGAGCTGCGCGCTGCATGGCCTTTTCCGTCATCACCCAGTTGAAACCCAATCGGCCGAAATCGAGGATGGCAAAAAAGACGAGCAGGAACAGAGAAATCACGATCGCATACTCGATCAGGGATGCCCCGTCCTCGTCCCGCAGGAAGCGCCGCAGCGCAGGTATAAGGCGCGACCGGCTCACAACCCATAGATCCTTGCTTGATCGGTGATAGTGCTGATCATTTCAGTGTTGGCTCGGTCCCCGAAGAACTCGAAGACAGCTCCGAACGGAAGATCAACCCGTACTCGAACGGCAACAACGGCAACCGGCGTCACATCCACAACGTGACCCGGTGTCGAGACGCAACGAAGCCTCGTTGACACGCTGCCATCCACGATAGACACACCCGGCGGGAAGATATTCGCCTGCCCCGTCCCCATATTCGCTTGGATCCGTTCCTCGGCGATGGCGTTGGCGATGATTGAAGGTTCCGGCAACAATACATCCGTGGGTCTGCCTGCGCACCGGCCCGGGTCTTCGATGCGCGCGATGTAGCGCGCCGCGTCGCGTACGCCGCTAACCGCACCTTGATAATTCCAATAAATGCGCGCGCCTTCGACGATGGCGCCGAAGCACACCATCATGATTGGAATGAGGATCGCGAACTCAACGGCTGTTGCACCATCTTGCTCCTTTCGGAACCGACGAAGGATATGACCAAAACACCGTCTCATCGATAAAGCTGCACCACTCGGCGAAGTGGAGCCAAGTCTTCCAGCGGAATGCGCTCCACAACCTCAACCGGAAGATCGAACAGCGGCGGCAACCCGACCTCGTTCGTCGTGGGACCAAGTTGAAACAGTCGATAGAAGTCCACGATTTCAACATTCTCATCGAAGCCGGTTACAGTGTTGCCGCTTGCGGGGCAGTGGATACCGCCCGCCAGAAACACGCGCCGGTCCTGATCAACCGGCAGGTCTTCGTTAAGGTTGCACTGAGGCAGACCGTCATCCTGACGCCCATGAGCCGGTGGAATAATTGGATTCAGGCGGCTGAAATTGTCAGGCCAGAAATCATCCCAAGTCGTGTACTCGGTCAACGGATCCTCTGGCGTCGGCCCTCCTCGCCCACCGTCGTTATCAATGCCATAGCGGGGACCTGCATAAATGTTTCTCATGACACCGCCACCGGCGGCCCGCTGGATTTCGCGGCGATGAAATCGGTACCGCGTTATCGTACCATCCGGAAAGTCAAAAAACTCGCCACTTTCAATGGCTGGGTCAGAGGCACCGGGAAGGCTATAGTTCGTTTCGACATAGAGTTCGCGCCCCTCCGACCAGTCGCCATCGCCTATGCGTCCATCTGCGCATGATGCCGAGGCGTGGCAATCATCCAAGGGAAACGCCATCGTATCGGTCGACGTCTCGGGCCGAACACAGATATCGCCTGCGTCTGTCCAGACACGACCGCTGACCGAATGAGGCCCGGGCGCATAGAGAGCGTCGTTGAAGAACTGGATCATTGTGTTGTCGTACAGATCGAACGGCATGTTGAAAGCAGCGCTTTCTTGTTGAAATCGCTGCCCCGGCATCGTGTCCGTGCGGTCAGGTTGAAAACAAGCAGCGATCCGCGTTTCAAGAGTGATGAGGCATGCCTGCCGCCCGGCTTCATTCGTAAGTCCGGCGCACGGGCCAGTCGGGTCTGCCGCGACCTCGACAAGGCCGAACTCTCCGACACGCCATTGATCAAACTGGCGTGCAGTTCGCAGGTTCATTGCGACACCGCGAGTGAGTTGTTCCGGCTCGCCGGCTTCATTCTCCGGCAAACAGAAGAGGATGGGAGCGATATCGCATGTCCACTCTGTCATTCCAGCCACAGCAACGGCACCAATCGCCTCACCGGGCAAGTCGCTTGCGCTAAAAATGCCAGCAAACATCCAAGGTACATCCACGGTTCTAAGGCGAATGCCGACGTAACGCGCCAGCGCGGGGTCCGGCACGGACCCAAGGTCGCTTGGCGGAAGCCGGTATTTGTAGCTCGGAGACGATGGGCTTGAAAGTTGGGCAGGATCGAAGGATGGCGGCCCGTCCCGGTCGGGCAAGTTTTGATAAAAGACGATCTGGTCAAGCGCGATCTCAACATTCTGGCTCGCTGTCCCCGCCTTCAACCGCTCATTGGAAGCACTGATAACCATGTTTGCGGCGTTGGTTGCGTTGACAATGGCGTTGGCGGAACCATCGAGTTCTCCGGCCGCGGCCAAAACAACGTTGTCCACAAATGCCTGCATGTCTGTCTGGGTCGACGCACGCCTACCAAGGTCAAAAGACAATGCTACAATGCCGAGCACCGTGATAGCGCTCACCATGAAGAAGACCATCAAGGTCCCGTCTTCGCGCCTGAGAAAGGCTCTCATATGTGGCACAAGCCTCATCCCCCGGACCGCAATTAGCTGCCGTCGCCGAGGCGCCCTTCGTCCGCGCCATCCAGTTCCACATCTTCGCTGTTGATCCCGCGACGGACGCGTACTGTCGGTTTGTTTCGCGTGGGCAAAGCGACGGGCGCGTCATCCTGGATAATGTCGCTCAAACGGATCGTATCCAGCGCTTGTTCTTCCTCATCGGCAGCACCGATATTCCGAAGCGTCAAGCTGAGAGTCCCGGCACGTTGGGCAAGCGCGAGTTTCTGGCTTTGCAGCGGCGTTACTTCAACCGTCACAGTTCGTGCCACCTGCGCCTGCTCATTCAGTTCATCGGTTTGTTGGTCGACACCAACCACGCGGATCTTCTGCAGGATCGTCTGGGCCCGCAGGCCGCGATTGTCGCGACTGGTCAAAACAATATCCACGAAGTCGCCGGGGGTCACGAAGCCACCGACGGAGGTGGTTGCGTTGACGCTGATTGCCATGGCGCGATTACCAGGCGCCAGCGTCTGGCCAATTGTAACCTTTTCCCCAAAATCTGATAGCTTCGCAGGAAGAACGATTTCGCCTTTCACCATGGCGCGTTTTGCACGCCGGGGCTCTTCGCCATCTTCTGGGATTAATACGGAAAGTTCAGTGTAAACGCCCCCCGGCACAGCTTCTGCAGGCCATTGGATAGTCGTTAGCTTATGAGTCTCAATCGTAGCGCCGAATGGTATGTCCTGCCCTGCGACCACCACACTCACAAGTGCCGGAACAGAACGCTCGGGTGATGCAGTTGCCCGCTCCACCGCCAGAAACTCCCGCGATGCATATACGGACCCCGCAGCGACGGAGATCCCCAACATGGTGACCAACAAAGAACGAATACGCATGGATACTCTCCATAAGCATCACCGTTCAGATCGCAGGTCTAGAAAGCACCTGCCGAACTATCGATGACGCCAGCAATATTTCCACCAAAGCCTAAGACAACAGATCCGACGATCGTGACGATGATGAGGGCAACAGCATATTCGACAATGGTTGCTCCAGCGGTCCCTTTGAGGAACCGAGCAAAGCGCTTGCGAAAACTAACCATGCAGTTTGGCCCTCCCACCTGCTCTCACTTTCTGAGGTCCGCCCGAACGAAGCAGGCAGACCGCACGTCGAAAAAGCCGTACGTCTTAGGTGCCGCCAGTACCACCAGTACCACCTGTAGCACCTTCGAAACACTCGCCCGAAAGCTCCGTGGTTGAGTGCTTGTTGGCTTCAACCAAAGCTTGAGCCGTGGTGTCACACGCGGCTTCCGTCACGCCGCCAGCATTCTGGCCGAGCGCAATCACACCAGCGCCACCGATTATGGTCACAACAATCAAAGCCACGGCGTATTCCACCAAAGAAGCTCCATCCTCGGACCCCATGAATTTCGAAAAATGGACGCGCATCTTCATTACTCCTCACATACGCTTCTTAGAAGGGCGGCATCGCGACGCGACGCACGCCTCACACGGACGCGACTTTTGTCCCCTGTCACGACCAGCATGAATACTACGCTGTTTGTTAGAACACGGCATCGTCTGGATCAGTGAAAAAAACAACCTGTGGTTGATTTTACGTCCAATTTGACCATAATTTGGCCCGAACTAAGACGCTATTGCCTCTTTGTCGCCACAACGAAGAATCGCGAACGCTGTGGGCAAAACGCGTATGCTCGACAAGAAAACCGCAAACGCTTCGGCGGCTTCAGCACCAAGCCATCCAACCTAAATTGCGCGAAATCAAGCGTTTAACGAAGCAAGATAAACCAATCAAATCACTGTCACAGAGTGTGGATAACCCTGTGGGATGACTGCTTCAGTTTGGTCTGGCTCGCAATACTTGAGACCAGATTGTCGGGCACAGGCCACAATCGCCCGAAAAAGCACGCTTTGCCCTTATCGCCGACATGCTAACGCCTTTCGAATCTGGTTGGCTTGGCTTTGTAACGGAAGGGTATTCGTATGAGTATTTCGACGAAGCGAACCAAATCCAACGCTGGCGGCGCAACGCAGCCACCGGCCAAACCTCAACAGCCAAATCCTCAACCCCCAGTGCGTTTCGACGACTGGGCGTCGATCTGAGCCGAGGCTGAAACAAGGGTTTACCGGACGGATGTCCGCGTTACGCTCAGGCTATGTGCGCGGCGTTGACAACTATTCGTAACATTGGTCCGGCAGTTGAGAAATCACTGCGTTCCGCAGGCATCACTTCGGCAGAAGAGTTGCGCGAGCTTGGAGCAGACGCCGCCTACGCTGCGACGATCAAGGCCGGAACCCGGCCACATTTCATCGGGTACTATTCGCTTGTCATGGGACTGCAAGGACGCCCCTGGAACGATTGCCAAGGCGCCGAGAAAGACGCGCTTCGCGAGCGTTTTGACGCGATTCTCGCCGAAAACACGACCATGAACGACAGCGCTCTGGCTCAAGCACTGGATGAAGTGGGCATCGTCCTGAGCACCCCACCATCAAAAGCGACTTGAGCCCGCATTGAGCCGACGAGTTTCCTTTGCGAGCTCGCCGCTCAGAACAGGATAAGTTCTTCCTCGAGTTCCTCGACAGCAGCGAGTGTTTCCTCTTCAACCGGCACTTCTGGCAACGTGGCAGCGGCCAATTCGCTTGCATTGAGAGAGGCAAAGACATTGCCGCCGTCGTCAATGACATCAAGCTTCACGTTCTCATTGCCGATGGTCACTTCCGTCTCGTAGGGCGAGTCCAAATCTCCACCTTCGAACACGACGCTGTACGTACCAGGTGGCAAGGCGAGCGTGTAGCCGCCGGAGTCCCATGTCGCGGTCGCGTACGCACCATCGTCGTTGAAAGCCGTGATCCGAACCCCACCCTGACCCTCGCCGATGTCGTAAAACTCGTCGCCGTCATTGTCCTCGATCACGACGCCGGTCAGATAGGTCTCGCCTGTGTCGCCAAACTTCTCGGTCACGAAGGTCGAACCGGCGTACCCGAGATAGTCCCCGTAGTCGTATCCGACCCCGATTTCGCTCCAATTGTTCGACATGAAGTTTTGCTGGTGACCGTCTGAATCCCAAAGATTATCGTGATGTCCTTCCGCGCGGGCCTGTTGATCAAACGTTGTGCGTGTGGACCCGACCCAGCCGATGTTCTCACCGACAAACCGGTTTTCGTGGCCTGCATCTATGGCCCGATCTGAGGGGCTGTCGCCATCCGGGTTCCGGTGGGCGAAGAAGTCGCGATTGTCCATGTCCTGGGAATGGGCGTCTGCCGCGTCGCTCAACGTCTCAACAACGGCAAGCGCTTCCTTCGAAGCCGTCGTCACGCCAGCGGCAAAGCCTTCCTCCTGACGACCAAGTTCGCCAAGCGGGTCCATTCGGGCCCGATTCACCAGTTCGACGATCAGCTGTTCTTCGGCGCTCAAACCGGCCCACCCGATATTGTAGGCGCTATTGGGCAAGTCGGGCACGTCGCTGGTATCAACGCGCGGACTGTCGTTGACTGGCTGGTTTACCGGTGCAACCGGTTCCGGCTCGAGCGCGTCGGCGACAGGTGGTGTGCTGTTATCCGGCACAATCGGTTCCGGCTCATCGGAATTGTCACCGCCGCGTGCACTTATGTTTCCGGACGAAGACCCGGAAGACCCCCCACCACCTGCTGCGGCGAGACCACCAAGGATCAACAAAAACAGTAGATTGTTCATCGTCCGAGCTCCAAACTAGCGAAGATCGAACCACGTGAACTGGCGCAACGGTGGCACATTGAAACGGCTCCGATCGAGCCCCCAAAAAATGGTTAACAGTCTCGGCGGAGACAAAACAAGATGAGTTTTGGAAACAATCCGGTTTGCGGTTCAAAACCGCAGGTATTTGCCAACCGGGAAGGTGGGACCGCGCAAGTGTCCGCGCAGTCCCGAATACTTGAGATCAATCAGCCGACAAGTTCGAGGCCAGAGAAGAAGTAGGCAATCTCGACCGCAGCCGTTTCGGGCGCATCAGAGCCGTGTACCGAGTTCTCGCCAACGCTTTCTGCAAATTCTGCGCGGACCGTTCCAGGAGCGGCATCTGCAGGGTTGGTGGCGCCCATGACTTCACGGTTCTTGGCAATTGCGCACTCACCTTCGAGAACCTGAACGACCACCGGGGCGGACGCCATGAACTCACACAGTTCGTCATAGAAGGGCCGCTCGGCGTGCACTTCGTAGAATTTTCCTGCCTGAGCCTTGGTGAGGTGAATGCGTTTCTGAGCCACGATACGAAGACCTGCGTCTTCGAATTTGGCGTTGATCTTGCCAGTCAGGTTACGCTTCGTCGCGTCTGGTTTGATAATGGATAGCGTGCGTTCGGTCGCCATGAGTGTCCTCTGAGATGTAAAACAAGGCCGCCCCATGCGACCGTGTCTGAATTTCGCGGCCCGCCTACCATGCGCCGTTCCGCTTGAAAAGCCTGAAGCCCGGCTCGACCTTCCTTTGGGTTAACCGTTGCAATCCCGACGGATTGCAGGTTCACTCAACCGCTGAAACCAGTCTGCGAACCGCTCCACGTGTCAGATACAGCGCCTGTTATCGATATTCGCAATCTCCACAAAAGCTACGGCGATTTGGAGGTTCTGAAGGGTGTCAGCCTGAGCGCCCCGAAAGGCCATGTGATTTCATTGATCGGGTCCTCCGGATCGGGCAAATCGACCCTTTTGCGATGCGTCAATCTTCTCGAGGACAGCCAGGAAGGTGACATCCTTTTCGAAGGCGAGGCTGTGGTCTGGAGCGGCACCGGTCGCGCGCGGCACCCAGCGGACAAAAAGCAGGTCACGCGTATTCGCACGAACCTTTCGATGGTATTTCAGCAGTTCAATCTTTGGGCCCATATGACCATCCTTCAGAATGTGATGGAGGCACCTGTCACCGTTCTTAAGCGCGATCCGGCGGAGGTTGAGGTCAAGGCACGGGAATACCTTGCGAAAGTGGGCATCGGTGACAAATGCGAGGTATGGCCCGCACAGCTTTCGGGCGGACAACAACAACGCGCTGCAATTGCCCGCGCGCTTTGCATGGAACCGCGCGCTCTTCTGTTCGATGAGCCGACCAGCGCACTTGACCCCGAATTGGAACAAGAGGTGATCCGCGTCATCAAAGCCCTCGCTGCAGAGGGGCGCACCATGATCATCGTCACCCACGATATGAATCTTGCTCGCGATGTCAGTGACCACGTGGTCTTCCTGCATCAGGGCCTGATTGAAGAAGACGGCCCGCCCGAGACACTCTTCGGCGCGCCAAAATCCGAAAGGTTGCGGCAGTTTCTATCTGCCGTCGCTGCTTAGTCAGAAAGGAAAAGAGAATGAAAAAGCTTATCCTCTCCACAGCTGTCCTCGCCCTCGTGGCGGGCGTGGCTTACGCTGGAAGCCATTCCGTGGTGCGTATGGGTACCGAGGGCGCCTACCCTCCGTGGAACCTCATCAACGACAATGGTGAAGTGGACGGGTTCGAACGTGAACTGGGCGATGAACTCTGTGCCCGCGCCGAACTTACCTGCGAGTGGGTCACCAACGAATGGGACTCCATCATTCCGAACCTGGTTTCCGGGAACTACGACGTCATTATCGCAGGTATGTCGATCACCGACGAGCGTGACGAAGTCATCGACTTCACTCAGGCATACACACCCCCCGATCCGTCGACCTATGCCGCGGTTTCCGAAGGCGTCGACCTGATGGGCGGCGTCATTGCGGCCCAGACCGGCACAATCCAGGCGGGATATGTCGCGGAAAGCGGTGCAACGCTCGTTGAATTTGCAACACCGGACGAAACCATCGCAGCAGTGATGAATGGTGAAGCCGATGCAGTTCTGGCAGATGACAGCTTCATTCAGGCCGCGATTGCAGCCAACTCCGACCTCATGGTTGTGGGCGATCCGGTTGCGCTTGGCGGAGGTGTCGGCATGGGCATCCGCGAATCCGATGGCGAACTGCGCGCCAAGTTCGATGCCGCGATCCAGTCGATGAAAGACGACGGGTCACTGAACGAGCTCATCGCCAAGTGGGAAGTGTCCAGCCAGTGGTAGGATAATCCGGACCGGGGCGCATGATCGCGCCCCGGCCACGACTTTGGGGGCATTCCGATTTTCTCCTATTGCACCGATCCAAGTGTCCTTGAAGGCTTCGCCTGGGTGTCTTGCTACCTTACGAACGGCAAGCACCTGACCGCGTATCTTTCCTTTGGAACGGTGCTGTTGCTTTTGGCGATTACCGCACCCGTATCGCTCGCCTTCGGGTTCGCAGGTGCCACTGCCGCACGCAGTCAGATCGCGCCTCTCAGATGGCTGGGCAAGGGGTACACGTCTATTGTGCGCGGCGTACCCGACATTGTCTTTTTCCTCTTCTTTGTCATTGCCTTAGATCAAGGTTTTGAATGGCTTCGTCACCAGGTGCTTTGCCCGGATTGGACAGAGCCTATTCGGCAGGGCAACGATTTCCTTGTCTGCCCGGAGGCGAAACTGCCGCTTTCAAATGCGCCGCAATGGGTGCATGAAACCTACGGTTTTTTCCTTGCCGTTCTGACATTTGCCATCGTTTTCGGGGCTTTTGCCGCAAACGTTCTGTTCGGAGCCATGCGCGCCGTTCCGCGGGCGCAGATGGAAACGGCAGAAGCTTACGGCATGACGCAGCGACAAGCCTTCTGGCGTGTCCTCATCCCGCAAATGTGGGTCTATGCCCTGCCGGGTCTTTCCAACCTTTGGATGATCCTCTGCAAGGCTACACCACTTCTCTTCCTATTGGGTGTCGAAGATATCGTTTATTGGGCGCGCGAACTTGGCGGCTCCAAAGGTCCTATCTTTGACTACCCACACCCGGATTGGCGCCTTTGGTACTTTACCGGCCTTCTCGTCTTCTATCTCGGTCTGACAAAAGTCTCTGAAATCGTGCTAGAGCGCCTAAACCTCCGCCTCTCCCGGGGTCAGGCAACAAGACGAGGTGAGGCGCTTCGAACATGACCCGTCGTCTCGCTCATGGTTACACAAGCTTCCTTTCGGGGATGCAGGGCCACCCGCCCTGCAACAGCGCGCCATGAGCTGCTGGGAGACCATCGCAGACTATGCGTTCCGATCGCTTGGATATGGTGAGCGCCTTCTGCCACGCTCTGATTTCACACTTTGCCAGCAGTTCACGCTTATCGGCTCCGGACTGATCTGGAACATCTACTTTGGCGTGCTTGCTCTTTCAGCTGGCTTTTTCCTTGCCACGGCAATCGCGCTCGGCAAGGCCGCAAGAAACCCATTCATCCGAAAACCTTGCGAATGGTTCGTGTTCCTCTTCCGGGGCTCACCGCTCTTCATACAGTTCTTCTTTGCCTACGAGGCATTCGTTTTGCTGCCGAGGGAGGGCATCGAAATCTTCGGCTTCACAGCCGAAACCCGCTGGCTCACACGGGCATGGGCCGGCGCACTGGTCGTGCTATTTTTCAACACCGCGGCCTATTCGGCCGAGATTTTCTACGGCGCGCTTCAGTCTGTACCCAAGGGTGATTTGGAAGCTGCCGACGCCTATGGTCTCTCCGGTTGGAAGAAGTTCAAAAGGGTGACGTGGCCCACGATGCTCAGACTTGCCTGGCCCGCCTACACGAATGAGGCGATATTCCTGTTCCAGTCCACAACACTGGTCTTCTTCTCCGGCTTCCCCGCATGGCAACAAAGCGGCGATGCGCTCTATTACGCCAATTACTTTGCGGACAAGACGTTCAACCCGTTCATCCCTTACCCGATCGTAGCCTTTTATTTCATCCTGTTGACGCTTTCGGTGATCGGCCTCTTCAGTTTGATCAACCACCGGCTCAATCGACACATGCCGACCGAGCGGAAGACCATACGATACCGCCCGCAATTGATCCGGTAAGCACTTGTTCGGCTGGAAATTCGACAGCCCGCACCTGTGCGCCGTCAATGTCAGGTCGGCCAATTCGGGGCAACTTGCGGGAAGACCCACAAGGCGTGAACTCCAGTCACGGTTTACTCAGCTGCTGCCTTGCGAATGAGCGCCCCAATCTCTCCGATCAAGTCTTCGGTGATCGTCAAAGGGGGCGACATCGCAACGCTGTCTCCGATCGGACGCACGATGAGACCAAGGTCCCAAAGCTCGGCATAAATCGCTCGCGCCTTATTCCCGGGCGCCCCATCCGGCGCGAATTCGACGGCCCCCATCAAACCGGTATTCCGAATGTCGATGACGCCTGGCAAGTCACTAAGACCATGCAGCATATCTTCCCAAACTGGTGCCATTCTCGTGACATTCTCAAAGATGCCTTCATCGCGGTAGACATCGAGCGTAGCCAGACAGGCGGCGGCGGCCAATGGGTGGCCCGAATACGTGTAGCCATGGAACAAATCCGGCATCGCTTCCGGTCCGGACAGAAACGCTTCCCGGATATGGCCTTGTGCAAAAACACCGCCCATTGGCACGGTGGCGTTGGTCACACCCTTCGCAACAGTAAACAAGTCTGGAGTCACGTCAAAATACTGGTGACCGAAAGACGTACCCAATCGCCCAAACCCCGTGATCACCTCGTCAAAGATCAGAAGAATGCCATGCGCATCACAAATCTCCCGTAGCCGCTCGAGATATCCGACTGGAGGAGGTAACACGCCCCCTGCTCCGGCCACGGGTTCGACGATCACTGCTGCCACGCGATGCGCGCCATAAGTGTCGACCACACGCTGCAAATCGTTAGCCAGGTCTGCTCCCTGCAGCGGCTGGCCGCGCGAAAATCGGTTTTCTGGCGTCGCGGTGTGGCGCATATGATGGGCGTCGGGATAAAGCGTTCCAAACTGTCCTTTGTTCAGCCCGATCCCGCCCACGGACAGCCCGCCGAAATTGATCCCGTGGTAAGCCTTCTCCCGGCCGACAAGAATGCGGCGCGTTCCTTCGCCCTTCGCTGCATGATAGGCCAGCGCAATCTTGAGGGCGGTATCGACAGCTTCCGACCCGGAATTCGTCAGGAAAACCTGGTCGAAACCAGGGGCCAGCGCGACCAGGCGTGAAGCCACCTCGAATGCCAGCGGATGGCCTTGCCCGAAAGAGTGCGCGAAGTCGAGTGACGCCGCCTGCCTTTGAATGGCTTCAATGATCTTTGGATTTGCATGTCCCGCATTGCAGCACCAAAGCCCACCCGTGCCATCAATCCGGCGCTTGCCGTCTACCCCGATGTAGTGGGAGCCTTCGGCGGCGGTCACCATGCGTGGATTTGCCTTGAATGCCCGGGACGACGTGAACGGCATCCAGAAACTATCCAGGTCGTTCGGCAAATTAGGTCTCTCGTTCATGACGTGCTCCGTTGGCAGTGGACATCCTGCAAGAAAAGGTGCCTATGCCCGCCAGTTGGCAGTGGGACATGCACCTTGTCAAACCGAAGTCCGGGCTGTACTCCACGCCCTCGGTTTGCAGAGGGGTGCACCATGGGCATCGATAGCGAGAGCGACTTAGAAGCCAACCTTCAGATCGGGCCGACCAGCATGGGCATGGTTCGCATATACGTCGAGGGAAACGGCATAGAAGTGCCAATGGATTTCGATCCCGACGAAGCGGAAGAGATTGCGGATGAAATCCGTGCTGCCGCGGCGCGTGCCCGCGCAACCGCGATGAAAGGTCAGCCGCGCAAATAGAGCGACGGTGAACGCCTCAGATTACATTTATTGCCAGCCCCGGGTCTCGGGCTGAATGCCATCGTTGTGCCGCGTGGCGCGCGAACTTCTGGGTCATCGCCTTCCGGCGCGCAGGCGCCAGTTTGTCTTCTGGAGCCATACGAAGGATTTCGGCATCGTAGCTATCCGCGATCAACAACCCGGTATCCATTGGCAAAAGGTCGGTCGGAAAAGCCTCATCCACCGCCCAGAAATATCGGTCACACCATTCGAGATAACCCTGCCACTTTGCATCCGACTGATAATCAGCACGACTGGACTTGCATTCGACAATCCAGATCTCGCCTTTCGGACCGAGCGCCATCACGTCGACACGCAGACCGCTTGTTGGCACCAGTTCCTCCACGGTCACAAAATCAAGGCTTGCAAGATGCCGACAGACGCCACGTGCAAGAAGCTGACCAGGCTTGAGTTCGGCGAGAGTATCGAAGGACATCTTGAAAATGTGAACAAAAGGTAAACAAAAGTCCAGAAAAAACGGCCGCTGAATTCCTTCAGCGGCCGCGTTGGTTCGTTTGATTTCCCGGCTTACTTGTTTTTGCCGAGTGTTTCGACGGCGTCAGCGGAGTAGAACTCGTTGAAGGCGATGCGGCCGTCGCGGTTCGTGTCGAAGACGCGCAGGTCGTTTGCGCTGGTGCCGGGGTAGACCGCCTGCAGTTCTGCGAGCGA
>JAJDZT010000046.1 GCA_022824525.1 Silicimonas sp. | reverse complement strand
GGCGAAGGACGTGGAGCGTACCTTGGCCAGTTCTCTGGCTTGGGTCCAATTGGCCGCGTGCCGGTTCCTGATGCGACGGGTGGCGCGGGCAATAACGTAATTATTACAATATGTTAACTAATTATGATTCAGGCTCTAAGGCCCGGGCCACATCATGTACCCGGCCTTGGACGATATGATCAGCTCGTCGCGGTAGCCGTGGAAATCTGTCCGAAGGATTTCGCCAAACGCCTCTTCGGCACTTCCCGGCGGTGGGCCATAGTTGTTAGCGAGGTCAAAGTGCGTGATCCCGTGATCGAATGCCGCTCGACACAAATCGCGCTTCAAGTCATGCGGCGTGTCGCCTCCGAAGTTGTGCCAGAGCCCAAGGCTGATTGCAGGCAGCTTCAATCCGGAGCGACCGCAGCGTCGATACTCCATTCGCTCATATCGGTTTTCGGCAGGACGGTAGCGGGGCGGAAAAGTTCGTTTCGGTCGTGACATGCGCGCAAGCGTCTGCCGGGCAACGCGCGATGTCAATCTCAGGTTACCTACCTTGCTGCCGGGAATGCGGCGAGGATAGGTTCGGACTGACCACCAAGGTCATGAGAAAGAACGACAACGCATGGAACTGACCTTTGAGATGATGGTTGTGCTCGGCCTGTTGGCAGCAACCGTTTTGCTCTTCATCACCGAAGTCTTCCGGATCGATTTCACCGCCATTCTTGTCATGGTGGCGCTTGGATTGTTGTCGCAAGTGCCCGGCCTGGACAATCTTGCCGACCCCAACCGTCTCTTCGAAGGGTTTGCATCGAACGCAGTCATTTCCATCATCGCCGTGATGATCATCGGTGCCGGGCTGGACAAGACCGGGCTTATGAGCCGCGTCGCGGCCACGATCCTCAAATACGGTGGCAAAACAGAATTCCGAATAATCCCGATCATCTCCGGGACCGTCGGCGTCATATCAAGCTTCATGCAAAACGTGGGCGCGGCCGCACTTTTCCTGCCAGTGGTCAGCCGGATATCGCTGCGCACGGAACTGCCCCTTAGCCGCTTGCTTATGCCTATGGGCTTCTGCGCCATTCTGGGCGGCACCGTCACGATGGTCGGCTCTTCGCCGCTGATCCTTTTGAACGACCTCATTCTGACATCGAATTCCGCCCTCCCGGCCGAAAGCCAGATGGAAACGTTCTCGCTGTTCTCCGTGACACCGGTGGGCTTGTGCCTGCTGGCGACAGGCATCCTGTATTTCATGTTTCTCGGAAGGTGGGTGCTGCCCGACCGCGGCACCCGGGAAGAAGGCAGCGGCCGCCAGTCGGTGCGCGATTACCTCAAGAAGATCTACGGCCTGAAATCGGACTTGGTGGAAGTCGTCGTTCCAGAAGGCTCCATTCTGCGGGGCCAAACCTTCGACGACATCATGTTGGCGCACAATCTTTACATCGTCGGCTCCTATCACCGCGGTCAACGGTGGTTCACCCCGGTCACCTCCACCAAGATCGAGGACCCTTGTCGCCTTGCAGTTCTCGGGCGGCGGAAGGTGATCCAGCAAATCGCCGACGATTACGGGCTGCAGGTGCTTCCGGAACTCGACATCTTTGCTGAAGCGTATGCGCCGACGGTCGCCGGCGTCGCCGAACTGGTGATCCCTCCCGACTCCAACCTGATCGGCAAATCCGCGCGGGACGTGGTGATGCGCAAGACCTATGGACTTGGCCTCCTTGCGATCCATCGCGGCGGGGAAACGTTGAGCCTCGTGGAAACCGAAGAGCACCAATCGACCGACATTGGCAAGGAACCCTTTCGCGCCGGTGACACGCTGGTGGCCTTCACCACATGGGAGGGTCTTGGTCGCCTGACAAAAGACCGAGACTTTGTCGTGGTCACCAGCGATTTCCCACTCGAAGAGCTTCGTCCCCACAAGCTCACATGGGCACTCGTCTTCTTCGTGATTTCCGTTTCCCTGATCCTGTTTACCGATCTTCGCCTGTCCCTCGCCCTCCTTGTCGGAGCGGGCGGCATGATCGCAACAAACGTGCTTCGGATCGACGAAGCCTATGAAGCTGTAAGCTGGCCAACCGTCTTCCTGCTCGCCAGCCTCATCCCTCTCGGTCAAGCCGTGCAAAACACCGGCACGGCGGCATGGATTGCAGAGCAAATCCTGACCCTGCTGGATGGATGGCCTATTTGGGGATTGCAGGCGGGCGTTGCCATCCTCGCCACGGCTTTCACATTGGTCATGTCAAATGTCGGAGCAACCGTCCTGCTTGTGCCCCTTGCCGTGTCCATTGCGGTGGCTGCGGGAGGGGACCCGGCCATTTTTGCGCTGACAGTCGCGATCTCCACTTCGAATTCATTCCTGATCCCGACGCACCAGGTGAATGCGCTGATCATGGGTCCGGCAGGCTACAAGGTCACTGACTTCATGAAGAGCGGAGGCGTTATGACCGTGCTCTTCCTCGTCGTCTCCCTGATCATGATGAACATCGTCTTCTGAACTGCTTTGCACATTGAGACCCGCAACGGCTTTGATGGAAGTTTGTGCGGGTAGCTTATTTTTTCGTCTACAAATCATACAAACAGCTAAAAATTGTGTCTAAAAAATAAGCACTCCACTTTTTGATGCGCAATTAATCAATACAAACTGTCGTTTGCCTGTTTTCTCCGCGCTTCGAATCCGATTTGCCGCCTGCATCGACTTATTGGGGAGGGACAGATGGTTGGGGCGGATACGGCTTGGATCATCGTTGCGACAGCGCTTGTGCTGTTCATGACGTTGCCGGGACTGGCACTTTTCTACGGCGGACTGGTCAGGGCGCGAAACGTGCTGAGTGTCTTCATGCACTGTTTTTCTATCGCTTGCCTGATGAGCGTTCTGTGGCTGGTGGCCGGCTATTCCATCGCATTCGGAGACGGAAATGCCTACTGGGGCGGGCTCGGAAAAGCGTTTCTCAACGGTGTGGACGCGGACACCGTGTCTGGCTCAATTCCGGAAGTTCTCTTCTTCGCGTTCCAGATGACCTTCGCGATCATCACGCCTGCGCTGATCGTCGGTGCCTATGTGGAACGGATCGGCTACGCCTTTGTCCTCATATTCTCGAGCCTCTGGATGCTCTTCTGCTACGCACCGGTCGCCCACTGGATCTGGGGTGGCGGCCTGCTCGCGGGCGAGGACTGGTCACTTTTCGAGAACGGCGTGAATGATTTTGCGGGCGGCATCGTCGTCCACCAGACCGCAGGTATCGCCGCACTTGTGCTTGCGGCCTTCCTTGGGCCGCGCAGCGACAAGTCGAAGCCGCCGCATAACCCCGGAATGGTAATGATCGGCGCAGCCATGCTCTGGGTCGGCTGGTTCGGCTTCAACGGTGGTTCGCAACTCGCCGCTGATGGCGGGGCCGCAATGGCTCTGACAGTCACTCACATATCAGCCGCGACCGCTTCCTTGACATGGGCACTTTGGGAAAAGGTGCGCCACGGTAAAGCATCCCTCGTCGGCATGGTGACAGGCACGATCGCAGGGCTTGCATCGATCACCCCGGCGTCCGGTTCCGTAGACCCCGTTCAAGCCCTCATCATCGGCGCGGTGGCAGGCGTTCTCTGCCAGGAACTCTGCAGCATCGTGAAGAACCGTCTTGGCATCGACGATACGCTCGACGTGTTCGCCGTTCACGGGGTCGGTGGCATGTTCGGCATCCTGATGCTTGTTGTCTTCGGTCACGCAGGATTGGTCGAACAAGGCGGTGGCTTGCTCGTAGTTGGCGTCTTCACGCTGGTTATGACCACGCTCATCATTCTGGTCACGAAAGCGGTTGTCCCGCTGCGTGTGTCCGAAGATGACGAAGCCTCAGGGCTGGACATTATCGCCCATGGCGAACGTGCCTACGACATGTCGTCGTAACCTGTCGCATTGATTTTGAGAGTGGCCGGTCGCTGACCGGCCACTTTCCATTCCTGCCGACCTGCGAATTGAGCGCCAACGCGCCGTTGCACCCCTCCGCGCCGTTCCCTAAAACACGCCAAACCTCAAGCGGAGCATCGACATGGCCAGCTATCAATACGTCTACCACATGGACGGCGTCTCCAAGACCTATCCCGGCGGCAAGAAGTGCTTTGAAAACATCCGCTTGAGCTTCCTCCCCGGCGTCAAGATCGGCGTCGTCGGCGTCAACGGCGCGGGTAAATCCACGCTCATGCGCATCATGGCCGGGATCGACAAGGATTTCACCGGCGAAGCCTGGGCCGCCGAAGGCGCGCGCGTCGGCTACCTGCCGCAGGAACCGCAATTGGATGAAAGCCTCAACGTCCGAGAAAATGTCATGCTGGGCGTGGCTGAGAAGAAGGCCAAGCTCGACCGGTTCAACGAGCTTGCCATGAACTACTCGGACGAGACCGCCGACGAGATGGCCCAGCTTCAGGACGAGATCGACTCGAACAACCTCTGGGACCTCGACAGCCAGATCGACGTCGCCATGGAAGCCCTCCGCTGCCCGCCCGACGACGCCAACGTCGAAACCCTTTCCGGCGGGGAACGCCGCCGTGTCGCGCTCTGCAAGCTGCTGCTCGAAGCCCCCGACATGCTGCTCTTGGACGAACCGACCAACCACCTCGATGCGGAAACCATCGCTTGGCTCCAGCAGCACCTGATCGACTACAAGGGCACCATCCTGATCGTCACCCACGACCGCTACTTCCTGGATGACATCACCGGCTGGATCCTCGAACTCGACCGCGGCCGCGGCATCCCCTACGAAGGCAACTATTCCGCCTGGCTCGAACAGAAGGCCAAGCGCCTCGAACAGGAAGCCCGCGAAGACAAGGCCAAGCAACGCACCCTCGAACGCGAACTGGAATGGATCCGGCAGGGCGCCAAGGCCCGCCAGTCCAAGCAGAAGGCCCGGATCGACCGTTACGAGGAACTCGCCGGTCAGTCCGAGCGCGAGAAGATCAGCCGCGCCCAGATCATCATCCCGAACGGCCCGCGCCTCGGCTCCAAGGTGATCGAGGTGAACGGCCTCAAGAAAGCAATGGGCGACAAGCTCCTAATCGAGGACCTCACCTTCTCCCTCCCCCCCGGCGGCATCGTCGGCGTCATTGGCCCGAACGGCGCCGGTAAATCCACGCTCTTCCGCATGCTGACCGGCCAGGAAACCCCCGACGCCGGAGAGATCAGCTACGGCGACACCGTTGACCTCGCCTATGTCGACCAGTCCCGCGACGCGCTGGATGCCGACAAAACCGTCTGGGAGGAAATCTCCGGCGGTGGCGAGATCATCGAACTGGGCGACGCGCAGATGAACAGCCGCGCCTACTGCTCCGCCTTCAACTTCAAGGGCGGCGACCAGCAGAAAAAGGTCGGCCTCCTCTCAGGCGGCGAACGCAACCGTGTCCACATGGCGAAGCTCCTGAAATCGGGCGGCAACGTCCTCCTCCTCGACGAACCCACGAACGACCTCGACGTCGAGACCCTCCGCGCCCTCGAAGACGCCATCGAGGCCTTCGCCGGCTGCGCCGTCATCATCAGCCACGACCGCTTCTTCCTCGACCGCCTCTGCACCCACATCCTCGCCTTCGAAGGCGAGGCCCATGTCGAATGGTTCGAGGGCAACTTCGAGGATTACGAGGAAGATAAGAAGCGGCGGTTAGGCCCTGACGCGCTGGAGCCGAAGCGGATCAAGCACAAGAAGTTTACCCGGTGATCTTCGCATCAGCGAAGGTCACCCGCGCGCGAAAGCGGTTTTGCGCAGCAAAACTGCGTGCGGCACCCGGTTGGGTTGGGATGCCTGGATATTGCCTAAGTGGTTCGAGCAGAAAAAACTCACGCGGAACCAGACGCAGTAACAAAAAGAGATGGCTGGGTCCATCGACCCAGCCACCCTTGATTACATTGTCACCATTATGATAATCTGTACGAGCATCAGCATGATGACGACATGCTGTAGGCTTAGCACGATATTTCCTCCTTTCTTCAAGTACTCAGGAAGTATCGTGCAAGCCCACCAACCAAGTCAAAAAACCCTAAACACAAATTAACAGGCTTCTTGCCCGAAATTGTCATTTCTTGTCCATATTTTTTGGCTTTCCCAAATACGTATTAATATGGACTGTACACAGCCAAATTTTGCCAGATAGAGTAGATATGTGTTCAAATTTGTTAGAGCCTGACCGAAAAGTAGTTGAGCGATACCAGCAAGTTGTGATTCTCTGTTTCTTGAAAACACAGAACGGAGGATCGACTGTGCCTTGGACTGATACCGCCCGCAAAACGTATAAACGCAAAACAGATCGTTATCC
>JAJDZT010000151.1 GCA_022824525.1 Silicimonas sp. | reverse complement strand
GACATCGGGGTTGCCTCTGTTTATGGGATTATTGCTAATCACACCATAGCTTGTGGCGGCCACGATCTCCAGAACTACCAAGCTAAAATCGGCGAAATCGGCGGAAAATTCGAGCGCCTCGGCGAGTTTTGCAAAAGGCTCCACAATGACTCATTGGGGTCACACGTAAAACGCGGATATCACGCACTGGCGCTCGACGAGACGCGGGAGGCATTTGCCCCTGTCCTTTGGAAGTGCCCGCCGGGATTCGAAGGGGAGGTGGAGCAGGTTTGGTTCCGCGGGAGTCACGGGGATGTCGGCGGGCAATTGACTGGCAAGTACTCAGCCCGACCGCTTTCGAACGTGTCCCTCGTTTGGATGGTCGAGAAATTGGAGATGTGCGCGTTGTCGCTTCCTCAAGGTTGGCGCGCGCGGTTCCCCATGGATCCAGATTGCGAAGGCGTCGGAACTTGGCGCGGTTGGGGAAAGTATTTCCTCGCCAGAAAGAAACGTGTTGTGGGCAGCGATCCGTCAGAGGCCATTCATCCAACAGCCGTAGGCCGTTCCCCGCGTGCGCCCGAGGCGGGGGTCCCAGCAACGACCTGACCTGCACTCGAACCGATAACTTGGTTTGGTGTCCTGACGCTCTAAGCCACGTTTTCGAGCGCAGCCTCTGGTGCCAAACCAAGTGCGTGCACAACGTCGCGCGTCAGTTTCGGATCGTTCAGCGTGTAGAAATGCAGGTGATCCACGTCTTGATCCAACAGTTTCGTGCAAAGTTGCGTTGCGACTGCAGTCGCGAGAAGTTCCGTTCTTCCATCCCGCTCGGCTGTCTCGAATGCATTGGCGAGATGAGTGGGAATTGTCGTGCCGCACGCCGACGCAAAGCGTTTCACGCCGCGCCAGGATTGCACCGGCAATATGCCCGGTAAAATCGGCGCCGTTATGCCCGCATCCGCACAATCGTCGCGGAACCGGAAAAAGTGGTCCGCGTCAAAGAAAAACTGCGTTATGGCCCGTGATGCGCCAGCGTCGATCTTGCGCTTGAGCCATTCGACATTGCCCTTCGGGTCCACCGCGTCAGGGTGCGTTTCAGGATAAGCACCAACGCTCAGGTCGAACTTTCCTGTCTCGGCAAGTGCTTCGATCAATTCGACCGAGGATTGAAACCCATCCGGACGCGCCGTGAACTGGCCTGCACCTTTTGGTGGGTCACCTCGAAGGGCGACGATATGGGAAACACCGGCGTCCGCGTACCGGTCGGCAATGGAAAGCGTTTCCTCACGAGAGGCGTCGACGCAGGTCAGGTGCGCAGCAACGTCAAGACCCGTCCGTTTGCCTATGGTTTCCACAGCTTCATGTGTCAACTCGCGGGTTGTCCCGCCTGCACCGTAGGTCACGGATACGAAATCCGGCGCTGTATGTTGGAGCGCGTTCACGGTATCCCAAAGTTTGAAGGACGCATCGAGCGAGCGCGGCGGGAAGAATTCGTAGGAAATCGAGGCGGACATCAGTGTCTCCAATCACATCGATACCTTGTCTCATAGGTCATGATGTGAAACAAATTCATAATTCTCAAAACTGTTATGAGGCCAGCCACATAATGCATATCGAGTTTCGGCATCTGCGGACCATACGGGCCATTCACGAGGCAGGCGGTCTGGCGCGGGCGGCAGAGGTTCTGAACATCACGCAATCGGCCCTCAGTCATCAGGTGAAAGGCCTCGAAGATCAGGTTGGGGTGGAGCTGTTCGTACGGCGGACGAAGCCGTTGAAGCTTTCGCCCGCGGGTCATCGCTTGCTGAAACTTGCGGAGAAGATCCTTCCAGAACTCGAAGCTTTGGAAGTGGAATTCGAGGGCCTCAGGAAGGGCAAGTCGGGTCGTTTGCACATCGCGATTGAATGCCATGCGTGTTTTGAGTGGCTTTTTCCAGTGCTGGAAGAGTTTCGCAAAGCCTGGCCCGATGTTGATGTCGATATCAGACCGGGCCTGGCTTTCGACGCGATGCCGGCCTTGCAAAGGGAAGAGGTGGATCTCGTGGTTTCCTCTGATCCGGAAGATCTGGACGGTGTCGATTTCACCGGTCTCTTCGACTATGAGCCTGTTTTCGTTGCGTCCGCCCAACACCCCTTTGCAGAGAAGCCCTATGTTGAAGCAGAGGATTTCCGCTCAGAATTGTTGATTACCTACCCGGTCGAGCGCACGCGACTGGATGTTTTCAGCCAGCTTCTAATTCCCGCAAAAGTAGAACCGAGAGGCGTGCGTCAGGTGGAATTGACGGCCGTCATCCTGCTGTTGGTCGCCTCCAACCGGGGCGTTGCCGTCCTGCCTGATTGGGTTGTTCGCGAGGTCAGGTATCATTCCGATTACGTGACCGGACCTCTCACCAAGGCCGGTATCACGCGCAGATTGTTTGCAGCAACCCGGGAAGAAGACACCGCGAAGCCTTACCTCGCGCATCTTCTGGGGCTTGCTCGTCGTATCCCGGTTCAGATGCAGCGCGGCGAAACGGTTGCCGCTCAGAGCACCTAGAGAGCTTCGCATATGCTCTCGGGATTTGGCCGTATCAGCCGCGAAGCTTTTTGATAACGAAGCCTGCGATGACCTGAACGATCAGGCCGCCAACACCGCCGCCGACAAGGTTTCCGGCGAGTGAAGCGATGTCCAGACCGCCAGCTGCCGCTGCGGCGTCTGCTGCGCCGCTGCCCATGAGGCTGCCGAGAAGGCCACCACCGCCGAGGCCGCCGACGCCACCTGCGAGAATGTTGCCGAGGGGCCCCATGTTGCTACCTTGAACGGCTTTGCCGCCGCCCATACCGCCGAGCGCGCCGCCAATGACCTGTGCCAGAATTTGTTCCATGGGATCCCCACTTTTTAAGATTGCAATGCCAAGTTGCTGGCCGGACGTTCCAGACACTAGGGGGAAAAAACACGAGGGCGCGTCAACCTTTCCGGGTTGTGACCGCTCCGCAATCCGCGTAAAGCGCGCGCCATGCAGGGCAGTGCCAATCTAAATGTTATGGTCAAAGCCGCACGTGCGGCGGGCCGAAGCCTCGCGAAGGACTTTCGCGAGGTGGAAAATCTTCAGGTATCCTCGAAGGGTGCTGGCGATTTCGTCAGCCGTGCCGATGTCGCCGCAGAGGAAATCGTTCGCGATATCCTTATGGAAGCGCGCCCTAATTATGGTTGGGTCGGCGAGGAGAGTGGTGCGACCGAGGGCAAGGATCCTACACGCCGCTGGATTGTTGATCCTTTGGACGGAACGACCAATTTTCTCCATGGCCTCCCGCATTGGGCAATCTCGATCGCGCTTGAACACAAGGGCGAAATCGTTGCGGCGACGATCTTTGATCCCGCGAAAGATGAAATGTTCGTTGCCGAAAAGGGGCAAGGTGCGTGGCTGAACGCATCGCGGCTCCGCGTCAGCGACCGCCGAAAGATGATCGAGTCCATTTTCGCGACCGGGTTGCCTTTCGCCGGGCACGCAGATTTGCCGGACGTCCTGCAGGATCTGGCGCGCCTCTTGCCCACCTGCGCCGGTGTTCGTCGCTATGGAGCCGCTGCGCTCGACCTCGCCTACGTTGCTGCAGGTCGCTACGAAGGCTACTGGGAACGCTCGATCAACGAGTGGGACATAGCGGCTGGCGTGCTTTTGGTTCGTGAAGCGGGGGGCTTCGTCGAAGGTGTCGAAGCCGGCAGCGATCCAATTTCATCCGGCAGCGTCTTGTCCGCGAATGCGTCCATTTTCGAAACATTCTCTGGACTGATCAGGGGGTAATCTGCCATTTCTTCGCCTCATTTGGCTGATCACTCTAAGAGCCTGAATCATAATTAGTTAACATATTGTAATAATTACGTTATTGCCCGCGCCACCCGTCGCATCAGGAACCGGCACGCGGCCAATTGGACCCAAGCCAGAGAACTGGCCAAGGTACGCTCCACGTCCTTCGCC
>JAJDZT010000010.1 GCA_022824525.1 Silicimonas sp. | reverse complement strand
ATGTTTGCAATCAGCAACAGGGCGGGCAAAGCCGAAACGGGATCACGCAATCACTGCCGAAAAAGCCGAACCCGAACCCGGATGACGTGCCGGCACGTCAAACACCGCGTCAAAACCCGCAGAGAAAAAATTAGCCGTGCGTCGGCAGGAGCATGTGGTTGTAGACGGTATAGGCCTTGACGCCCGCCGCTTTCACACCTTCCGAGAAAGGCGTCTCGCGGAGACGCCGGGACAGCGACAATGCCACCATGTGTCAGGCTCCTAACATGTCACGGAGTTTGAATTTCTGGATCTTGCCGGTGGAGGTCTTCGGGATTTCCGTGAAGACCACCCGCTTCGGGGCCTTGAACCCGGCGAGCCGTTCCTTGCAGAAGGCCATGATGTCCTCTTCGGTCGCCGTGGCCCCTTCGCGCAGCTCAATGAAAGCGCAGGGTACTTCGCCCCATTTCTCATCCGGCTGAGCAACCACGGCGGCGGTCTGGACATCCGGGTGACGGTAAAGCATGCCCTCGACCTCGACCGAGGAGACATTTTCCCCGCCCGAGATGATCACGTCCTTCAACCGGTCCTTGATCTTGATATAGGCGTCCGGATGCTGAACAGCCGCATCGCCTGACCAGAACTTGCCACCTTCAAAGGCTTCCTTTGTCGCCTCCGGGTTCTTGTAATACCCCTTCATGACCGTGTTGCCCCGAAGCGCGATTTCGCCCTGGGCTTCCGCGTCGCGCGGCACGGGCGCGTGCGCCTCCCGGTCGACAACCTCGACCGGTTCCATCATGGGGAACGCAACCCCCTGGCGGGCGCGCGCTTCTGCTTCGCCCGCAGCATCGAGGCTTCCCCAATTCGTTTGCGGAATGCATTGGGTGACATGGCCATACGTCTCGGTCAGCCCGTAGACATGCATCACGTCCATGCCCATGGCCTTGGTCTTCTCAAGGATCGCGGGCGGCGGAGGAGCGCCCGCGGTGAAGGCATTGATTGGAGGATCGAACGGCGTGTCCGGCTTGTGCTCGCTTTCCGCCATCATCTGAAGCACGATGGGGGCGCAACCGAGATGGGTGATGCCCTCGGAGGCGATGGCGTCGAACAGGCGTTTTGGTTCGGGGTTCCGGGTAAAGACGTATTTGCCGCCATTGATCGGCACGGTCCAGGGATGGCACCAGCCGTTGCAATGAAACATCGGCACGATAGAGAGATACGAGGTGCCGTACCCCATCGGCCATGCGGCGGCCGTTCCCATCGCCATGAGGTAGGCGCCCCGATGGTGATAGACGACACCTTTCGGACGCCCGGATGTGCCGGATGTGTAATTGATGGCGATGGCCTGCCATTCGTCTTCCGGCAGGCCGTCGCCTTCGAACGGCGCGGCCTCGGCAAGGTCTTCGTAAGTCGGGCCACTGGCGGCAGGGCCTTCATCTTCGATCTCTATCACGTCGAGGGAGATTCCGGCGTCTTTCATGGCGGCATCGACAAGCTCGCGGAACTGCGTGTCGACAATGACGAGCTTGGTGTCGGAGTGCCCGAAGATATAGCCGATGGTTTCCGGTTCCAGCCTTGTGTTGATCGCGCCAAGCACGCCGCCGATCATCGGGACGGCATAGTGGAGTTCGAAAAGTGCGGGGATATTGGGTGCAATCACGCTGACCGTGTCGCCAAGGCCGATGCCCTTCGCTTGCAGGCCGCCCGCGATGCGCCGGATGCGGAGTGCCGCCCGGGCCCAGCTCCGCCGAATGTCGCCATGCACGATGGCCGTGTCCTCGGCAAACACCTCGGCCGCCCGGTTCAGAAACGAGATGGGCGAGAGCGGCACGTAATTTGCCGGGCATTTTTCCAAGGCTTCGAAATTCTCACGCATCTCAGGTCTCCTCCCGTTTTGCGTCGGCTGCGCCGCCGCGGTGTGCGAGGGGTTTTACCCCTCGCGCTCCCCAGGATATTTTCAGGCCGATAATCCGCCCGTTTCAAGTCCCCTATTTGGGACCATGCCAATCGATCTGGCAGATCTCGGCGGAACGCCCATCGAAATCCCAGACCCGGCCAAAGGCGCGTACGCGCCCTTTCGTTGCCTTGGCCACCGTGATGTCGTGGCCCATCCAGTATTCGGTGTTGGTCACGACGATGTCCTCGCCGCCTTTGCCTTCGACCGGCACGACGGCACCCTGGATTTTCTTGCCGACCATGAGGTGGCGTTCCTTGCCCTTGGTCTCGTAGCTCACCTCTGCACGTTCGGCGCCGAGAAATTCGCTGACGAGAATGCTGAAGAGCCCGGTCGTGCCGCGTGCCTGACCACTGAAGATCGCAACCAGCGCGTCATAGGCCTCGTCGCTTGCACGATCGTCGATATAGGCCGCCGCCTTCCAGTTGCCGCGTGCCATGAGACCGGGGATTTCGAGCATGAGGCCGACGTTCAGCCCGCTGAGATCGGTATCTCCGTAGCTGCCTTCGTCAATGCGAACGCCGGACCACGCCTGGCAATAGCCTTCGGTCGGCGGGTGCTGGCCGAGGCTGACCACGCAGGGGCAGAAGACCGTGCAATTGCAGTTCAGGATCAATTCGCCCTTGATCGTCCAAGGTGTCAGAGTCGTATCGAGTGCCATCAATGTTATCCTTTCAGATCAACAGGCTAAGAGGTGTAAGACCGGCAAGGCCCAAGAGGCCGTATCCGAGCGGTTTCGTGACGTGGCGCCCGATATCGGGCAGTTTTTCAAGGGTCATGAGCACCATGGCGAGCCCCATGAAAGCCAGGTTCATGGTGCCTCCCACAAAGGCCAGAAGCATCAGCGCCCAACAGCATCCAAGGCAGTCCGCTCCGAGGCGGAGACCGTTCCTGAAGGCCCCCTCGTCCCAGTGCGCCATGAAGAACGTGAGTGGCGCGCGACAACGGGAGAGGCAGGCGTCCTTCAGCGTGCTGAACTGGTAGGAGCCTGCCAGCGCGAACAGGCCGGCGGTGAGCCAGGGCGATCGGCTTTCGCCGAGCTGGCCGATGAGGTCGGCACTGGCGAAGGCCACCTGAAGACCTGCCGCGACGAGCGCAAACGCGGCCCAGACCAGAAGATAGCCTGCAAGGAGCCGCAAAAGCCCCATGGGTTCGGTTCCGGGCAGATCGTCATAGGTCGCGAATGCGGGCAATGCCGTGGGCGCCATCATGGCAGCGCTCATAAGAAGCCACATGAGGGCCGCGGGAAAAAAGCCGGCTTCGCCCGGTGTCACGCTGCAGATGGCCTCGATGAATGCTGCGCCGCCTGACCATGCCCCAGCCTCGTTCAGCGCCATCAGGAACAACAACGCCCAGAGCACCAGCCCGCCGCCGAACAGAGCGAGCCAATGCAGTCCAGCCATGCGCCTTATCCGCGATGCGATCACGTCTGTCCTCCCTGGCCGTCGAGAGTGAGCGGCCTGCCCGGCGCCGTCAATCCGACAGTGCCGTGCTGTTTGAATTTCCTGCCCAGATGATGGCTTTGCGAATGGGCAAACCGCTTGTTCGCGTCAAAATTGCGTCGCTCATGGAACGATTTCCCCGGATTCTCGGCGAACCGTCCGGTCGGCGGTCAAAGAACATGTGTGCCGCTGATTCGCGATCCGTCCGATGCCTTGTCCCTTGCGCGGGGCTGTGCCAAGACGGACGCGAATTCAGAAGGATGCGCGTTCCATGCCCGAAGCCCTAGCCCTTGTCGGGATCGGCAAGATCGCCCGCGATCAACACATCCCTTCGATCGCCCGCGTGCCGGAACTGACCCTTGCGGCGACGGCCAGTCGCAACCCGGAGGCAACGGTCGGCGACGTTCCCGCTTTTCAAAGCCTTGGCGCATTGTTGGATGCGATGCCGGAGATCACGGCCGTGTCTCTTGCGACGCCGCCACAAGCCCGCTTTGCCGATGCCGCGCTTGCCTTGTCCCGGGGCAAGCACGTGATGCTGGAAAAACCGCCCGGCGCGACGCTGAGCGAGGTACATGGTCTGGAGGCCATCGCGAAAGCTGCCGGTGTCACGCTTCAGGCGACCTGGCATTCGCGGGAAGCAGCGGCCGTCGATGCGGCGCGGGACTGGCTCGCAGACAAATCGCTGACGGCAATGCGGATCAACTGGAAGGAAGACGTTCGCTACTGGCACCCCGGGCAGGATTGGATTTGGGAAGCTGGCGGCCTTGGCGTGTTCGATCCCGGCATCAACGCTTTGTCCGTGATGACGGCGATCCTGCCACGTGCGGTGCATTTGCAGTCCGCAGAATTGCACTTTCCCGCGAACAGGGACACGCCGATTGCGGCCGAGCTTTCGTTCCACGATGCGGGTGATGCCGACATAAGCGCCGGTTTCGACTGGCTGGAAACCGGTGACCCGACCTGGACGATCGAGATCGAAACGGCGGAGGGCACTGCGACCCTGAGCGAGGGTGGCGCACGCTTCCGGCCGGAGAATGGAGCGGAAATCGCGGGCGAAGACGAAGAGTATGCAAGGCTCTATCAACGGTTCGCGGCGCTGATCGCGGATGGTGCATGCGAGGTGGACCTTTCCCCGATGCGGCATGTCTCCGATGCATTCACATTAGGAAAACGCGTCGAAGTGGCGCCATTTGAGTGGTGAAAAGAATGACTTACGCAATTGAAGCCTCTTTGACCGTCGCACTCCCGATCCATGGCAGCGACGAGACGTTCCCGGTGCGGCGCGTGTACTGCATTGGTCGGAACTATGCCGCGCACGCGATTGAAATGGGGCATGACCCTGACCGGGAAGACCCGTTTTTCTTTCAGAAGAACGCGGACAATCTCGATCCTTCGGGAACATTCCCCTACCCGCCGAAATCGGAGGACGTGCATCACGAAGTTGAACTCGCCGTCATGCTGAAATCTGGCGGTACGAACATTCCGGTCGATGCTGCGCTGGATCACGTTTTTGGGTATGCGGCGTCGCTGGATATGACCCGGCGGGATTTGCAAGGCGCTCAGAAGAAGCTGGGCCGACCCTGGGAAATCGGCAAGGCATTCGAACGCTCAGCCCCGGTTGGGCCCATCTATCCGGCGGGCGAAATCGGGCATCTTTCGGAGGGAGCGATCAAGCTGACCGTGAATGGCGATATTCGGCAAGAGGGTGATCTGAACCAGATGATCTGGAAAGTGCCGGAGATGATCTCCTACCTATCGGATTACTTCGAGCTGGCTGCGGGCGATGTAATTCTGAGCGGCACGCCCGCTGGGGTCGGACCGGTTGCGCGCGGCGACGAGCTTGTCGTCGATGTGGAGGGGCTGGCGCCATTCTCCGTCGAGGTCGTTTGACGAGCAAGCCACAGACGGTCAGCGAGAAACGGACGTCCTAGAGTTCTTCGCGCAGTACGCCCGCGGGCGGCAGGGTCCGTCCTTCGAACTGCGCTTCCGATGCGCCGTAGTTGAACCAAAACCGCTCGGTTGCCGTTTCACGCACGCGCAGCCCCGTGGGCAGAGGCGTCGTTCTGACGCCCGCCCTGTCGCAGGCATCCTGCAAGATGCGGAGCAGGCCGGCCTCGTCAATCCACCCGCCAAGATAGGCCAGTTTGCCTCCGGCAACCATGACAGGTTCGCCGTCGCTTGTGGCTTCAAGGACAGTAGCGTCTGCTTCGAGCACCTCGCGGTACCGCGTCACCTGCCCGACATCTGCCAAAGGCATCTCCAGCCCGGGGCGCAGGCTTTCGACCCGCGAAACCGTCAGGTCGAGCCCGGTGAGGCCGGGTGGCAAAGGCACCGGAGTTGCCATGTCCAGAGTGCGAGCACCGAAACGCGGGCCAACGATGACTTCCGCTCTGCTGGAAGAAAGAGCCGCCGAGAAGGCCGGGTCCGGCGTCAACAGGCCGGGGGCCAACACCAGTTTTCGGCCGTCCAGCTCCTCGGCTTTTGGGGGGATTACGTCCACTGAAAGCCCAAGCCGTCTCAATGCGCGATAGGTGTCGAGAACCAAACCGAAATAGCTGTTTCCCGCGCCGTGTGGCTGGATGGCCCAGCCCCATTCAGCCGCGTAGTCGAAGACGAGGGCAACCTCTGATCGCTTCTGTGACACATGGGGTGCCTCAGAAATTTCTTTCGCAACTTCAGAGGCTTCCCCATGGGCTGGCGCCTCGGCATGGTCAGGACGGAGAAGCCCTGCATGCATCTGTTCCTGCGCAAAGGGCGCTTGCCGCCAGCGGAAATAGCAGACGGCTTCCGCCCCGTGCGCAAATGCTTCCCACGACCAGAGACGGACCATTCCGGGCAGCGGTTCGGGGTTGTACGGAGCCCAGTTCACCGGGCCGGGCTGCTGTTCCATGATCCACCAGCGGCCTTTTCCGACGGCACGATAAAGATCATGGTGGAAAGCTTGGAAGTCCGGGTCCCCCTGCCGGGCATAAGCCGTTTTGCGGGAGGTTTCAGCGCCTACACGGTCTTCGAGGAACCCGAGCGGGTAGCTGTCCCACGACGCGATATCGAGATCGGCACCGACGTCATAATGGTCGAACTCGGTCACGCGTCCCATGTAGTTGTGCGCGATGGGTGCGCTTGAGTGGGCGCGAATGATCTCCGCCTGAAGCTTGTTGAACGCAACGACCTGATCCGAGCTGAACCGGCGAAACGCCAGAGAATGCGCCGGGTTTGGCTCCGTCACGGTGAGGTTGGGAAGATCGATCTCATCGAAGCTGTCGTAGTCCATGGACCAGAAGACATTGCCCCAAGCCGTATTCAGCGCCTCCACCCCATTGTACCGGCGGGAGAGCCATCCGCGAAACGCAACGCGCGCGGCGTCGGAGTAGGAATAAATGGTATCGTGGCAGCCATACTCGTTGTCGGTCTGCCATGCGTCGACCTTGTCGCCATACCGCTCGGCAAGTTTTGTAACGATCTTGGCGCATTCTGCTTTGTAGCCTTCATGGCTGAAGCAGTAGTGCCGCCGCGAGCCGTATTTGCGCGGATTGCCGTTTTCATCAATCGCCAGCATGTCGGGATGCTTGGCCACCATCCAATAGGGTGGTGTCGCCGTCGGCGTCCCAAGGACGACCTTGAGACCGGCCCCTTTCAGCACGGCAATCGCGTCATCCAGCCATTCGAACTGATAGTCGCCCTCGCTTGGTTCCAGCCGCTTCCACGCGAACTCGCCGATCCGGACCCAAGTGAGACCAAGCTCCGCCATCCGGCGCGCGTCGTCTTCCCAGATCGCGCGGTCCCAGTGTTCCGGGTAGTAACAGACGCCCAGTGTACGCTTCATAGTCGGCGGCCCTCCAGAACCCACATGGTGCAGGGGAAGCTCCAGGGAAGCGTCAGGCCCTGCGTCATCAGATAGGCCCCGCTGACTTTGATCGACCCGTATTTAAGCGCGGGTTCCCCGCGCGACAGGTGGACCACGTCTTCCCGGTTTTTGAGTTGCACTTCGTACATCGCGTCCGGGCTGACACGGGTCAGGCGCAACGGGCGTGGGGCGATCTGGGCCGACGTGTCGGCCTTTCCCGCAAACACGACGAATTTGGAACCGTCTTCTGCCAAGTGCTGTTCGGCAATGACGCTTGGGTCCGGGCTGTCGAGGCGAAGGATGTCAGCTTTGAGCAGCCAGTCGCGGTTGGTGCGCCACCAACCGGTGACCTGGCGCAGCACCTCGGCTTCGTCATCGGTGAGTTCGCGCGGGTCCATCTCGAACCCCATATGGCGCTGCGCGGCGACCCAGGCACGGAACCGGATGTCGAAAATGCGACCCGAGGTGTGGCATTTGCGCGGGCCGACATGCGACCCGGTCACGGCCATCGGCAAAAACACGGCCGCGTTGTGCTGGATGCGGAGCCGTTCGAGCGCGTCATTCGAATCCGACAGCCAAACGCGGTGAGTGCGGGAAAGAATGCCGAAATCGATCCGCCCTCCCCCACTGGCGCAGCTTTCGATTTCGACGCCGGGATGGGCGGCGCGGAGCCGGTCGAGAAGCGCGTATGTGCCGCGCGTCTGGTCGGCATCGGGCATCGGCAGGACGCGGTTGTGATCCCACTTGATGTATTCAATGGAGTGTTCAGAGAGGATCGCGCTCATCCGGTCGAACAGGTAATCGCGCACTTCCGGGTTGGCCATGTCGACCGCGCGTTGCTGTCGCCCGGGGATCTGATCCTCGGCCCCGAAGGCCCAATCCGGATGTGCGCGGAAGGTTTCGGAGTTGGGGTTGATCATCTCCGGCTCGAACCAGAGGCCGAACGTCATGCCCAGCGAGTGAATGTGGTCAATGAGTGGATCGAGCCCGTCCGGATACTTGCGCCGATCCACCTCCCAATCCGCAAGAGCGGCCGTATCGTCGTCGCGCTGGCCGAACCAACCGTCATCCAACACGAAACGCTCAGCACCCAGATCGGCGGCGCGGGTGGCGATGTCTTTCAGCTCTTCCACGTCATGGCGGAAATAGACGGCTTCCCAGCAATTATAGTGCACGGGGCGCGGTCGGTCCGGGTTCGGAAACTGTACGACACGGTCGCGCAGATGGCGTTGAAAGGCAACGGCGCACCCGTTCAACCCGTCATCGGAATAGACCGCGTAGAGCTTGCCGGTCCGAAAGTCGGTGCGCGGCGCGCCTTCGACGCGCGCGGCATGGCCGAACTGGATCTGGCGCCGCCCGTCGGGCAGCTCCTCGGCCACCATGCGGTGCCCGCCGGACCAGCCGTAGTGAAAGGCATAGGCCTCACCCCGCGCGTTGGTGGCCCCCCGGCAGGGAATGATCAGACCCGGGAAATGTTCATGGCCTGTCCGGCCCGTCCGGTTCTCGCGATAACGGATACCCGGGTTCCAGGGCGTCGTGGCGAACTGGAACTCACCACACCAACGCCCGGTCACGTCGATCATCTCATCGGAAAGCTGCGGTCCGGGAAAGACCGGGGCAGCGAGCCAGTGGAGGTGAACGGGTCGTGTGGCGTGAAGCTCGGCCTCTGCCTCGATCAGGTGGGTGACAGGGTCGATTGTGAAACGCGCGATGTAGGTCAGCACCTCGTCTTGATCGCGGTATTTGAGCGTCAGGGTTTCGCCGCCGTTTTCGACGCCATCGAGGCAGAACTTCGGCAGATAGGGCGTGCCGTCCGTGTCGCGGAGGATCAGGCCGGGCTGGCCCGGAAAGGTGCGGGTCGCCTCGGGGCAAATGGAGATCTCCGGGTTGGCATCGAGCATGCCACCGGTGACATCGAGAGTGTGCGCTTCGTAGAGGGTCGTCAGATCCTCATCCTCCGGCAGCCTTGCGCCCCAATAGACGACTTCGGCCAACCGTTCGCGGGTACACCCGAGGACGAGGGTCTGACGGCTGTCATCCAGCCGCCAGCATTGGATCATTTCACGGCACCTAGTGTGAGACCTGCGATGAAGTGTTTCTGCATGAGAAAGAACATGGCTACGGGCGGAATTGCTGCCATGAGAGAGGCCGCAGATACAAGGTGCCAATTGTTCACGAACTGCCCGTTCAGTGCGCGAACACCCGCTGTAATAGGTTTGGCTGTTTCACCTTGTGTGAGCACGTTGGCCCAGAAGAAATCGTTCCAGACAAAGGTGAAGATCAGCACCGCAAGTGCGGCGATGGCCGGACGTACCAGCGGCAGGACGACGTACCAGAAGATGCGCCATTCGGCGACGCCTTCGATCCGCGCGCTCTCGATCAGATCGAAGGGCAGCGCCTTGATGAAGTTCCGCATGAAGAGTGTGCAAAACCCGGTCTGGAAGGCTGCGTGGAAGAGGAACTGTCCGGCAATCGTGTCGTAGAGGCCGGTTTGAACGCTCATATCACGGACTGGCACCATGAGAATCTGGAACGGAATGAAGTTGCCGGCGACGAACAGGAAGAAGAGCGGCACGGCCACCCGGAACCGGTAGATCGCCAGCGCGTAGCCCGCAAGGCAGGCGAGCGCGACCGAGATGATGACGCTTGGCACAGTGATGAGCACCGAGTTCAGCATGTACTGCGCCGCCGCGGACTGGGTGAAAACGGCTGAGTAGTTTTCGAATAGTGCAAACTCTGTCGGCCATCCGAAGATGTTGCCGGAGTTGATGTCAGCCGCGCCGCGGATTGACGTCACGAAGATCGCCAGGAGTGGCAGAAGCCACAGGAACAACGCCACCGGCAAGAAAGCCTGATAGGCGGTTTTGGCTACGGCGCCTGATTTTTCGATCGGTCTCGGGAACATCAGCGCGATACCTTTTCGTCTTGGTACATCCGCCACAGGAAGTAGGAGATGTAGACCAGCATGATCAGGAAGAGCACGGTTGCGACGGCGGACCCGTAGCCATAGCGCTCGCCATATTCGGAGATGGCGACTTCATACATGTAGTGCGCAAGCACGTTGGTCGATCCGAAGGGCCCGCCCTGCGTCATGATGGCGATCATGTCAAAGCTGCGAAGCGCGCCGATTACCGTGACAACGACGGCAATGAACGTTGCCGGGCGCAGTTGCGGCAGCACCACGTACCATAGCATCTTCCAGCCCTTGGCACCATCAAGGCGCGCGGCTTCGATCTGATCGCTCGCCACGTTGTTAAGGCCGGTGAGATAGAGGATCATGCAGTAGGCAATCTGAGGCCAGAGGCCTGCGAAAATGATGCCATAGGTCGCGTATTCCGGGCTCGACAGAATATCCGGCGCGGGGCGCGAACATTTGAAGGTGGTGTTCCCGAGGATGTTCGTCGTTTCCTCGCAGAAGATCGCCTGCCAGATGGAGCCGACCACACCGAAATCGGGATTGTAGAACCAGCCGAAGATCAGGCCGACGACAACCTGCGAAATCACGAAGGGGAAGAAGAACATCGATTTGTAGAACCGCATCCCCGTCACGGTCTGGTTCAGGAAGAGCGCGATGAAGAGTCCGGCCGGCACGGCGAGCATGTAGAGGATGAGCCAGGCGAGGTTGTTCTTGAGCGAGACCCAGAAATTCGGGTCATCCCAGAGCTTTACGTAATTGTCGAAGCCAACCCACATAGCGGTGCTTTCGCCATCGGCTGTGTAGAGGCCGTTCCATTCGTAAAGCGAGAGCCAGAGCGATTCAAAGATCGGGATGATGACGTAAATGGCGAAGAAGAAAAGTGCGGGGATCAGGAAGAACCATGGCGCGATCGAGAGCTTGTTCCTTGTGAGCCAGCTGTCGCGATTTGCGGATGTGTCACTCATGGGTGCCCCCCTGCGCCCTCGTCTGAGGTTTTGCGCCGCCCTTGGCGCCGCTCCGCGGGGCTCTGCCCCGCACCCCGGGATATTTCCGGGCCAGTAATGAGAGGGGCCGGTTGAATGGCCCCTCCCGGTTTTTTCGCTTACTTGGCGTAGACTTCGGCTGCGACCTCGTCGAGGCGCTCAAGCACTTCCATCTTCGTGGACGGGTCCAGCATGAACTTCTGGAAGCCTTCCATGCCAGCTTTCGCCATCTCGGCCGGAGCGTCGCGGTCGTAGAACTGAGCGATGCCGGTGGCCTGATTCAGAAGGGCGAAGCCTTCCTGGATGAACTTGTCGTCCGAGATTTCTGCCTTCGCGTTGATCGGAAGCTGGCCGATGGTGGCGTTCCATTCGGTCTGAACATCCGGGCGTGCGACGAAGGCGAGCCACTTCTTGGCGTCTTCGACGTTCTTTGCGTTGGTCGGGATGAAGAAGGCGTCAGCCGGGGCTTCTTCCGCCAGCGGCACGTTCGGATCGATGGTCGGGAACGGCATGAAATCGATCTGGTCCGCGGTGAGACCGGCGTTCTTGTAGCCGTCGACCGAGAAGTTGCCCATCACGTACATCGCCGCGTCGCCGTTGGCGAAGGGCGCAATGGCGTCCTGCCAGGACATCGAGGCGTGGTTGTCGACAAAGCCGCACTCGTTGATCAGCGTTTCCCAGTTATCCATCGTCGCGACGATGCGGGGATCGGTGTACTTGATCTCGCCAGCCGTCAGTGCGTTGTGCACGTCGTAGCCATTGGTGCGGAGGTTCAGGTAATCGAAGACACCGGCGGCGGTCCAGAGGAACTTGGTGCCGATGGTAAACGGCGTCACGCCGTTTTCCTTCATGGTCGCACATCCTGCGAGCATGTCTTCCCAGGTTGCGAACTCTTCGAGGCCGAGGAGATCGAAGACATCCTTACGGTAATAGATGCCCCACTGGTAGTAGGAGTACGGCACGCCCCAGATCTTGCCATCGCGGCTCATCGTGGCCTTGATCGCGGCGAGGTCTTCATGGAAGCCGTTTTCGTCCCAGACATCGTCCACCGGCTGGAACAGGCCGGCGTCCACGAATGGCGCCATGCGGTTGCCAGGATACCAGGACGTCACGTCCGGCGCATCGGCGGTCAGGAAGTTCCGGATCGCGGTCTTGTGCGCTTCGCGGTCGTTGTTGTTCACGATGACGTTGATGTCCGGATTCTCTTCGGAGAACTTCGCCACGGCAGCATCAAAAGCCGCTTTCGGTCCGGGGTTCAGGTCGTCGAAATTGATGACGAGGTCGCGGGCAGATGCCGAAGACGCCATCACGGCGCTAGCGGCCAGAGCCGCGAGCGACAGGTTGAATTTACGGAACATTGGTGTCCTCCCTGAGTTCCTATGTGTCGGTTCCAGTATTTGGAACTGAATTCCGAATATTGAAAATGGTGACCGTATCCGCTATGGATGTCAACACTCTCGTTGCCGAGCGTAGCGAGAAAGGGAGGGAGAACAACTGGTGAATTCACCTTTGCCGCATACGGGCAAGGCGGATGGGACCGTCGGCAAGGCGCTTGAAGTGCTCGATTCGGTCGCGGCCTTCGAACGCCCGGTGAAATTCACGGAACTCCTGGAGCAATCCACCTACCCCAAGGCGACGCTTTACCGGTTGCTGCAAACGCTCGTGAACCAGAACCTTCTGAGCCACGACCCGGAAACGGGCAACTATTCCATGGGGTTGCGGCTGATCCGGCTGGCCCATGCGGCGTGGGAAAATGCATCACTTGCACCGATTGCACGTCCCTTCGTCGAGGAACTGGCCGCCGGTGCGGGTGAAAGCGTGCACCTTGCTCAACTCGACAATGGCCAGGTGATCTTCGTCGACAAGCTCAAGGCGACCGACCGTTTCGAGACGTTGGCGCAGGTGGGCAAAGTCGCTCCGGCCTACTGCACGGGAGTGGGTAAGGCGATGCTGGCCTATATCGCGCCCAAGCGGCTCGACATTGTTTTGCAGCAGCAATCCTTCTTCCCCTACACGCAGGCCACGCATCGCTCAGCGGAAAGTCTGCTGGGTGAACTGCCGACAATCCGCGAAAGCGGCATCGCGTTTGACCGCGAGGAACATGAAGAGGGGATCGTCTCCATTGCGGCACCGATCTTCATTTCCAATGGCCGCGTGATCGGAGCTTTGTCGGTTGCGACCTCAACAATGCGGTATGATCTGGATCGTCTTACGGTCTTCCGCGACGAACTTCTTTCAACTGCCGACAAGATCGGCCGCCAGGCATCGTCCTGGCATTTCCCCGGATAGGAAGGACCACCGATCCATGTCAGGCGTTACACTTCAAAAAGTCATCAAGCGTTACGGCGATGTACAAGTCATCCATGGCGTCGATCTCGAGATCGCGGATGGCGAGTTTTGCGTGTTCGTTGGACCGTCGGGGTGCGGCAAGTCCACGCTTCTGCGGATGATCGCCGGGCTGGAAGAAACCTCCGACGGGCGGATCGATATCGGAACGCGCGAAGTGACCCATGTGGACCCGGCAGAGCGCGGCGTCGCGATGGTGTTCCAGACGTACGCGCTCTACCCGCACATGACGGTTGAGGAGAATATGGGGTTCGGTCTCAAGATGACCGGGCACCCGAAGGACGAGATCAAGGAAAAGGTGGCCGAGGCGAGCCGGGTTCTGAAGCTCGACGAATACCTGGCACGGAAACCTGCGGCTCTGTCGGGCGGGCAGCGCCAGCGGGTGGCCATTGGGCGTGCCATTGTCCGAGGCCCCGAAGTCTTTCTGTTCGACGAACCGCTTTCGAACCTCGATGCAGAGCTGCGCGTGGACATGCGGGTGGAGATCGCGCGGCTTCACAAGGAACTGGGCACCACGATGATCTACGTGACCCATGACCAGGTCGAGGCGATGACCCTCGCCGACAAGATCGTGGTGCTGCGCGCGGGCATAATCGAGCAAGTGGGCGCGCCGATGGACCTCTACCGCGATCCGGACAATCGTTTCGTCGCTGGCTTCATCGGGTCGCCGTCGATGAACTTCCTGAAAGGAGAGGTTGCGGACGGCGGCGTGAAGGTCCCGGGCCTTGGTGGCGAGGTCATTGCAACTTCCGTGGCTTTGCCGGCGGCTGGAACCGAGGTCATCGTTGGTATCCGACCGCAGGAGGCGACGCTCAGCCAGGAACCGTCCGCGCTCAAAGTGGACATTACCGAACAGCTGGGTGGCGTGGCCTATGAGTACCTGTCCACCCCGACTGGTGAACCGATGGTTGTCGAAAGCAAGGGCGACGACGCCATTACGGCCGGAACTGAAGTGAAGGTCGGGTTCGATGTGTCGCGCGTGATGTTCTTTGACGCCGAGACGGAAAAGCGCCTGAGGTAACGGGTCCAGCCAAATGGCCAAGACAATGGCTCAGCGGGCGGTCCGTTCTTGCCGCTTTTGTCGAATGTCGGCTTTGAGCCCAAATTCGCAAATGCCACGGCTTCGATGAACGGTCGCTTAGTTGTATTTGGTTTCGTCGTCGCCTGTACACCAGATCAGCTGTGCGCAAGGTCCTTCCGCGGTGAAAATCCAACGCTGACGATCCACGCGGTCACGGCTGTCGTCAGAGCTTCCCGCAGCTTTGACCAGCCGCCAAATTGCGTGAGCTTGAGTAATGCCCACTTGGAAAACAAACTCGCTTGGCGGACCAGTCGTCCTGGTGAGCGCAGCGTCCAGCATTTGCAAAACGCACAGGCGTTGGGCATTTTGTGCCTATGGATACCATAGGCTTCACACATAACTCTTTTCTGGTTGCGATGGCCTGTACAGTCGCCTTGGTCGCTGGTTTCACCGGTCTGTCTCTTACCCGCGATCTGTCAAGCAAGCCTGCATTCCAAAAGAAGGTTTCCGTAGCACTTGCATCCATCGCTCTTGGGGGTGGGATATGGTCGATGCATTTCATCGCGATGCTAGGCCTGCAGTTGCCCATCCTCTTCTACTACGATGCAGCCATAACACTGGTGTCCGCCCTGACGGCTGTACTTATCGTGGGTGGAGCATTGATCCTGCTGCACTTCACGGAACGCACACCCGCGGTGATCACAGGCGCTGGCGGTGTTGTCGGCATGGGCATCCTTGTGATGCACTACATCGGGATGGCGGGGCTGGAGTTGTGTCGTGCCGTCTATTCCCCTGTCGGGCTCTTCGCTTCGTCGATCGTAGCGATCGCATTTTGCGTTCTGGCGATCTGGGTGGCTTACGGGCATCGAACCAATCGTAACATTCTTCTGGGCACGCTGTGCTTTGCCGCGGCTGTCTGCTCTGTCCATTTCCTTGCAATGGCGGGAACCCGTTTTGTAGAGACGCCCGGCGTGACAGAGTTTGGGCCGAGCATGAGCAATGAGACCTTGGCCCTCGGCGTGATCATGTTCAGCTTTGTGATCTTCGGTGCTTGCTTGTGGGTAAGCGTCGCATATCTCGAAGGCGCTAAGATGGAAGAGCTTGACGGTGTACCAGAGCAAGAGCCAGAACTCACGCCATATCAGCCACAGCTGCAAATCCCCTGTGAGCGGGATGGAAGCAAGGTTTTCGTTTCACCTGATGAAGTCCAGTTCGTGCGCGCCGATGGGCACTACACACAAGTCTACACGGCGTCCGAACGCCTGTTTTGCGTGTGGCCTGTGACAGAGGCGTCAAAACGGCTCGTCCCGAAGGGCTTTCTTCAGACGCACCGCAGTTACTTGGTGAACCCGATGCATGTCACGCGATTTGAGCGCACGAAAGACAAGGGCCGCTGCATCTTCTCGGGGGACGACCTGCCACCCGCGCCTGTAAGTCGAGCCAAGCTGAAGGCGATACAGGAAGCACTGGCCGTGCAGGTCGGCGCAATTCATGCCGGATAGCGCGCATTTCGTGCAAAATACCCGTTTTTCATTGATTTTCTAAAGCCTCTGCATGCCGCAGCATGCATTCCTTTCTTCCAGCCAGAACATTTGCTTGAAGGGAGGAGAGCCGATGATTCCAGCGGCCTTCGAATATTATCGCCCCAAGGACATGGCGGGCGTGTTGTCGATCCTTGAAGAACATGGGGATGATGCGCGGGTCATGGCGGGCGGGCACAGCCTGATTCCTATGATGAAGCTCCGCATGGCGGACGTGCCACACCTGATCGACTTGCAGGACGTCGAAGGCATGTCCGGTATCGAAATCGGCGTTGAAGCCATTCGCATCGGCGCGATGGTCACGCAGCATGACATTATTGATCACGAGCCGCTGGCAAGCGCGGCGCCGATCCTCCGCGAAGCTGCTCTTCAGATTGCCGACCCGCAAGTACGCTATATGGGAACCGTTGGCGGGAATGTTGCCAATGGCGACCCAGGCAACGACATGCCGGGCCTGATGCAGTGTCTGGACGCCGCCTTCACTGTCGTCGGGCCGGACGGCGAGCGCGACATCCCGGCGCGCGACTTTTACGAAGCCGCCTACATGACGGCTCGCGAAGATGAAGAAGTCCTGACTGCGGTTACGATCCCGATGCCCAAGGGCGGCTATGCCTACGAGAAGCAGAAACGGAAGATAGGCGACTATGCCACCGCCGCGGCGGCCGTTCAGATTGTGAATGACGGCGGGACCTGCGCGTCCGCTTCCATCGCTATGACCAACCTTAGCGATACGCCGATCTATTCCGAAGCCGCCGGCGCAGCCCTTGTCGGAACATCTGTCGATGACGCGGCGATGAACGCCGCCGTTGCCGCAATGCTTGGCGACATCGATCCGACCGAAGACAATCGCGGGCCCATTGCCTTCAAGAAACACGTCGCCGGCGTGATCCTGCGCCGCGCCATCGAGCGTGCCTGGTCGCGCGCCTGAGGAGACCATCACATGTCAAAGAAACAGCATTATAAGATCACGGTGAACGGTAAGGAGGAGGAGTTCCTCGCCGAACCGCGCGAATTGCTGATCTACACGCTGCGCGAACGGCTAAACATCACGGGGCCGCATATCGGTTGCGAAACTTCCCATTGTGGCGCGTGTACGGTCACGATTGACGGAAAATCGGTCAAGTCATGCACCATGTTCGTCGCTCAGGCGGACGGTAAAGACATCACCACCATCGAAGGGATCGGTGGACCTGATGATCTGCATCCCCTGCAGAACGCGTTCAAGGAACACCACGGGCTTCAGTGCGGCTATTGCACACCGGGCATGATCACCCGTGCCACGAAACTGCTCGAAGAAAACCCGAACCCGACCGAGGAAGATATCCGCTTCGGCATGGCGGGCAACATCTGCCGCTGTACCGGGTACCAGAACATTGTGAAATCCATCATGGCTGCCGCGGCCGAGATGAATGCAGCCAAGGAGGCGGCGGAATGAAAGACGAAGTCACTAGCCGGGAGGAGCGGATCGACAACCTCAAAGGCATGGGCTGTTCGCGCAAGCGGGTCGAGGATGCGCGTTTTACCCAAGGCAAGGGCAACTATGTCGATGACATCAAGCTCGACGGGATGATCTTTGGCGATTTCGTGCGCTCGCCCTACGCGCACGCGCGCATCAAGAGCATAGACACAGCTGCGGCCTTGGAAGTCCCTGGGGTTTTGGCAGTGCTGACCGCGAAGGACCTTGAGCCATTGGGCTTGCATTGGATGCCGACGCTTGCTGGCGACAAGCAGATGGTGCTCGCCGACGGAAAGGTTCTGTTTCAGGGCCAGGAGGTTGCCTTTGTCGTCGCCGAAGACCGTTTCGCCGCAGCCGATGGGATCGAAGCGGTTGAGGTCGAATACGAAGAGCTTGAGGTTCTGGTGGACCCCTTCAAGTCCCTCGAGTCTGACGTGGTCCTCCGCGAGGACACCGTTGATGAGGCGGGAAAGCCTGTGGACGGTGCCCACGGACCTCGCAAGCATCACAACCACATCTTCACGTGGGAAGCGGGCGACAAGGATCCGACCTTTGAGGTGATCGACAATGCCGAGGTCGTCGCGACCGAGAGCATGTACTATCACCGTACTCATCCGTGCCCGCTGGAAACCTGCGGCTGTGTGGCATCGATGGACAAGGTCAACGGAAAACTGACCGTTTGGGGAACTTTCCAGGCCCCGCACGCGATCCGTACCGTGGTTTCTTTGATCACCGGTATTGAAGAGCACAACATCCGCATCATCTCGCCTGACATCGGCGGTGGGTTTGGCAACAAGGTGGGTGCCTATCCAGGGTATATTTGCTCTGCCGTGGCTTCGATCGTGACTGGCAAACCGGTCAAGTGGATTGAAGACAGGATGGACAACTTGATGACCACGGCCTTCGCCCGCGACTACCACATGACAGGCCGGATCAGCGCCACGAAAGAGGGCAAGATCACCGGGCTTCACTGTCACGTGACGGCCGACCACGGTGGGTTTGACGCCTGCGCCGACCCCACAAAATTCCCTGCCGGCTTTATGAACATCTGCACGGGCTCTTATGACATTCCGACCGCGTTTCTCGAAGTTGACGGCGTCTACACCAACAAGGCTCCCGGCGGCGTCAGCTATCGCTGTTCGTTTCGGGTGACTGAGGCAGTCTACTTCATCGAACGGATGATCGAGGTTCTGGCAATTGAACTAAACATGGACGCGGCCGAGCTGCGCCGGATCAACTTCATAAAGAAAGAGCAATTTCCATATACCGCCGCGCTTGGCTGGGAATACGACTCGGGTGACTATCACACCGCTTGGGACAAGGCGCTGAAAGCTGTCGACTATGACGGACTTCGCGCCGAGCAGGCTCAGCGCGTCGAAGACTTCAAGGCTGGTAAAACACGATCACTCATGGGAATTGGCCTCAGCTTCTTTACCGAGATCGTCGGGGCCGGGCCTGTCAAAAACTGCGACATCCTTGGTCTGGGTATGTTCGACAGCTGCGAAATCCGCATCCACCCAACCGGCAGCGCCATCGCGCGCTTGGGGACAATCTCTCAGGGTCAGGGCCATGCCACTACATTTGCCCAGATTTTGGCCTCTGAGATCGGCCTGCCCGCCGACTCGATTACGATCGAGGAAGGCGACACCGACACTGCACCTTACGGGCTTGGCACCTACGGCTCTCGTTCCACACCGGTGGCAGGCGCAGCAACGGCAATGGCAGGCCGAAAAATACGCGCCAAGGCGCAGATGATCGCCGCCTATCTGCTCGAGGTCCACGACGACGATGTGGAGTTCGATGTGGATCGGTTTGTGGTCAAAGGTGCGCCTGAGCGGTTCAAGACCATGAAGGAAATTGCCTTTGCGGCCTACAACCAAGCCATTCCGGGAATCGAGCCGGGTCTGGAGGCAGTCAGCTACTACGACCCGCCTAACATGACCTATCCGTTCGGTGCCTATGTCTGTGTGATGGACATCGACGTCGATACCGGTGTGGCCGACATCCGCCGCTTCTATGCGCTGGACGATTGCGGCACGCGGATCAACCCGATGGTCATCGAAGGTCAAGTGCATGGCGGTTTGACCGAAGCGCTTGCCGTCGCCCTGGGCCAGGAGATTGCCTATGACGACATGGGCAACGTGAAAACCGGCACGCTGATGGACTTCTTCCTGCCAACGGCTTGGGAAGTCCCGAACTACGAAACCGACTACACGGTGACGCCATCGCCGCATCACCCGATTGGGGCGAAAGGCGTGGGCGAAAGCCCCCATGTTGGTGGGGTGCCGTGCTTCTCAAATGCGATTCAGGACGCCTTCCGGCCCTTTGGCAATCGGCACACCAACATGCCTCACGATCATTGGCGGATTTGGAAGACTGCCAACGAACTGGGCCTTCACGGCTGAGCCAAGAGTGGGGCGGGGTCAAACCCGCCCTACGGAGACATCGGATGACTTGGACCGACTTACAATCCGCGCTTGGCGAACATGGCTACGTTGCATCAGGCGATCTTTCCGTGGCGTTGCATCTCGCGCTTACCCTCGAGCGGCCTTTGCTGCTTGAGGGGGCCGCAGGCGTTGGCAAGACAGAGGTCGCGCGCACGCTCAGCCTGGCGCAAGACACAAAGTTGATCCGATTGCAGTGTTATGAAGGGTTAGACGCCTCACAGTCCATCTACGAATGGAACTATCAGCGCCAGCTACTGACGATCCGCTCGGCGGCAGAGGATGGTCAGACCGGCAAGTCGGTCGAAGACCGCATCTTTTCGCGAGAGTTCCTGCTGGAACGTCCCTTGCTCGCCGCAATTACCCAAGACCAGTCGCCGGTCCTTCTGATTGACGAGATCGACCGCGCAGATGAAGAATTCGAAGCCTACCTGCTCGAGGTTTTGTCCGACTATCAGATTTCGGTACCCGAGTTGGGCACAATCACGGCCTCAAGCAAACCCATCGTTATCCTGACGTCCAACGGGACGCGCGATCTGTCAGATGCGCTGCGTCGTCGGTGCCTGTATTCATACGTTGAGTACCCGGACCGCACAACCGAACTCGCCATACTTAAGGCCCGCTGCCCTGAGGTCGAAGCGCGTCTGGCCGAACAAATTATCGGCTTTGTGCAAAGGCTTCGCGAAGAAGAGTTGGAGAAAACGCCCGGTGTCGCCGAGATGCTCGATTTCGCGGCGGCATTGATGGGGCTTGGCATCGCCGATCTCACAGACGACCCGGCCGTTTTGCAGTCCACGCTGACGACACTTCTGAAGACGCAAAGCGATCAGGCGCAGATCACGGCAGAAGTCGCCGCTCGCATCGCAGGGAAGGCGGCATGAGCCGGGTGACACGGTTTGCAGCCCGCGACCCCGGGCCCGCGGCGCGCGTCGCTGGTTTCATCGCGCACTTGCGTGAGAATGGGTTACGCTTGGGAGTGGCGGAGGCAGAGCTTAGTCTCAACGCTTTGGCCCATATCGACGCGGCCCGGGCAGACGATTGCCGCCGCGTCCTTCGCGCCGTTTGTACGGGATGCAAAGAGGAAGCGGAACGCTTTGATGCGTTGTTCGACAGTTTCTGGATGGACGCCGGACGGGTCAAACAGCGCGTGACCCCCAAGCCGCACGTCGCGCTGAATGATGATGTCCACAGCACGCGTGATGGCACGGGTCAGGATACGAGCGCAAGTGGCACATCCACAGCGCCCGACACGGGCGACGGCGAAGCCGAAAGTGACGGCACAGGCAAACTGATCGCCACCGAGCAACGCAATCTGAGCCGACGCGATCTGCGCGATCTTGTCCGCGCCGACGAAATTGCCGAGGCCGAAGCTGTCGCCCGCCGCATTGGTGCTGCTCTACGTGACAGCCGGTCCCGTCGCCGCATCGCTGCCCGCAAAGGCGACCGGCTGCACTTTCGCAAAACGATCCGACGCAGCCTTTCGACCGGTGGCGAGCCACTGCACCTGTTGCGCAAGCGCCGCCCCGACCGGGAGCGAAAGATCGTTGCACTCTGCGACGTCTCTGGCTCGATGAGTGTTTACGCGCAAGTCTTCCTCGCATTTCTTGCTGGCCTCATGCGGGCCGACAAGAACGCCGACGCCTATCTGTTCCACACCCGCCTTGTGCGGATTACCGAAGCCTTGCGCGACAAGGACACGATGCGAGCCATCGGACGGATGTCGCTTATGGCCGATGGGTTTGGCGGCGGCTCCAAGATCGGGCCATCGTTAAAGCGTTTTGCGGAAACCTACGCCAAACGGTTCGTCGACGGGCGGAGTGTTGTGCTGATCTTGTCGGATGGTTTCGACACGGAACCGCCTGAGCACCTGGGCGCTGCGCTGGAAAAGCTCAAGAAACGCGGTTGCAAGATCATCTGGCTCAACCCGCTCAAGGGATGGCGGGACTATGCGCCGATTGCCGGAGGCATGGCTGCCGCCCTGCCCCATCTTGATCTTTTCGCGGCCGCGAACACCCTCGACGATCTCGCGGCGCTCGAGACGGAGTTGGTACGATTATGAGCCCGGCGGAGGTTCTTAACACCGAGCTGGCGGAAGCCGCGCAAAGTCTGCGGGACAGGCAGGAACCTTTTGCCTTCGCGACAATCGTGCGCACGGCGGGTGCGACCGCCGCGAAGCCAGGTGCGAAGGCATTGCTGGCCGCCGATGGCACGATCCTGCATGGCTGGCTTGGCGGGGGGTGTACCCGCGGGGCTGTCAAACGTGCTGCGCTTGAAGCGCTCAAAAGTGGGGCACCGCAGCTCATTTCAGTCGCACCCGAAGACCTTCTGGAGGAAATGGGCGTGGCCCCGGGTGACTCGGTCGAAGGAACTCGGTTTGCCCGCAACGGGTGCCCGTCACGTGGAACGGTGGACATCTTCATCGAACCTTGTCTGCCAATGCCGGAGTTGGTGGTGCTAGGTGCCTCGCCGGTCGCGCAGGCCATTACTGCACTTGCGCCGCAATTCCACTGGGCCGTGACCTCGACACTCCCTGAAGGTCCGAGTGCACCGCGCCAGAAATACGTGGTTATCTCCACGCAAGGGCAAGGCGATCTGGATGCATTGAAGGCAGTGCTCAAAGGCACGTCAGACTATGTGGCCTTCGTCGGCAGCGCCCGAAAATTTGCGGCGCTCGCTGAGAAACTCCATGCCATCGGCATCTCGCCCGCTTCGACCCAGGCGGTGGAGGCTCCGGCTGGCTTGGACCTCGGGGCGGTTACACCGGAAGAAATCGCGCTTTCGATACTTGCCCAGCTTGTGCGCGTCCGCCGACGGGTCCGGGTGGATCAAGATGTCTGAGGTCACGGCAATTCTCTTGGCAGCGGGTCTGTCGCGCCGCATGGGAGCGAAGAACAAGCTGCTTTTGCCAATCGGCGGTACACCAATGGTGCGGCACGTCGCCTTGACTTACCTCGCTGCGATTGACGGGCCATTGACCGTTGTAACCGGGTTCGAAGCCGACGAAATCGCTGCCGCCCTGCAAGGGCTAGACGTCAGGCTGGCACACAACGATGCTTTTGACAGCGGTCAACCAAGTTCGGTCGCGGCGGGGCTCGCAGTCGCGCCGGTTGCAGATATTTTGCTGATCGGGCTGGCGGACCAGCCATATCTATCGGCTGCGGACATAACTGCATTGATTGAGTTTCACAGAAGCGCCGACGAGGCTCGGATTACAATCCCGATGGAAGGTGAACGCCGCGGAAATCCAATTGTCGTCCCCCACACGCTGAGAACGCGGCTCTTGGAAAACCCGGATCGCCCGGGCTGTATGAGCTTTACCCGTCACTATCCGGAACACGTGCAATGCGCACCAATGAATGCCGCCGGCTTCTATGACGACATCGACACGCCCGAAGAATTCCGCGCACTCGTTGCATCTTTAGCTGAAGCCACATGTTGAAGCGCTGCATCCTCCGCCTGAAGTGTGCGCTCACCAAGCTGAGGATGACGCCCGAACAAGCGGAAAACATCCGCTTCCCCTGCTGTTAGAAAAGGACGTAACACCATGGAACTGAACGACGAAATCGTCATTAACGCACCCAAAGATCGGGTCTATGCCGCTCTCAACGATCCTGAAATACTGAAGCAATGCATTCCAGGATGTGAAGAACTGATAAAGCACTCGGACACCGAGCTTGAAGCCAAAGTCCTCCTGAAAGTTGGCCCGGTCAAAGCACGGTTCGGCGGGGATGTCGTGCTCGATCAGACAGGTGCGCCCGACGCGTTCTCGCTCTCTGGCCAGGGCAACGGGGGGGCAGCGGGACATGCCAAAGGCGCCGCCGACGTTACGCTGACAGCAGACGGCGATACGACGATCCTGCGTTACGAAGCGAAAGCAGAAATCGGCGGCAAACTTGCGCAGTTGGGTAGCCGTTTGATCCAAAGCACCGCCAGGAAACTGGCTGCGAAGTTCTTCAAATCCTTTGCCGACGCGGTAGATCAGAACGTCTCTGCCTGAGAAAGTTGAGTGTCCCGGGCATGCCGTGGGTGTTCTTGCAGCAGCGGCGAGACGGCGTCAGCTCAAGCGGAGTTGAGCAAAATTCAAGTGCCACTGAGTTGTGGGATCAAAGACACCGTTCCGTGACCGCTCGGTCTGCGATCGAGTGGTTGGGACAGATTGCTGCTATCGACGGCTTTGAGCCCAAAATCACTTGTCTCTTGAATTCACGAGTGGCAGACCGCATGCAATCAAGGGCGTCGGACAAAGGTGAGTTCGTGGAATGGGTTTTGTCGGTGATCGCCGAGAAATTTAAAGAGTTACCCCTAGTTGGGAAGTTGTTGTTTGCGGTATTTGTCGTAGCTGCATGGGTTTTTGTGCTGATCACACTTTTTGGTTGAATTGGGTTTGGCGAACGGCCGCTTCGTCCCGCACAACCGAACTTGGAGGGCCTCCGACGAGCAAACGTGCCCGACCCAAAGTTTCGCATGACTGCATTGTGCTCAAAGCCGGCTTTCAACTGAGCGGGTGAGATATGGGTTGAGCCGCTGATCCGCCCGTGTAATCGTTTCACGTTCCAAGCGATTTGGGAGGGTCGATATGGACGCCAAGAACATAAGAGCCGAGCGGCTACGGGCGGTTTGGCTGGACCAGAGTGTCGGCGATTTGGCCGCGTTTCGGGCCGAGGTCGAGTTTGACACACAACAGGCGGATTGGCCTTTCGCCGTAGACGTCATGTCGAACATTCCAGTCTATGACGGGGCCAGTGTGCGCGCCGAGGCAGCTTCTCCGCTGGAGTTGATGGCCGAATGGAACGCGGTGTTCGATCGGGGACCCGGCATTATCCTAAATTCCGCAGTTGAATTTTTTCCCTGCCAATTTCAGCGGGTGTATTCATGTTCTTGCTGTGTGGTTTTGGCGTGTCAGCAGGCTTGCAATACACTGGGAGGTGGCTTTGGGTTCCGGCCATGTAGGAATTTTG
>JAJDZT010000147.1 GCA_022824525.1 Silicimonas sp. | reverse complement strand
CAAGGCCATCATCGCCACCGCCCGCAAGCTGCTGTCGATCATCTATGACACGCTCAGAAACGGCTGGATCTTCGACGATTTTCCAAACTTCAAAATCAAGCAAAATCAATGTCCTGCTTGACAAGCATCATAGGAGCCGTGAGATGTTCGAAAACCTGTCAGAACGCCTCTCAGGCGTCTTCGACCGGCTGACAAAGCAAGGCGCGCTGTCCGAAGATGACGTCAAAACGGCCCTCCGCGAAGTGCGCGTGGCGCTTCTTGAGGCGGACGTATCCCTCCCTGTAGCTCGGGATTTCGTGAAAGCCGTTGAGGCCAAGGCCACGGGCCAGGCAGTGACGAAATCGGTCACGCCGGGTCAGCAGGTCATCAAGATCGTCCATGACGAATTGGTCCATGTCCTGAAAGGCGATGGTGACCCGGGCGAACTGAAAATCGACAACCCGCCTGCCCCGATCCTGATGGTCGGTCTCCAAGGCTCCGGTAAGACCACCACGACCGCCAAACTCGCCAAGCGTCTGAGTGAGCGCGAAAACAAGCGCGTCCTCATGGCATCCCTCGACACCAACCGTCCGGCGGCGATGGAACAGCTTGCCATCCTCGGCACGCAGATCGGTGTCGACACCCTTCCCATCGTGCCGGGCGAGGACCCGGTCGCCATCGCCAAACGCGCCAAGCAGCAGGCAACGCTCGGCGGCTACGATGTCTACATGCTCGACACGGCCGGTCGGCTTCATATCGATCAGGAACTGATCGCACAGGCCGCCGCGGTCCGTGACGTCGCGAACCCGCGTGAGACGCTTCTGGTCGTCGACGGCCTGACCGGTCAGGACGCCGTCAACGTGGCCGAGGAATTCGACGACAAGATCGGCGTCTCCGGCGTGGTCCTCACCCGGATGGATGGTGACGGTCGCGGCGGCGCGGCGCTTTCCATGCGCGCGGTCACTGGCAAGCCGATCCGCTTCGTCGGCCTCGGAGAGAAGATGGACGCCATCGAGACCTTCGAGCCCGATCGCATTGCGGGCCGCATCCTCGGCATGGGCGACATCGTGGCCCTCGTCGAAAAGGCGCAGGAAACGCTCGAAATCGAGCAGCAAGAGCGCATGATGAAGCGCTTCCAGAAAGGTCAGTTCAACATGAACGACCTGCGCCAACAAATCGAACAGATGCAGAAGATGGGCGGCATGGAAGGCATCATGGGAATGATGCCGGGCATGGGCAAAATGAAGGCTGCAATGGCCGATGGCGGTTTTGACGACAAGATCCTCCGCCAACAGATCGCACTGATCAATTCAATGACCAAGAAGGAACGCGCCAATCCCGCGATCCTTCAGGCTTCCCGCAAGAAACGCATCGCGGCTGGCGCGGGGATGGAAGTGTCCGACCTCAACAAGCTGATCAAGATGCACCGCCAGATGTCCGACATGATGAAGAAGGTCGGCAAAATGGGCAAAAAGGGCATGATGCGTCAGCTTGGCGGCCTCTTCGGCGGCAAGGGTGGTTTGCCTGCAGGCGGTATGCCCAGCCAAGCCGAGATTGAAGCCGCACAGAAACAGATGGGCGCGATGCCCGGCGGCGGCCTCCCCGGCCTCGGCGGCGGCGCGCAGTTGCCTCCGGGTCTCAGCGGTTTCGGAAAGAAGAAGTGAGCCAAACCACCATCCATATCCCGGTCCTTCAGACCGAGCGCCTGACGCTGCGCACGCAGACCCGTGCCGATTGGTCGGCCTATGAGGCGTTGATGATGTCGGATCGGTCGAAATACATGGGCGGCCCAAAGGACGATGTCAGCGCTTGGTCATCTTTCGCGAGCATGATGGCCAGTTGGGTTCTCGATGACATCGGCTACTGGACGGCGGCTCTGAAAGACAGCGACAACGCCGTCGCGTATCTGGGCATCATGAAACCGTCCATTTTCCCGGAGACGGAGCTTGGCTGGATGACCACGCCGGAAGCCGAAGGGAAAGGATACGCCTTTGAGGCCGCAAACGCCGTGTTGGACTGGGCCTTCCTGACCCGGGGAATGCCGACGCTTGTAAGCTATATTAATCCGGCGAATGCACGTTCGATCGCGCTGGCGGAACGATTGGGGGCCGCCCGCGACGCGGAAGCTAAAGCAGCGAATGACGGCGACCTCGTCTATCGCCACCCCCGGAGGGCGGCATGACCGTCGACTTCCGCATTCCCGAGATCGAGACGGACCGCTTGCGCATGCGGCTTCCCCGGATGGATGACTTGCCGGCCCATGCCGCGTTTCGCGCATCAGGTCGCTCAAAAGGCGTCGGCGGACCTTACGATTATCAATCGAGCTTTCATCACCTCGCAGGGATCATCGGTCAATGGTATTTGCGCGGCTACAGTCGCTGGATGGTCGCGGACAAGGTTACCGACGAACCTTTCGGCATAGTTGGCGTTTACCACCCGGAAGACTGGCCCGAGCCGGAGATCGGTTGGTCAATCTATGAAACCGCCGAAGGCAAAGGCATCGCGCAGGAAGCTGCGCTGGCGACCCGCAACTTTGTTTACGACACTCTCGGTTGGACCCGCATTGTCAGCCTCATCATGGACGACAACCACCGCTCGATCCGCCTGGCTGAGCGCCTTGGCTGTCGGCAAGAGGGTGAGCCGTTCACGCATCCAGACCTCGGCAAACTGAACGTCTGGGTGCATCCCGAACCGGAGGCGATACAATGACGCCGCGCCACGAACAGCCCACGCCAGGTGCCGCCGCCAGCCTTGCCAGCCGTGTCTCCGACGCACTGCCGGTAATCACAACAAAGCGACTGGTTCTGCGTGCGCCGCGGCTTTCTGACTTTCCGGCCTGCGCCGAAATCGCCTGTGCCGAACGCGGCAAGTTTATCGGCGGTCCAATGAGCCGCGAGGACGCTTGGAACGAATTCGCCAAAATGACGGCAGGTTGGCTTCTGCATGGCCATGGCGGTTTCGCTGTCGAAGACCGGGACAGCGGAGCAATCTGTGGCTTCGTCGTTTTGGGACTTGAGCCAGGCGATCAAGAAGTGGAACTGGGTTTCGCTCTGACGGAGGCGGGAGAAGGCCGGGGCATCGCGGCCGAAGCCGCTCAGGCGATCCGCGCCTGGGCCACCGACACGCTCGGGCTGGCCGGCCTTGTCAGCTACATCGACCCGCAAAATGCGCGTTCAATTGCCCTTGCCAAGCGCCTCGGCGCCACACGCGACCCGGTGGCCGAGGCCGCGCTCGACGACGATGGCACCCATGTCTATCGCCATCCCACACCGGAGACGCCGCAATGACCCGTTTCCGCACCGACGCAATACCGACGTCGCACCGACGTAATACCGACGTTCCGATTTCGACCCAAGGAGGCGCCAAATGACCGACGCCGTCACACGCGCTGCAGAGTTATTGTCTGGCCATCGCGCCAGCATCGACCGGCTCGACGCGATCCTCGTTTACACGCTTGCCGAGCGGTTTGCGCACACGCAGGCAGTCGGAAAATTGAAAGCGGAACACGCTCTTCCCGCCTCCGACAAATCGCGGGAAGCCACCCAGATTGCCCGGCTTGAACAGCTGGCAAAAGACGCCGATCTCGACCCCGGGTTCGCGAAGAAATTCCTGAATTTCATCATTCAGGAAGTCATCCAACATCACAAACAGCATCAAGAAAAGTAAGGAAATATCAAATGGCTATGAAAATCCGCCTCGCACGCGGCGGCTCCAAGAAGCGCCCGTTTTACCGCATCGTTGCAGCCGACAGCCGCATGCCGCGTGACGGCCGCTTCATCGAGAAGCTCGGCACCTATAACCCGCTTCTTCCAAAAGACAGCGAAGACCGCGTCAAAATGAACATGGAGCGCGTGCAGTACTGGCTCGACCAGGGTGCGCAACCAACCGACCGCATCTCGCGTTTCCTCGAAGCTGCTGGCGTGGCCGAGAAAAAAGAGCGGAACAACCCGAACAAGGCGCAGCCAGGCAAGAAGGCTCAGGAACGCGCTGAAGAGAAGGCCGCAAAAGCAGCGGAAGCTGAAGAAGCCGCAAACGCACCGGCCGAAGAAGAAGCTCCAGCCGAAGAAGCAGTTGCTGAAGAGGCACCGGCAGAAGAAGCCGCTGCGGAAGAAGCTCCCGCAGAAGAGGAGAAGGCGGAGTAATCCGCCCTTCCCGGCATGATTCCCGGCCTCGGGCTTGTAAGACGCACAACGACCCTCGTCCTGGTGGCAATCGCTTTCTGGGGCGGGGTCCGGGTTGCCGAGAACGGGAGTAAACAACGCTGCCTAGAGGCAGGTGGCTCCGTCCGTCTCGACGGACTTTGCGGGGGATTGAGATGACCGATCGCGTCTGTGTCGGCGCGGTGGCAGGCGCTTTCGGCGTGCGCGGTGAAGTACGCCTGAAAAGCTTTTGCGCCGAGCCCGAAGGCATTGCCAAGTATGGACCTCTCTCGGACGAAGAGGGCAAAACCTCTTGGACGATCAAGATCACACGCCCTGTCAAAGGCGGGTTTGCGGCAAGACTTTCTGGCGTTGCCAGCAAAGAAGCGGCGGAGACTTTGCGTGGCACACGGCTATATGCGCCGCGCGAAAGCTTACCGAACCTGCCAGACGACGAATTCTACCACGCCGATCTGATCGGGTTGTCCGCGTTCGACACTGGCGGAGAGAAAATCGGACGTATCAAGGCTGTGCTGAACCATGGCGCCGGCGATCTTCTTGAAATTGCCGTCAAGGGCAGCAAGCAACCCATACTGCTGCCGTTCACCCAACAGAATGTCCCGACTATCAATTTGGCTTCCAGCAAAATTATCGTTGATCTGCCCGATGGATTGCTCGACTAAGCCCTTAAAAATTCGTCTTTTTTCTGACTTTGACCGAGGACTTTCGTCAGTCAATAACACGTGACGAGGAAGGCGATTCACCCAAAATCCTCTTCCTTTTTGGAACATTTTCCTAGCGAAACGCCAATTTTGGCCATCTCGCCTATTCCATTTCAACAACGCGCAAATTACGGTCCTAAACCAGTTAGGTCCCAAAGAGGGCCAGCATTCCAACTGGGAGTAAGACATGAAAAAAATTCTTCTCGCCTCTGCGGCGACATTGCTTTGCTCGAGCGCTTTTGCGGGCGGTCACGGCGAAATCAAGATCGGGATCATCCTCGGCTTCACCGGACCGATTGAATCGCTGACGCAGCAAATGGCAGGCGGCGCGGAAATCGCAATGGCGGAAGTCACCGAGTCAGGTCTGCTGCTCGACGGCGCGACCGTGACGCCGGTGCGCGGCGACTCGACTTGCGTAGACGCCGCTGCGGCGACTTCCGTTGCGGAACAACAGATCACCGGTGACGGCGTGAAGGCCATCATGGGCGCTGACTGCTCCGGCGTTACAGGTGCGATCCTGCAAAACGTTGCACTAGCGAACGGCGTCGTGATGATCTCACCATCTGCCACATCACCCGGCCTGAGCCACGCGAATAACGAAGACAACGGTCTCTTCTTCCGCACAGCACCGTCGGATGCCCGCCAGGGTGTGGTCATGACAGAGGTGCTGATGGAGGAAGGTATCAACGAAGTCGCGGTCACCTACACCAACAACGACTACGGCAAAGGTCTGGCCGATGCGTTCGAAGCGGCCTTCACGGCTGCTGGTGGCACCGTCACGATCAACGCGGCCCATGAAGACGGCAAAGCGGACTACTCGGCTGAGGTCGGTGCACTTGCCTCGGCAGGGGGTGAACGTCTCGTCGTAGCAGGCTACGTGGACCAGGGCGGCTCGGGCATTGTGCGCGCAGCCCTCGACGCCGGCGCATTCGACACGTTCCATTTCCCGGACGGCATGATCTCCGAAGCGCTTCAGGCCAACTTCGGTTCCGAGATCGACGGCTCCACCGGACAGCATCCCGGCACCGACAGCCCGGGTGCCGCCAAGTTCGCGGAAATTGTTGGCGATTCGTTTGATGCCTCCTCGCCTTTCGCTGCCGAAAGCTACGATGCTGCTGCGCTGATCATGCTCGCGATGGCAAAAGCTGGCTCCGCTGAATCTGCGGACTTCAAAGACCACGTGATGGACGTGGCCAATGCTCCCGGCGAGCAAATCTTCCCGGGCGAACTGGCAAAAGCGCTCCAGATCATCGCCGACGGTGGTGACGTTGACTACGTGGGCGCCTCCGCGGTCGAGTTGATCGGCCCTGGTGAATCCGCCGGCAACTATCGCCAGATCACCGTCGAGGGCGGCGAGATCACGACGGTCAAGTACCGCTAAGATCCGTTAGATACGAAACGGCCCGGGGGTAGCGTCGGGCCGTTTCCCAAAAGGGCGCTGACATGATCGTCGTCGAAGATCTCCACAAACATTTCGGGGGCTTTCACGCTGTCGACGGTGCGTCTCTGGAAATCGCCAAGGGAACGATAACGGGCCTGATCGGTCCAAACGGGGCCGGGAAAACCACGCTTTTCAACGTCATCGCGGGCAATCTACCAGCCACGTCTGGACGCGTGACCATGGAAGGCGAGGACATCACCGGTCTTACTCCGCATGAGCTCTTCCACAAAGGGCTTCTGCGCACATTCCAGATCGCACACGAGTTTTCGTCAATGACATGTCGTGAGAACCTGATGATGGTGCCAAGCGGTCAGTCCGGCGAAACACTTTGGAATACATGGTTCGGGCGCAGACGCATCGCGAATGAAGAACGCGCCCTCCGCGCAAAGGCCGACGAAGTGCTCGAATTCCTGACCATCGAACACTTGGCGGACCACAAGGCCGGGCAGGTCTCCGGCGGCCAGAAGAAACTACTGGAACTCGGGCGCACCATGATGGTCGACGCCAAGATCGTCTTTCTGGACGAAGTCGGCGCCGGGGTAAACCGCACGCTTCTGAATACCATCGGCGACGCCATTCAACGCCTCAACACGGAGCGCGGCTATACCTTCTGCATGATCGAACACGACATGGATTTCATCGGCCGTCTTTGCGATCCCGTCATTGTGATGGCGGAAGGAAAGGTACTGGCCGAAGGCGCAGCTTCGGACATCATGCAAAACGAAGCGGTGATCGAGGCCTATCTGGGCCGTGGACTGAAAAACAAACAGAAGACGGAGGCCGCAGGGTGACTCCAAACAATTCATTATTGGCCCGAAAATATCCCGGGGGTGCGGGGGCAGAGTCCCCGCCAACCGCGGCACCGAAGGTGGCGCAAACGTGAGTGAACCATTCCTCATAGGCGAACACATGACCGGAGGCTACGGACGCGGCGGACCGGACATTCTGCACGACTGCACCATCTCCGTGAACAAGGGCGAGATCGCCGTCATCGTCGGACCGAACGGGGCTGGCAAGTCGACGGGCATGAAAGCGGTGTTCGGTATGCTGAATCTCCGCGAAGGATCGGTACGGATCGCGGGGGAGGACATCACCCACCTGACTCCGCAAGACCGCGTGGCAAAGGGCATGGCATTTGTCCCGCAAACATCGAACATCTTCACTTCGATGACGGTTGAAGAAAATCTTGAAATGGGCGCTTTTCTTCGCCGGGACGATATCCGCGGCACGATGGAGCAGGTCTATGGCCTTTTCCCGATCCTGAAGGACAAGCGTCGCCAAGCTGCGGGCGAATTGTCGGGCGGTCAACGCCAGCAGGTGGCGGTCGGGCGCGCGCTGATGACGCAACCCAAGGTCCTGATGCTGGACGAGCCGACTGCTGGTGTCTCGCCCATCGTGATGGACGAATTGTTTGACCGTATTATCGAAGTCGCTCGCACCGGTATCTCGATCCTGATGGTCGAACAAAACGCACGGCAGGCGCTCGAGATTGCCGACAAGGGGTATGTGCTGGTGCAGGGCCGAAATGCGTACACGGACACTGGGGAAGCGCTCTTGGCCGACCCGGAAGTAAGACGGAGTTTCTTGGGCGGATGACCATGAAAACACAATCCGATTTCGCCCGCGTTGCGGTCGACCCGCTGGGGGGCGCTGCCCCCCAGACCCCCCGGGATACTTACAGGCCAGTAATCGGAGGGTGCAGATGGACCTTCTGAACGCGATCGTCGCCTTTCTGAATTTCGTCTTCGTCCCGGGCGTTGCTTACGGAAGTCAATTGGCCCTTGGTGCGCTCGGCGTCACACTGATCTATGGCATCCTGCGGTTTTCCAACTTTGCCCATGGCGACACCATGGCCTTCGGCGCAATGGCAACGATTCTGATGACATGGTGGCTGCAGTCCTTGGGCGTCTCGCTCGGACCACTGCCGACTGCCCTTCTGGCCTTGCCCGTCGGCATTGCCGCCACGGCGCTTCTGGTGCTCGCAACCGACCGCATGGTTTATCGTTTTTACCGTGAGCAGAAGGCCGCCCCGGTGATCCTCGTGATCGTTTCCATGGGCGTGATGTTCATGATGAACGGTCTCGTCCGCTTCATAATCGGCGTCGACGATCAACGCTTTGCAGATGGCACGCGTTTCATTATTTCCGCTCGCGATTTCAAGGAGATGACGGGGCTCCGAGAAGGCCTCACCATCAAGTCGACGGCCGCCTTGACTGTTGTCGTCGCGATCATCGTTGTCATTGCTCTTTTCTGGTTTTTGAACAAGACACGCACTGGAAAGTCCATGCGCGCTTTTTCGGACAATGAAGACTTGGCCTTGCTGTCGGGGATCAGTCCGGAACGTGTCGTCGCGATCACCTGGATCATCGTGGCGGCCCTCGCCACCATCGCCGGGACGCTCTACGGTCTCGACAAGAGCTTCAAACCTTTCACCTATTTCCAGCTTCTCTTGCCGATCTTCGCAGCCGCAATCGTGGGTGGGCTCGGTAATCCCGTGGGCGCCATCGCTGGCGGGTTTGTGGTGGCCTTTAGTGAAGTCACGATCACTTACGCGTGGAAGAAGGTGGCAGGCTATGTGCTGCCTGCATGGGAGCCCGATGGCCTCGTTCAACTCTTGTCCACTGACTACAAATTCGCGGTGAGTTTCGCGATCCTGATTGTCGTGCTGCTCTTCCGACCGACAGGTCTTTTCAAGGGGAAAGCGGTATGAGGGCCTTGAGCGTTCGCGATGTGCTTCTGTTTCTGGGCGTCTTCGGGCTTATTGCCATAACCGGCTTCACGCAAAGCTGGAACGTGGCGCTTGGCATCCTGAACATGGGGCTGATCTCGGCCATCATGGCGCTCGGTGTAAACATGCAATGGGGCTATGCTGGCCTTTTCAACGTCGGCGTCATGGGTTTCGTTGCCCTTGGCGGGCTCGGTGCGGTCATTGTGTCAATGCCGCCCGTGAACGAGGCTTGGGCTGCGGGTGGACTGCGTGTCTTGCTGGCACTTGCCGTTGGGGTGGCCGCGATCGCCGCAGCGATCTTTGCCTGGAACCGCCTTAAGAACGCGGGAATAGTTCGTCCTCTCGCACTCATCGCAATCCTAATTGCCGGTTTCTTTGCTTTTCGCGGGCTGTTTGATCCAGCGGTGGCCGCTATCGAAGCTGTGAACCCGGCGACCACCGGGTATCTCGGAGGGCTCGGCCTTCCTGTCCTGTTCTCGTGGCCAGTCGGAGCCGCGCTCGCCGCGGGAGCCGCATGGATTGTCGGCAAGACTGCGCTTGGCTTGCGCTCGGACTATCTTGCGATTGCGACGCTTGGTATTGCCGAGATCATCATCGCCTTTCTAAAGAACGAGGACTGGCTGTCGCGCGGCGTGAAAAACGTGATCGGCGTTCCACGCCCGGTTCCATACGAAATCGACCTTCAGAATGATCCGGGCTTCGTTGAACGTATGACCGGCTGGGGCTTCGATCCTGTCACCGCCTCTGCAATCGCGGTGAAACTGGGATACACCGCGCTGTTCCTCGCGATCCTCGTACTCCTGCTCTGGCTGGCACAATCCGCGCTCAACTCACCTTGGGGTCGGATGATGCGTGCGATCCGCGACAATGAAGTTTCGGCTGAAGCGATGGGAAAGGACGTCAAGGGACGGCACCTGCAGATATTCATCCTTGGATCGGCGGTTTGCGGCCTTGCTGGGGCCATGATGACCACGCTCGACGGACAGCTGACGCCCGGGACGTACCAGCCCCTGAGGTTCACATTCCTGATCTGGGTCATGGTTATTGTTGGCGGGTCCGGCAACAATTTCGGCGCAGTGCTGGGCGGGTTCCTGATCTGGTATCTCTGGATCATGGTGGAGCCGCTGGGCCTGACGATAATCGAGTTTGTGACATCGGGTATGGCAGACGGGTCGTGGTTGAAGGACCATCTTCTCGCAAGCGCCGCGCATATGCGCCTCTTCACGATGGGCTTGATCCTGCTTCTCGTGCTCCGCTTCAGCCCACGCGGGCTTATTCCGGAAAGGTGACGCCGCTTATTCTACTTCCGGCCGCCGGAGCCTCGTCACGAATGCGCGGCCGCGACAAGCTTTTGGAGGAAGTCGACGGGAAACCGTTGCTTCGTCGACAGACCGAGTCAGCGATAAACACCGGGTGCCCCGTTATGGTGGCCCTGCCGCCCGGACACGCGAGACAGAAGGCCATCGAAGATTTGTCCGTCACGATTGTAACGGTCCGCGATGCGAAAGAAGGGTTGGGGGCCACGTTACGCACCGCCGCCCTTTTCGCCGCCCGCCACGCACCAGATCGCCCGTTGATGGTGCTTTTGCCCGACGTCCCCGGGATTGGTCCATTTGACATAAAATCCGTGATCGCGCGATTTGAGGCAGAAGGTGGCGACGTGGTGGTTCGCGCCACGGATGCATCCAACCGCCCGGGAACGCCATTGATCATTCCCGCTCGACTGCTTCCACGCTTCTGCGAACTGTCCGGGGACGACGGAGGGAAAGGCGCTCTAGACGGGGAAAAGATCATTCTCGTTCCAATATCCGGCAATCGTGCAACCTTCGATCTGGATACTCCGGAAGATTGGGAGGAATGGGCAAAAGGTGCCAGCAGCCCCGAGTGAGTGAACGGGGAAACTCAAAAAGGTTGCTGTTTCTTCTCAGGCGTTCAGCCAGCGAATGAGCGGCATCAAGGCTTCCGTCGTTTGCATGACCCAATCTTCGGCTTTCTTCCCGATGATCCGCGATTGTGGAGCAGGTTTCTCGTGAGTTCTGGCGACGAAACTCTTGTAACGAAGCAGCTCGGCGCGCGGCCCATCTGCGTCGAACCCCTTGGGCATGCGGGCAAGCTCCGGCTTGCCCATGCGGCACCCTACCTCCGCTGCCCCTTCAAGAGCCGACACCAAGCGATCCCCGTCGTCTGCGTCCAAAATCCTCGCTCGGTAGCTTTGCAGTCCCTTTGGTTCTATGCCCCAAAGGCCCGCCCCATACCCGACGCCCTCCTTTGATAGCACGAAGTGCATGCCCGGCGATCGGTTCGGATGCTCCCCGGACCAGAACACGATATGAAGCCGAGGATTGTACGGTGATTTGTCCTTGGAAAACCGCACATCCCGATTGATCCGTCTCAAAGATCCATTGAGCTTTGGTGACGCTTGAAGAGCAGGATCAAGCTTGGCCATCCGGCCAGACACTGCCGCTATGAAATCGAGCGCTGGAGATTTCCAATGCATTTCATAGCGCTCCCGATTGGCTTCGAACCAACTCTTGTCGTTGTTGCCTTCGAGGTCCATGAGGTAGTCGAATGTCTTCTTGGTAAATGCCATCGAGCCGCTCCAGTCTTTCCGAGTACATCATTTTCATCATCCGATTGAAACAAGGACGCATGACACGCGAGGTTTTCGACATGGACCTCTCGCGGCATCTCTGGCACTTGTTGACTGGATTGGGCGCCGGGGGGCTGTGAATTGACGAGATCGATCATCTGTATCGGCTCCGTCCTTTGGGATGTAATTGGCCGCTCCAGCGCCGTTATGCGGGCTGGTTCTGATGTCCCGGGAAGGATCACACGACTTCCGGGTGGAGTGGCCATGAATATCGCGATGACGCTTCGGCGTTTTGGCATGGACCCTATCCTTCTGACCAGTATCGGGCGGGACGCTGCAGGAGACGAACTTATTGATGCAGCGAATTTGCTCCGTCTCGACACATCATTTGTTTATCGTTCGGATGACTTGCCCACGGACCAGTATATGGCGGTGGAAGGTGCCAATGGGGTGATCGCAGCCATTGCCGATGCGCATTCGCTGGAGGCTGCAGGGGACAAGATTCTTTTGCCGCTGTCAGACGGTCGATTGGGAAGTGAAGACGTTCCCTTCAGCGGAAAAATTGCTTTAGACGGCAACCTCACCGAAATGCTGCTGTCCAAGATCGCACAAAGTCGGCTCTTCGCCTCTGCCGATGTACGAGTTGCCCCTGCGTCCCCTGGGAAAGCTGAGCGGCTTTTGCCCATTCTCACAATGCCGAACGCAACACTTTACGTGAACCTAGAAGAAGCCGGGCTGATTTGTCACCGCAGCTTTGAAAACGCGACAGATGCCGCGGACGCGCTTGTGACAAAAGGGGCAGCACAGGTTCTAGTCACCGATGGTGGAAAGACCGCAGCCCACGCAAACGCGGCCGGCGTAATAACTGCCGAACCGCCTCAGGTTCTGGTCACGCGGGTCACCGGTGCGGGCGACACATTCATGGCTGCTCATATCGCAGCGGAAGCACGCGGAGAGGCGGCACAAGCTGCTCTCGAAACGGCTTTGGCTGCGGCGGCTGCATATGTCTCGGGAGATGTGCCATCATGAACATCGGAATGGATATTCAATCCGAAGTAGCGAAAACGCTCGCCGAAAACGGACCAGTGGTTGCTCTTGAATCAACGATCATCAGCCACGGTATGCCTCATCCTCAAAACGTGGAGACTGCGCGCCTCGTCGAAGACACGGTTAGGGAAGAAGGTGCCACCCCTGCGACGATTGCTGTCATCCGCGGGCGTCTCAAGATCGGGTTGGACGAGAAAGATCTAGAGTACCTCGCGACGGCTGGTCATCGTGAAGTCACCAAACTCACCCGTGCCAACCTCGCACAGTGCATTGCAGCAGGCGGCACAGGTTCGACGACAGTCGCTGCGACCATGATCGCGGCATACAAGGCTGGGATCGACGTTTTTGCGACGGGTGGTATCGGTGGCGTTCATCGCGGAGCGGAACAAACATTCGACATATCTGCTGACTTGCAGGAACTGAGCAAAACACCTGTCGCAGTGGTTTGCGCCGGCGCGAAGGCGATACTCGACATTCCCAAAACACTCGAGGTTCTCGAAACGCTCGGAGTGCCAGTCATTACTTATGCTCAGTCGGACTTTCCTGCCTTTTGGTCAAGAAGCTCCGGCCTGACCTCTCCCATGACAGCGGATGAACCAATGGATATCGCCCGGGCATTCGCGACACAACGCGCGCTTGGGTTGGGCACGGGTTGCCTGATAGCGAATCCAATTCCGGAAGAGGACGAAATTCCGCCAACGACGATCAACCCTTTGATCGAAAAGGCGCTTGCCGATGCGGAAACTCAGAACATGACACATGGTGCAGTCACGCCATTCGTTCTGCAAAGAATTTACGAACTCACAAAAGGCGCATCCCTGGCTGCCAATATCGCGCTTGTTCTGAATAATGCGAGGCTTGCCGCAAAAATAGCCATGCACGTGCGGAAACAGTCCGATAACGCCTGAATTCTCTCTAAGTCATTGTGAGACAGCCATCAAAGACATAAGTTCTGCGCAACAGTATTTTGAGCAAGCGTATGTCTAGTCCACTGCCTGATGAAAATTCCGGCCGCCGGAAGCGCGGCATGTTTGTATGGCTTCGTGGGTCATTTCTGACCGGGTTGGTGGTGATCGCCCCTATCGGATTGACGCTTTGGCTCATCTGGACTGTCGCCGGCTGGGTCGACAGCTGGGTTTTACCGTTCGTTCCCGTTTGGCTTCGCCCCGATCAATATGTTGGCCTGAGCATTCGCGGAATTGGCGTGTTGGTCTTTTTGATTTTCACGATCCTCGTCGGTTGGATGGCGAAAGGCATCATAGGCAAGTCCATGATTTCATGGGCAGAAGGCTTGGTCGAAGGTCTGCCTGTCGTGCGCTCGGTCTACAAGGGCCTGAAACAGATTGCGGAGACTGTTTTTGCACAGTCCGATACGTCCTTCGACAAAGCCTGTCTGGTGGAATACCCGAGGAAGGGCATCTGGGCCATCGCCTTCATTTCGACCTCGGCAAAAGGCGAAATCGACAAGAAAGTGCCGGTCGATCAAGGCAAGACTGCGGTTTTCCTGCCCACCACGCCAAATCCAACATCTGGCTTTCTGCTGTTTCTGCCAAAGTCCGATATTGTCGAACTCGACATGTCCGTCGAAGACGCGGCAAAGTTGGTCATCTCCGCTGGCCTCGTCTACCCGAATGATCAACTCAGCGGAGTTGAGCCGACACCGATTGGCGAAGTGCGCCAGCCTAGCCGCATTGGAAACGCATAAAACCCGTCATCCGTACATCGCGGGAAGGTCGATGCTCGACGCCTCGCCAATTTTGGCCCTGTGCTGATCGAGGAACTGTTCCGCAGCAGCCTGACCCGCGTCAAAAAGCGCTGACAACGTGGCGGGAGTTGGCACAAGTTTTGATGCGACAGACAATGTCGTCATCAAATCATCGTCTGCAATCATGTGTATCCGCACTTTCTTCATGGCCCCCTCGGGCATGCGTCCATCCGAGATCAACCGCTGTACGAAATGGATCGCACGCAGTTCTCGCAACAAAGAAGAATTGAAGCTGATCTCGTTGATGCGGTTCAGAATATCGCGCGCATCTCGAGGCGTCTCCGCCCGCTCGAGGGGGTTAATATTGACGATCACAATGTCGCTTGGAAGCTCGGGTTCAAAAAGAGGGAAAAGCGCTGGATTCCCCGTGTATCCGCCATCCCAATAATCCTCGCCATCAATGCGTACCGCGCGAAAAATCGTTGGGAGGCAAGCTGAGGCAAGAATGGCGTCCGTGTTGATTTCGCGGCCCGAGAAGACACGAATTTTGCCGGTTCGGACATTCGTTGCAGACACAAAAAGCGCCGGATCTCGGTCTGCGCACACGTTGTCATACTGAAACTTGTCCGCAATTCGCTTGAGAGGGTTTTGATAAAGCGGACCGTAGTCGTAGGGGCTCACCACACGCGTCCACGCGTCGGCCATGCTATAGGGCAATGAATTTTCGATTGCGTCGCTTACCAAGCCTGGTGCGGGAAACAAGGCATTCATCCAGTGGGCCAGGCGCATATCACCAATCCCGCTGACCTTGTTCCAAAGCCATGCAAGATTGTCGCGCGCGCCCTCTCGCCCACCAGTGACCAGACCAGCCTTCAGCGCAGCACCGTTCAGTGCACCGGCCGAGGTCCCCGAGATACCCGCGATTTCTATGGTGTCGTCCTGGAGAAGCCGGTCCACGACGCCCCACGTGAACGCACCGTGAGCCCCGCCCCCTTGCAAGGCAAGATTGATCCGGACAGTCATGATCGCGCGCCTCGGATTAAACCTACAGTGCCGTCCAACCGCCATCCACGCTGATGGTGGTGCCGGTAATTTGGGCAGCCGAATCCGAGCACAGGAAAGCGCATGTACCGCCCAATTGCTCGACTGTAGCGAAATCTTTCGACGGTTGGCGCGCCAGCATGACTTCCCGGATCACCGTCTCCCGATCCATACCATACTCCTTCATGGTGTCAGGAATTTGGGCTTCGACCAATGGGGTCAACACGTAACCAGGACAAATGGCGTTGGCCGTAATCGGTTCTTCGGCGGTCTCGAGCGCCACAACTTTTGTCATGCCGATAACACCGTGCTTGGCAGCGACATAAGCAGACTTATAGGGCGAAGCAGTAAGACCGTGGGCCGAAGCGATGTTGATCACTCGACCCCAACCTGCGTCTCGCATCATGGGCAATGCGGCAGCAGTGGTATGGAATGCCGAATTCAGATTGATAGCAATGATCGCATCCCATTTCTCAACAGGGAACTTTTCGATGGGATCAACATTCTGGATCCCCGCATTGTTAACCAGAATATCGCAGACACCGGCTTTTTCGACCAACGCACGACACTCCTCGCCCTTTGACATGTCGGCCTTGATGTATTTGGCAGAGACAGCCGTATCTTTGGAGATTTCTTCCGCGAGGGCGTGATCTTCGTCGCGATCGGTAAACGAATTCAGCACAACATTGGCGCCAACTTTGGCCAACTCCCGGGCAATACCGAGCCCAATTCCGGAGTTTGATCCGGTGATGACGGCAGTTTTTCCCTCAAGCGACATGTCGAGCGACCTCCTTCGCAAGTGCAGCAAATTTCTGCGGTCGCACGGTAGCGAAATCGAGGCGGAAGGCCAGTTGATTCTCAATGGCTTGACTTGAAGTTGATACGAAAACTGAATTAGCGTCAAAGGCGCGCCCACAACACAAAGGCCAAAATGAACAAACGCAAAACCGCTTATGAAATCACGAATGTAATGATCAAGGAGACGGCTGAGGCCGTGCGCACACGTGATTTCGAACGGTTTACACGCCACTTCTCCATCCCGTTCATTATGGAAACCTTGGTCGGCAAACAGTACATCCAATCAGTGAACGAGATGCGGCAGCACTTTGAAGGCGTCTGCGCGTTCAGAGAAGAAAACGCCATTGTAGACACGGTACGAGAGAACATCTCCGCGGAGTTTTGCGATACAAAGACGATATCGCTCACGCACATTTCACACCTGTACCAAGCGGGCGGCGTTGTGTTTGATCGCCCCTACCCAACATATTCCATAATAAAAGACGTCGATGGAGAATGGCTGACACATTACTGCCAGTATGCAGTTGGGAACAAAGACACGTTCACACAGGCACTTTTGAAGTACCTAGAAAAAACGCCGCGCAATTGCGCGGCGTTTCATGAAAGTCATTGAGGCTGGTCTCAGAAACCCAGGCCTTCGTATTTCTTCTTGAACTTGGACACGCGCCCGCCTGTGTCCATCAGACGTGTGCCGCCGCCAGTCCAAGCAGGATGAACTGTCGGGTCCACGTCGAGAGCCAAGGTATCGCCTTCCGCGCCCCAGGTCGAACGCATCTGGACGGTGTCGCCATTGGTCATTTTGACCTCGATGACATGGTACTCAGGATGAATGTCTTTTTTCATGTCGCTCAGGCCTCCGCCTTAGGCTTGTACGTGGTATCTTCCGCAATACGGGCCGATTTGCCGCGGCGCGAACGCAGATAGTACAGTTTGGCGCGGCGCACACGGCCACGACGCACTACGGTTATGCTATCGATATTGGTCGAATGAAGCGGGAAAACACGTTCCACGCCTTCGCCAAAGGAAATCTTACGGACAGTAAACGAACCCGCGATGCCAGCGCCATTCTTGCGCGCGATGCAAACGCCTTCGTAATTCTGCACGCGGCTCCGCGTGCCTTCTGTCACCTTGTAGCCAACACGGATGGTATCACCCGCCTTAAAGTCTGGAATTTCCTTGCCGAGAGCGGCCACTTGCTCGGCTTCCAGTTCTGCGATCAGGTCCATCTGACGCACTCCTATGCTGCCTCGGGTTGTTCCCGAGAGGTGTATCGCGCCTCAGAGCTCCGATTGCCGTTTGGGCCGGTCTTGCCGCCCGCCGGAGGGTACAGGACATCTTTTGCTTCAAAATTCGCTTTTCCGCGAACTGCCGTCGTATAGGGGGAGGCCCTTTCCGGATCAAGAAGAATCTTCAGTTTTCCCCAGGCCCGCTTGGTACTCTTTCCACAGATCAGCTCGGCGTGTGGAGGTCAGACGCTCCGCCTCCTCACGTCGCCACCGCTCGACGGCAGCGTGATCGCCAGAGGTCAGCACCTCGGGGATGGTCCTCCCTTCCCAAACCGCTGGACGGGTATACTGCGGATGTTCCAAAAGTCCCGCCGAGAAGCTCTCTTCCTCCGCCGAACTCGCATTCCCAAGAACACCGGGTAAAAGTCTGACAGACGCATCGATCATGGCTTGCGCCGCAATTTCGCCCCCGGTCATCACGAAATCTCCAAGCGAGACTTCTTCGACATCGAAGTGGTCGATCACACGTTGATCCAGCCCTTCAAAGCGCCCCGCAATCAGACATATGCCGGGACCGTCGGCCCATTCCCGCGCCACGGACTGTGTGAACGGCCTTCCGCGAGGTGAAAGATAAACAAGCGGCAGTTTCTTGCGTCTTTGTGCGAAGACAATCGCCTTTCCGACAATATCCGGGCGTAGCACCAACCCGGCACCACCACCTGCAGGTGTATCGTCAACTTTGCGGTGCTTTCCTTCACCAAAGACACGCAAATCGATGGCATCCAGCTGCCACACACCCTGATCCAAAGCCTTGCCGGTGAGCGACGCCCCCAAAACACCCGGAAAGACTTCGGGAAACAGCGTGATTACCTGTGCGCACCACGCCGCTGCGAGAGACGGCCGATCCGACACAAGATCGCGCGGCGCTACAGACGGGGCAATACTCAATCTACCGTGGGATTTGGACGGCGGCTCAGACATGCCCCAGCCGATTAACGCGCCTGACGCAAAGGCGCAACTCGCCCAATTATCGGCCCCAAAATATCCTGGGGGAGCGCGAGGGGGCAAAGCCCCCACGCACCGGGCGGCGCCGAGAGGCGACGCAACCCAAGATCAGTTGGCCTGTCTTGCGAGGGCAGCGGCATATTCCGGACCCAAAGCAGCTAGGCCTTTCAAGATGTCAATCGCATAGGCGAGTTGGTAATCCTCGTCGCGCAGATCGGCCGCAGCCTGTGCACGTTCACGATCTTCCTCGATCAGTCTTCTTTCATCTTCGCTCAAGTCGCTCGAAAGCGACCCGCGAAGGTCCGCCTCGGAACGGCTGCTGCGCTCCTCTTCTTCCTCTTCCTCCTCGTCACGGCGAGGAGGTTGTTCGACGATGATATCTGGCGAAACGCCCAGTGCTTGGATCGAACGGCCCGACGGCGTGTAGTAGCGTGCCGTCGTTAGACGCATGGCGCCGTCACCTCGAAGAGGCATCACCGTCTGCACCGAACCTTTGCCAAAGGATTTCGTACCGACAACAATGGCGCGGCGATGGTCTTGAAGTGCGCCAGCAACGATTTCAGACGCTGATGCAGACCCACCATTGATCAGCACAACAATGGGTTTACCGTCAGCAAGGTCACCCGGCTGGGCGTTGAAACGGTCTCCATCCTGCGGATCACGGCCGCGCGTCGAGACGATTTCTCCTGAATCGAGGAATGCATCAGAAACCCGAACAGCCTGTGTCAGCAAGCCCCCGGGGTTATTCCTAAGATCAAGGACAAACCCGTTCACATTCTCCAATCCTCCAGCTTCCTCGACCTGTTTGTCCAACTGTTCCCGCATTGTCGGGAAAGTTTGGTCACTGAAGGTAGTGATACGAAGCACAACTGTCTCACCAACGGTCCGGCTTCTGACGGCGGTGAGTGTAATGGTATCGCGAATGATCGAAACATCGAATGGCTCGGCTTCGCCTTCACGAACGACGGTCACGATGATCTCGGACCCGACGGGCCCGCGCATCAGATCAACGGCCTCATCCAAGGTCATGCCCAGAAGGCTCTCACCATCCACATGCGTTATGAAATCCCCGGCTTCGATCCCGGCATCGTCCGCCGGAGTCCCATCCATGGGAGAGACAACTTTGACGAAACCCTCTTCCTGTGTGACCTCGATCCCGAGCCCACCGAATTCTCCGCGCGTCTGAACCCGCATCGCCTGAGCGTCGTCGGGCGACAGGTAGGAAGAGTGCGGATCAAGCGAGGTCAGCATCCCGTCAATTGCCGCCTCGATCAGTTCTTCGGCTTCGACTTCTTCCACATATTGCGAACGGATACGCTCGAAGATGTCGCCAAAAAGATCGAGTTGCTCGTAGATGCTTGCCTTCTTCTCGGCCTCCTGCGCAATCAGCGGCCCGGCGACCTGCGTCGTGACGACGGCACCGAACATCACACCGGTGATCGTGGCCAGAATAAACTTTCGCATGGGTTATCCTTGTTCTTGTTCCAGCGTCAGAACAGTTGCCGGATCGACCGGCGCACCTTCCTGTCTGACCTCAATATAAAGCGTTTCGTCGGAGAAAAGACTACTCTCACGCTGGTTTGCGTTCAATTTATCTTGTGCATCCACCTGGGGCGGTCCCGCAAAGCCCAATGGGGCACCCGCCTCGACCACTTGTCCAAGTTCGACAAAACTTGCCGAAAGCCCTGCAAAGAGGATCAGGTAACCGCCATCCACCTCGAGGATCGCAACGTTACCATGGCCCGGAAAATCCCCAGAAAATCTGATACTTGCGTCTGCAGGAGACGTAACAATTGCGCGTGGCTCGGTGCTGACCAGCCATCCGGGCCGTCCGGTCGGATCCGACACAGCGGGAAGAACTCGACCGATGACAGGCGGTAGCCACTCCGACACTCCAATCCCAGCTGTTGCACTTTCGTCGGACAAAAGACTGTCTGCGAGACCATGAAGCGTATCGGCGCTGTTCATCAAGGCCTCCATAGCCGCATCGTTCGTAGCGAGTCGCGGCGGCAAATCTGTTCTTGCGGTCAATGCGTCACCCAATGCGATCCGTGCCTCGCGCACTTCCGAGAGACCATTGGAGAGCATCTTTTCGGCATCCGTGATCACACTGCGAATACCTTCAAGTTCCAATAACTCATCTTCGAGCTTGGTCGCGCGCGCATAGAGTGCCGGGATCAATGTGCTCGCCAATGTTCCGGCACGAATAGTGTCCACAGCACTGCCCGGATGCAGCAGGCTTTGCGTTTCGGTCTGCGACGTGGCGTTCTGCATCAGCGCCAGAAGCGTGGAGATATCATCGTCTTCAGCGGCGAGGCGGTCCGAAAGCTCTCTTTCGCGCAGTGTAAGCTCGCGAATCTCTCCACGTAGTGAAGACAAACCAGCCTCATAGGCGCGGACCGCACCCGTCAGAGCTTGAACGCGATCGCCTGCGTTCTCGGCAAGTGCAAGTTGATCTGCGGCAGACAGAAGACGCTCCCGCGCGTTCGTCGTGGACTGGGCGTTCGCGCCCCACGCGACCAGCAAGGAGACGACGAAAATCAAAGTGCTCTTCATCGGCGGATCAGGCTCCTGCCTGTCATTTCATCCGGTTGTTCCAATCCCATTAGGTCAAGAACAGTTGGTGCCAGATCAGCAAGGCGCCCACTTTCCAGTCTTGCGCCTTCGGGCCCTCCTACCACGGCAACAGGCACCAAGTTGGTCGTATGCGCGGTGTGTGGCCCACCCGTCTCAGGGTCAATCATCGTTTCGCAGTTTCCATGGTCGGCCGTCAGGACCATAGCCCCGCCGACCTTTTCAAGTGCCTGAACCACCGCGCCCAAACCTTGGTCCACCGATTCACAAGCCAATTGAGCGGCCTTCAGATCGCCAGTGTGTCCGACCATATCCGGGTTGGCATAATTCACGACGATAAGATCGTAGCCGGCTTCGATCGCCTCTATGAACTTCTCGGTAACTTCAGGTGCGCTCATCTCGGGCTGCAAATCGTATGTCGCAACATCAGGCGATTTCGGCATGAAGCGGTCCTCGCCTGGCTCCGGTGTCTCCTTGCCACCGTTCAGAAAGAACGTGACATGCGGGTACTTTTCCGTCTCGGCCAGTCGGAACTGCTTTAGTCCCTGCTTCGCGACCCATGCCCCCAGGGTGTTCTCGATCTTCCGCTTGGGAAAGACGGTGGACATATACGCATTGTGGTCATCTGAATACTCGACCATGCCGACTGCCATACCCGGCCTGTTCCTGACGGCGTACTTGTTCACGTCGAAGGCATCGAAGTCAGGGTCCGCCAGAGCGCTAAGGATCTCGCGGGCCCGGTCGGCGCGAAAGTTCAGGAAGAACAGAACGTCCTCCTTCAGCATACCTTCATAGTCGCCAATGACGGTCGGCAAGATGAACTCGTCGGTGACGCCCGCGTCATAGGATGCCGCTATGGCCTCCGCCGCACTTGAAGCCGTTTCCCCTTTGCCTGAGCATATCGCGTAGTAGGCCTTTGCCACACGGTCCCAACGGTTGTCTCGGTCCATCGCATAGTAGCGACCGGATACAGTCGCGATGGACGCTCTGTCAGGCAACGCGTCTTCAAGCTTGGCGATGAAGTCCAGGGCAGATTTGGGGGGCACATCGCGACCGTCGGTGAAGGCGTGAATAACGACTTCGGCATGTTCCGCCAAAAAGGTCGCTACTGCAATCATGTGGTCGATGTGGGAATGGACCCCGCCATCCGAGACCAGACCGGCCAAATGCATTGTCCCGCCGCCTGCCCCCAGAACATGAATGGCATTGTGGAGAGTTTCGTTCTGCACGAACGACCCGCCCTCGATGGCCAGATCGATCTGGCCAAGGTCCATTGCAACGACGCGCCCGGCCCCGATATTGGTGTGTCCAACCTCGGAATTGCCCATCTGCCCTGTCGGAAGCCCTACGTCGCGCCCATGAGTGATCAAGGTCGCATTGGGACAGGTCGCCATGATCCGGTCAAATGTCGGTGTTTCCGCGAGTTTCGGCGCATTCGCTGTCGGGTCATCCCGAAGGCCCCAACCATCAAGAATGCACAAAACAACGGGTTTCGGAGTGCTCATACCGCGCCTCGTTTTGGTGGTCGTGATGTCTTACTGCATTTCTTTTGAAAGCTGAATCGGCAATCTGATTTGCGTCCGCTCAATTTGAAAACAGCTGGGCAGGATCAAGAGACAGATATGCTTCCGGCAAAGTACTCAGTTCTCGTCTTCGGTATCATTGCCAAATTCAGTCTCGACAATGCCGGCATCGTATCCTTGCTCTTCCAGATACCTGCGGAAAACCGAAGTGTACCCGTGTGTAACAAACACGCGCTCTGCACCGGTTTCCGAGATCGCACGGTTCAAACCAGCCCAATCAGCGTGATCTGACAAAACGAACCCGCGATCCGCCGACCTTCGCCGCCTGACTCCACGCAACGCCATCCACCCACTGGCAAACGCGGTCGAGGCGCCACGAAAACGGGTCGCCCAAGAGGAGCCCAGAGCCGAAGGCGGCGCCAGGATGAAGGCGCCTGCCACCGACCTCGGATCAAGTTCAGGCGTAACGTGGATGGTCGAAGGAAGCTCGATTCCTTGCGCACGCAAAATTTCATTCGTGCCCTCGACAGCGCCATGACACAGAATGGGACCAATCTGGGGATCAAGGGCAGCAAGGATCCGCTGAGCTTTTCCAAGCGAGTATGCCCCACACAACGAAAACCGACCTTCGGCAGCGTTTGCCCGCCACCAGGAATTGATATCAGCCGCCACCTCGCCCGGAGGAGCCCAATTGAAGACCGGCAACCCGAACGTACATTCGCTTATGAACGTGTCGCAGGGCACAGGTTCAAACGGTACGCTGATCCCGTCTTCCTCCAGTTTGTAGTCACCGGAGACAACCCAGACTTCACCTTTCACTTCGACCCTGATCTGGGCAGAGCCCGGCACATGCCCGGCAGGATGAAAACTGAACTTCGCGCCTCCCGCCACAATAGCTTCACCGTACTGAATGGTTTCAAGGTTAATCTCGCCAAGCCGGTGACGAATGACTGGTGCTGCCCCATCTGTAGCCAGATAGTTTCGCATACCGGCACGGGCGTGATCTGCATGGCCATGTGTGATCAATGCCCGATCAACCGGTTTCCAAGGATCGATGTAAACATCAGCTGCTGGGCAGAAAATGCCGCGCTCGGTGAACTTCAGAACCGGTTCGCTCACCCGCGTGGCCGTCTTGGTTGTGGGCGTCCCGGCATTTCCTTCAGCAGTCCTCCCACCCCCATTGCTGCGATGTCTTCTGGAGCAACCGGCAAACGAGCAGACAGGCGCTCCAAAACCCAATCAACGCCATTCAAGGCAAGCGACCTTGCGCATCCCGGAAGCCCTATGACCGGTGTGTTCCCAAGTCTTGCCATCAAAAGCAAATTGCCTGGGTCAACGGGCATGCCGAACCGCTCAATCTGACCTCCAGCCTTCAAGACAGCAGCTGGGACAACATCCGCGCGATCTGACGTGGCAGAAGCGCCAAGCACCAAAGTCAGATCAACAGGCGCTTCCAACACCTGCGCGACAGCGTCCACGTTATGGGAAACCGTCACGACATCGGCGAGACTGTAGCCAAGCGCCTCCAATCGCTCGCCAACCGCCGCTTCGCCCTTGTCCAACAGGCTTGCTTTGAAACCAGCCGTTTGAGTCATGACGAGGCGCGCCTTGCCGCCTTGAAAAGGATGAAGGCTGATCGGTCCTTGCCCGAGCCGCGCAACCCCTTCTGCAACAACAGCCTCGGGCAAGCCGTAGGGAATGATTTTCGCCGTCGCGACAAGCTGATCTGCTGCGACTCTCATCAAGTCTGGAAGCGTCGCCAGAGTAAGCCCTTCGTCAACAAGGTTCATGGAATGAACGGCGGACGATTTGACTCGAATGACCCCGGCACGCTCGGCGATAAGGTTGGTTCGCCCGGTAAATGCAGGCCCAAGTTTCAACCCGTCAGCCACGAGTGCAATGCCTATCCTGCGCGCAGCTTCATCTTCTCGAACATCGGACGGGCCAAATAGCGCTACAGTTACTGTGGAGTGACCCGCTTCACGCAAAGCATCAATTTCACTCGGCCCGACAAGAGTTCCCTTCTTCAGAGTGCCGTTCGAGAGTTTCAGCGAGTGCGCCAAAACTCCCCCATTCGCCTCCTCCAAAGGCACTCGACCAAAATTCATGATATGCTGCCGGGCCGCGTGTCAGGCCGCCGCAATCGTTCAGTCATTTCTCCCATGATGGATACAGCTATTTCCGCTGGTGATGCAGCCCCGATGTCCAGACCGACAGGTCCGTCAATCCGGGCAATCGCTCCATCAGTTACTCCCGCCTCCTTCAAGGCAGCGACACGCTTTGCATGCGTTCTGGTCGATCCAAGCGCGCCGATGTAGAAAGCCTCACTCGCCAACGCCGTTTCAAGCGCGGGCGTATCGATTTTCGGATCATGACTGAGTGTTACCACCGCAGTGCGGGTATCCAGCCCGTAAGCGTCGAGCGCTTCGTCAGGCCAACCTTCGAGGAACTGTTCGCCGGGGAAACGCTCCGAGGACGCAAAACTGTCGCGAGGGTCAGAAAGCGCAACATCATACCCTGACAATCGGGCTATTTGGACCAACGGTTGGGCGATGTGCACCGCACCCACGATCACGAGACGAAGTGGCGGATTGTGAACACCGCGAAAGAGATCACCCTCACGGACGGACTTGTCTGACCGAAACAACGCTTCGGTCGCCTCGTCACTGCCGTCACGTTCCACCAGTCGTCTTGTCCAGTTTTCAAGATCAACTTCCCACACTACGGAACGCCTTGCCGCGCGTGCCGCGACCAAAGCCTCCAGTTCAGCCTTAGAGGGTCCCTGCCCGACGCCGACCGGCTCAACCATGACCTCGATTTGTCCTCCACAGGCCAGACCAACTTCGAAAGCCGTATCGTCCGACACACCGAAGCTCAAAACCCTGCACTTTCCATCCTCGATGGCTTCAGTCGCCTCCAAAATGACTGCCCCCTCAACGCACCCGCCTGAGACGGAACCTTCGAAGGCCATGTCTGAATCAATGACGAGCTGCGCGCCCACTGGGCGCGGAGCGGACCCCCAAGTCTTTACGACTGTCGCAATCGCCACGCTTCGGCCAGCGTCGATCCAGTCAAGAGCGCGTTCCGGAATGCTGTTCCTTGAATCCATGACATCTCCCGTAGAATGAGTATAGCGCCCGATTTTGAACACGTTCCACCCAGATAAGACCTCTCAGACGCCACAAATAGGTCGGAATTCGACACCATTGTTTCCAATGTAGGCACTTTGCGGTGCCTCCATCTTCCTCCCTGACTGGACAGGCCGTCTTTCATAAGGCGGCCTTTTTTTTGCGATCCCACGAGTTCCTGATACTGCGCCAAGCTGCTCGCATTTACCCAATTTTATTGCTCCGAGACTATTGCGGCCCGATCGGCTGCAAACGGATCAGTAATGAACATCACAATAACGCGGAAGCTCATCGGCTTGAATATTTTGGTTGGCGCAGTTGTAGCCGGCATCATCACCTACGACTACGTCACCAAATCTGCGAGAATCCAGTTCGAAGAAAAGCGGTTGATCAATGCAATCGTCGAAAGCGCTCTGACCATCCTCGAAACCAAAGCGGAGGCGGTTGCGTCTGGCAGCATGACGCTGCAGGAGGCGCAAGAAGATGCGACGCGCGCTTTGGGGGCTGTACGCTTCAAAGACAACGATTATCTGTTCGCCTTTGACACAAACGGCTCGATGCTCATCCACCCGGCCGATCGCCTGATTGGCCAGGACGTCCTCGGCATCGAAGATCCAAACGGCGTGCCGCTCTTCATCGAGTTACGGGAAGCTGCCTCCAGCGGTGGCGGTTATGTCGATTACATGTGGCCAAGGGCCGGCGGCGATATCGATCTGCCCAAAATCAGCTATGCAAAAATCTTTGAGCCTTGGGGCTGGATCGTCGCAACAGGTGTTTACGTGGATGATGTTCAGGCCCGTATTCATGATGAACTCGTCGCTTCACTGGTAAAGTTCCTCATCGTCCTTGCGACCAGCGTTGGTGTCATCGCGTTGATCAGCCGATCCATTTCGGGACCGATTGAAGAGCTTTCGCAGTCTGTCCGGCGCATCCGCGAAGGCGAAATTGATGAGAGCGTCGCAGTTGCAAACCGTGCCGACGAAATCGGCGGCATTGCTAAGGAGATCGAGACCCTTCGAGAAACACTCATTCAGACACGTGAAAGCGATGCAGAAGCGGAGCGAATGCGTGCCGAAATCGATACGACGCGCAAACAGGAAGAAGAAGCTCGAGCGAAGGCACGAGAAGCCGAAATGCGACGCGCAGAGGAGCAAGCCGAGCGTGATGCGGCTGCCGCGGCACGTGAGGAAGAGTAGCGGGAGAACGCGGAGCGTGAAGCGAGGCGACGCAAACAGGAACAGGACGACCTTGTTCAGACGCTCGCAGACGGCCTGAAACAACTGGCAGACGGCAACCTGAGTTACAAGATTACAGGCGTTTTCCCAGCCGGTTACGAGCAGTTGCGGGATGACTTCAACGAGACGACCTCCACTTTGTCCCGCCTGATCGGCTCAATCATGGAAGCAACCGCATCTATGAGCGTCGGGACCAAGGAAATCTCAGCTTCAGCGCAAGACCTTTCCACCCGCACGGAAAGAAGCGCGGCCACATTGGAGGAATCCGCCGCAGCTTTGAAAGAATTGGCATCCTCCGTGGCAAGTGCCGCAGAAGCGGCGAAGCGTACTGACGACCTCTCCAAAACCTCCAGTGCGAAAGCTCGCGAGAGCCTGAAAATTGCGGAGGATACCGGAGTCGCGATGGGGAACATTCGCCAGTCCTCCGACGAAATCGCATCCATTGTCGACTTGATCAACGGCATCGCTTTCCAAACCAACCTGTTGGCGTTGAATGCCGGTGTCGAGGCGGCTCGCGCCGGAGAAAGCGGTCGCGGGTTTGCCGTTGTCGCCTCAGAAGTGCGTGCCCTCGCACAACGCGCATCCGAGGCTGCAAGCGAGATCAACACACTCATTACGAAATCGGCAGAACAGGTAAGCCACGGTGTCAGCCTGGTTGAGAAGACAGGAAACGAACTCCGCGAGATCGTGCATTCAATGGAGGAGGTGACAACGCTCCTCGGCGAAGTTGCCGAATCCTCGGACCAGCAGTCTCATGGCATCAATGAGGTGAATAGCGCCATTTCTGAATTGGAGGCAGATATTCAAAAGAATGCTGCCATCGCCGAAGAGGCGACAGCAGCAAGCGTTTCTCTCGATCAAGAAGCTGGAAATCTGGCAGGCCTTGTGACCGTTTTCTCCGGTTCCGACCAAGCCAGTGACGCCGATCATGCCGCCTGAGATCAGCGATAAACCTCATCTTCGGTCGGGAAAGCGCGCGTTTTGACATCGTCGGCGTACTCTCGAACCGCCTTTTCGATTTGCGGGCCCAAATCGCCGTAAACCTTTACGAACTTGGGCGTCCACTCGTTCAAACCCAACATGTCCTCCAATACGAGAATCTGCCCGTCGCATTCAACCGAGGCGCCGATACCTATCGTCGGGATGTCGATCTGCTTGGTAATCTTGGCGGCCAACGGCTCCACCATGCCTTCAAGCACCACCGCGAACGCTCCGGCTTCAGAAACGGCCTTTGCATCGTTTTCATGGGCAGTCCAAGTATCTTCGTCGCGCCCCTGCGTTTTGAACCCGCCCATCACATGGCTCGACTGCGGCGTCAGACCGGTATGCGCCATGACGGGAATTCCCCGTTCGACAAGAAAATGGATGGTCTCGGCCATGCGCGCGCCGCCTTCGAGCTTGACCGCACCACAACCGGTTTCCTTCATAATCTTCGCTGCGTTTCTGAACGCCATATTCGGGCTCTCCTCATACGTCCCAAAGGGCATATCAACCACAATCAGGGCGCGTTGCGTCCCACGGACAACCGCTTTTCCGTGCATGATCATCAGATCGAGCGGCACGCCAACTGTCGTTTCCATTCCATGCATAACCATCCCAAGACTGTCGCCCACGAGGATGAAATCCGCATACTTGTCCACTATGGCAGCTGTATGTGCGTGATAGGACGTCAGGGATACAATGGGTTCGCCGCCTTTCCGCGCAGCCAATTGCGGCACGGTCATTCGACGGATTTTCTCGGATTGCGAACTCATGGAGTGATCTCCCTTTGATCGATCAAGAGAACGCTGCCGAACTCGGCCGACAGCATGATGGCAATCTTTTCAGTCACTGGTCCGTCTATTGCGTCCAGACTTTCGGCAGCGACAACATCGACAGCCCGCAAAACGGCGCGAGGCTCCGATCGGATTATCGATCGGATTTCACTTTTCAACGCATCTACTGTAGTGCCGTCTGCGACGAGCGCTTCTGCAGCGGACAGACTCTGGTTCAAAACCACGGCTGCAGTTCGGTCCTCTGGCGTCAGCCGCACATTTCGCGAAGACATTGCCAAACCGTCCGCTTCTCGCACCGTTGCCACTCCCACCACTTCAAGCGGAAAATGCAAGTCGCGAACCATGCGTTTGATCACCTGCAACTGCTGATAATCCTTCTCGCCAAAATAGGCCGCGTCGGGCTGACATATGTTGAAAAGCCGCGCCACGACCGTCGCCACTCCACGAAAATGTCCAGGACGCACTTTGCCGTGGAGCTTGTTGGCGAGTTCAATCGTTTCAACAATTGTCTCGTCCCCGGGTGGATAGATCGTTTCCACCGTCGGCAGGAAAAGCGCATCCACACCCTCGTCTTGTAGCAAATCAATGTCGCGCGCATCGTCGGACGGGTAGTGGGCAAGATCGGCCACTTCACCAAACTGGGTTGGGTTTACGAAGATCGTCGCCACAACACGGTCGTGACCTTCACGCGCGCGGCGCATCAGCGACAGGTGTCCCTCATGCAACGCTCCCATTGTCGTCACGAGACCAACACTTTCCCCCACCTGCCGAAAACCGGCAACCGTTGCGCGTATCTCTTCCACACTCGGACAAATCTTCATAGTGGATTGCTAGCTTTACCAACCAAAAGTCACAAGCCAACCTATCGGTCGGCCAGCCTCGGGTTGGCCATTGTGGCCATCAAATGCGTCAATGAAAGAGTGGCAACACCCATCCAAATGACACGGAAATTGCATAGCGATTGTATGCTGACAGGGTTGGGTGCGGCACCAAACACGCGAAGTCGCTCAGAGCGTAGTGCAAACGACAAGGCGCGCGCGTCGCATTCGAACTGCATCCCGTCGGCTGGACCCAACGAAACAGTTCGCAATAGGTTAATCATCTCCAGAGTTCGCGAGGAGTGTTTGAAATGAAAACTCACGTCAAAGCGCTGGTTGTCGGCGGCGGCGCAGTCGGCACCTCGATCGCCTACCATCTCGCCAAGGCGGGTTGGGACACGATGCTTCTTGAGCGCGACGAACTCACGAGCGGCAGCACGTGGCATGCCGCCGGGCTCCTTCCGTATTTCAACATGAGCTACGCCACTACGCATATCCATGACTATTCGATCAAGTTCTACAAAACGCTTGAAGAAGAGACCGGCCTAAACCCAGGATTTTATGTGGTCGGCAATTTGCGTATGGCGCAAACCCAAGATCGGATGGACGAGTATATGCTCTATGCGTCCACGGCCGAGACCTGTGGTGTCCCGTATGAATGGATGACCCCAGACCAGATCAAAGAACGGTGGCCGTTGGTCAGGACAGAAGACCTCAAGGGCGCCATCTATCACCCGACCGACGGATACATTAACCCTGCGGATGTAACACAGGCGATGGCGAAAGGAGCGCGGCAACATGGCGCGACCATCGAACGCAAATGGCAGGTCGATGGCTACAGTTGGACGGGCGATCATTGGGACGTCACTTGCACGAAAATGGTTGAAAAGGGCGGCAATCTGGTACCGTCCGAAGAACAAACAATCATCCATGCTGAACATGTGGTTACAGCGACCGGGAACCATGCCCAGCGCACAGCGCAACTTCTTGGGATCAAGATTCCCGCTATTCCGGTAGAGCATCAGTACATTGTCACTGAACCCGATCCCGCCCTCGTCGAGTATCGCAAGACCAATCCGGAACACCCTGTCCTGCGCGACGCTGACGCCAAATGGTATGTGCGTGAAGAGCGTGGCGGCTGGATCCTTGGACCTTATGAGTACGGCGCCCCCGCCCGCTTTGAATATGCCGTTCCCGACAGCTTCAGAGCCGATCTTTTCCCGCTCGATCTTGAGAGGATCGAAGAAGAATACATGTCGATGATCCACCGGATCCCTTCATCGGAAACAGCCGGGCTGAAGGACGACTACAACGGTCCAATTTGCTACACGCCGGACGGCAATCCCCTTCTTGGACCCGCTCCTGGCCTACGAAATATGTGGCTCGCCGAAGGCTTTAGCTTTGGGATCACCGCGGCCGGAGGGACCGGCCATTACCTTGCGCAGCTGATGACCGAAGGCGAAGCCGAGATCGACATGGCATCGCTCGATCCGAAACGCTACGGGCCGTGGATGACGACCGAATACGCTATGCGGAAGAACGAGGAGTGTTATTCCCACGTTTACATTCTCCATCATCCGGACGAAGAGCGCGAAGCATGCCGTCCGCTCAAAACCGCACCAGCTTATGACCGGCAGAAGGCCAAAGGCGCTCAATTTGGACAGGTCAATGGATGGGAGCGCCCGAATTACTATGGTGCGCCGAACGCTCCCGCTGAATACGATCACGATAGCAGGTCTTTCCGCCGCGGCGGCTGGTGGCAATACGCAAAGGAGGAAGCGGACACCATTCGTTCTGGCGTTGGTTTGATCGACGCAACGGCGTTCGCCAAGCACCGCCTTACCGGCCCAGGAGCCACGGCGTTTCTTGACTGGTTCACGACAAACAAACTGCCTCGCGTGGGCCGGATCAACCTGACATACGCACTGACCAGTGCAGGCACGACACGCACGGAGTACACAATCGTACGTGACGGCGAGAACGACTATTACCTCGTCTCAGCCGGCGCGTGGGAAGCATATGACGAGGACTTTCTCTACAAGGCAATCGAAGACGGAGAGGAGAGTTTCGGCCGCATCAACGAGGAAAATGTAACCAGCCAATGGGGTGTCTTCGCACTGGCCGGTCCGAAATCACGCGATCTCTTGAAAAGTCTTGTTCGCGATGTCGATCCTGCAACGGCGCTCTCGAACAAGCGTTTTCCATGGCTGTCCGCAAAGGACATTGAGCTCGGCATGTGCCCGGTCAAAGCTGTACGCGTTGCCTATACAGGAGAACTTGGCTGGGAACTTCATCACCCAATCGAAATGCAGAATTATCTTTGGGATAAGCTCATGCAGGCCGGTGAGCCCCATGACCTGAAGCTCGTCGGTGCGCGAGCCCAGAACTGGCTCCGCCAGGAAAAGAGCTACCGCGCGTTTGGAACCGAACTCGGACGAGACGCAACCCCGCTCGAAGCCGGGCTGGACCGCTTTGTTGATACGAACAAGGATTTTCACGGCAAGGACGCCATGCTTGAAACCGGCGTGCGCGCAAAATGCGTGACGTTGCTGATCGACGGTCCGGACGATGCTGATCCATGGGGGCGCGAAGTGCTTTACACGCAAGAGGGCGCGCGCACCGGGCGACTGACCTCCGGCGGATATTCGGTTCATTTCGGAAAATCGATCGCAATGGGTTACGTTCGGCCGGAGCACTCAACGCCTGGGACCCAACTGAAAGTCAAAATGTTCGATCAGCTTTGGAATGCCGAAGTGACAGAAGACAGTCCATACGATCCGCAGAACGAAGCGATACGCGCAGACGGTTAGGTCTGAATCTCCAGTTTTGGCGAAGCTGGCAGTGACAGCAAAGCACGGCAGGTTACCCTGAGCACGAAACGAAGACCGGTCAGCGTTTGCGATTGACCGCAATGCGCGCATTGCCCACCTTATGGCCTGTGTCCGAGCAATTGCGAGCGCCCTCATGACCGACCTAACCATTGCGCACGAACTAAACGGCTCCAAAGGTCGATATTTCACGCGACCTTCTCCGAATGGACCGGTAGCTGAACTGACCTATTCGCGCGCCTCAGACAAGCTGATCATCATCGACCACACAGGCGTGCCCGAAGTTTATCGTGGAGGCAAAGTCGGGCTGGCACTTGTCAAACGAGCGGTCGAGGACGCACGGAAAAACAACTATAAAATTCTACCATTGTGCCCATTCGCGGCAGCGCAATTCCGACGCCATTCAGAGTGGAATGACGTCAGATCCGGATGATTCAAAGACTTGCCCGCAGCTTTAGCTTCCTCGTCAACGCCATGGGAATGGCCGCGGTTTTTTCGGCTGTAATTCCCGGATCGCATCGAGTTGTAGCGCCTGCCAGCTACGGGCTGACTGAAGTCTCCGACCGGGTCTGGACGGACGCACCATCTCGTGCTCAAGAATTACGGTCGCTCGCGAATGCAGCCCGCCGAAAAGTCATGGATTTCTTTGGCGACCTGCCCCCGAAACCCACATTGATACTTTGCACGACACGACGCTGCGCGCAGGATTTCGGCATTGGTGGCAATGGCTTATCGATCGCCGATATGATTGTCATGGTGTCACCAGGTGGTCTGACGCTCGGCACACTGACACACGAGATGACACATTCTCGTCTTCACCGCCGCATGGGACCACGCAACATAGTGGCCCAACCGTACCCCACGTGGTTCGACGAAGGATTGGCCACACACGTCGCTAAACATCCCGATTGGCAAGGTGGTGTAACGCCGGAATCCCGCGCACGAGTTCGAAAGGTGCGGCGCTTCTGGCAGTGGGACGATGCCTACCGCGAGCTTGGTGTCGGACGAGCCTATGCCAGCGCAGCGAGGGAGGTCGCAGCCATCGAGAACAGGATCGGTCGTGAAGGATTACTTGAACTGATTGCGCGGGCAGAGGCTGGCGATGACTTCGATGTCGTATTGAACAATCTGCTGGCTCAATAGCAGGGCATTTCGCCCGTCTTCGAAAGCAACTTCACATTGAGCAGGTCCATTCGAGGCAATGTCAAAGCCGGAACCAGACAAAAAAACCTCGCCAAAAGGCGAGGTCTTTCCAAGAAAGTGAAAATGCTTAGGCCGCTGCCTGCGCCTTCGCAATTTCTTTTTTGATTTTCAGTGCGTTCGGGCTCAGATCAGCGTCTTTTGCCTTCAGCAGGAAAGCGTCAAGGCCGCCTCTGTGGTCGACAGTGCGGAGCGCAGAAGTGGCGACTCTCAAACGGAAAGTCCGCCCCAGAGTCTCCGACATCAGTGCGGTCTCTGTCAGGTTCGGCAAGAACCGGCGCTTTGTCTTGTTGTTGGCGTGGCTGACATTGTTACCAACCATCGGGCCTTTTCCGGTCAATTCGCAGCGGCGCGACATGAGTTCGTCCTCGGTCTGATGGGCCGTATGCCGACCCCGTCAATACAAACGGGCAGCGCCATCGGCCCTGCCCAAGAATCCGTCCGCGTGTACTAAGGCTTCACCAATGCCCCGTCAAGTCCAACGCGCCGCTAGTCTTTATCGGTCAGATGTGACAACACAGCCGCTGCCGCGCTCCCCGGCGATCGCGTGCCAGCCGCGACCTCGCCCCGCAATCGCTGCATGGCATCTTGTGCAGTCGGATCGGCACTCAGCCTTTTCAACAACCCTTGTTTGACTTCTTCTTCAAACCAGCTTTCTGCCTGTGCGCTCCGTCGCTCAGACCAGAATCCGGACAACTGCCGATGAGATACCAGTGCCTCGATTTCACTCCAGACCGCATCCAGACCTACTGTCTCCAAGGCGGACACTGTCATGACCTTTGGAAAGTCATCTGGATCACCTGGTCTCTTTCGTAGCAGCCTCAACGCGCCTGCGTAGTCAGCAGCCGTACGAGTAGCCACTTGCTTCAAGTCGCCATCTGCCTTGTTAACCAAGATGATGTCGGCGATTTCCATAATTCCGCGCTTCACGCCCTGAAGTTCATCCCCACCGGCTGGCGCGATAAGCAACAGGAAGACATCCGACATGCCGGAAACGATCGTTTCCGACTGCCCAACACCAACAGTTTCAATCAATACAATATCGAAACCTGCAGCCTCACATAGTGCAACCGCTTCACGGGTGCGGCGCGCAACGCCGCCAAGCTCTGTCTGACTGGGCGAAGGCCGGATGAACGCCTTTGGATCCCGGGCCAGCCGCTCCATTCTTGTCTTATCGCCAAGGATCGAGCCGCCGGACCGCGCGGAAGAGGGATCCACGGCGAGCACTGCGACCCGCTTTCCCATCGACGTAAGTGCCGTGCCAAAGGCCTCAATGAAGGTTGATTTGCCGACCCCCGGCGTCCCTGACAAGCCGATACGAAGGGCCTGCCGACCGCATCCAGACAGCCGTTCCAACAACGCCGCGGCCTCAGCACGATGATCCTCGCGTGCGCTTTCGACGAGTGTAATCGCACGCGCGAGAGCGCGTCGATCGCCACGCTGGATGTCGCCAGCCAGATTCTCAACATCTTGCATCGGCGCGGACCTTGGCTTGCCCGGCAAAAACTGTCCAGTGCCTGACGCGATCCCGATCGCGAGACGGTGAATTTGAACCAAAACCAAACCAGAAAAACCAAGACACTTCTCAGCCGTTCAGACTAAGAAGTCCCACACCCGGCTCGCCAAGCATGAATTGCTGAGGCGCTTCGGCAGGGTTAAGACCGGAAATATGCCTAGTCTCCCAATTCAGGCCGTTCTTGGTGACTTGATCGCGGCACTGACCAAACATAGTCAGGCCGTTCTGCAGGCACCTCCAGGAGCGGGCAAGACAACCCAAGTTCCGCTTGCTTTGTTGGACGCCGGGCTGTCGTCAGGGCGCATAATTATGCTCGAACCCCGAAGAATTGCGGCCCGCGCTGCCGCGACACGCATGGCAGAGACACTCGGCGAAAGGGTTGGTGAAACAGTCGGATACCGCATTCGCGGCGAAACGAAGGTCGGCCCGAGCACGAGAGTTGAAGTTGTTACAGAGGGCATCCTTACCCGCATGATACAGACCGACCCATCGCTTGATGGGATCGGTACTTTGATATTCGATGAGTTTCACGAACGTTCCCTAAACGCAGACCTTGGTTTGGCATTCGCCCTTGAATGTCGATCAGCTCTAAGGCCGGACCTCATTTTACTCGCTATGTCCGCGACACTTGATGCCGAACCCGTGGCACAACTGATGGACGCGCCAATCATTACAAGCGCGGGTGAGAGCTTTCCCGTTGAAACAAGGTGGCTTGACCGGCCGCGCCTGCGCGACGCGCGCTTCGAAAACGATATGACAGAGCTGATACTCTCTGCCGGTAAGGAAACCGAAGGCAATCTCTTGGCCTTTCTGCCGGGTGAAGGTGAAATTCGACGCGTCATGTCCCGACTTGGTGCGCAAACCCCGCTTGAAGTCCTTCCTCTTTACGGTGCCCTGCAATTCGCCGAACAACAAAAGGCACTGCAACCCAGCGCGAAGCGCAGGATTGTTCTGGCAACTGCCATTGCCGAAACCTCACTCACGCTTCCAGACATACGCGTTGTAATTGATGGCGGACTTGCTCGCCGTGCACGGTTCGACCCGGGTTCGGGCATGTCGCGGCTGGTAACAGAACGCGTGACGCGCGCCGAAGCGGACCAACGACGAGGCCGCGCCGGAAGGGTTGCCGCGGGTGTTTGCTACAGACTTTGGACTAAAGGAGAAGAAGGGGCGCTCACCGCCTTTCCTCCAGCTGAGATCGAAACTGCGGACCTGACCGGCCTTGCCCTTGAACTCGCAGAATGGGGTAGCGACCTTGTGCCGTTCCTGACGGCACCTCCGAACCATGCTCTGACGGAGGCACGGGCTCTCCTCGCGTCACTGAATGCGCTCGATCATGACGGTGGCATTACGGAACACGGCAAAAAGCTCGCCCGCATGCCCTTGCATCCACGTCTCGCACACATGCTGACCCTAGCTGGCGCGGGAGCCGCTGAACTGGCAGCTTTGCTTGCCGAGCGTGATCTAATGCGTGGCGCCGGTGTAGACCTGTCACTACGCCTCGATGCCCTTAAGGAAGGCACCCGTCACCCTGGCCTTGAACGCGTACGGATTGAAGCCAAACGCCTGCTTCGCACTGCCTCCGAAACGAAAGTCGAAGCGCCTGAGGAACAGGTCGCACTCGCTTACCCAGATCGTATTGCGATCCGCCGCGCGGGCGACGCGCCACGCTGGCTTCTCTCGGGTGGGAAAGGTGTGAAAATGGACCCTGCCGATCCACTAGCCAGCGCGCGGTTGCTTGTCGTTACCGATACAGATGGACACCCGACTGAGGCAACCATTCGCACTGCACTTGTGATCTCAGAGAGTTCGGTCAGGTCTTTGTTTCGCGACAAAATCGAGGAAACGGCGCGAGCGGTATGGTCAAATCGGGACGGCCGCGTGGAGGCGCGAGTTGAAGAGCGGCTGGGCGCAATCACGCTTACAAGCCGTCGCTGGTCAAATGCGCCAGACGAAGCGATAGCACGGGCAATGCTGGACGGCGTGCGCGATTTGGGTTTGTCCAACTCTCCCGCCTCCGATCGCTTCCGCGCCCGCGTCCGGCTTCTGAGGGAAGCGGGGCATGATTTGCCAGATATGTCGGATCAGACACTACTCGACACGGCGGAGATTTGGCTTCTTTCGTATTTGGGGAACACGCGCACCGCGGCAGATTGGAAGCGTTTCGACCTCACGGCCGCATTAAAGGGCCTGTTAAGCTGGGATCAAATGCAGGTTCTCGATACCCATGCGCCTGCAAGCTTCGAAACGCCTCTCGGTCGCAAAATCCCCATAGATTACGATGGCGACTGCCCGGAGATCAGCCTGCGTCTTCAAGAGATGTTCGGGACCAAAACACATCCCGTCGTCGCTGGCCACTCACTTCGTGTCACGCTGTTGTCTCCTGCGGGGCGACCACTACAGACGACCATGGACGTGCCTGCATTCTGGGACAGCTCGTACTCAGATGTACGAAAGGACATGAGAGGTCGGTATCCCAAACATCCATGGCCAGAGGACCCGCGCGAGGCAGACCCAACACTTCGCGCAAAACGAAAAAAGTCGTAAGCTGTCAGGTGAATCTGCTGCGCTTAACGCTCATCGCTGACGAAAGCTTGGCATAACCGAACTTGATACTGGCCAAGGGATCCGATGCGCTTCACCATCGACCGAGTGCCTTTTCGTCTTCGTCTTTTGCTGCAACCCAGCTTTCACCGTCTCGGCCAAATTCCTTCTTCCAGAAAGGCGCTCGGGATTTGAGGTAGTCCATTAAGAACTCGGCCGCCGCAAAGGCGTCCGACCGATGTCGTGAGGCCGTCGCGACCATCATGATCTGTTCCCCTGGTCTCATTGGTCCATGGCGGTGAATGATCATGGCACCTGTTAGCGACCAACGGTCCATTGCTTGGGTCCGGATCTCTTCGAGCGCTTTCTCCGTCATTCCCGGATAGTGCTCGATCTCCATCGTATCGAGTGTTCCCTCCTCATCGCGGACCAGGCCTGAGAAAGTCACGACAGCGCCAGCACCCTTCGACGTGGCGGAGAAAGCCTCCACTTCGGCCCCCATGTCGAATGGCTCGGATTGGACGCGAACTGTCATCCGCCTGTCATCGGAGGGAAAAACGCAACTTCTCGCACATTGGCGAGAGGCGCATCCATTTCGGTGAGTTCCTGGTCTACGGCAACACGGACTGCGCTCATATCTGAGAATGCCAACGCGTGTGCTTCACTTCGCGCTTTTAGTTCTTCGACCAATTCTGCGACCGTGTCAGCCGAGGTTTCAATCTCCTCCTTCGGCGCACCGATGCGTTCGCGGAGCCAAGCAAAGTACATCACATCGATCATGTCTCGTCCCTCAGATACGGTAGGGACTTTCGAAAATAATCGAGACCGGTGATCAGTGTCAAAATCCCAGCGACCCAAAGAAGGGCGACGCCAACCCACCACGTCATCCAATAGGCGCTATCGATCAATCGCAGCTTAAGTGGATCGTCACCGCCTGCCATGATCTCCTCGAATACAACCGGGTCCATGCCAACAGTCCGTTCGATCAACATATGTTCAAAGATGCCCGTGCCGAACAAAACGCCTATCGCAACCATCTGTGCCGTCGTCTTCCACTTTGCGAGTTTAGTCACTTTCAGCGTGCCTGCCGTATCGCCCAGAAACTCTCGCAAACCGGAGACAAAGACCTCACGGAAAATAATGACGGTTGCAGGAAGAAGTATCCATGGGTCCATCCCGTCGGGTCGGTGTACTCCCGACAACCCGGCAATCAAAAGAAGTGCAATCACAACCATAGCCTTGTCGGCAATGGGGTCGAGCATCGCCCCGAATTTCGATTCCTGTTTCCAAAGACGTGCCAGATACCCGTCAAACCAGTCAGTGACCGCGGCTCCCACGAAGAGCAGGAGAGCGAACCAATCTGCCCAGGGCCGGGAGAAATACAGGAACATGATCACGACACCTGGCGCGGCCAAAAGGCGGAGAATCGTCAGCGTGTTCGGTATGTTCCAAGTCATGCACACTGCTTAATCCGGGTCTTCCTGAAGGGAAAGTGCGGGTGCAACAGAATGTTTCCAAATCTCGCGCACTCTACCCCATGTTGTCACTCGCACTTTACAGAACCGCAATATGCGGGGCCCATGGAACAATACCTCTCGCAACTTTGTGCTGGTCGGGTCGCTTCTAGTCTGCAAAGCGGACCTTGTTGCCGACGTCCATTCAGCGTCGCAACCTTTCCAACTAGGCATTCGCAGCCTAAGCTTCCTCTGTTTCAAGTGATGAGTTGCGATGTTTGATCAAACCAATAGGCGTCACGTGTATTCTCGCGCTGAGTATATATCAGACCTGACCGTTCACGTGATTGGGCTCATTTCAGTATTTGCCGCTGTTCCAATCCTTGTCTCATTGGCCACACCGATGGATGGCACTGGCGGGCACGTTACTGCTGCTCTGGTCTACGGAATGTCTTTCACCGCAATGATTGCGTGTTCCGCACTGTACAACGTGTTTCCGCATCCGAACTGGGTCTGGCTATTTCAGCGACTGGATCATTCTGCGATCTATTTGAAGATTGCTGGCACCTACACGGCGTTCGTTCTGATAGCCGGGCAGGGCTTTGCGTTGGCAGCGGGGCTGTGGGCCGCGGCAGCGACCGGAATCTCATTGAAGCTGATCGAACCGAAACGATGGAAGTGGTTTTCGATCGCTCTCTACCTCGGCATGGGATGGAGCGCTGTGGTTCTGGGCTGGAGTATCTTTGCCTCGCTCCCCGCCGCCGTCATCGCATGCGTTGCGGCCGGTGGGGTTCTGTACACGGTCGGTGTCGTCTTCCACCTTTGGCACCGGCTGCCGTATCACAACACGATCTGGCATGTTTTTGTTCTGGCCGCGAGTTTTGCGATATACGCAGGCGTGGTCGTCGCCGTGGTAGCCTAACGCCGCGTTCCGCGAACAATCACCGATGGCGCAGGCACAAACCAACCGCCATCATCCTTGCGGCCTTCGCTACGCGTGCGGTTCGCCAAGTCCAACCGCACAGCAGCCCTGACGTCGCTGGTTTGACCCGAGAAACGCTCAGCGGCCCGAACGGCTCCTTTGTAGAAAATGTCGAAAAGGTCTTCAGGTTCCGCGACCCAAATCTCACTTGGAACATCGCTGACAACGACATTTGCGAAGCCAGCAGCAGAAACCATCTTGTCCGCCAAACCGCGATCTACCAGTTGGTGCGCGTCTGGCCCTTCCGGAACGGCTACAGATGTATCGCCATGTTTGCCAAACGCCTCGAACAGCCACGCGAATGCGCTATCGCTTCCGGCTCCGTACCAGATTGAGAACGCGATCGGACATCCCGCCTTCAAGACCCGTGCGGCCTCAGCCAATCCTTTTGCCGGGTCGGGGAAATGTGGAACTCCAAATCCTATCGTTACTGCGTCGAAACTTGCATCAGCGAAGGCCATTGCCATGGCATCGCCTTGAATGAAAATTGCGTCCGGCACAGCCGCTTCAGCGAGAGAGACCATCGCCGGCGAGAAATCCAGCCCCGTTACTTCAGCGCCGCGCGCGACCAATTCCGCCGCTACGGCACCATGCCCGGAACAGAGGTCCAAGACATGCATGCCCGGACTGGAGCCTACCGCTGATGCAAGTTCCTGCCCGACAAGCCGCGTCGCATTGGAAAATGCATCAGCATAGTACTTTGCTATCGACGGGTCAGCCCAGCCGTCCCTCTCCATGGCTTCAAACGCTGTCGTATCCATGATGCCCCCACGTGGAACCACTTTAGCCAAGTTGCCCGGCTTCGCTAGCCAGCAGTTTCAAAGGGCCTGGCGCGAGCATCTGACGCAGACAGTCGAGCTATGCAGGTTCACCGGGAAACGCCTGCCTCAACTTTTCTCGTGGAAGAAGTCGTAAATCGTCTCAGCCAACGCATCTGATATCCCGTCCACAGCCTTCAGGTCTGAGAGAGCCGCCCGGCCAACTGCCTTGGCAGAACCAAAATGCGCAAGAAGGGCACGTTTTCGAGTTGCGCCCACTCCGGGCACTTCGTCCAATGGCGTGGCACCTACGGCCTTAGACCTTTTCGCGCGGTGAGCACCAATGGCAAAGCGGTGTGCCTCATCGCGCATGCGTTGAACAAAATACAGCACCGGATCGCCACGCCGCAATGCAAACGGTCTCGCCCCATGACGATGGAACTCTTCCTTTCCGGCGTCGCGGTCCACACCCTTTGCGACGCCGACCATCGGCACATCTTCGACACCGAGTTCGGAAAGAACTTCGTGCACGGCACTCACCTGACCTGCACCCCCGTCAATCAAAAGAAGATCGGGCCAGGCATCGGATTGCCGATCCGGGTCTTCCTTAAGAAGTCGCTTGAACCGCCGGGTCAGCACTTCCCTCATCATTCCGAAATCGTCGCCGGGTGTCAGCGTCTCATCCTTGATGTTGAACTTCCGGTACTGGCTTTTCAGGAAACCGTCTGGTCCTGCCACGATCATTCCACCGACCGCATTGGTTCCCTGAATGTGTGAGTTGTCGTAGACCTCGATCCGACTGGGCGGCCCGTCGAGATCGAAGGCCTCACCAAGGCCTTTCAGAAGCTTGGTTTGCGTCGCCGTTTCGGACATCTTTCTCGCCAAGCTCTCACGCGCGTTTCGAAGCGCGCCGGCAACAAGCTCCTTCTTCTCTCCGCGTTGCGGCACCAGAATTTCGACCTTGCGCCCTGCCTTCTCCGACAAGGCCTCGGCCATCAAATCCGTGTCTTCTATCGCATCTGACAAGAGAAGCTGACGCGGTGGCTCCTTGTCATCGTAGAACTGTCCGACAAAGGCTTGCATAACTTCCGACGCCCCTGCCCCCGCACCGGTTCGCGGGTAGTAATCCCTGTTCCCCCAGTTCTGGTTGGCGCGAATGAAGAAGACCTGCACGCAAGCCTGCCCACCTTCCAAATGGAGCGCGATGACGTCAGCCTCTGCGACCCCCGCCGGGTTTACTGCTTGAGTGCCTTGGACGAAGGTCAACGCCTTCAGCCTGTCTCTCAAGGCGGCCGCGCGCTCAAACTCCATGGCTTCCGAGGCCGCTTGCATTTCTTCGGCAAGCTTCTCTTGAACATTGGTCGTCCGTCCTCTCAAAAAACGACCGGCATCCGAGACGAGATTGTTATAGTCTTCTTCGCTGATGTAACCGACGCACGGCGCACTGCATCTTTTGATCTGATAGAGGAGACAGGGACGCGTGCGGCTGTCGAAGGTCGCGTCTGAACAGTTCCGTAACAGGAAGACCTTCTGCAACTGATTCAGCGTCCTGTTGACCGCCCCGGCACTAGCAAAGGGACCAAAGTAATCACCCTTCTCCTTCTTTGCCCCACGATGCTTCTTGATCTGCGGAAAAGCGTGTTCCCTTGAAACAAGAATGTTTGGAAAAGACTTATCGTCTCTCAGCAGCACGTTGTACCGCGGTTTCAACTGCTTGATGAGGTTCTGCTCAAGAAGCAACGCCTCAGTTTCCGTCTGCGTTGTAAGAACCATCATTGAAGCCGTCTCACCAATCATCCGCGCAATACGCGGTGAATGCCCAGTGGGCCGGGCGTAGGAAGAAACGCGCGCCTTCAGATTTCGAGCCTTACCGACGTAGAGAACGGCGCCCTTCGCGTCCAGCATCCGATAGACGCCCGGTGAGCCATCAAGCGTCTTCAGGAAGTCCTGAATCACCGAGAAGCCGGTAGGTTTTGGGGTCTCAGAAGTGTCTGTCATGATTCTCGTTCTGGCTGCACAAATCCCTTAACGGAGACAAGACAAAACCTTTTCACAAATTCTGTGGATAACTCATGGGACAAAGCTGATCCGACAAAACTTTCTCAAGTAATTCAAAGCAGTTGCTGTGTTTGCCTAAAAATTAGGCATATATTTAAGATGTTGATTTTTTTGTCTATTTTTTAGATTCCTTCGAATACATTGAAATTCGTAGGTTTTTTGTAACAGGGATGTGAACGCTTCAGCCGCAGTGCAAAAGTCAAGTCGCGATTTTCAATGCAACCGGTTTCATTTCTATTCAACGCCCTGAACATCCGGCGTCTCCCAACCCAAATGTTGGCCCCCGTCGACGCAGATCAACTGCCCTGTGACGCTCGGCGCATCCAGAAAATAGCCGACCGCATGAGTAACATCAGATGGCTCCGCGCCCCGCTTCAGGATGGTGTTGGCGCGCTGCGCCGCGAAGTGATCGCGCGATTGGCGCGCACCTTGCATCGTCGGGCCGGGACCGATGGCATTCACCCTTACGGCGGGGGCCAGCGCCTGCGCCGAGGTCTGTGTCAAAGCCCAAAGCCCCATCTTCGCGATCGTATAAGATGCAAAGTGCGGTGTCAGTTTTCGTACCCGCTGGTCCACCATGTTTACGATAAGCGCACGGGCGGTCGGCTCGTTCCATTCGCCACCGACCTCGGGCTCTGGGGCTTGAGAAGCAAATGCCTGCGTCAGAACGAAGGGCGCGCGCAGGTTAGACTCCAAATGCCGGTCCCAACTCTCACGCGTGCCGGTTTCGATTGTGTCGTGCTCGAAAATTGACGCCGAATTGACCAAGACGGTCAGCGGCCCACCGAATGCCGAGACCGCTTGAGGCACGAGCTTTTGCATATCGCTTTCAAGGGTCAAATCAGCGCCAAGCGTTGCGGCAGAAACGCCTGTGTCACGGCAAAGTGCTGCAACCTCTTCTGCCTCCTTCGCCGAACTGTTGTAATGGATCGCCACATCGAAACCTCGACTAGCGAGGTAAAGCGCGATTTCTCGCCCGAGACGCTTTCCCGCGCCAGTGACCAAAGCCTTCCCAGTCATCCGTGCAACACCACCATTATGATGTAAAGGACATAGAGCACCGACAGCAAAAATCCCCAGCGTCGCGTCAGTTCCCATTTTCGACTGAAAACGAAAGGAGCCATCAACAGCGCCGCACCAAGCATGGCCCAGAGATCATAGGCCAGAAATGGCCAGACAACTGGAACGGGGCCAACCAAAGTCGTGACACCCATGATGGCCAAAAGATTGAAGATGTTCGACCCGATGACATTTCCAAGTGCTACGTCAGCTTGGCGCCGGATGGCCGCAACAACGGTAGTGGCCAGCTCCGGCAAAGATGTTCCCGCTGCAACGAGTGTGAGGCCGATCACGCTGTCCGAGACACCAAACTGCTCCGCAATTTCGACCGCGCTATCGACAAACATATTGGCACCGAGTGGCAGGCCAATAATGCCAAGCAGCAGGAACGACGCAATCTTCCAACCGGCCATGGAAGGATCCGCACCTTCTACTTCTTCCTCCTCAGCCTGTCTTGCCTTTGAAGCTCGCCGATGCGCCAAGGCCTGACGCGCCTGATCCCAAAGAATGAGCGCCAAAAGCGCCAACAGCAGGAGACCATGCCACCACGTGAGAGGAGCGGTAAAGCAGAGCGCAATGAAGAAAAGGGTCACGCCGATCATGGTGACGTAGTCTTTTCTAGTGTCGAACGCGGCCGTGTGAAGCTTGGAAATCAGAGCGGGCACACCGAGAACCAACAATATGTTGGCCGTGTTGGAACCGACGACATTGCCGATAGCCAATCCCGGCACTCCGGCAAGCACCGCATCGACAGAAATCAGGAGTTCTGGTGCAGACGTGCCGAACGCCACTATCGTCAGACTGACGATCAGAGCAGGCACCCCTACTCGTAGTGACAGGTTCACGGCGCCCCTGACCAAAAGGTCGCCGGCCAGCAGCAGGATGGCCAACCCGAGAACAAGCGTCAGCCAAACCAGCATGTCACACCTTTTTGCATTCGCACGGACCTTTGCCGATCAAATGCCTGCCGCAATTCTTGCAGCGCGCCGTCTTCTGTCGGCGCTTTGGAAGAAGCAGATGCAACTTTCCGAAGATGCCCAGTATCGCAATAAACACCAGAAAAAGTGTGACGATCTTGGTCAGCATGCTCTTCTACAATCCGAACCTTGCAAATGCGGCACGATCCTCGATCTCGGTCATTGCGTCGCCGATCACTGATGCACCAAATCGCGCCAAGAGCGGCCTCTTCATCGCGTAAGGACGTAGTTTCACCTTGTCGCCAAAAACCTCTTTCATCTTTGGCACAAGATGGCCGACACCGTCGATCAACCCGGTATCCATTGCTTCGTCTCCCACCCAGATGGACCCGTCGAACAGTTCCTTCTCGGTGTTCAAACGATCACCTCGGCGCGTCTTTACATGGTCGATAAATCCCGAATGGATATGCTCCTGGAGCGCCTTGATCCTGGCGATATCCTCTTCCTTTTCGGGCCGGAAAGGGTCCGCGAGGCTCTTTGACTTACCAGCAGTGTAAACCCGCCTTTCGATCCCAAAACGCTCGATCAACTCGGTAAACCCGAAACCCGCCGAGATAACGCCAATCGAACCAGTGATCGAATGCCGATCCACCCAGATCTCATCTGCGGCGCTTGCAATGTAATACCCTCCCGATGCGGCAACGTCCTCGACGAAAGCATAAACCTTGATTTCTTTCTCTTCCGCCAGGCGTCGGATGCGCGCGGCGATCAAGGAAGATTGTGTCGGGGAGCCTCCGGGCGAATTGATGGAAAGTGCAACCGCCTCTGGTTTCCCCTTGGTGAAAGCCTTTTGGATGAGCCCAGCCAAAGCCTGATCATTCAGAGTGCCCCGCGATCCAGCGGCGATTACACCCTGAAGCCTCAGAACAGAGACGACCGGATTGGATTTGATGAATGGTATGAAACGCTTCATCCGAGCCATGTAGGACGGCGGGTGAAGGGCAACAAGCCAGAAGGTCGGTTTCTCGGCGAATTCATTCGATATTCACCATGAGATGCAGTTTTTGAGACTTCCTCGGTGGTCTGCCGCCGCCAAACGCCTAGAGGCTGTCCGCTGGCGAAACGGTCCATCGCGTCTGAAAGACCGAAGCGAGCGTCATGGGCCGCTTATCAAGCCGGAGTCCGGCGGCACCGGCGGACGCCTCAAGTCGCTCCAGAACGCTGTGACCCGAGCATTCCGTCCACGCCGCGGAAAACCCGACGATACTGCGCCCGTCCTGATCAATGAACGTGATCAACCGCCCTCCGTAAAGGCCGCCGTCCAACTTCCGAACCTCGGAAATTTCCGTCCATTTCAGATCAAATTGCCGCTCGCCACGAAACACCTGACGTACATACAGTCGAAATCCGTTGTCGCGAAAGGTGACCGTGGCCGCATTTATGGGACGAGTCATCCAGAAACGCACGCCGATGGCGATCAGCACCAGGGCGATTGCCACTGGAACTACCGCCCAATCCCACTGATCACGCGGCAAGAAAGTGAGCGGCTGCAATCCGATGAAAAGCGGCAGTGCGGCGATGACAAAAAAGGCCCCGCCGAGCCACTTGTTCAGATGCCGGTTCGGCCCGATTTCCTCCAAAGGACCAGTCATTCGTCCGCTACAACCTTAACCCGCGTCGGTTTGAACGCCGGGCGTTTCAACGTTCCGTCCAACCGGAATCCCGCCTTAGCCAGATGAGGTCTTACAGCGTCGAGGATAGTGGACGGCAACACGCCAAGACCTTGCGCGGGGATATCGTACGTCTTCCCCCGCGATGCCCCCTCACGCGGTCGCGCCTCGACGCGAAAGAACGAAGACGCGCCATAGGGACCGCCCGGCGCCCATCCGAAGGCTGCGATCTCGTCCCAGCCGAACTTTCGCTTCGGCACCAACACCATCCCTTCGCTGTGAATGCTCAACCCGTCCGCCTCCACGACTACCTCGACCCTGAACGGTCGCCAATTCCAGGCAAGAAGGCCGAGCGCGAACAGAACTGCGGCGAACAACAGGGTTCCGTGGCTTGCCTTGGACCAACCGCAATTGCCCATACAGAAGCCGAAATAGACCCAGAAGCCGGAGAACGGCAAAAGCAGGACGGTCAAAAGACGTGCGGAGGGACGCCCGGGGCCGAACACAGTTCTGCTCAACTCGGATCCCGCCACCGGTTCACGATCGGATAGCGCCGATCGAGCCAGAACGCGCGCTTTGTCAACCGTGCCCCGGGCGCCGACTGGAAACGCTTGTATTCCGCAATGTAGATCAGTCTTTCCACCTTCTTCACCACTTCGCGATCAAAGCCCATCTCGACGACTTCGGATACGGCTTTCTCGTCGTCGATCAACGCCTCGAGGATGACATCAAGATCAGAGTACTCGGGCAGCGAGTCGCTGTCTTTTTGATCCTCTCGCAACTCGGCCGTTGGCGGCTTCTGGATCACATTTGGTGGAATAACCTCGCCCGCGGGCCCTTTCATCCAATCTCGATGATTGGCGTTTCGCCAACGACAGGTCTCGAATACCCGCATCTTGTACAGGTCCTTGATCGGGTTGTACCCACCTGCCATGTCGCCATAAATTGTGGCGTATCCGACGGCCACTTCCGACTTGTTGCCGGTTGTCAGAAGCATTTCACCAAACTTGTTGGACAGCGCCATGAGAATGACGCCGCGGAGGCGAGACTGGATATTCTCTTCGGCCACATCCGGTTCAGTGCCTTCGAACAAGGGTGCTAGTGCCTCGGTCATCGCCCTGCGAGGTCCACCAATGGACACATTGTCCAACCGGATGCCCAACGCTGTGGCCACCGCAGCCGCGTCATCAAGTGAAGCCTGAGACGTATATTCCGAAGGCATCATCACGCCGCGAACATTCTCTGGCCCGAGCGCGTCCGCCGCTATTGTCGCGACGATAGCACTATCAACACCGCCTGAAAGGCCCAGAACTGCCTTTGAGAACCCAGTTTTCTGGAAGTAATCCCGCGTTGCCTGAACCATGACCCGATAGTCCTGTTCCCAATCGTCCGGGAACGCAGCAATGTCGCCCTTTTGTGCGCGCCATCCTGCGTCGGTCTTCTCGAAATCAACATGCGCAATTGCCTCGTCAAATACAGGTAAACGGACTGCCAACTCTCCACCAGGGTTCAAAACAAAGGTCCCGCCATCGAAAACTTGATCGTCCTGACCACCGATCATGTTGAGGTAAACAAGAGGCAACCCAGTTTCGACGACGCGTGAAATCATCACGTTCAATCTCGTGTCGAACTTACCCCGATAGTAAGGCGACCCGTTCGGAACCAACAGGATCTCGGCCCCGGACTCTTCCAGCGCCTCTGGCACTTCTTCATGCCACGCATCTTCACAGATCGGTGTCCCCACCCGCACGACTCCAAGATCATAAGGCCCGCCCAAAGGGCCTTGATCGTAAAGTCGAACCTCATCAAAGACAGTCTCATTTGGCAGATCGTGCTTCAGCACTTGCCGTACGAGCCGACCGCCTTTCAAGACGTGATAAGCGTTGTAGAGCTTGTCTCCTTGAAGCAGTGGACCTCCGATGGCGAGTGCTGGTCCATCGGCACATTCCTCCATCAATTGTTCAACGTGGTCCATCGCATCCCGAACAAAGGCATGCTTCATCACGAGGTCCTGGGTCTGATAGCCGGTGATGAACATTTCGGGCAAAGCAACGAGGTCGGCCCCGGCTTCTTTTCCCTCTTTCCAAGCACGACGGGCAAGCGCTGCGTTTCCCTGCAGATCACCCACAGTCGGGTTCATTTGCCCGAGTGTCAGCCGAAACCTCTCGCCCATATGCGCCTCGCCTTGTCCTTGGCCCAAAACTAGTGGGGTACGGCTGCAAGTCACCCGTGGAGCCCCTCACAAGACAAGGCGCAACCCCTTTTGCTCAAGGTCTTAGCAGAGTTGATCGCAAGGAAAAGGTCTGACCCGGGAAAACCGTTGCGACCCTCCGTCCCGTCCTTTAGGTTTTGAACGCAGACAAGAGGAGCAGGAAAAGCAACCTGCAGAGGGAGATTGGGGAAAGCCATGCTTCGGGCGATCGGGATGGGCGCAATCGCGCTTTCACTGGCAGCGACCGCTGCCGCAGCGCAGGATGTCATCACCAAGCAGTATGACGATGGTGGGGTCTATGAGGGCACCTTCAAGGACGGTAAGCAGGACGGCACCGGCACCTACCGATTGCCCAATGGCTATGTCTACGAAGGAGAGTGGGTAGACGGCGAAATCCGCGGTCAAGGCCGCGCGGAGTTCCCGAATGGCTCGGTTTACGAGGGAGAGTTTGCAGCTGGCAAACCTGAGGGCACCGGCAAAATCACTTTCGCCGACGGAGGCACATACGAAGGTACTTGGGTCGACGGAAAGATCAGCGGTGAAGGTGTTGCTGTTTATGCAAATGGCGTCCGTTACGAAGGTGGCTTCGAAGATGCACTTCATCACGGCACCGGTCGTATGGAGAGCCCCAACGGCTACATCTACGATGGTGGATGGGACAAAGGCATAAAGGAAGGCACAGGCCGGATCGAGTATCCCGATGGAGCCGTCTATGAAGGTGAACTCGCACGTGGCGTTCGTGAAGGCACCGGTACGTTAAAGATGCCTGACGGCCTGTCCTACGAAGGACAGTGGCAGAATGGCCAAATCAATGGAACCGGGAAACTCACGCAGCCAAACGGTGACATATACGAAGGCCAACTCGTCGACGGGAAACGCCAAGGCGAAGGCAAAGTCACTTATGCCAACGGTGACATATACGAAGGCATGTTTCAGGCAGATCAGCGCGAAGGCACCGGGTCTTTTACCGGAGCGGATGGCTACACGTATGTCGGTGATTGGTCTGGCGGGCGCATTGAAGGTTCGGGCACTGTCACTTATCCGGATGGGTCGATTTACGAAGGCACGTTCCGGAACGATGTTGCCCACGGGACAGGCAAGATCACTTACCCCGATGGAAACATCTATGAAGGCGCATGGGTCGATGGGGTCATCCAAGGCTCTGGTACCGCCACCTACGCCAATGGTCTGATCTATGAAGGCGAATTCGTGAACGCCAAAATGGAAGGCCGTGGAAAGATGACCTTCGCCGACGGATACACCTACGAGGGTGCGTGGAAAGACGGACAGCGCGATGGGTTCGGCACTGCTACCTACTCCGACGGAACCATTTATGAAGGCAATTTCGTCGCCGGTGAACGCGAAGGCGAAGGTAAAATCACCATGTCCGATGGCTTCGTTTATGAAGGCGAATGGCTGGACGGAGAAATCAATGGCAAAGGCATTGCCACCTATGCCAACGGCGATGTCTACGAGGGAATGTTCGAACGCGGCAAGCGGCAAGGTGAGGGCACGATCCGATATGCGAGCGGCGAAGAACAAAGTGGGGTTTGGGAAGACGGCGCACTAACCGAGGCGTCCGAGGACAACTGACCCAAACGCTTTATTCTAGTAGAAGTAGGGTAACCCTTTTCGTTTGGCGGCCTCTACCCACGGTGGCACGAAAGGTACGACCTTGTCCTGCGAAGGCACCCACATCTCAACAAAATTGGCGCCGGGGTTGGCGAGCGCTGACCGCAGAACGTCGTCTATTTGATCCTCGCTTTCGATGCGGGCAGTTTCAAACCCGAAACCTTCTGCAACCTTGAGATAATCCACTGCCCCGAAATCGATTGACCATGGCTCATCCACTTCGTCGAGAAGAATGGCCTCACCGCGGATCCAACCAAAATTATCATTCCGTGTCAGAATGATAGTTATGTTCTTGCCGGAGCGTCTTATCGTCTCAAGGTCGCCAAGGACAAACCCAAGCGAACCGTCTCCTGTCAGCGAAACGACCGGGCCGTTTTGAGCGTAAGATGCCCCCAACCCCGCAGGCACCGAGTAGCCGAGCGCTCCCATGGAGTAATTTGTAAGATAACGGCGACCCGCCTTTCGCAGTGACAAAAGAGCGGACGGATATATGGCCGCCACGCCGGGTTCCGCCGTCACGATTGCATCATCAGGCAGGAGTTGGTCCAACGCTTCCGTGAGCTTCACTGGGGACACCGTGCCCTCGGGCATCTTCATGTTCGAGTTGAACACCCGGTCAAGAGCCGCCTTTTTTACATCACTCAAATTCACTTCTGTGCGCCTTGGCGTATCTGGCAAGTCGTCAATCAGTTCAGACATGTATTCGAGGGTCGCTCTTGCATCGCCGACCAGACCTACAGCCACCGGAAAATTATTCCCCACATGGGCCTCAGCAATGTCAAGATGGATGAACTTCTTGTCCGCCGGATCACCATAAAGGGTCCAATGAATCGTCGAACTGGAGTCCGTATTGCTGCCAATCAGGAAGACTGTGTCGGCCTCTTTGACAAATGCGTTTGAGTACTCCATGCCCCCGCGAGCACCGATGACACGAAGTGCCAGTGGGTGCGTTTCCGCAATCACCCCTTTACCGGGAGTAGTCGTCGCAACAGGAATCTGGAGGCGTTCCGCCAAATGCAAGACTTCCCGGGATGCACCGGAAATCAACGCCCCTTGGCCACACACGATCACCGGGTTCTTCGCTTCCGAAAGCAACTCGAGCGCGCTCCGAACTTTTCCGTGGTCAGCAACTGGCCGATGTGCCGGGTAGTGGCCATATTCAGGCTCGGCGTATAGGTCGCCCACAGACGCGCTTTCCTTGAATACGTTAATCGGAACACGGATGTGCACGGGCGCCGGCCGCCCGGACGTTGCCACACGAAAGGCCCGCCGAAGCGTGAACGGAATCTCACGCACATTCGTAAGGTGAAATGACTCCTTGGCAATCGAGGCATACAATGCCGTCTGATCAATGCCCGTCAGGCCATGCTTCTTGTCCTGATTTATTGGAATATCCGACGAAAAGAAGACGACCGGAACAGAGCTGAGATACGCTTCCGCCATGCCAGGCGTACAGTGTGTTACGCCCGGGCTTGGTGCTTCCAACACTGCAGGTCGACCGGTGACCTTGGCGTATGCCTCTGCCGCGAAAGACGCTGTCCGCTCGTCTCTTGTCAGAACATACTCGATGTCCGACTTACGCCATTCCTTGTACCAGCCAATTGTCGTTTCGCCCGGCAACCCAAAAACATGAGTGACACCGTGCAACTCAAGCATCCGGAGAATGGCCTCGGCACCTGTCATTTCTTCTGCAGTTTCCATGATCAGGTCCTCAGTCCATCACGTTTGCAACGGCGTAATGAGCCAGCTTCTCGGGATCAACAGACACTCCCAGCCCGGGCCCGTCGGGTACGAGAACTCTGCCTTGTCTTACTGGAAATGGTTCTAACAGGATGTCGTCCTGGACATAGTAGGTTGCCATATAGAATTCGCACTGCAGGCGTAGGTCTGGGACCGCCGCCATCAGATGCGTTCCGGCCGCATGGGCGAGGCCGGTTTCAAACATGCATCCCCCATAAACTTCAATCCCGGCTGCTCTCGCAATGCTCGCCACTTCCAACGCGCGTCTGATACCTCCGGACTTCATCACCTTGAGCGAGAAAACATCGGCCATCCTTATCTGCGCACCCAGAAGAGCAGTCTTGGCATCGAATACGCTTTCATCCGCCATAATCGGCGCATCTATGACGTGCGAAATATGTGCCAAAACTTCGCGTTCGTGCATTTTCACGGGTTGTTCGATGAACGTCGGACGAAACGCCTCCAAATCGCGCAACGTACGCACAGCATCATAGGCGGCAAGACCTTGATTGTAATCGATCCTGAGGTCCACCTTGTCGCCATATCGATCACGCAATCGCTCCAACCGCATCAAATCGAAGGCATGATCGGCAAACCCGGTCTTGAGCTTGAATATCCGCACCCCGTCGTCCCATAGCGCGGCGACGTCTTCTAGATCCGCGTCAAAGTCGGGATTTGCGACTGAAAAACTCAATCCCATCTCGTCTCGCAACCGGCCCCCGACAAGTTCTGAAACAGATAAACCGCTGATCTTGCCCACAAGATCCAATAAGGCCATTTCCAGCGCGGCCTTCGCCTCCGGATGTCCGACAACTGAACGATCCGCGGCCTGCATGTGCCCCTCAACTTGTACCGGGTCGGCACCAAGCAAGAATGGCCGAAAGTATTCGTTCAACGCCGCCGCGCTTCCTTCTGCCGTTCCAGTGAAGACCGGCCAAGGTGACGCTTCTCCCCAGCCGACCAAGCCACTTTCCGTGACCAGCTCAAGGATGACTGAATGTACCCCCGCAACATCGCCACTGCCGTGAGAATGCACAGCTTTTGCCGGGATCCGTATCCGGTGGACACGTATTTGTTCGATCCTGTGGTCACTCACACTGGAAGGTTCCCCGTCGAAATCACTGCCAGATTGGTCTGAACCAAGCCTAGCGTCCAGCGAAGTTCGGGGATTGGACAGAATTGAGATGCCATGTCTGACCAACCAAACGGAAAATCACATTTCACGCAAAGGTCGGCTTCAGCCTATGCAGACACTTTTCGGAACAGAGAAAATCCTAAAAGCCGCTCAGGAACCTCGGACGTATGCCCGAAGCGCATTCTCCGTTCCGTCAGACCAGATCAGCCCCAGCCAATGTGCAAAAGCATCCGAAAAAGCGTTGTTGGTTCCAAGCCCACCATAGAATTGCGTCAACTGTAGCCACGCTTCAGGGCGCTCCTTCGCCACATGCGCGGTCGCAATTAGCAAGTCCCAATGAGGATCGTTCGCCTCGATGCTGCTGCCATCTTCGCGTTGGCCAGCACACATCCTTGCCCAGATGGCCTCAGCCAGTGCGAGCCCCTGAATGTCCTTGCCTGCTTCCTGGCGCTCGCGGATCGTTGGATGCAAAAAGCCAGGATGGCGAGAGGTGCCATCAAACGCCACGCGTCGTGTTGTGTCGACGATTCTCGGGTTGGAAAACCGCCTCTCGATCAAATCAACGTAACCCGCAGGTGTCATGCCTGGTACGGGCTTGACCTCAGGCTCGATCTCATCTCGCAGAACTTTACCGAAGAAGTCTCTTATCGCGCGATGCTCCATGCAGCCGGATATCGTTTCGACCGAAAGCAATTCACCCGCATTGGCTAACAACTGATGACCAGCATTTAGGATGCGGAGCTTCATCAACTCAAAGTCGTGGACCCGATCGGAAAACGTCGCACCTGCCCTGTCCCAATCCGGTCGCCCAGCGCAGAAGTCATCTTCAATGACCCATTGCCGAAAATTCTCATGCGTGACCGGGGCTGCATCCGCGATACCAAAGCACTTGCGAACCAAGTCGAGTTCCTTCGGTCCGGTCGCTGGCACAATGCAATCCACCATGGAATTCGGAAAACTACAGTGCTGCTCAATCCAATCCGCCAAGTCCGGGTCCGACATGCGCGCAAGCGAAACAACAGTTTGTCGCAGGATCGCGCCGTTGCCCTGCAAGTTATCGCAACATAGGCCACTGAACGGACCTACACCTGAGCTTCGCCGCATCCGCAAAGCGGCAACCATCGCTCCAAATGCCGTCCGTGGCGTAGCCGGGTTGTTCGCATCATGGCGGATGTCTGGGTGATCAGTGTCGAAGGCCCCATCTGGCAATATGAAATAGCCGCCCTCGGTAACCGTAAGCGCGACAATACGAATGGATGGATCAGCCATTTGGGCTATCAACGCAGCGTTGCCGGCTTCAACAGGTATAAAATCGATCATCGCCCCCGTCACTTCAGCGGAGCTTCCGGAAGGATCAAGTTCGATAAGCGTCGTCAGACAGTCCTGCTTCAGAAGTCTCTCCCGCTGTGCGACATCAGCCTCTCGAACGCCCGCCCCAACAATTGCCCAATCGTGCGCAAGACCCTCATCCATGAGCCGGTGAAGATACCAGGCTTGGTGGGCACGATGAAAATTACCGAGACCGATATGAACAATACCCGGTTTCAGTGTCGAACGGTCGTAACGAGGAACCCGGACATCGTCCGGCAATTCTGCGAGCGTCGCATTCGAAAGCGCCGTTAGCTCATCCACTGGCCACCATCCACATTGTAACACTGAGCGACGATGTAGTCCGACTCCGAGCTTGCCAGGAAGACCGCCATCCCTGTCAGATCTTCCGGCACTCCCATCCGGCCGAACGGAACACCTTCGCCTACTTCCCTTTTTTTCTGACCAGGCGCCTTGTTTTCATACTTCGCAAAAAAAGCGTCAACGCCATCCCAATGTTCACCATCAACGACGCCCGGCGCAATTGCATTCACGTTGATGCCATGCTCGATTAGGTTCAAACCAGCTGATTGCGTTAAAGAGATAACGGCAGCCTTCGTCGCGCAATACACTGCGACAAGCGCTTCGCCGCGACGTCCGGCCTGACTTGCCATGTTGATAATCTTGCCGCCTTTAGCACGGTCCATCATGTGTTTCGCAACCGCCTGCATTGTGAAGAGTGTGCCCGAAACGTTAATATCAAAGACACGCTGGTAGTCCCTGCGGTCGATCTCGACAATTGGTGCGGCGGAGAAAATCGCCGCGTTGTTTATCAAAATGTCGATCCCACCAAAGCTCTCAACAGTCGAAGCCACGCCAAAAGCAATGCTTTCCTGAGACGTCACATCCATCTCGACGGCAATCGCGGAGGCACCGATCTCAGCTGCGGTTTCACGTGCTCTGGCGATGTCGATATCAGCAATTGCAACGCGCGCGCCCTCCCGCACGTAAGCTTCGGCGAACGCACGTCCGATACCCCGAGCCGCGCCAGTAATCAGCGCCGCTTTGCCGTCCAAGCGCGTCATACGATCCGCAGTCCTTCCGCATCAAACTTGTGCACAAGGTCCGCGCGAGGGGTCAGTCCAATCTGATCACCGTGCTTGAACTGAACTTCTCCCGGCGCACGAACCGTGATTGTCTCGGCCAACCCAGTTTCGTGAATATGGAAGAACGTATCCGATCCGAGGTGTTCGGCCACACCGACCCGACCGGACCAAACTCCGCCGCCATCACGAGACACATCGATATGCTCCGGCCGAATACCGATCGTATGGGCATTGTGCTTTGCCGCCTCTTCACCTTCGATGAGATTCATTTTGGGCGATCCGATGAAGCCAGCCACAAAGACATTTTGCGGATTGTGATATAGCTCTAGTGGTGAACCGACCTGCTCGATATGACCCGCCCGCAGAACGACGATCTTGTCTGCCATGGTCATCGCCTCGACCTGATCGTGAGTAACATAGATCATTGTAGTCTCTAGGCGTTTGTGAAGTTCGCTGATTTCCAACCTCATTCCGACGCGCAATGCTGCATCCAGATTCGACAGCGGTTCATCGAACAGAAACGCAGCCGGTTCGCGCACGATGGCACGCCCGATGGCAACACGCTGCCGCTGACCGCCAGACAATTGACCCGGACGCCGATCAAGATAGTCGGTCAGGTTCAGGGCCGCGGCCGCCTGTTCGATGCGGCGCTTCTGTTCGTCTTCGGGTATCTTCGCCATCCGCATCGGAAACGCGATATTCTTCCGCACCGTCATATGCGGGTAGAGCGCATAGGACTGGAACACCATCGCCAGTCCACGCTTCGCTGGCGGCACCCTGGTCGCGTCTTCGCCGTCGATCACGACCTTGCCTGACGTCACATCCTCCAGCCCCGCGATCAACCGCAGGAGCGTGGACTTTCCGCATCCCGACGGACCAACGAAGACCACGAACTCCCCTTCGTCGATCTCAAGGTCCAGCGGCGGGATAACTTCCACATCTCCGAATCTCTTCGAGACTTTCTCAAGCGTAATGCGTCCCACGGATCGTCTCCCTATTTCACCGCGCCGAAGGTCAGGCCTCGGACGAGTTGTTTCTGGCTGAACCAGCCAAGTATCAGGATTGGCGCAATAGCCATTGTTGAGGCCGCGCTAAGCTTTGCAAAGAAGAGGCCTTCCGGGCTCGAATAACTGGCGATGAAGGCGGTGAGCGGCGCCGCGTTCACAGCCGTCAGGTTGAGCGTCCAGAAGGCCTCGTTCCATGCCAGGATGAAGTTCAAGAGGATGGTCGATGCGATCCCCGGTATGGCCATGGGTGTCAGCACGTAGATGATTTCTTCGCGCAAAGTTGCCCCATCCATCCGCGCCGCCTCGAGGATCTCACCCGGTATTTCGCGGAAGTAGGTGTATAGCATCCAGACAATGATCGGCAGGTTGATCAGCATAATAACAATGACCAGACCGGCGCGGCTGTCGAGAAGGCCCAGCTGAATGAACAGCAGATAAATCGGGTAGAGCACACCCACCGCTGGAAGCATCTTCGTGGAGAGCATCCAGAGCAGAATATCCTTCGTCCGCTTCGACGGAACAAAAGCCATCGACCAAGCCGCCGGGACCGCAATCAAAACACCGAGCAATGTCGAACCGCCAGCGATGATGACCGAGTTCCAGAGGAACCGCATGTAATTCGACCGCTCCTGAACCACCGCGTAATTCTCAAGCGTCCAGTCGAAGTTGAGGAAGATCGGCGGGCTGGCAATCGCCTGCGCCTCCGTCTTGAAGCTGGTCAGGATTGTCCAGAGGATCGGGAAGAAGATCAGCAATCCGATGGCCCAGGCCACAACGGTATTGATCGCTTTTCTTTGAGACGTAACTGCGCGTGCCATTCCTCGTCCCTCCTCAAGCGTCCAAGTTCTTACCAACGATGCGCATCAGGAAAAGCGCGACAATGTTGGCGAGAATGATGGCGTAGACACCCCCAGCCGATCCAAGGCCAACATTCTGGCTCTCAAGAACCCGCTGGAAGATCAGGTAGGTCAGTGTTCGCGTTCCAAAGGCACCGCCTGTGGTCACGAAGATCTCCGCAAAAATCGAGAGAAGGAAGATCGTCTGGATCAGGATCACGATCGTGATCGCTCGGCTCAGATGCGGCAGGATGATGAACCAGAACCGCTTCAACACCGGTGCGCCATCCATTTCGGCTGCCTCAAGCTGCTCGCTGTCAAGCGATTGGATGGCCGTCAACAAGATCAGTGTCGCGAAGGGTAGCCACTGCCACGATACGATCATCACGATGGAGAAGATTGGAACATCGCTCAACCACACCACCGGGTCAGCCCCGAAGAACCGCCAGAGATGGGCGAGCAATCCGTTCACCGGATCCATGAACATGTTCTTCCAGACCAGCGCCGACACGGTTGGCATCACGAAGAACGGCGCGATGACAAGAATGCGGACAATCCCCTGTCCCCACATCGGCTGATCCAGCAACAGGGACAGAAGGATGCCAAAGCAAACCGTGATGATCAGAATACCGACAACAATGATCAGCGTTGTTTGAACTGCAGGCCAGAAAGAACTCGACGAGACGAACCGCGTGTAATTCTCAAATCCGACAAACCCCTGATCACCTCCACGAAGCGGCAGGAAGCGCCGGAAGGAAAACCAAAGTGTCATGGAAAGCGGCACGAGCATCCAGACGAGGAGCAGGAAAACGGCCGGTGCCATCATCAGTCGTGCTGCGGAACGCGAATGCTGAGTTGCCATAACGCAAGTCCTCCCCCTGACGCAGGCGAATTGGTCCGTAACTGACCGCGTTTACGAATGATACACGAGAATTGCGTCGGAAGGCGACGGTCAACGCCGCCTTCCGAGCTGGGAGGAGGCCCTAGCGGTAACCCGCGGCTTCCATAGCTTCGTTGGTGATCGCCTGCGCCTTTGCGAGCGCCTCGTCCACCGACTGCTGCCCGGCATATACCGCCGAGAACTCCTGGCTGACTTCCGTCGCAATGCCTGCGAATTCCGGAATAGCCGCGAACTGGATGCCGACGTAAGGCGACGGTTCCACGGTCGAGTCGTTCGGGTCAGCGGACAGGATCGAGTCCAGCGTCATCTGTGCGAAAGGCACCTTCTGGTACTCTGGGTTGTCGTAAAGTGACTGACGTGCACCCGGTGGGACGTTTGCCCAACCTTCATTGGCGGCGACGAGTTCGATGTACTCTTTCGACGTTGCCCACTCGATGAAGGCTTTAGCCGCAGCTTCTTTCTGGGTGCCAGCCGGAACAGCCAGTGCCCAGGCCCAAAGCCAGTTCGAACGCTTGCCAAGACCAGTGTCCGGCGCCAGAGCGAAGCCGACGCTGTCAGCGACAGTCGAGTCGTTCGGGTTGGTCACGAACGATGCCGCAACAGTTGCGTCGATCCACATGCCACACTTGCCTTGCTGGAAGAGCGACAGGTTTTCGTTGAAGCCGTTCGTGGCATAACCGGCCGGACCGGATTCGTTCATCATGCCGACGAAGAACTCAAGCGTGTTCTTCCAAGCGTCGCCATCAAACGTTGCGTTCCAGTCTTCGTCGAACCAGCGCGCGCCGAAGGAGTTGGACATCGCAGTGATGAAAGCGCCGCCTTCACCCCAACCAGCCTTGCCGCGAAGGCAAATGCCGTTGATCTCGTTGTCCCGATCGGTCATCGCAGCCGCAGCTTCGCGGATGAAGTCCCATGTCGGCGCGTCCGGCATGTCCATGCCAGCGGCTTCCATGAGGTCTGTGCGATACATGATCATCGAGCTTTCGCCGTAGAACGGTGCCGCATAGAGCGTGCCGTCATGGCTCAGACCACCTGCCATTGCGGGCAGGATGTCATCAACGTCGTATTCAGCGGAAAGATCATCAAGCGGAACGAGCCAGCCGTTCGCACCCCAGATCGGCGCTTCGTACATGCCGATGGTCATGATGTCGAACTGGCCACCTTTGGTGGTGATGTCAGTCGTGACACGCTGGCGAAGAACGTTCTCTTCCAGCGTGACCCACTCGACGGTGTGACCGGTTTTGGCGGTGAAGTCGTCCGTATAGCCCTGCATACGGATCATATCGCCGTTGTTCACTGTTGCGATTGTAAGTTGCTCGGCGAATGCGGCGCTGCCTACGCAAATCGAAACAGCAGTCGCCGAGGCCAGATAAGCCTTAAAGGTCATCCAATGTCCTCCCTTGGTGTTGGAAACCTTCCGTCAGGTTAACAGCAACATTGAAATACGATCAAGAAGTTTTTTACGCGCGCAAATTTTTAAGCAGACGCCCGTAAAACAAGCCTTGCGGGGAAGAGAATCTCGCGACGCTCTCGGAAATGACCGCCACTCTCGATCAACTCAAAGAGGGTTTCGACACTCTGATTCGAGACCCGCTCATAGTCGTGTGCCGCCGTCGTCAACGACGGGCAGGTGAATCTGGAGAACGGATGATCGTCGTTTGAAGCGACCCGCAACATGGAACCCGGCTCCCGCCCAACGGTCACTCCACGTTCAAAACACGCAGCAAGAAAACCGATGGCCAAACGATCGTTGCTGCACACAATTGTCGATCGCCCAGTCATCTCACCGGTCTCGAATGCTTGATGCGCTCCTTGCTTTCCGATTTCTTCAAACGCCCAGCCCTCGCCCTCCGCACGAATGATATGTGGCTCGAAACCAAGTCTCTCCATCATCTGAACATAAGCTATCCGCCGCTTGTTCGCGTTCGGATTGGCGGGCGTACGCATCTCGAAGAAACTTGGCGGATCACCGTCTCGCGTGATGTATTCGACGGTTTGGGACACAAAACTGAAGTTGTCAGAGCCCACAAAAGCCTCTCCGACACCTTCAATGTTACTGTCGAACAGTACCGTCGGTACGTCGCGGCAAAACTTTTCGATCGCCAACTGATCGGAGGCCCGACCAAGCGGAGCAAGCAACACTCCTGCAGGCTTTAGACCACGCAAGCTTTCCAGTATGTCCCGCTCAACCGACTGCTCGCCATGGGAACTGAAGAGGATCGGCCAGAAGCCCGCCTGAATGCAACGCTGTTCGATGACACGCGCGATTTCTCCGAAGAATGGATCAGCCAAGTATGGCACAACGATCCCGATGTTCTTCGTCAATCGCCGATTCTGGTTCATTGCGAAGATGTTCGGGCGATAGTCATGCTTCTCGAGCGCGGCCTCGATGATGGCGCGGGTTTTGACTTTAACGCTGTCCGGATCATTGAAATACTTCGACACCGTCGGGCGCGAGATGCCCGCCGCGGCAGCGAACTCTTCCATGTTTTTTATCTTTTTGCCGCTCATCTCCAAGCCCGATTGGGTATCCTCATCCGGGGCGCGCCGCCATCGCTCCGTATTGTGCTCGCGCCAACATCACAGAAACAAAACTTTACGCCCGTCAATGCGTTGGCAGATTAGGGGTGCACGTCCTCCGCAGTCAAGTTTCTGGAGACGCGGGGCCCCGTTGCCGTGGCCCATCGGCCCAGCACGACGATCTCTGCCAGCACTGTGGTGTTAACCTTCAGTTAACTAAACATCCGAGAAATAGCCGCGAAATGCCTCACTTTCGCCCATTGTCAGTGACACAACCATAGGGTGTGTTAGCTGCATGCAACTGTGCGTAGTTTTTGAAGAGTATGTGATGTTTAGACTAACTGCGTCAGACCTTTCGAGTCGTTCGGCAATATTTCGATACGTCTATTTTATGCTGACGTCCTTTAGGCTCAAAAGTTTCAGAGCCTGGCGGATGGAAGGCGAGCCCAACCCATTTGTCGGGAAAACCTACCGGCAACATGTTACCGAGCGGATCGAGTTCGTTGACATTTTTGGGGAGGAACTCGGCAAAGGAAGGTCCGACGGCAAACCCCACCCCTGACGCATGCTACAGCGTCTCCAGAAACGTGCCCGCCTCCTCCAGAATGCGGGCACGTTTTCCTTCGTCCATCCGGTCCCATGTCCGATACATCTGCGCCATACGTGGGTTTTTCTCGAAACGGGTTCGATGCCGGTTGAGAAACTCCCAGTACAAGAGATTAAACGGGCACGCTCCGTCGCCGACCTTTGTTTTCACAGAATACTCACAGTCCGAGCAGTAGTCGGACATTCGGTCGATGTAGTTTCCGGACGAAACATACGGCTTTGAGCCAACGATACCTCCATCAGCAAACTGACTCATGCCGATGACATTCGGTGCCTCCACCCATTCATACGCATCCGCGTAGACGGCAAGGTACCACTCGTGCACTTCGAACGGATCAATTCCAGCCAAGAGGGCAAAGTTGCCCGTAACCATCAAACGCTGGATGTGGTGGGCATAGGCTTCATCCCTCGTTTGCTCGACGGCCTTTGCGACGCAACGCATACCGGTTTCGCCAGTCCAGAAAAATGCGGGCAGCTTACGACGATGGTCGAGAGAATTCCTCTGCACATAGTCCGGCCCTTCACGAAAATAGATGCCGCGCATGTATTCGCGCCATCCAATGATTTGCCGAATGAAGCCTTCAACCGCGTTGATCGGCGCGGCTCCGTCGCGATAGGCTGTTTCCGCCGCCTCGCAGATTTCGATCGGGTCAAGAAGACCCGCATTCAAGTACATCGAAAGAACCGAGTGCCAAAGGAAACGCTCTTCAGCCATCATGGCGTCCTGAAAGTCACCAAACTTCTCAAGCCCACCAGATATGAAATGCGCCAACGCACGGCGTGCATCCGCACGGGTCACCGCGAACCAAAAGGGACGAAGCTCCCCAAAGTTGTCGCCGAACCGGTCTTGCACAAGCTCCAGAACTTCTTCGGTCGCATCGTCCGGGTGGAACTTCATCGGACCGCTGAAATCGACGGACGCAGGCGCTGATTTTCGATTGTTATGGTCGAAGTTCCACTTGCCTCCCTCCGGCTTGTCCCCGTCCATCAGGAAACCGTTCTTGCGCCGCATCTCTCGGTAAAAGTACTCCATGCGAAGTTCCTTGCGGCCCTCCGCCCACGCGTCGAACTCAGCATGAGACGCAACGAAACGATCGTCTTCCAAAAGCATGACCGAGAGCGGCAGGCCTTCCAGCGCACCTATCAAGCGCCACTCGCCCGGACGTGTCGCAATGATTTCTGTCGTCCCGTGCCTCTCCGACGCAGCCACCAACGCCTCGGGAACACTCTTCAAGCCGTCCGTCAGCTTGGCATAATCCACCGTCCACCCATCGGCGCGCAACTCTTCAGCGAAGTGACGCATGGCGGCAAAGCAAAATGCTATCTTCTTCGGGTGGTGCGGCACATAAGCAGCCTCGTCGGCAACCTCCGCCATGACGACCACATCTTTTGCAGGGTCGCCTTCACGCAACGCGGCAATCGTATCGGTGAGTTGATCACCCAAGACGAGAATGAGCCTCACCAGGGTATCTCCTTGCCCGCATAGTCGAAGAACCCACCTGTATCTTCGGGTTCCAAAGCCTCGATGACGTTCGTCAAGTTGTCTGCCGCGACCTTCGCAGAAACCGTTTTGTGACGTCCGGCATACTTGGCAGTGAAAGGTGTTTCGACCGTGCCCGGGTGGAGGCACACGGCTATGGCTTGTCTATGCGTCCTCTTCATTTCAATGGCTGCGCCGTGGATCAATTGATTGAGCGCCGCTTTCGATGTCCGGTAGCTGTGCCATCCACCAATACTGTTGTCGCCGATGGATCCCACACGCGCCGAAAGTGCCGCAAAGACCGCACGTTCATTTTTGGGGAGAAACGCCAATGCATGCTTAAGCACCAGCATCGGTCCAAGAGCGTTGACCTTGATCTGATCAATGACGCCTTGCGGCTGGACATCCCGCACTGCTTTCTCCGGCTCATAGCCGTTCACGACAAGGGCTCCTGTAGCCACAAACACCAGATGGAATGGACCCCGAAGGTTGGAAAACACCGCCTCGATCGATGCCTCATCTGTGACATCGAGACCGTCAACGGAACGCGAAAGACCAGTGACGAGCCAGCCTCGCCGTGCCAGTTCTTCGGCGATGGCCGAGCCGAGACCACCAGATGCGCCGATCAGAAGTGCTCGCTTCATATCAACTCCCTCGGACACGGGGATGTAGCCGGGAACGACACTTTGGCAACTTGGCAAATGACACTTCCTTCGTTTCGACTTCGCGCTATCATCCATTGAATGAGACTGGCTTTTGTCCTCGCGCTTTGCGCGTCACCCGCCATCGCACTCGATCTAGTAGAGACCGGGCGCTACGATCTGAACCGCCCCGCGAGCCTCGAATACGATCCTACATTTTGCGGTCTTTGGATTGCGAACGAAGGCCCGGAGGTCATTCTTGTGACACTCGAGGGCGACGAGTTGCGACGTTTCGGCAGCGACTTAGAGCCTGACCGAAAAGTTTTACGTTTCCTGGCAATGTCTTGCTAATCTGCGCGTTACGAGGCGGATACTGGCGACGAGCGCCCAGGCCGCTGAGCTTTCCACGGTACGTTCCCAGTCTTTCGCCAACCTCCGACACC
>JAJDZT010000023.1 GCA_022824525.1 Silicimonas sp. | reverse complement strand
GGAAACAGGCGAAGGCTAAGCTCCTTTACAGGGTCACAATGCCCTACGAGACGATCCAGCCCGAGACCTATCCGCCTCCCCGAATTCTCTAGCAAATCCGGGGCGTTTGGTCGCTCACAAATCATTCATACCCCCTCCTTTTGCCGGTTGAACCCTTAGCCGATACCTATGTACCGACCCGCTAAACGCCAAACGCCCCCATGGGCGCAACGCGCTGATGGGGGGCGATCCCTGAGCCTGCCAGGGACCGGGAGGTTTGCGCTCCCGGAGACCCGCGCGGGATACGGGACCACGCTCAAGCTGTCAACATTCTTTGCTTGTACGCCGGGCCCGTTGCTGTCTAGCTGGTCAGAGACGGAGGACGACCCATCCCAACACCCATGTCACCCATTTCACCGCTTGCGGTGCCGGTTGCCCGGCGTGCCGAGAACGGCAAGGGTTTGCTGTTCATGGGCTTGGGGATGTTCCTGTTTTCCGCCGTGGATACCACGGCAAAGTTCCTGACCGACAGTCTGCACCCGTTCCAGATTGTCTGGACGCGGCAACTCGGGCTTCTGGCGGTGGCCGTATTCCTGATTACGATGCAGGGGCGACGCATACTGAAGACCGGGCATCCGAGACTGCAATTGCTGCGTGGCTTCGTCGCGGCATGTTCGGCTGCGCTCTTTATTTTCGGCGTGAGTTATGTCGCTCTTGCTGATGCCGTGGCGATAAGTTTCGTTGCCCCTTTCATGGTGACGATGATGGGGGCGCTGATCCTGAGGGAGGCGGTGGGCATCCGGCGCTGGGTCGCTGTCACACTGGGTTTCGTTGGCGCATTGATCGTCATTCGACCGGGATTGGGCATCGTTCATCCAGCGGCCGGTTTGATCGTACTTGCTGCGTTTTTCTTCGCGATCCGACAGGTGGTGAGCCGGGCGCTTTCGGATAGCGACAACACGTCAACGACGATCGTTTACACGGCGCTCGTGTCAGTCGCGGTCTTGTCGGTGCCGATGGCGTTCGTGTGGAAGACGCCATCCGGCTATGAGTGGGGTTTGTTGGCCTTGATGGCAGTGATCGCGGCAGCAGCCGAGATCTGTGTGATCAAAGCTCTGGAACTGGCGATGGCCGTCGTGGTCGCGCCGATGCAGTACACGCTGATCCTTTGGGGCACGTTCTACGGCTTTGTCGTCTTTGGGCAGTTGCCGGATTTCTGGACCTGGGTCGGTGCAGCGATCATCGTGGCGACCGGCCTTTACACGCTAAGGCGCGAATACATTGTCTCCAAACGTCGGGACGACGCTCGCTCCTGACGGAGCCTCGCCCCGCCCGCCGTCCCGTTCGAGGTTGTGCGGTTAGAGCCGCTCGATCGTGTAGCCGGCGCGTTCCAACGCGCGGAGGACACCGCTTTCGCCGGAGAGATGCGCCGCGCCCACGGCAAGGACCGCGTCTTTGCCAGCAACGAGTTCAACAATCTTGGGTTCCCACGCGATGTTCCGATCTTCGAGAATGCCTTGCATCATGTCGTCGAAGAGCTCGGTCGGAATGTTCTTTTCTTCGAGCGTCAATCTCGAAAACTCCACCACCTCGCGGGCCTTGCCCTGAAAGTACCGTTCCACCATCGTCGTTAGTTCCGCGTCATTCTCCATCTTCATGGAGAGAAACAGCCGAAGCCCCTCCAGTTGCTTTTCGAGCGGATCGCCGGCGAGCAGGTCCATCAGTTCCTCAAGATCATCCAGCTCGGCGATCGGGACACTATTTTCGCGGGCAACGTTTTCGAGGAGAAGATCGAGCCCCTGCTTCCCTTGCTGGATGTCGATGAGCGCGCAGGGCGGCACCGCGAGCGTCATGCCCAGAAACCAGGGTTGGAATTTTGCGGCCATGAACCCCGGTATGCCGTAGTCCGACAAAATCGCGGTAAGACGCGCCCATTCGTTTTCTGACAAGAGATCAATGAGCGTCGGGCCCTCTGTCAGGAAAAACATTTCAGGCGCGGTCGCGGTCATGAGCTGGATTTCGGCCTGCGCTTCGCTCGTCGCTTCGAGGATCAGCAGATCCGCCTTTTCAATTGCGGGCGTCACTGCCCTGACCATTGCGTCATGACGCGCATCCGGCAGGTGAAGAGTGCCAACAACCGTGACAGCACTGTCGCCCTTGGTGGCCCGATAGAGGTTGCCTTCGGGATATGCGTGCGGTGCGACCAAAGCATCGAGCGCCGCACGATCTGCTGCGTCCAGCTCTGAAATGAGATCGCGATTGCCGCAAGACTGGGCGTAGGCCAGCCAAGGGAAGATCAACAAAATTAGAGTGACTATGGCTTTGTTCATGATTTGCTCGTCTCGAATTCTGGGCTGAATACAGGAAATTTGGCGGTCAGAAAAACTTTCTACGAAACTTGCGGCGAAATATTGACTCGTGGATGCTCTTTTCTTATCTCCCCGCCGTTAGCACTCACTCAGGTCGAGTGCTAAAGGGAGAAACAACTGAACCAAGGAGCGTTCAATATGGCTTTCACTCCGCTTCATGACCGCGTCCTCGTACGCCGCGTAGAAAGCGACGAAAAGACCGCTGGTGGTCTGATCATCCCCGACAATGCCAAGGAAAAGCCCGCAGAGGGCGAAGTTGTGGCCGTCGGCGCAGGCGCACGTGACGAAGACGGCGACCGGATCGCAATGGACGTCAAGGCAGGCGACAAGATCCTGTTCGGCAAGTGGTCCGGAACCGAGATCACGCTGGACGGTGAAGAACTGCTGATCATGAAAGAAAGCGATATCCTGGGCCTCGTCGCCTGATCTCGCCGTTGGAAACACAGATAAACAGGAGCTAGACATATGTCAGCTAAGGACGTCAAATTTGACACCGACGCCCGCAATCGCATGCTGACGGGTGTAAACACCCTTGCAGATGCGGTGAAGGTTACCCTCGGCCCGAAAGGCCGTAACGTTGTCATCGAAAAATCCTTCGGCGCGCCGCGCATCACCAAGGACGGTGTTTCGGTCGCGAAGGAAATCGAACTGGAAGACAAGTTCGAGAACATGGGCGCGCAAATGGTCAAGGAAGTGGCCCAGCGTACCAATGACGAAGCCGGTGACGGCACGACGACCGCGACGGTTCTGGCCCAGGCCATCGTCAAGGAAGGCATGAAGTCGGTTGCGGCCGGCATGAACCCGATGGACCTGAAGCGCGGCATCGATAGCGCCGTTGCCAACGTGGTCGAGGCCATCAAGGCAGCATCGCGCGACGTCAAAGACAGCGACGAAGTTGCCCAGGTGGGTACCATCTCGGCCAACGGCGAAGCTGAAATCGGCCGCCAGATCGCAGACGCGATGCAAAAGGTCGGCAATGACGGCGTTATCACCGTCGAAGAAAACAAAGGCCTGGAAACGGAAACCGAAGTCGTCGAAGGCATGCAGTTCGACCGTGGTTACCTTTCGCCATACTTTGTCACCAACCCTGACAAGATGACGACCGAGCTGGAAGACGCCATGATCCTGCTGCACGAGAAGAAGCTCTCGTCGCTGCAGCCGATGGTTCCGCTGCTCGAGTCGGTGATCCAGTCGCAGAAGCCGCTCATCATCATCGCGGAAGACGTAGAAGGCGAGGCTCTGGCCACGCTCGTCGTCAACAAGCTGCGCGGTGGTCTGAAGATCGCGGCCGTCAAGGCGCCGGGCTTCGGCGATCGCCGCAAGGCCATGCTGCAGGACATCGCGATCCTGACCGGTGGCCAGGTCATCTCGGAAGACCTCGGCATGAAGCTCGAAAACGTGACCATGGACATGCTCGGCACGGCCAAACGCGTTTCGATCACGAAGGACGAAACCACCATCGTTGATGGCGCAGGCGAGAAGGCCGAGATCGAAGCGCGGGTTGCACAAATCCGTCAGCAGATCGAGGAAACCTCCTCCGACTACGACCGTGAGAAGCTTCAGGAACGTGTTGCCAAGTTGGCTGGCGGTGTTGCCGTCATCCGCGTCGGCGGCATGACCGAAGTGGAAGTGAAAGAGCGTAAGGACCGCGTGGACGATGCTCTGAACGCGACCCGCGCTGCCGTCCAGGAAGGCATCGTCGTTGGCGGCGGTGTTGCTCTTGTTCAGGCCGCAAAGGGTCTCGAAGGTCTGTCGGGTGACAACAGCGACCAAGACGCCGGTATCGCCATCGTGCGCCGCGCTTTGGAAGCGCCGCTTCGTCAGATCGCTGAGAACGCCGGTGTGGACGGGGCAGTCGTTGCGGGCAAAATCCGCGAAAGCGACGACACATCCTTCGGCTTCAACGCGCAGACCGAAGAGTATGGCGATCTGTTCTCCTTCGGCGTGATCGACCCGGCGAAAGTCGTGCGGACCGCGCTTGAGGATGCAGCCTCCATCGCGGGCCTGCTGATCACGACGGAAGCCATGGTTGCCGACAAGCCTGCCAAGGAAGGCGCAGGCGCTGGCGGCGGCATGCCCGACATGGGCGGCATGGGCGGCATGATGTAAGCTGTTCGCTTATCTGAACTTTGAAAGGGCGCCTTCGGGTGCCCTTTTTTGTTGAGAGCTTGCTAGAGAGTTGTCCGTTCTGCGGATACATGCGCCGTCAAGCTTGAATTGCCGCAGGTTGGCCTGTGATGCCGATCACGACCCGTCGATCAGACAGCTTTGCCTGAACAAGGCCCCAAATTCGCGCGATTTGATAAGGCGCTGGTTAACTTCTTGTCAGTAGCTCTTTCACTCGGGGCATGAGAGGTAGATCCGAATGCTGAAAAGCGCTTTCCTAGTTTTCCTTTTCTCAATCTTGTTCTCTGGCCTTGCTCACGCTTCCGAATGGTTAGTCGAGCGCGCCACGAAGAACGTCAGCGTTTCTGCGGATGGTTCATCCTGGCGCCCAATCCAAGCGGGGGCAGCTGTACCAAATGCCTATTGGGTGCGCACTGGTCCCCGGGCAAGGGTTATTCTTGCGAATGGGCGGGAACGGATCATGTACCGCGAAAACACGGTTGCCGCCGTTTCCGTGTCTCAACCGAGTGGGCAAAAGACAAAAGTTACACAGAGGAGGGGTTCGATCCTTCTCTCCGTTGAAAAACGTCGAAGGCAGCATACAAGCGTTGTTACGCCTCATCTTGCGGCCGTGGTGAAGGGAACCGTGTTTGAGGTCACGGTCCGTCGATCCCGGTCAGATGTGCGTGTGGATCGTGGACTTGTCGAGGTGTCGGACGGTGACCGATCGGTTGATGTGCCTGCAGGTCGGGCCGCCGCGGTGAATACCTCCCGCAAAGGCATTGAAGTCAGTCGGGCCTCTAAAACCAGCTTGACGGCGAGGGGAACGGTCGGGCTTGAACTCGCTGAGCTAGGGGTAAATGGCAACGCCGGCGGTATCGGAAGCAGCAATGCCGGCGGGGGTGTAGCCCAAGTTAGTGACTCGCTGCGACGGCTTGCCTGACCTTCCAGTCCAGGAAGTCGGGCACCCGGCGGTTCATGACGCAGTTCTTGAGCGCGAGCATCGCGTTGGCACCTCTCTTCGACCAGCGGGTGCCA
>JAJDZT010000100.1 GCA_022824525.1 Silicimonas sp. | reverse complement strand
GGTGTCGGAGGTTGGCGAAAGACTGGGAACGTACCGTGGAAAGCTCAGCGGCCTGGGCGCTCGTCGCCAGCATCCGCCTCGTAACGCGCAGATTAGCAAGACATTGCCAGGAAACGTAAAACTTTTCGGTCAGGCTCTAAGTCATAGCTTCACGATTGACGGTTTTACGTGGGATGCAGGAATCCACTACCTCAATTGTGTCGCGCCGGAAGACCGGGAGCGCCGCCTTTTGAATTGGTTGGCCGACGCGCCGATCGAGATGGCCTCGATGGGCACCATATACGACAATTTGCACATCGGGGACGCCGCTCCGCTCTCCTTGTCCCGCCCATACGAGGCACAGGCACGAGACCTCAAGGACCGGTTTCCGGAGGAGGCGGATGCCATCGACGCGTGGATCGCTGCATTGAAGGAGGGCCGTGAGGCGGTCATGAAAGTCACCTCGACCCGTGCGATGCCGGAGATCGTTGGCACAGCGCTAAGGTGGTGGCACAGTAATGCGATCGACCGCTGGTGCAAGCGGACCACTCAGGACGTCATTGACGAGATAACCGACCATCCGGTTCTGGCGGCGGCCTTTGCAGCCCAATGGTTCGATCATGGTGGCAGACCCAGCAAGGCAAGCTTCGCTTTGCATGCCCTTATCACCGGATCCTACCTTGAAAGCGGCGCTTGGTATCCCAAAGGGGGCGGGGGCGCACTAGCCAAGCACATCTTGCCGACGATTTCGAAGGCGGGAGGGGAATCGAGAGCGGATGCCAAGGTCGAGAAGATTTTGATTGAGGACGAACAGGTCATTGGCGTGCAGACTGAAAACGGAGAGATCATAGGTACGGATACCGTGATCTCGGATATCGGCGCGCGAGAAACCGTAAACCACCTGCTGCCTGCCGACTGCGGGCACCGGGACTGGATCGACGAGATCCGTTCGCTCCCGCACTCTGTTGCTCATTTCAGCCTGTTCGTCGGCTTCGAGGGCGATATCCAGCGCGCCGGGGCGACCCGGTCAAACCATTGGATCTACCCGGACGGAAAGGTCGACGTGGTATGGACCGATGCACCGGACACACCGCCGCCCGGTTTGTTTGTATCCTTCGCCTCGCTGAAAGACCCGGAACATGATCCCGGACCGTCGCAGAAGTATGCAGGCGAGATCGTGGCTTGGGTTGACTGGTCCGTGGTGGAGAAATGGGCCGACAAAATGCCCGGTGCACGAGGCGAAGATTACCAGACCTTCAAAGCACGGGTTGAACAGGCAATGTTCGCCCAGTTCGAGGCCTATTTCCCGGAACTGGCCAAACTTGTGGTGTTCCGTAATCTGTCAACGCCGCTTACGACACAAGCGATCACTGGGCACCACAAGGGCGCATTTTACGGGATCGATACAACGCCCGAACGATTGATGAGCGAGGCGCTGCAAACAAGGACGCCAATCCCGGGCCTTTTCCTTGCAGGTCAGGATGTCATGTCCCCCGGGATTCCGGGTGCGCTTTGGGGCGGACTGCTAGCTGCGGCCACCGTGGACCCAAAGTTGTTTCGGCAAATGCCCGGTTAGTGTCGGCGATGCCCTGGTCTCACCGTCGAATTTGTCACTGCAACCGGTTCCTCGCAAGCTCGGCCGAAAATGGCGCTTTGCAAGGTCAGCGACCGTCTGTTTGATCGCGCGTCGTGATGTCTGGGAGCCGAATTCGGGACCAAGAGCGAACATTTTCTCAATCAAAGGAAATCACAAGTGAATTGGATGTTTCTCGCAATTGGAATTGCCATCGAGATCCTGGCCAGCGCGTCGCTGATGCTATCGGATGGCTTCACCAAGATCGGCTATGGTCTGTTGACGCTGGCATTCTTTGGAGTGGCTTTCTACTTCATGTCGCTTGTTGTGCGCACCATGCCGGTGGGCATCGCGTATTCCGTTTGGGCTGGTGGCGGCATCGCGGGCGTTACGCTTATGGGCGCTGTTTTCTTCGGTCAATCGCTGGACGGTTATGCGTACCTCGGGATTGGCCTCATCATCGCTGGTGTCATCGTTCTGAACGCACTTTCGACCGCAGCGAACAGTTGATTGTGCCGCAAGGAGAGGCACTCATGTTTTCAGGGGCGCTCGATCAACTCAAAGCTCATGTCTGCGTGGGTCGTAATCCGATGCCTTAACAAGGCGCCGAAGGCTGCTGCGGGTGTCCAGAAACCACCGCCGACGGCGATCTTGTCTCCATCTTCCGCAAGGCACAGGGCGGCTTCAGTGAGCATCAGGGTCGTGGATCGTACACCAGGATCGCCTTGCCCGGTGATACAGGCCTTTAGAGTTGCGCAGTCTGGGGTTTTTCCGACCATGACGATCTCGTACGATCCAGTCTCTCTTACCTCTTTGCCGGGGCCTTCGCCGGATTTCGGCAGAACCCTTCGTTGCAAAATGCGGCGTGTGGTCGGAACTGCCATGGCGGTCAGAAAGAGCCGACCGAACAGCGTGGCGCTCATGGCAGCCCACCAGCCACCGATGCCAGCCCGGGTCAGACCCGTTTCCTCGTATCGGAAATCCTGACCATACGGGTACCCCATGATCGCATTCGTTCGCCGGACCACCTTCGAGTTCATCGGGCCCATGAAGTAGGGTTTCGTCCAGGCTTCAAGATCGGCATCCCATTTAACCTCGATTGGCATCATTCGATCCGGTCCATCTGGGCCCCTTCGTTCGCTAACAGGGCAAAGCGCATACGGGTCCAACGAGAGCGTGGAGAAACTCGGATCCTCATCGCGAAGGCGCATCGCATTCAGAAAGCTCGCTGCCGTTCCTCCGCTGAATCCTCCTTTCATGCGCGTGACGCGTGTTGCGACGCGCTGGCAGGGCTGGCCGAAGCGTGTCATCGCAGCCTCTTGCAAGAATTGAACGCCCAAATCCGAAGGGATCGAGTCGTGCCCACAGGCATGCACGATCCGCGCCCCTGTTTCGGAGGCTCGCTGTTCGTGGGCGTCGATCATTGCGCGCATCCATTGTGGCTCGGCCGTCAGGTCGCAATAATGAGTCCCGTTCTCCGCACACGCCTCGACCAATGCGCTTCCATAGAGTGCAAAAGGCCCGACCGTGGAGACGACGACTCGGGCGGCTGCTGCGACGTCTGTCATAGAGGTGGGATCAAGGCTGTCGCCCACCATGATGCCAATCTCGTTACCTTGATCCGGCAGTCTATCCCGAATGGCTTCGAGCTTCTGTCGGTTCCGCCCACCGATGGCCAAGTTGAGCCCGCATTCTCCGCACCTCCTTGCAAGGTGCTGTGCCGCGCGGCGACCTGTGGCACCCGTTGCACCCCAAAGCACGATGTCGAACGCACGCGTCGTCATTTTCCTGTTGATCCCTTACGAACGATCGTCTGCTTTCAACAGTTGCCACTCGCGCTCGGTCAGTGCGTCGATGATCGCGTTCCTGTCGGCTAGTAGGAAAACCCGCGCTCCATGAAATGTGACGGCGAGTCCCCAACCCAGAAGCGGCCAAATGGACCAAAAGTTGTCGGGCGACGCCAGCAAGTTGATGATCAGCAAAAGTAGTATTACCGCGGCATAGACGACTGCGTGGACAAAGAACCCGTACTTCGCCTCGGCGCGTGCCCGGGCTTTTGCGTATCCGTCTTCTTGTGTCATGGTCAAAACCCTCGCACTTTCTGTCTTCAATGCCGGGTTGGTAACGTCTTCCCGGCAACACAACACTGACAGAGATCAATGATCCTGAGGTCACACGCCGCGGCACCGTCAGTATCGTTTCTTGTCTGCTGGTGATCGATCTCGAGAAGAGAGAGTTTTCGCCGTATGCAAGTGGTTTCAGGAATAGCCTCGAGACACCGGACGCTGACGCCGGTTCATCGACCGAACGCGAAAACTTGCGGTGTAGATGACCTTAGCCTCTGATTATTCCAGCTGAGAGACTTCTGACGGTATTGCCATAAATTGAACCGTTTAAGTCGCAGGCGTCTGACCGGCTAGCTTATAACACCAGTGAAGTAACTGTGCGGGCCCTCGTTCTCCCATGCGTGGCTGTTGGCGCGATGATCTGCATGATGTAGATCGTAGGCGCTTGGGAGGGCTTCGGGATAAATGCAGTTGGCACAGAGATGCAAAGACCTTGTCGAAGAATTGGGTCTGGCGATCCCGGAAAAGGTTCGAAGCGTTGTTCCGTTGACCGGCGGGGTTGCGTCGGACATCGCCGTGATCGACCTGGGAAACCGGAAAATCTGCGCCAAGTTTGCGCTTCCCAAACTCAAGGTTTCTGCAGATTGGCAAGCACCTGTGCATCGCAATGCCGCTGAATATGCGTGGCTAGAGGCGGCTGCGAGTATCTCTCCCGGCAGCGCTGTTGAACTATATGGGCGATCCGAAACTGCGCATGGATTTGCGATGGAATTTATCGAGGGCGAAAGCGTCTACCTTTGGAAAGACCGACTGCTCGCGGAGGCAAGCGACAACGGGGAGGCGTCCGGTGTAGCCGAGCTTCTGGGCAGGATGCATGCGACCTCCGCTCGGGCGTCGTTCAACAGGGCTCCATTTCACAATCGAGATGACTTCCACGCGCTCCGGATCGAGCCGTATCTGAGCCATACGCGGAAAGCTCATCCAGCGCTGGATGGGCATATCAAGCCGTTGGAAGCCATGCTGTACGAAAGCAAACGCGTATTGGTGCATGGCGACGCAAGCCCCAAGAATATCCTTTTCCGCGGCGGTGCCCCTATTGTTCTGGATGCCGAATGCGCCACCATGGGTGACGCTTGTTTTGACCCCAGTTTCTGCCTCAATCATCTCGTTTTAAAGGCGGTTCACCTGCCAGGCTCACGCGAACGGCTCCTGTCGCAAGTCGATGGCTTCTGGCAGGCCTATGTCGCTTTTGTGGATTGGGAAAACCCGGATACGCTGGAACGCCGCGTATGCGAACTGCTGCCCATTCTCATGCTGGCGCGCGTGGATGGGAAGTCGCCGGTCGAGTATCTCTCCGACGATGCCCGGCAGATGGTACGAGACGTTTCCATACCGCTCATCACCTCGCCCGCCGTTCGGCTCAATCAATTCGTAGAGCGGGTCGAGGCGCATCTTGTTGGAGAAAGTGAATGATCCCTATTCGATCCGTAGCCGGGCGCCGTGTTTGGGACTCACGCGGGAATCCCACCGTCGAAGTGGACGTTACGCTTGAAAACGGAGCAATGGGTCGCGCCATAGCGCCGGCCGGTGCTTCACGGGGCACGCGCGAGGCCATCGACCTTCGGGATGGCGGGACGGTTTTAAGAGGTAAGAACGTTGGCCAGGCGGTTTCGAATGTGAACGGCCCGATTGCGACGGCTTTGATCGGACAGAACGCTTCCGATCAAGCGGGAATTGACGGCGTGCTACTTCAACTGGACAATTCACCGCTCAAGGAGCAACTCGGCGGCAATGCCTTGGTCGCAACATCACTTGCGACGTTGCATGCGGCCGCAGCGGGAGCGGGCAAGCCGCTATGGCGGCACATTTCGGACCACTACGAGCGAACCCCGTTGATTCCGCTGCCCGAGATCCAGATTTTTGGTGGTGGAGCGCACGCTGGACGCCGTGTTGATATCCAGGACTTCATGATCATGGTCCCTGGGGCGTCTGGGTTTGATGAAGTCATGGAAGTTACGAGCGAAGTATATTTTGCCGCCGGAGACATCATGGCACAGCGAGGGACGCTCGCTGGTGTTGCAGATGAGGGCGGATGGTGGCCCATGTTTCGCAGTAATGAGGAAGCACTTGAAACCCTCGTCGAAGCGATTGAAAAGGCAGGCGAGAAGCCGGGTGATCGGGTTGTTATCTCCCTCGACGTCGCAGCCTCGGAGTTTGGGGAAAACGGCGCCTATACTTTGTCCCTGGAAGATCGAAAGCTGGACAGTGGCGATTTGATCGACATGCTGGGCGGTTGGCTTGACGCCTATCCGATTGCGTCCATCGAAGACCCGGTCGGCGAAGACGACGCCGCGGGCATGGCCGAGTTCACGAAGCGCTTTGGCGATCGAGTGCAAATCATCGGCGATGACTTCGTGGTCACCAATGCCGCGCTCGTTCTGCAAGCCGCAAAGAACAATGCCTGCAACTGCGCGCTGATCAAGGTAAATCAGGCTGGCACTGTGACGGAGGCCGTTGAAGCGTTTGAGGCAGCCGAAAGCGCTGGGTGGACGACTGTGGTTTCTGCGCGCTCGGGCGAGACCGAAGACGTGTCCATTTCTCACCTCGGCGTCGGCCTCGGTAGCGGACAGCTTAAGGTGGGGTCATTTCAACGTTCCGAACGCATGGTGAAGTGGAATGAATGTTTGCGCATCGAAGATGAACTGGGTTCGGACAGGTTTGTCGGAGGCAAGCCGCTCGCAGGCACTTGGTGGGGCCAAGAGAATTTAGCTCGCCGCTGAAATGTAGTCTGGCACCGAGCGCTCGTTGGAGTGAGACCAAACCCTTGTCCAATGATTGCTTTCAGCAACATCCTGTAATGCAAACGGCGGCTTCCATCTGGAATGATACTTCCATCGCCGAGGTTGTTGAACCCAAGGGGCGAACGCTCTCGGGCGAAGCTGTCGGGGCTGCATCGTTCCAAGAACCGCGCGGTCCTGTCGCAATCACGCAAGGTCGCGGCGGGGACCGTCGTTATGCTCAAGGACTGCAGCGGGCAAGGGCGGCATACCGCGTATCATGTCGCTGGCTTTTTCGCCGATCATGATGGTGGGCGCGTTGGTGTTTGATGAGTTGATCGTAGGCATGATGGAGCTGTCACAGACACGCAATCCCTCGATCCCGTGCACTTTCAACTCGGGGTCGACCACAGCCATCTCCCCGCGTCCCATGCGGCAGGTGCCGACGGGATGATGTTGAGTTTTGGCGAGACGGCAGGCGTATTCGAAAAGCTCATCACGAGTTTTCACTTCTGGTCCCGGTAGCGCTTCGCGGGCGAGGAACGGCTTCATGGCAGGTTGGGACAGAATTTCACGGGCGATTTCGAGCCCGTTGAGCGACGCTTCCTTGTCCTCGGGCTCAGACCAATAGTTGGGGTCGATCAGCGGTTCATCTTTGGGATCAGCCGACGCAAGCGAAACCGAGCCGCGTGATTTGGGACGCATATACGCGCAATTCAACGTCACGCCGCCCTTGTCGATTGTAACGATGCCTTTTTCGATCCCGGACCCTTGGCCGAAGTGGAACTGCGTATCGGGCAGGGGCGCGGTATCGCTCGCATACCAGAAAGCCCCAGTTTCAAAGAGCGACGACGTGACCGGGCCCGACTTGAAGAGATAATACTGCAAGGCCGCGATTGCTGAGCGCGGGAACTTGTCCATCCCATCGTAGCTGAAATGACCACTGCATTCGCAAAGCACGCAGAGGTCCAGGTGATCTTGCAGATTTTGACCGACGCCGGGGAGATCGTGGTGGACCTCTACGCCCACCGACCGCAATTGTTCAGCCGGGCCGATGCCGGACAGCATTAGAAGTCTGGGGCTGCCAATCGCACCAGAGGTTACCAGAACCTCGCGGTTGGCGCGGAGGATTTCGTTGCCGTTGTCACTTTCGACTTCGATCCCGACGGCGCGGTTCTTTTCCAGAACGATCCTGCGCACCTGAAGGTTTGACCGGAGGGTAAGGTTCGGGCGCTTGGTCGCCGGGTGGAGAAAGGCGATAGCCGCAGACGAACGCTGCAGGTCACGCTGTGTGAGTTGATAGAAGCCGGTGCCAGCTTGTTGCGCGCCGTTGAAGTCGGGGTTGTAGGGGATCCCGTACTGCTGTGCAGCCCGGATGAAGGCGTCGCAGATTGGCAGGGCGCCACGTGGGGCAGAAACGCCAAGCGGACCGTCGGTGCCGTGGAAATCGTCGTGAAATCGCTCGTTTCCTTCGGCGCGTTTGAAATAGGGAAGGATGTCTCGATAGCTCCAACCTTCGCAGCCGTCGTTGCCCCAAGCGTCATAATCCTTGGCGTTCCCGCGTGTGTACACCTGTGCGTTGATTGTGCTGCCGCCGCCCAAGACCTTGGCTTGAGTGTACCAGAGAACGCGATCGTTCAGGTTCTTTTGCGGGACGGTCGACCACCCCCAGCTGGCGATGCCCTTGGTCATTTTTGCAAATCCCGCTGGCCATCGGAACAGGAAGTTGTTGTCCGAGCCACCTGCCTCGACGACCAGCACCTTCAAGTCGGGGTCTTCCGAAAGCCGCGCCGCAAGCACGCAGCCGGAGGAGCCTGCGCCCACGATAATGTAGTCGTATTCGCTCATGTCATCCTCCGTTGGGCACGACAATCGCGCGGACTTCGCCTTTGAGCGGCGGAGAGGCGATGGCCTCCGCTGCTTCCTCCAACGAGATTGTGCGGCTGATCAAAGGAGCCACCGATATGGTGCCGTCGGCCACCATTTGTGCGGCTCGTCCATGCGTGAACGGATTTAGAAAGCTGAAATGCATCTGGATTTCGCGAAACAGGAGGTCGAAAGGTTCGACAGGCACTTGTTCGCCTTGGGGCAGAACGCCAAGGATGACGACACGTCCTCCGGTGCGCGCCAGTTTGGGGGACATGGCGACGGTTGCGCCGACACCTGCGCATTCGACCACAAGGTCTGCGCCGTCCGGCCAAACCTCGCGAAGTGACTCTTCATTGCCGACGGCGTGGTCGGCCCCTGTGTTGAGGCCAAGGGTCTGTTTGTCGGCACTGCGCGTAAGAAGCATGACATCGGCCCCGGCGCGTTTGGCGATCTGGACGGCCATCAAACCGATCACACCACCGCCGATGATCAGGACTTTTTCACCAGCTTTGGCGGCTCCCATGTCCATGCCGTGAAGCGTGCAGGCCAGCGGCTCACAGAAGGCGCCGTGGAGCGGATCGAGATCTGTCGGGAGTTTGACTGCTTTTGATGCCGGGAAAGCGCAATACTCGGCAAAGCCTCCGTCGCGGTGGATGCCGGTTGCAATGTTGTTCTTGCAGAGATTGACCCGCCCACGAAGGCATTGATCACATGTACCGCACCATGTGTTCGGATCGCATGTGACGCGTGTGCCCTCGGCGATAGATGTGTCGCCGCTATCGACGACAATGCCCGAGAACTCATGACCGAGTATCTTGCCGGGAACCGAGGGAAACTCGCCTTTGTAGAGATGGCGGTCGGTGCCGCAAATGCCCGAAGCTTCAACCTTGATCAGGATTTCTCCAGATGCGGGTTCGGGGATTGGCACGTCTACGGTTCGAATGTCGCCTGTGGTCACCAGTTGGGTTGCGCGCATCATTTCGGCCTCACACTGTCGATCAGGGCGATCGCTTCGGTGGTCTCGGCTTCGGTCAAAAGGCCGAACTGCATGTCGATCCGCCAGGTGTCACCTCCTTCGACGGTCTCGACGCGTCCCTTCGCTTTCTCGACCGTATACCCTTCGACACCAGAGGTTGATGGGAAGGCGATACCCAGTCCGTCCTGGTCCGGGGTGCGGCAGATCCAGCGTGTGCAAAGCGGTGCCTGGTCCGGCCGACAACGGACGTAATCCGCTGTGCCATCTGGGTGCTTTTGGAGCGCGTGGGCGAAACCATCGGTGTCAGCGGTCATGTCGATTTCGAAAACAACCTCAGGGTCGAATGCAAGACCAGGCGCAAGCGTGTGATGAAGTGTCGGATCGTCGGCGAGCTCCGCTAGAAACTCGACGTAACCTGGTTTCGGAGTGACGTGGGACGGTATCGAGCGTCGAACGCGAACGCTTTCGGGCGTGTAGCCAGCAGTGTAGTGCAATTCGCCATTGTCCACCGGTTCGAAGTTTGCGTGCCCAAGGTACATAAGGTCCATCGGCGTGCGTTTTCGATTTTCGACGTTGACAGAGACGTCGATCAAAGCGGAATCCGTGGAGAGGGCTGTCTCAATGGTTGCGCGGTAATTCGTTGTAAACGCCACGATATGTTCAAAGGTTCCAGCAACAGTGATGCTGTTGTCAGCAACCTCCAGCCAAGCTGTTTGAAACGGCGCGTTCGGCAATTCTCCGTGGAGCGGATGAGTGTCTTCCGGTCCCGGCGCTCCCAACCCGGTGATGCCGCAGTGGATCAGGAAGCCGCCATAGGTTTCAAGATAGGCTCGCGTCTCCCTTGGTTGGTCGAACATCGAGCGCATGGTCAATTCGCGACCGTCGAACGAGGCCCGCCAAATCTGTTGGCCTTGGTATGGCAGCACCGTGATTTCGCCGCGAGCGTTTTTTATTCGAAGCCCTGCAACCCCGCTGCCGAAACGGAAGGTAGAAACGGTAAACTCGTTGTGGGTAAGGAGAAGGCGCTCCGTCTCGCCGAACATGGAAGGATGGAGCTCGATCCGCATCACCGGATCCGCTGACCGTTGCTTTCGTCGAATACGAAAAGATGATCGCGCGGGACAACAACGCCAACTTCGTCGCCTTGATCTCCGGTGAAATCCTTGGGGGCTTTCACTGCAATCTGATCGTCGCCCCAATCGACAGTCACCAGCGCGTGGTCGCCAATCAATTCGTTGGTGTAGATAGTGCCGGTCAATGTGCCCTCGGATGGCGCTGCTATGGCGCAATCTTCGGGCCGGATGCCCATGACGGCCTTTTCGGCCTTGCCCGACACATTTGTTTCAATCGAGACGCCATTCGTGGTGAACTTGTTCTCGTTGAAGCTGCCATGCACCGTGTTCATTGGGGGTGAACCTATGAACTGTGCAACGAACAGGTTGGCAGGGTCGTTGTAGATCTCCGCCGGGCTGGCCAGTTGCTGCAGGACGCCTTTTTCGAGAATAGCCACCCGATGGGCCAAGGTCATCGCTTCGATCTGGTCATGGGTCACATAGATCGTAGTGATCCCCATCGACTTTTGCATATGCTTCAATTGGGCGCGCATATGGCCGCGCAGTTTGGCGTCAAGGTTGGAAAGGGGTTCATCCATCAGGAACACCGAAGGCCGCCGGATAATGGCCCGCGCCAGAGCGACGCGCTGACGCTGTCCACCGGAAAGTTCCCGTGGAAAGCGATCCAAAAGGTTCTCGATCTGAACCTGTTTTGCAGCGTCCAAGGTCGCAACGTCCATCTCGGTCTTGTCGGTGCCGCGAACCTTCAGCGGGAAAGCTATGTTCTCGGCGACAGTCTTGTGCGGGTAGAGCGCATAGGATTGGAACACCATCGAGATATCGCGGTACTTCGGGAGGACTTCGGTTACGTTCTCTTCGTCGATATACACCTGCCCGCCAGAAGGTGTTTCCAACCCAGACAAAATGCGTAACGCCGTTGTCTTGCCTGAACCTGATGCGCCCAGAAGAACGACAAACTCGCCGGGCTGCACTTCAAGGTCAAAATCGCGCAACACCTTCACGTCGCCAAAGCTCTTCTCGACGTTTTCGAACCGTACGGAGGCTTGATTGCCGAAGTCTTTCATCGTTTAGCCCTTCACCGCGCCCAGCAGGACGCCCTTGGATATGAACCGTGTCAGCAGGATTGCCATGATGATGACAGGGATGATCATGACCACGATCAGCGCACACATCTCCCACCAGAAGATGCCCTTTTCGCCCGTGTTCTTGGCGGCCACCATGATCGGCATGGTTTGGACCTTTACCGTGGCAAGAAAAACGGCGAAGAGGTACTCGTTCCAGCTCAGCACAAGAATCAGTAATGTCGTTGCGGCCAGCCCGGGGCGGGTGAGTGGCAGGACGATCTCGCGGAAAATTCGGAACCGCGTCGCCCCATCGAGTTGCGCAGACTCCTCAAGCTCAATCGGCAGGTTTGAGAAGAAGTCGTACATCAACCATACTACAATCGGCATATTCGCGACCGCATAAAGCAGGATGAGAGCAGCATGCGTGTCCAACAGGCCGACCGCCTGGAACATGACGTATAGCGGGATGACGACGACGATCGGTGGCAGGATGCGTTGCGAGATGATCCAGAACAGGATGTCTCCGTTCTTGAGCGACATCTTGAAGTAGCCGCGAAGCGCCCGCACAAGGAAGAAGAACATCGCCAGCGCCACGGCTGACGAAGCCCACCAAGGGATGCCTGCGTAGGTCGTAGCGAAGATAACGCCGACCAACAGCAAGACAAACATCATGATGTTCCCGAACCGCGGTGCATATTGGATGCGCGCCAAGGCATAGGCGGCCATCGATCCCACCAAGACGCAAAGCGCTGTCGAAAACGTGCTGATCACGACCGAGTTCGTGAAGGCCAGGTAGATCTTGCAGATCGCCGGCTCCATCGGATCCAGCGAAACAACCGGCGACACGACGAAGACGAACGAGTTGTACACCAGCAACCAAAGCTGTCGGCCGATGGCGCCTATGGTGCAATCGGCGTCCTCTGTGAACTGTATCCGCCACGCGTCCAGCGTCGGCTGGAAATCGACCCACGGAAGAAAGAACGGCCCTTGATTGACCGCCGCCGCGTCCTTGAACGATGTGATCACCACCCAATAAAGCGGGAACAACACGAACAACGACCAAACCGCCAGCAAGGTGTAAGCCACCACCTTGGCCACTGGCGACATCTTCCCGACCGAGGGTGCCTCGAACAGCCGCTGCATCAAGGTGCGGTCAGTTTTGCGGAACTTGTAAGACGTCGCGTCGCTCATGCCCGCGCCTTTCTGATCTGTCCAAGGACGACGTAGTTGAAGAACGAGGCGCAGGTGATAACGGTCAGGATCAGCAGCAGATAGGCAATCGCGGCTGAGGACCCAAGGTCATTGGCCCGCCACACATACATCGAATGCAGCGTCATCGACTCGGTCGCCGACCCCGGTCCGCCGCCCGTCATGATGTTAGGCAAATCCACAATCTTGAACGCCTCGATCATCCGGATCAGGAGCACCGTCACCGCGACGGGCAGCACCTGCGGCCATGTGATCTCGCGGAAAATCTGCCAGCTCGAGGCTCCGTCGACTTGCGCGGCTTCCACATGATCGCGCGGAATATTCTCCAACGCGGCCAGCATGCAGATGAAGATGAACGGGATCCACTGCCAACTGTCGCTGACCATCATCATGAACCGCGCTGACCACGCATCCGCCGACCAGACCCAATCCGAAAGGCCAACGAAATTCAGGAATGGCTCGAACGGGCCTTTGGTGACGTCCGCCACCATCCGCATCGCGTATCCGACGCCCAGCGGCGTGATCATCAGCGGGATAAAGAAGATGACGCGAAAGAAATTCTTGCCAGAGATCGGTTGCGAGCAGAGGAATGCGAGACCGGTGCCGATCACGAATTGCAAAGCGCAGCCGACAATCACATAGAACAGCGTCGTGTAAAGTGTGCCGATGGAATTGCCCGACAGAAGTGAGGCGCACAGGATCCACGACAGGAAGATTGCCATGGCAGCCGAAATGGTCCGTCCGATCATACCAACCCAGGTGGTGATCTTGCGTGAGCGCCAGAGCCAGACCAGAACGGCAATCACGATTGTGGCGAAGACAGCGTAACCGAAAATACTCACTGGATCGGTACGCCCGAGAAAGTGGACCTCGCTTGAGCCGAAGAATTGCTTTTCGAAGTTTCGGAAACCGACATATCGGAACCGCAAGCCGTCCCCGGTGAAGCGTACACGACTGACCGCGAAGAATATTGAATAAATTGTTGGGAAAATTGCAAAAATCAGTATGAGCGTTACGCATGGCGCAATGAAGAAGGTGCCGGAATGCCGGTCCACCCATTCACCCCACCTCTCGCGTCGGGTTGCGCCAGCCGGGGCAATGCCCGGCTGGCGCATGGTGTCGTAAGACGCCATTGGTCGTTCGACTTACAGGCCGAGTGCCAGCGCTTGAGCTTCGATCTGCTCGTCGCGCCCGAAGTCCTCGGTGATCTCTTCCCAACCTTCTTCAATGTTGGCGAGAGCCTCTTCAACCGTGATCTCGTCCGCCAGATAGCGGGCCAGTTCGCGGTCCAGAACGATCGACGTGTACTGCTGCGCACCCGGGATCTTCATGTCCGAAGACATGTTCGGGTTTGCCAGCGCATCGTTGATCGCGCCGAGATAGTTGTCGGCCAACGCTTGCGGCATGCCAGCTTCGACCCACTTGTCGGTGCTTGCCAGCTGCGAAACTCGGTAGGGGTTATAACCCGTTGCACCGATGGTCACGTCGACACCCGACTGTTCGGATTGGTTCATGTAGGACAGGAACGCATAAGCAGCATCCTTGGTCTTCTGATCGGCCTTGGCGTTGATCGCGCCAGCCCAACCGCCAAATGCAGCGAAGGGCGAGTAGTTGATCCCGTCAACGGCATAAGGCGCAGAGTCATCCGACACCGGAACCAACTCGCCGGTGGCGCGGTCCAGAACTTCGGTCGAGCCGACGGCCGAAATCGCGTACATCTTGCCTTTGATGGCCGATGCATCGTCATCCAACTGCAACGTGCCCGGATCGCCCCATTCGACGATCAAGCCGCAGCGGCCGGCTTTGAACAGGGCGCGCGTGTCGCCGATGTCCATGTTCAACTCTTCCGGCGGACCGTACTTGCCGGTTTCCTTGTAAAGCTCGAACGCCTTCTTCCAGCCAGCATTGTTGATCAACGGCGTCATCGTCTCGTTGTCGAAGTGGAAGCCTTGTGCGGTCCCTTGCGTCTGAACGATCGGGGCCGCGAAGGTCTGAATCGCAAAGTAAGACTGCGCATTCCGCTTCTTGAAGATGCATGAACCATAGTCGGCCTCGCCATCGCCGTTCATGTCCTGACCGTGGATCTTAGATGCCACGTCCAGATACTCTTCCCATGTTTTCGGCGGTGCCAATCCGGCGGCCTCAAGAATGTCCGTCCGGTAATAGACCATCTGGAAATCGCCATCGACCATCAGCAGCTTGGTCTTGCCGCCAACCTTCTGACCGAACTCGCGGAAGTAGGGCGCGATGTCGTCAAGGTTGATCTTGTCATCGGCGGCCACGTAAGGATCGAGGTCTTCCAGCAATCCGGCAGCGTCAAGCTCAACGCCCCAGCCAGCCGCAAACACGCCAACGTCAATCGAGTTGGTGCCGGTTGCCCAGTCATTCTGAATCTTGGGGAAGATCTCGGCGAACGGCACTTCTGTCACGACAATCTTAGCGCCAGTCAGAGCTTCGAAGTCTGCGCCGCGCTCGGCAAGCGGGCCGGCGATCACGTAACCGGGGCGAGTCAGGATATTGACCGTCACCCCTTCAAACTCTTGAGCCATGGCCGGAATGGCGGTTGCACTCAAAGCAGCGGCGCCAACTGATAGCGCCGTCAGATGTTTGCGAAACATCAAAAATTCCTCCCAGTTTTACTTCTCTTCGCGGGCATTCTTTGACCCGACTCCCTGAAGCCTATGACGCAATTTTCGATCTGGCTAGAAAAAACACTGCCAATTCTGTTGGCGTCGCAAGGCGTTGCGCTTGGTTTTCGCGCAAGATTCTCCTTCAGGCTGCGCGCGGTGACGTTGCTTGTGCCGGTCGACAATGAAGCAACGTCCGGTACACTTCATTCGAAATTCAGAGGGGAGGGCGCGCTGTGGAGACAGGGCTCAAGGGTCGATCGATTTTGGTGACCGGTGCAACAGGTGGGATTGGCGCCGCGACTGTTCGGTTGTTAATCAAGGAAGGTGCCAACGTGATCGCCTCCGGCCGTGATGAGGCTAAGTTGTCTGATCTGGCGTCCGAGGTCGGTTGCGAAACACTGCCCTTCGATCTGACGTCTGAAGACGAGGTGAAGTCGGCGCTTGCAGATGTTGCGCTCTACGGAGTGGTCAACTGCGGCGGCTGGGGCGGCGAGATTGCAACGCCTATGGAAACTGACACGGCTGTTTTCGACAAGGTCATCGACATAAATGCGCGCGGGACTTTGCTGGTGACGAAGTACGCTGCGCAAAGCATGATCGCTGCGGGTCATGGCGGCGCCATCGTCAATGTCTCAAGTCAAGCCTCGCTTGTCGGCCTGGCAGGTCATATCTCTTATGCGTCTTCGAAAGGTGCCGTAGATGCCATGACGCGTGTCTCGGCTTTGGAGCTCGGCAAACACAACATCCGCGTCAACGCGGTCAATCCGACGGTCGTTATGACGCCGATGTCGGAATGGTATTGGGGCCGGAAAGAGATCGGAGGTCCTTTGCTGGAGGCAATGCCACTTCACCGCTGGGCAACGGAGGAAGACTGCGCCGCGCCGATTGTCTTCCTGCTTTCCGATGCAGCTTCGATGATCTCTGGCGTCTGCCTACCAATCGACGGAGGTTTTACGGCGGTCTGAGCCTGCTCCGTCCAGCCTTGGGCCCGGCGTGGGGTAGGGCGCTAGAAACCTTCTAGGTGGGGACAACCGCAGCTTCGTCGATCAGCCCTTTGGCTTTCAATTCGCGCCAGAATTCGGACGGTAAGGGTGTGTTGAACCATTCGATTATCTGTTCAAGCTCGGCTTTGTCACGCGGACCAGGGATCACCGAAGTCACGATCTTGTCGCCCAGCGGGAACTGCAATGCAGCGGCTGCCAATGAAATGTCGAATGCATCTGCCACAGCGCCCAAGTTCCGCGCTTTGTTCACCACATCTTCGGGAGCCTTGGCGTAATTCCACATGTCCCGTCCAACCAAGATGCCCGAATTGAACGGCCCGCCGCAGATGATCGTGGTACCTGCCGCACGACAGGCCGGGAACAACGCGTCCAAGGCCGTTTGCTCAAGCAAGGTGTAGCGGCCCGCCAGCAAAAATACGTCCCAGTCGCCAATACCCAATGCATCGAGGCAGACCTGGTTCTCGTTCACTCCAAGCCCGATGGCTTTGATTTGGCCGGCGCGGCGAAGCTCATCCATTGCCCGATACCCGCCCTCAGCCAGAGCCCGGAAGTGCCGCTCGTTTTCATCGCCATGGGTGAAAGCACCAATGTCGTGCGCCAGCAGAATATCGATCCGCTCCAGCCCCAAACGCTGAAGATTGTCCTCGAACGCGCGCATCACTCCGTCGTAGCTGTAGTCATACACGACGTGAAACGGCAGTGGATCGACCATCCCGAAGTCGCCAGGGTTTTCGACAGCCCCGGGCACGAGCAAGCGTCCCACTTTGTCCGAAAGAATATAATCGCTCCCACGAAGTACGTCGCCGACCACCCGTTCCGACCGGCCGAACCCATACCAAGGTGCGGTGTCGAAATAGCCAATACCCGCGGATTTGGCAGCCGATATCAACTCTTCCGCCTGCGTGTATGAAAGGTCGACAAAATTGCCTCCCAATGGCGCGCACCCAAGACCGAGAACGTCGATGGTTAAACCTGTCTGACCGACACTTCTTTTCTCCACGCGGGGCTCTCCTTGTCCAATTCGTGAGCGCGTTCTCTCATTCTGTGGACCAACGGCGCTTAAGACAAGACGCCGCGCGTATGCTTTCCGCTGCATCGCCTCTCTACTAAGCTAATCGGACCGATGCGGCGCTGAGCGGGGTGATCCTGATGAACCTGACCGAAACTCATGTACAGGTGCGTGACCTGGCTCGAAACTTCGCCAACGACAGAATTCGGCCTGTTGCTGGAGAGTTGGATCGCGAGGAGAGCTTTCCGCAACAGCTCTACACGCAAATGGCCGAGCTCGGGCTCTTTGGCATTTGCGTACCCGAAGACTTTGGCGGTCCCGGGCTCGATACGTTGGCCTATGCAATCGTTATGGAGGAACTCAGCCGCGGCTACGCCTCGATCGCCGACCAATGCGGGTTGGTCGAGCTGATCTCTACGCTTTTGGTCCGACATGGTTCTGACGCGCAGCGGGACAGGTGGTTGAAAGACGTGATCGCTGCCAAAGCGCTTGTGGCCTATTGCATCACCGAACCGGAGGCGGGCAGCGACGTTTCGAACATCCGAACGGAAGCCGTCAGGGACGGTGAGGGATGGGTGTTGAACGGCGCAAAAACGTGGATTCACAATGCACCCGTCGCGGATGTCGGCTTTGTTTTGGCGCGTACAGACAGGGAAGCTGGAAAGCGTGGAATGTCGATTTTCATTGTCGACCTTAACGCTGCAGGCGTGACGAGAGGGTCCAAAGAGCACAAGATGGGGCAAAGGGCGAGCCAGGTCGGTGCCCTGAACTTCTCGGATGTGAAACTGTCGTCAAAGGCACTTCTGGGTCAGGAAGGGCGCGGCTTTCACATCATGATGTCCGTCTTGGACAAAGGTCGGGTCGGGATTGCTGCATTGGCAACCGGCATTGCGCAAGCCGGGCTGGATGCCGCGCTGGACTACGCCAAGCAGCGACGCCAATTCGATCAGCCGGTTGCCGAGTTTCAAGGCGTACAATGGATGTTGGCGGATATGGCAGCAAGCATCGAGGCATCGCGTTTGCTCACCCACTCAGCCGCTTCCAAAATCGACCGAAATGAGGATGCGACAAAGGCCTGCAGCATCGCCAAGTGCTTCGCGTCTGACGCAGCGGTCAAGAGTACTGCGGACGCCGTACAGGTATTTGGAGGATCAGGGTATATTCAAGGCTTTGAAGTGGAGCGGCTATACAGAGACGCCAAGATTACGCAGATCTATGAAGGAACGAACCAGATTCAGCGAATGGTGATCGCCCGTGCGCTGCTAAGGGACGGCAGCGGGACATGAGATCGAAAGTTGGCTTTTCGGATTCTGAGAGGATATCTGCCCGACGGATTTTCGTAGGCAGACCATATTTCGAAAACTCATTTGCTCAGTCGCCTATGCGTCATTCGTCTGAGAACACCAGCGATAGTTTCACAGGCGTCAGCCCCTAGTCACCGGAGTGGTTGGAACCAAGACTACAAGCCAATCTTTGCGCTCTGATGCGGCGCACGGAGTCAAGCGGTGAGCCATATCCGATCACGGCGAATTTTTTCTGTGCATGATCGTCTATTTTTACATTGGGTTTTCTGAACAGGCTGGACATTCTTCTGTCAACCGTCTATGACGTTTTCTGACTGAAATCGAATCAGAGGCCGCAATGGATCTCTCGAACCTGAC
>JAJDZT010000030.1 GCA_022824525.1 Silicimonas sp. | reverse complement strand
GTCAGGTTCGAGAGATCCATTGCGGCCTCTGATTCGATTTCAGTCAGAAAACGTCATAGACGGTTGACAGAAGAATGTCCAGCCTGTTCAGAAAACCCAATGTAAAAATAGACGATCATGCACAGAAAAAATTCGCCGTGTTTCGGCACCTGATCCCCCTTGAACTTGGGGCATTGGGCGGCTAATACCGCAAAGGTCAAGCGGCGTGCATGTGAAAGTGCACGCCCCTTTTAATTTCCGGCAGTCGAATCTGCCCCCCGAGAGAGGACCCAGACCCATGGCGAAGCGCTGGTATTCGGTGAGTGTCTTGTCGAACTTCGAAAAGAAGGTCGCCGAGCAAATCCGTCAGTCTGTCATTGATGCAGGTCTGGAGGAACAGATCGAAGAAGTTCTGGTTCCGACCGAAGAAGTGATCGAAATCCGTCGCGGCAAAAAGGTGACGGCCGAGCGTCGCTTCATGCCTGGCTATGTGCTGGTCCGGATGGAGATGTCGGACGAAGGCTATCACCTGATCAACTCGATCAACCGCGTCACCGGCTTCCTTGGCCCGCAAGGCCGCCCGATGCCGATGCGGGACGCCGAGGTGAATGGCATCCTGAACCGCGTCGAGGAAGGCGAGAGCGCCCCGAAGCTGATGATCTCCTTCGAGGTTGGCGAACAGGTCAAGGTCAACGACGGTCCGTTCGAAGATTTCGACGGTACCGTGGAAGAGGTCGACGAAGAGAACCAGCGCCTGAAGGTGACGGTCTCGATCTTCGGTCGTGCGACGCCGGTGGAACTGGAATTCACGCAGGTCTCGAAGCAGACCTGATCAAGACGTCATCGCAGAAACCGCAAGCGCGGCGATTATCGCAAAGACGGTGATCGCCAACGCTGTTTTTATGCCCACGCCAAGCCCTATGGCGACCGCGCCAACCAAGGCCGCGAAGCCAAGTATCCAGAACATCGCACCTACAGCCAGTTCATCCAAGAAGCCGCCGCCAATCCAGCGACGGCGCCGCCGGTCCCTCTCAACTTCCCTGTCCGCCTCAGCCTTCAAGGCATCAACACGGGATTGAAAATCATCCTGATCGCTCAATGTCTGATCCTTTGTTTTTGGAAAGAAAACAAAGAATGAAGGCGAGAAAGTGACGTCAGCCACAACGTGCGATTTCTTGCCGTGGCGGTGTGGCCACGCCATACTGTTGGTAATTCTCGCGGAGGTACGACCGATGCGCAGTCACATTTGTTCCATCTTACTGGCGGCGGCCTGCATCACGCCGACATCTCTCGCCGCCGATGTGATGGCGGCAACAAGCAAGGCGAAATCGAAAGATTTTGACGCAACCGGGGAGGTCGCCTGCGCTCAGGAAGTTGGCGAAGACCTTGGCATTTGTTCGGCTGAGGCTGCGATCCAGGCCAACGCTGCGGCGGTGTTTGTGACCTTCCCAAACGGGTTTTTCCGTATCCTCACGTTCGAAGACGGTGCCTTCCTGCGCGGCAACACAACCATGTCAGGTGTCGGGACGGATACGGAGTGGAGCCTTGAAGACGGCCTCTATCGCATCCGGGTGGACGACCAGCGCTTCGAGATTCCCGAAACGCTGATCGCCAGGGAGTGAACCGCGCGGTGCAAACCGCGCGGCTTGGTCGTTCAATCAGCCACCCGGCGTCAGCTTGTAGATCACGCCTTCATCAATCGCCGTATACAGGCTGCCATCCGGCCCCATGACAACCGATCGGAAGCGCCCGGGCTCCATCGGCAGGGTCATCTCGGTCACGTCATGCACATCCGTCATGTCCTCGTTGAACTGGATGACGTCGAGACGCTGGCCGATGGGGGTCCCGCCGAAGCCAATACCCATGATGCCGACAACCATCGCACCGTCCCAGTCGCCCCAGGCGTCGCCCTCAAGGAAAGCAGCCGACGATGTGCCTTGCGACCAGCCATTGTTGTTCCAGACAGGTGGCATCGCATCGGGATAGGTTTCGAAGTCGGTCATGGGCATCCAGGCCGCCCGCTGGAACCGGTTCATCCCGTCTTCCTGGTTCGGACTGTAGCCGCAGTAATTGTCCGGACAATCAAATCGGCCTGCCATGTTGGGGCGCGGATCCCATCCGGCGTTCCCGCCGTTTTCCAGAATGGTAATCTCGTCCGAGTGCCACGGGCCATGTTCGGCGGTAATCGCCTGTCCGGTCTCTGGGTGGAACGCGATGCCCTGAACATTTCTGTGCCCATACGTATAGGTCCGTTTGTCAAAACCATCGGGTGGCGAATTGTCGGGATGCGCGTTGCCGTCCGTGTCGATGCGGATGACCTTCGAACCCATCATCGTCGGGCTTTGCGGCACCATGCCGTTATGGGTGTCACCTGTGGTGAGCCAAAGCGCACCGTCCTCGCTGAACCGAACGCGCCCTCCGTTGTGTGCACCCGGTCCGCCGAACGGGTGGTCGGAGGCGGCCATCTTGTAGGGTACGTCGTCGATGATGTCCGTTCTGTCGGAGACAGCTGTGAAGTCATCATTCAGGGTGAACCGCATCAGCCGGTTGGTGTGCGGGTCGGACATGCTGGAAGTTGAGTAGACATAGATGCGCCGGTTGTTCGTAAAGTCCGGGTCAAAGGCGACGCCCATCATCCCAGCCTGACCTTCGCAAAACAGATCGGAACCGTTCGAAGCATAGCCGGCCGTGTCTCCAACGCCGTAGAGCTTGTTCACGGTGCCGTCGGGCATGCGGACGGACAGACCATCGCATTTCTCCGTGAACAGCATGGTGCCATCATCCAGAAATGCCATGTCCCAAGGACTGTTGAGGCCTTCGAGTACAATCTCACTGGTAAGGCTGGTGGTGTTCATACCACTTTGCGCGATGGCCGGTGTGGCCAGAAACGCGGTTCCACCAAGAAGGGCAGCAGCGACTGAAAAAGTCGAAAAGGACACAGAATGAACCATGGTTTTCCTCCCTTGAATTGTGAGTTCGATCTGTCCATGGCGCTTTTGGGCGCTCTCAAAACGGGGACTAGGCCGAGCCTTCACGCTAGCCTCCGTTTTTGCCATTGGTCAACTTTTCTAACCGCCGCGGTGCGGCGTTAGTGATCGTACTGCTGATTTAGGATCCGCTAATAATTGTTGCCGTTGATTGCACATCTTTTGCATCCATTTCGACGACAACATGGAAGCACCGACGGAATACCGACGTTGTACCGATGTGATACCGACGTGGCAGTTTTGACGATTTCCCTTCATTTGCTGGCATTAATCCTTTCGGGTCGCTCCCACGGGCTATGATCCATCGAACATGCGCAAACCCTCTTGAAATACAGGGGCGAGGGGTGTACCTCCCGCCAGTCTGCATTGCAGGCATCTCTAGTGGGAGGCGAGGGTCACGCGCGATCCGGACCGGACCACATCAACCATAAGCACGGCGACGCGTCGCTAAGCTGTTGAGAAAGGAGGCCAAAAATGGCCAAGAAAATTGCTGGCACCATGAAGCTTCAGGTGCCCGCCGGACAAGCGAACCCGTCCCCGCCGGTAGGTCCGGCATTGGGTCAGCGCGGCATCAACATCATGGAATTCTGCAAGGCGTTCAACGCCAAGACGCAAGAGATGGAGCCGGGCGCCCCTTGCCCGACCATCATCACGTATTACCAGGACAAGTCCTTCTCGATGGACATCAAGACGCCCCCCGCGTCCTACTTCCTGAAGAAAGCAGCCAAGCTAAAATCCGGCGCCAACAACCCGTCGCGTGAGACGGTTGGCACGGTCACCACGAAGCAGGTCCGCGAGATCGCAGAAGCCAAGATGAAAGACCTCTCGGCAAACGATATCGATCAGGCAATGAAGATCATCCTTGGCTCGGCCAGGTCGATGGGTATCGAGGTGAAGGGGTAAAATCATGGCGAAGCTTGGAAAAAGAACCAAAGCCGCACGCGAAGCCTTCGCGGGCAAAGACGAAGTGACGGTCGAAGAAGCAGTCGCGCTGGTTAAGGCAAACGCTACGGCCAAGTTCGATGAGACTGTCGAGATCGCGATGAACCTCGGCGTCGATCCGCGTCACGCGGACCAGATGGTCCGTGGTTCGGTGACACTGCCGAATGGTACAGGCAAGTCGGTGCGCGTTGCCGTGTTTGCACGTGGCGCAAAAGCCGACGAAGCCAAGGAAGCCGGTGCAGATATCGTTGGCGCAGAAGACCTGATGGAAACCGTTCAGGGCGGCACCATCGATTTCGACCGCTGCATTGCAACGCCTGACATGATGCCGATTGTCGGCCGTCTCGGTAAGGTGCTTGGCCCGCGCAACCTGATGCCGAACCCGAAGGTTGGCACTGTGACCATGGACGTCAAGGAAGCCATCGAGGCTGCAAAGGGCGGTCAGGTTCAGTTCAAGGCGGAGAAAGCCGGTGTCGTCCACGCTGGTGTTGGCAAGGCTTCGTTCGATGAAGCCAAGCTGGTCGAGAATGTGCGCGCGTTTGTTGATGCCGTCTCCAAGGCCAAGCCGGCCGGGGCGAAGGGCACATACATGAAGAAGGTCGCGATTTCGTCGACCATGGGCCCGGGTGTTTCCATCGACGTTGCGAACGCAACCGGGAACTGATTTCAACGCATATGAGAAAAAGGGCGGACTGTTGGTCCGCCCTTTTTCGTTGTAGATAAGCCATTATGCGTTGGGCGTTCCTTTTACCGGTCTTCGTGCTTGGATGCGCGGACGAGACGATTTCGGGGTATGCCGACCCGGACGCGACCTACAGTCTGATCGAGTTGAATGGCTCTGCTTTCGAGCAGCAGGCCACCATTAAGTTTCCCACCGAGGGCAGGGCGGAAGGAACCGGCCCTTGCAATACGTGGTCGGCCCGTCAAACAGCCCCTTATCCTTGGATCGAGATGGGTCCTATCGCAGCAACTCGCCGCGCCTGCGAACATCTCGAACTCGAAGCGCAGTTCTTTGACGCATTGGCGAGGACGTCTCTTGCCGAGGTATCCGGGCCCGTTTTGGTGCTCTCCGGAGAGAGTATGGAGATGATTTTCCAGGCGAACTGACGGCAGGCAACGTATCATTCCTGCGAACAGTTCTGACTGGCGCGCATCACTTCCTCTTAATCCGGAAACGATGATCCGAATCACTTTTCCTATATTGGCGACAATGCCCGTTTATTAGGCAGAGTGGCGAGTCAAACGCCCCATGGTTGTGAGTTTCGCCAAGTTTCGGACACAAAAGGACGTTTACGCAAGGGAACCTGCAAATAATGGACCCTGCGTTGTCACAGAAAAGTCCGGAAAAATTAGCACAAATTGTCCGTCGTTATCTGGAGTAATGTCCCATGCGTTTGTTCAAAAAGCATACCGACGTCTTGTCGCCGGTGCTTGATGGGGAAGAGATCAAAACAATAAAAAGTGCCGTGGCCGATGATGCCGTCCGCGGATGGTCGGTGTTCGATGCAGCCGGTATCGAGGTTATCAGTGAAGGTGTTTCGGAGACGGTGACGGCCGTTTGTTCGAACGCACTCGATCTGGCGGCCAAGGTCGGAGCAGAGCTGAACGAAGCCGATGTGAAACCCTCGATCACCTTCCTGAAGGGGTCGAAGGAGATGAGTGCCGAGCCGTTAGGTGAGGCAAACCTGATAGTCCTCAGCGAAAAGTCGAGCGGACTTCGCAAGGAGGTCCGTCATGGCCGTTAAAGATACTCTGGACAAGATCGTAGAGCGCCATCCCGATGTAATCGGGGCGATGGTCATGCAAGGTGGTGCCGTGCAGCACAATCTTGAAGCGCCCTATGACATCCTGGCGATCGACACCATTCTGGAGACATTCGAAGAGATCTTCGAACAGACGTCGATGCTGGAAGACGAAGGCTACGACTTTGGTGAGCTGATCATGGATCTTGCGAACCACAGCGTCATCGTTCGCGCTATCGAAGGTGGGTTGCTCGCCGTGCTGGCGCCGAGCCTGCAACGAGGCCAGTTGGTCAAACTGCATGTGGGTCTTGGCCTTTTTGGCAAGGCGATCGAGAAGGCACTTCAGGAAGACGTGCTTGAACCGACAGCTGCGCCCGAAGCGGCACCCGAAGAGCCGTCACAGGTTCCTGCCGAAGACGCGGTAGCACGTGCTTTGTCGCAACCGCGGGTTCATTCAGAGCCAGTGAACGATGAAAGTTCTTTGTCGAGCGGAATATTCGGACGCCGTCGCGGAGGTTTCCGCGGCACCAAAGAAATGATCGCAAACCGGCTGGACCGGAGCGCGGATGCTGTATCGGAGCCCACTCCGAAGGAAGACGTGGAAGCGACTCCTGATGATGGAATTCCGCGTCATCCGGATGGCACGCCCAAGAAGATGCGTAAGTACCGCGGTCAGATCTTCTGGGAGTGAGCGGAACGCCATGAATATTGAGGGCTCTGTCAAATGACGGAGCCCTTTTCCTTTTGCAGAATGTCGACCAGCCGTTGGCGCGCCAATGGCACAGGCTTCGTTCCGATGGATGGCCCGAGGCGTGTCGTTAGAAAATGCCCGGTCGCCGCCAAGCCCGAAAGGATATCCTCGGGTTCCGCGCTTTGCCCCAACAGGGCCGGGGAAAAGGGAAGCAGCTTGTCCGCCCATTCTCCTGCCGCTTCGGCGGACACCGCGCGGCCTGACTTTGGAGAGATGAAGACAAGATCGGTCTCAGCACCCGTTACCGCGCAACTCGACAGGTCCAGACCGAAGCCCAGTTCTTCAAGCAGGGACAGTTCCCATCGCAGGTAGGCCAGTGGCCAGAATTCCCCATCCATCATGTCGAGAACGGTGAGTGTCTGCCGATACAAAGCCGCGTGCGCTTCACGCTCTGGCAAGGCGTAGGACAAAAGGGCTGTCATTGCATTCAGTCCCGCGAGAGTTTTTCGGTCGCTCATGAGATGCGCACGCGACTGCAGAGGCTCGACGCTGAACGTTCCGAGATGGTCTTCGAGGCGCGCGCGCCAGGTGACGTCCAACTGGGTGCCTGGTTGCAGCACGGCCGCCATCTTGCGCGATGCGCCGCCGCGAACAATGCCGGCGTGGCGCCCATGGGCTTGCGTCAGCACCTCGATGATGGCTGCGCTTTCACCATGGCGACGGGTTACGAGCAGGAGACCTTCTTCTCTCCAATCCATCAGCCCTCCGCGGCCTTTCGCCCATCTTCGGTAAGGTCGTAGACACCTTTTTCGACACGCGCGAACCAGCCATAGTGATTGTCCGCCATGAGGCGCGTCGCCTTTTCCACACCAGTTTGGCGAGCGACAACGGCGCCTTTGCTCGGTCCTTCCTGCGCCAGGTGTCCTGCGCATCTCAGTGCATCCTGCCGATACGCCGTGACAAGACCCTGTCTCGTTGCGCCTCCGCGATTGGGATCGCCTTCGCGTTTTGCGAATTCACGCAGCAAGGCGGCCTTCCTTGGCTTCGACTTCCGAGGAGCATAGGGTGCGGGATCGCAGTGAACCTCGAGATGGCTGTCCTTCATGCGAACGGTGATCAAGCCCAAACCCAAGCGACGACACAGTGTCTTCATCTGCTTGAGAGACGTCAGATACCGGCGGCCTGTTCCGCGGGGAACGGCAATGTAAACCGTGTCCGTGATCGCCTGTCGCGCGACCGCCTGATGTACGAGAGAAAGCGAGAACCCCGTCTTGAGTTCGACGACCAACGGGTCTTCATCGCCCCTGCACGCGACCACATCGGCCGCACCGATCTCGGCTTTGACGTCATAGCCCTGGCCTTCCAGGAAGGCCTTCACGGGAGGGTAAAGCTCTGTTTCCTGCATCTCAATTTCTTGCTCTTTGACTGTGACCCTACGCCCCGTCGGGACCGGGTGACAAGGTCCCGGCAAGAGGCTATGAGAGCGCCGAACACGTCATCAGCGAGCAATACTTATGACTATCAAAGTCTTTGGGCATAAGTCCCCGGACACCGACTCAACCGGTTCTCCAATAATCTGGGCCTGGTATCTGAACGAGTGTCGGCAGACCCCTGCAGAGGCCCGACTTCTTGGGGAACCCAATTCAGAAGCACTTTTCGTGCTAAGCCGTTGGAACCTCGACAAGCCAGAGCTTCTGGAAGACGTCGGCGAGGGCGATACCTGCGTGATTGTCGACACGAACAACGTGGCCGAGCTTCCCGCCGGTGTGAACGACGCGAACGTTACCGAAGTTATCGACCACCATTTGTTGCAGGGCGGGCTCAAGACCAAGGGTCCAATCAATATCACGGTGCGACCAGTGGCTTGCACCGCAACGATCATGCACGATCTGATGGGCGAGGACGCAGCGAAGATGCCGGAAGCCGTGAAGGGCGCGATGCTGTCCTGCATTCTTTCCGATACGCTGGAATTCCGTTCGCCAACGACAACGGATGTGGACCGGCAGCTTGCCGAGAAACTGGCCGATGAGCTTGGGCTTTCCATCCCTGATTATGCTGCCGAGATGTTTGCGGCAAAGTCGGACGTCTCGTCCTACTCGGACGCGGAACTCCTGAGGATGGACAGCAAAGAGTACGAAGTGGACGGCACGAAGTTTCGTGTCTCCGTTCTGGAGACCACGTCGCCCGCTTCCGTTCTTTCGCGCAAACAGGGTCTGATGGACGACATGGCAGCCGTTGCCGAGGAAGACGGTGTCGATCAGGTGCTTTTCTTCCTTGTCGACATCCTGAGTGAAGAAGCGATCCTGTTCGTGCCCAACGACTTGGTAAAGACAGTTGCCGAAAAGAGCTTTGGCGCAAGTGTCGATAGCGACATGGTCACACTTCCGGGTGTGGTCAGCCGGAAGAAGCAGATCATTCCGGCTTTGAAAGTCTGATGCGGATTATCGAGAATCTGGCCGAGGTTTCGGACCGCTATGATGCTGTTTTCTGCGACCTTTGGGGCTGTCTTCACAACGGTCTGACCGCCTTTCCGGAGGCCGTCGAAGCGCTTCGCGGTTTCAGAGCGAGGGGCGGCAAGGTCGTTTTGCTGACAAATGCCCCGCGCCCTCGTTCGGAAGTGGCAAAGCAGCTTGTTCAGTTCTCGGTGCCGGAAGACTGTTGGGACACGATCGCGACCAGCGGCGATAGCGCGCGCTCAGCCATGTTCCGGGGCGTGATTGGGCAGAAGGTCTGGTTCATGGGCCAAGACCATGATCAACCTTTCTTCGATCCGATAAAGGTCGTTGAAGACCCGGTCGAGATTGAGCGTGTCGATCTGGAAGATGCAGAAGGCATCGCCTGCCTTGGTCCTTTTGATCCCCATGCCGACCCGGACGTGAACCGTGTGCAGTTTCTGTACGCCAAGCAGAAGGGAATGAAGCTTCTCTGTGCGAACCCGGATATTGTCGTGGATCGTGGTGATACGCGGGAATGGTGTGCTGGCGCGCTTGCACAGCTTTACGAAGAGATGGGCGGAGAAAGCCTGTACTTCGGGAAACCTCATCCACCGATCTATGATCTTGCACGCCGACGCTTGGCGGAGCTGGGAGAGCTGCCGGGGGACGGACGTGTTCTGGCTATTGGTGACGGGATCGGGACGGATGTGAAGGGCGCTCTTGGCGAGGACATCGACGTTTTGTTCGTCACAGGTGGTCTGGCCGCGGAGGAAACCGGCACTGAGCGGCAACCTGACCCGCGCGCTTTGGACGAGTTCGTCGCCAAAATGCAGATGACGCCGACTTACGCCATCGGATTTCTCAGGTAGTCAAAAGAGTCCACGTCGGATCAGGTTCAAGCCCGCAACTGCGAGAACGATCAGGATCGCCCAGCGAAATTTTTCCTGGTCCAAACGGTCCTGAATGGCAAAGCCGAGTGTCATGCCAATGATGGCTGGCACGATCAGCAGCGCCGAAAACTTTAGCCCCTGGGTGTCGAGAATGCCGCTGTTCAGGTGGGCGAGTGCCAGCGCAACAGAGCCGGCACCGTAGACGACGCCTTGGATCCGGACATGTTCGACTTTTGGCACGTTGAGAGCCGTCAGGTACAAAACGGTCGGCGGCCCCCAAACCCCTGAGAGACCTCCGAGCGTTCCGGCGAAGGCACCGACACCCAGTTCGGCTGCGCGCTTGCGATCCGGGTCAACGCGAGGCCTCCAGCCTACCAATTGGAGAATGGCGAAGAGCGTCACCGGGACACCAAGCACGAGAAAGAGCGCCGAGGCCGGAATGCGGCTTACGAATTGGGCGCTTATCACAAGGCAAACAAGCGCAATGACAAGGTAACGCCAGTGCACCTGAACTGAGGCCCAAGCTGCGGAGATGCCTTGCCGCACTGCCTGCCAGACATTCGTGACCAACGTAGGCAGAATCAGGCCAGCAAGGGCGGTTTCCGGCGAAAGGAACGATCCCATGCCGGAGATCAGGATCATCGGCATGGCAAATCCGGTGATGCCCTTCACAAGTCCAGCAAAGAGCGCAAGCATCGCGGCAATCAACAGGAATACAAAGGAGACTTCTGCGGGCATGTCTTTCCACTAACGAATGGTGCGAGAGGGTAAAAGAAGAAACGAATGCGACACTATTGTTCAAAAACGCGGCGCACAGAGAAATCTTCTTGCGCTGCGGCTGCATTACCCTTACCTCTTCGCAGGTGCAGAAAGAGTGGAGCATGAAATGGCGCATGATGGTGGTCATCCGATGAACGAGACACCTGTTTTGAACGGACTGCTGGAGCTGACAAAAGCTGCGGTCGCGCCAATGGAAGCTCTTCTTGAACGTGCGACAGCGGTTGTCCGCGAGCGTGTCAGCGACGGCGGTCGGGTCAGTGGAGGTTTGATCGAGGCCAATCAGACGGCTGCGCACGGACTTGCGTGGCTGGCCACCTATGTTGAAGCGCTGCGTCAAATGCAGTCTTGGGCCGAGGCCCTTCAGGAAGAAGGCAAGTTTGGTGAGATCGAACAGTTGATCCACCAAATCGCGTTCGGCGAGTACCTTTGGCAGATCTACGGGGGCATACCCATGAGCCAGGGTGAAATCCTGCGCCCACAAGACCTTGGATTGTCTCAGGAAGACCAGCGCCTCATGATGGACGACGCTGTGATGCGCCTGACGCAGGAAGGCAACACGGAGGCCGCGAGGATGCGTCTTGTGGCGGCCATGCGTGAGCGAAACGCGGATATCACATACGGCGCGACCGGACTGGATGACGAACTGGAGATGATCCGGGAGCAGTTCCGCCGCTATGCCAAGGACAAGGTCGAGCCCTACGCGCATGAGTGGCACCTGAAGGACGAATTGATCCCGATGGACGTGATTGGCGAGCTCGCCGAGATGGGCGTGTTCGGGCTGACCATCCCGGAAGAACACGGCGGCTTCGGGCTATCGAAGGCTTCCATGTGCGTTGTTTCGGAAGAACTGTCACGCGGCTATATCGGTGTGGGTTCGTTGGGAACGCGTTCCGAGATTGCGGCCGAACTGATCATTTGCGGTGGTACGGACGAGCAGAAGGCCAAGTGGCTTCCCGGATTGGCATCGGGCGAGATTCTCCCGACCGCGGTTTTCACTGAACCGAACACCGGCTCCGACCTTGGATCGCTTCGCACCAAAGCCGTGAAGGATGGTGACGACTGGGTTCTGAACGGGAACAAGACCTGGATCACCCATGCCGCGCGGACGCATGTCATGACGGTTCTTGCGCGCACAATACCGGACACCGACGATTACAAGGGTCTGTCGATGTTCCTTGCGGAAAAGACGCCCGGCACGGACGAAGCACCTTGGCAGGATCCGGGGATATCGGGCGGAGAGATCGAGGTGCTCGGTTATCGCGGCATGAAGGAATACACGGTCAATTTCGACGACTTCAAAGTGAAGGGCGAGAACCTCCTCGGTGGTGTCGAAGGCCAAGGTTTCAAACAGTTGATGCAGACCTTCGAAAGCGCGCGCATCCAGACAGCGGCACGGGCCATAGGTGTTGCGCAATCGGCGTTGGACGTCTCGATGCAATATGCGGAAGATCGCAAGCAGTTCGGAAAGTCGCTGATCCAGTTCCCGCGCGTGGCGTCAAAACTGGCAATGATGGCCGTAGAGATCATGGTGGCGCGCCAGCTGACCTATTTCTCTGCGCGGGAGAAGGACGCAGATCGCCGCTGCGATCTGGAAGCGGGGATGGCCAAGCTGTTGGGCGCACGCGTTGCATGGGCTGCGGCCGACAATGGCTTGCAAATACACGGCGGCAACGGGTTCGCGATGGAGTACACCATCAGCCGTATCCTGTGCGATGCACGTATTCTGAACATCTTCGAAGGTGCAGCCGAGATTCAGGCTCAGGTGATCGCTCGCCGCCTTCTGGGTTGATCTCTACCATTCCACGTGAACAACGCGGCAGTCTTCGATGCCTTCACTGAGGGGGTATGGGCTGTCGACCTCTCGACTATGGCGCATGCATTCTGCCATCGCGCCAGCGATTGCCTTGGGGAGTGTTGTGTCGCCATACCACGATCCTCCCGCACCGTTGCCATGGATCGCAAAAGCTTTGGCGCCTCTGAGGGTGAGAAACTCGGCAAAAGCTTCTTCCGTCGGGCGACTGACAACCAAGTCGTTTGTGCCGCTTGGGTTCAATGGAAGGCTTCGCGCGAAAACCCGACAATCCGGCGCTTCGCAGTAGGCGAGAGCAGCGATTTCGGCGGCCTCGATCGAATTGTAGGAGGACACCCAGCCGTAATCCCCAAAGTCTGTCGCGGCAAATGCACCGAAATGCGACGGTTCTCGCGACCACTCCCGATAGGCATCAAGCGCTTCATCGGACAATGTCGGCCCGAAGGAGGATTGCAGCTTTGAAGGACCGGCAACCATATTGGCGATCATCACACCCTGACCGTTCAGATGCGCTCGCCCGAGAAACAAAAGGGCCACCAGACAGGCAATCGCTAGAGCGCTTTTGAACCGCATCTCAAAGGTCTTCCGTGAAGATATCAACGAACAGCATGCTCACTTTCCACCCCCGCGCCAAGGCGGTAGACTGGAGGCATAGGAGATCGAACACATGTTCTTTGCGTTTTGGGGCTCTTTGGTGATTGGCGGCATTGTCGCCTATCTGTCGGAAAAATGGGGCTTCACCCATCACGGTGTGATCCAGGCGATTATCATCGCGCTTGGCGGTGTGATCCTTCTTTTCATGGCAGGCGTGATGTTCGGGATTTCCTTCGGTCGGCCCGGAATCAATGCGATCATAGGTGCCTTGGGTGCCTTGATTCTGATCCCGTCGGAGGTGGTCGCCCGCAAGCGGCGGAACCGGCGCTGAGCCTGCGCTGGTTCAGGTCTTTTTCGGTTTGAAGGGCTTCATACCGGCCCGCGCCAGTGCATCGGCGCGCTCATTTTCCGGATGCCCTGCGTGGCCCTTGACCCATTCCCACTGAATGCTGTGGCGACCCTGTGCTTCGTCCAATCGCCGCCAAAGGTCTTCGTTCTTGACGGGCTTTTTCTGGGATGTACGCCAGCCATTTGCCTTCCACCCGTGGATCCAGCCAGTGACGCCGTTCTTTACATAGGCGGAATCCGTGATGATCGTGAGCGTTGATGGTCTCTCGAGCGCTTCCAACGCCTGAATGGCGGCCAAAAGCTCCATGCGGTTGTTGGTGGTCTCAGCCTCACCACCGTTCAGTTCGCGTTCTTTCAGAACGGTCTCGCCATTCTTTGCAATCAGCAGAACACCCCAGCCGCCGGGGCCGGGATTGCCGGAGCACGCGCCGTCGGTATAGGCGAAGAGTTCGGTCATGCCGGGATTTCGTCCAAGGCCACGTGGTTCGGCAGGGCTGCAAAACGGTCGAGCCAAGCCAGCACGTTCGGGAACTGATCAAGGTCGAACCCGCCCTTAGTGCCCGCCGAATGTGTGTAGGCATAAAGTGATATGTCGGCGACGGACGGAGCCCCCCCGCCGATCCAATCGTGTTCACTTAAGTGGCTGTTCATTTGAGCCAGCCGTTGATGACCTGCGTCCAGCAATTCGGCAAGTCGCTCCGGCGTGGCGAGATGCTTCCGGCTTTCGTAAACAAGAAGTGCTGCACGCACGGCAATCGTACCTTCGTGTTGATTCTGTTCCCAGAACATCCACGCAAGGGTTTTGGCCCGCTGTATCGGGTCGGTCGGCATCCAGTCCGTACCCTCGGCAAGATAGCAAAGGATCGCGTTTGATTCAGGCAGACGAGTGCCGTCTGCGAGTTCCAGCGTCGGCAACTTGCCAAGGGGGAGTGTGCTTGTCTCATGCGCTTTGGCAAGCTCGGGCGTCTCGTACTCCATGCCCACATGTCGATAAGGCAGCCCCAGAAACGAGAGCAGCATACGCACTTTGTAGCTGTTTCCCGAAGACGGCATTGAGTAGAGCGTCAGATCAGTCATTTTTCCTCGCCAGCAAGATAATCCAGGGGGCGACGGTCCCGTCGAGACCGGCTTCTTCGCCCGTGCGTTCGCGTATCACAGTGAACCCGGCATCTTCCAGAAGGGTCTTCAATTCCTTCATCTCGTAGTAGGCGTAGAAGCGCCCGATGCCATCGCGCTTCTCTCCGCTGCCGGCTTTGAGCCCGATGTGGAACACGCCCTGCGGTTTGAGCGCCCTTTCGATCCGGGCCAGATGGCCGGGCATCTCCGCTTTTGGCGCGTGAAGAAGGGAAAAGTTGGCGAAGATCGCATCGTAGACGGCGTTCGCGTTCAGGTCATCGAACGTCGCGACGCGGGCATTCACCCTATAGCGCTCTTTTGCGATCTGGACGAATTCGGGTGAAGCATCCCAAGCCTCAACGTCGAATCCTGCGCGCATCATGGCTGCCGAGGTGTGGGCCGGACCGCTTCCGAGATCGAGTATGCGACCACCCTCAGGCACCTCGGACAGGAAGTCAGACATGTGGGGGCCTTCGCCCGCCTTCCCAAACCGGTCAGCGTAGTCTTCTGCGCGCTGCGCATAAACCGCGAGCGTTTCCTTGTCGGCCATCAGATCACAAGGATCGCTATGCAGATCGTGACGATAACTGTCAGAAGTATGCGAAGACGCATCCACCATGCGGGGGTCAGGCCCTGCCGCGCGAAGGTGAAGTCCAGTCCGAGGAGTGCGACGAAGCCTGCGATCAGGTAGATACCCGAAGAGATCGGGCCCGCGCCCACCGTAAAGAAGACCCAGAGGGCGGGCAGTACTGAAAGCGCATAGTTGATGGCTGCTTGTTCTCCCTCGCTTTTTGTTGCGAAGCCCCAAAGAACACCGGACATGAAAGCCAGAATGATCTGGCCGTAATTCAAAAGGACGAAGGGTGCGACGAAGCGCGGTCCGAAAGTCTGGATGCCCCATTGGGCAAGGTCGCCGGAAAGCGCAGTTGCGGCTCCCCAGACGAAGGGGATCAAGCCGGCAAGACCCAGCACGAGAGGGGCGAGCGGAATTCTCAAGCCCGTTCGAGCGCCAGTCGCCCAGCGAGCAATGTGAAGACGGCGGCAAAGCTGCGGTTAAGCCAGCGCATTGCGCGTTCTGACTGCAAAACAGTCTCGCGCATCTGTGCTGCAAACACGCCGTAGACGACGAATACAACAAAGGTCAGCGCCATGAAGACACCGCCAAGCATCATCATCTCCGTCGTAACCGTAGTGGGATCGCCCGACAGGAAAGGCGGCAGGAGCGCCAGGAAGAAGATGGAAAGTTTTGGGTTGAGAACGTTGATGAGTGCGCCGCGGATGGCGATGCGCAGGTCTTGATCGCGTGTCCGTTTTGGTTCGATCGCGAGTGCACCGCCTTGTGCAAGTGCGCTCCATGCAAGATAGAGCAGGTACGCGACACCCGCGAACTTCACGATGGTGAACAGAAGCGCGCTGGTGTGAAGCACAGCTGCCAACCCAAGAAGCGCCGCCAAAAGATGCGGAACAATCCCTAGCGTGCACCCGGCCGCCGCAGCGATCGACGCGCGCTTCCCCTGACCAAGCCCGAGCGCCAGAGTGTAGATCACACCCGTTCCAGGCATGATTACGACGACAAAGGCCGTCAGCAGGAACTGAAGTGAGATCATGCCGGTTCCCTCAGAACGCGCGGAACTTTGAATTCAACGTTCTCGACGGCGGTTTCCACGACTTCCACCGTGACATCGAAGCGATCTCGGAATGCGTCGATGACTTCATTGATCAGAACGTCGGGGGCGCTTGCACCGGCCGTCAGACCAAGGTTCGAAACACCTTCGAGTGCGCGCCAATCGATATCTTCCGCGCGCTGCACCAGTTGCGAATATTCGCAACCTGCGTTCCGCCCGACTTCGACAAGCCGCTTCGAATTGGAGGAATTGGGCGCACCGATCACAAGAAGGGCGTCTACCCTGGGCGCAACGGCCTTGACCGCTTCCTGACGGTTCGTTGTCGCGTAGCAGATGTCTTCCTTGTGAGGTCCGACGATGGCTGGAAAACGCGTTTGCAACGCCGTGACAATGTCGGCTGTGTCGTCGACTGACAAAGTGGTCTGCGTGATGAAGGCAAGCTTTTCGGGATCGCGCGGTTCGATGGTCGCGACATCCTCCACGGTTTCGACAAGGATGACTTCGCCGTCAGGCAGCTGACCCATAGTGCCAAGCGTTTCCGGATGACCGGCGTGGCCGATCATCACCATCTGAAGGCCATTCCGATTGTGTCGCTCTGCTTCGATATGCACCTTGGAGACCAGCGGGCAGGTGGCGTCGACAAACACCATTTCCCGGCGTTCCGCTTCGGCGGGAACGGCTTTTGGAACACCATGCGCCGAGAAGATGACAGGGCGATCGGTTGGGCATTCGTCCAGTTCTTCGACGAACACTGCGCCTTTTTCGCGAAGTCCGTCGACCACGAATTTGTTGTGTACGATTTCGTGCCGTACGAAAACGGGAGCGCCCCATTTTTCCAGTGCCATCTCAACGATCTTGATTGCGCGATCAACGCCGGCACAAAAGCCGCGGGGGGCTGCAAGATACAAGTTCAGTTGAGGTTTGGTCATGGCACGTTTCTCCCTCACCAGACCTAAGCCGATGTGCCGGTTACGTCCAGAGGGTCGGCCTCGACAGGAGAGATTGGAGGCAAGATAGCAACGATCACCATGGCCGCATTGGTGCGGCCACCGGTGATCAGTGTACTCGTCTTCGGTATTCTATTCTTCGTTGTCGTCCTCACGCGGTTCGCGTGGTGGACGTCCGACAACATCGCGCAGTTCGTCGAGTTCAATGAAGTTGTCAGCCTGGCGACGTAGTTCGTCTGCGATCATTGGCGGCTGCGAACGAATGGTCGAAACCACCGAAACGCGAACACCCTGACGTTGGAGACTTTCGACCAATGGCCGGAAATCGCCATCGCCGGAAAAGAGCACGATGTGATCCACGCGCGGAGCCAGTTCCATGGCGTCGACCGTGAGTTCGATGTCCATGTTGCCTTTCACCTTGCGGCGACCTTGGCTGTCGGTGAACTCCTTGGCTGGTTTCGTAACCATCGAAAACCCGTTGTAATGCAGCCAGTCCACCAAAGGTCGGATGGGCGAATACTCGTCGTTTTCAAGGAGAGCGGTGTAGTAGAACGCACGCACCAACTTCCCGCGGCGCATAAATTCTTGCCTAAGAAGTTTATAATCAATATCGAAGCCGAGCGACTTCGCAGTTGCGTACAAGTTTGATCCGTCGATGAACAGCGCAAGCCGTTCGTCCCTATAGAACATTAAGTGTCCTTCCTATTATTTTTGGCTGCCGGACATTCGTGAGTAGGATTCGGGAAAAACCCTAATATCCGAACGCAGGATAAATCGTGGAAAATTTGAAGTTTTGCAACTACGCCTTTTGGATATGTGACGTAACGTCACTAACCCTAATGTTGCATTAGATTAGCTAATCTAACCCTGGATAAAGATTCCTCTCAATTGCACGGCTAATTTTTTCTCTGCGGGTTTTGACGCGGTGTTTGACGTGCCGGCATGTCATCCGGGTTCGGGTTCGGCTTTTTCGGCAGTGATTGCGTGATCCCGTTTCGGCTTTGCCCGCCCTGTTGCTGATTGCAAACAT
>JAJDZT010000152.1 GCA_022824525.1 Silicimonas sp. | reverse complement strand
TGTACCACCAGATCCTGCTCCCGGAGGAACCCATCAAGGCACCCGAACCCGTATGCTCTTTTCCTGGGACGATGTCGAGACCCGCCCCGAGCTTCAGCGCCTTGAACTCGCGCTCGACGCGCTCCCCGACGACGCGCTTCTCACGGAACTCCGGTAGCGTCGCGGCGCGGGGCGCAACGACTTCCCGGTCGCCGCCATGTGGCGGGCGGTGATCGGGGGGATCGTGTTCCAGCACGCTTCGGTGGGATCCCTGCTGCGTGAGCTCAACCGCAATCCGGCCCTGCTCGACCTGTGCGGCTTCAATCCGCTGCCCGTGCATCGGCGGGGCGGGGACGGGCGGCTGGCGGACACGGTCCCGAACGGCTGGAACGTCTCGCGGTTCCTGAAGATGCTGGTGGACATCGAGGAGGAGCAGGGTTTGGTCACCGCGATGGTCGACGACCTGCGCGCCGCGCTGATGGCGGAGCTCCCGGACTTCGGGCGGCATCTCGGCTACGACGGCACGGCGATCGAGAGCCACTCGACCGGTGTCGAGGGCCGGGAGACCGGCACGACCTCCGATCCGGACGCCGACTGGGGGAAGCACGAGACCTCGGGGGTCGGCCGCAACGGCGGGCTCTGGACGAAGGTGACCTCCTGGTTCGGCTGCAAGCTCCACGTGATTGCCGACACGCGGCACGAGATCCCGGTCGCGGTGTCTCTGACGCGGGCCTCGGCGCCGGAGGTGAAGGAACTGAAGCGCATGGCCTCCGGGTTGATGGAGAGGGATCCGGCGCTGGCGGAGCGCTGTTCGGAGTTCAGCGCCGACCGGGGCCTGGACAGCGGGCCGCTGAAGGCGGCGCTCTGGGATCGGTGGCGGATCCGGCCCTTCATCGACACACGCCTCATGTGGCGCGCGGAGAGGGACGAGCCGGCCGTCCGGAGATGATGCGGTCCCTTGTCCGGGGGCCCTGCCTGAATGCCGCCTGAGGCCCGAGCCCGACGGCCTGGAAACCGTGCCGGAACCGACGCCGGGCGACGAGACGTGCCCGGGAATCCGGCCATGACCCTCAATCATGCCGAAATCGGCGATCCAGGGCCGCGCAGAATTCAACACGCACCGGAACCCGCCAATGAAAGCGGCCGCCGCAGCTGGCGGTGACCGTTCCGATGTCCAGAAAGCTCGCGCCGCCCACAAAAAAACGCTGCAGCGCAAATGCCTCATTTAAGGACTTGCTTGACGCTCATAGTGTTCCGACTAAAATTCTTGACAAATGAGTTATTTAACTCCGAACAGAGGGAGATGGGATGGCGTCGCTTGATCTCAAACACGTCGGCAAGTCGTTTGGTGCAGCAGCTGTTTTGCATGACGTGGAAATTGAAATCGGTGACGGTGAGTTTGTTGTTTTGGTTGGGCCCTCAGGTTGTGGAAAATCAACGCTTCTTCGCGTCATCGCCGGCCTGGAAGAGGCAACCAGCGGCCAGGTACTGATTGGTGGCGAAGAAGTTAATGATGTTCACCCAAAGGACCGCGATATCGCGATGGTTTTTCAGAACTACGGGCTCTATCCCCATATGACTGCTGCAAGGAACATGGGGTTTGCACTCAAACTGCAAGGCACAGCACGAGCCGAGATCAGATCAAAGATCGAAGCGGCGGCAGAGATCCTGGGGCTTTCCTCTTTGCTAGATCGCTTTCCAAGGCAACTCTCCGGTGGGCAGCGCCAGCGCGTTGCCATGGGACGCGCAATCGTCCGCAATCCCAAAATATTCCTGTTCGACGAGCCGCTCTCGAATCTCGATGCAAAGCTACGTGTTCAGATGCGGTCGGAAATTCGGGCACTTCACCAAGAGCTCAGTGCAACGACCGTATATGTGACCCACGATCAGATCGAAGCCATGACGATGGCCGACAAGATAGTCGCCATGCTCGACGGATATGTCATGCAAATTGGCAGTCCACTCGATCTCTACGACCGGCCGGCAAACACTTTTGTTGCCAGTTTCATCGGCTCGCCAGCCATGAACCTCCTGGACGCAACAGTAGTTCACGATGGATTGTCGTTGCCAACGAACCAAGTCATCGCTGTCCCGGAATCCGGCCCGCATGAGTCACATCGCGAGATCGTTTTGGGGATCCGGCCCGAGGACCTGATCCTTAGTGATGCAGGTTTGGGTCTGGTTGTAAAGGCAGTGGAGCATACAGGATCCGAGACCCATGTGCTGGCCGGCCTCGGCGAGCACACTCTTACCGTATTGCTTCGCGAGCGCACATCACTTGCCCCCGGCCAGAACATCAAAGTCATGCCCCGTGAGGGGCGTATCCATCTTTTTGATCAGCAGACAGGAAAGCGCCTGAACTGATCGAGGAGTTAGGCGCAACCACGCGCCTTTAGTCATACAAACGGAGGAGAAACATGATACACTACATATTGAAACCAATGAGCTGGCTATCGGCGGCGGCGCTAATTTCGATGGTCGGCACCGTGTCCGCGCAGGACACTACAATACGGTGGGCGCTTCATCCAGGTGCTGAAGCCGATGCAGTCGTCGACTATTTCGCACCAAGATACGAAGAGGAAACGGGGATCAAGGTGGTTGGCGAGATTCTTCCTCCGGACCAGTTGCGTGACAGAATGTCGATCGAAGCCATCGGCGGGACTGATCGCTGGGATCTTGGGTATCACAGCCCCGGCTGGTTCGGAACGTTCAAGGATCACGTCATCGATCTGACCCAGCTAGTCGAGAAGCATGGCTTTGATGTCAGCGCCTATCCGGCACTTGTCCAAAACAGCCACATGAAGTCGCCGGCACGCCCGGGCGAGATCATCGCCCTTCCGACCACGCCAGCCGCTCCCATGCTCATTTACCGGCGTGACTGGTTTGAACACCCGGACGAAATGGCTGCGTTTGAAGCGAAGTTTGGTCGTGCCCTGGCCGCACCTTCCACCTTTGCCGAGCTGCGCGATGTTGCCGAGTTCTTCACTCGCGATGCAGGCGAGACATTGGCGGGCAAGACGCTCGAGCGTTCCCTTTATGGCTGGTCCGACGCGCTTGGTGCCGGAGCAGGCATCACCCGGAGCTTCATCGTCATGCTCTATTCGACTGGCGTGAGCGGATGGGACGAAAACTACGAGCCCGACATTGATCAGCCGATCGTTGCGGAGGTTGCCGAGTACTTCGTAGACCTTGCCCAGAACTTTGCCCCGCGCGAAGCTCAAAACTGGGGCTTCCTCGAAGGACTGGAGATGTTCCGCGACGGACGCATGGCGACCGCAACCATGTGGCCGCAAGGCGTAGGAACGGTTGAAGACCCGTCGGGTGAAGCAGCAGGGAACACGGCCTACACTCCATTGCCGCTGTGGGAAAACAACCTTGCCGGCTACACGCAGGGTCACCCTTTCCTTGGCGGTGGAGGCGTCTTCATTTTCGACACGCCCAACTCGGAAGAAGCGTTCAAGTTCCTGAAATGGATGCTGCAGGACAATGAAGTCGAATTTGGCAAGCGAAGCCTTCAGTTCTCGCGCCTCAGCCATTTCCAAAGCGAAGAGCTCCGGAACCTCAAGCCGTACTATGCCGACTTCCTGCCGACGTTCGAAAAGGTGTTGGAATCGGTTTTCATTCGCCAGGGCATTCCTGAATGGGGCGCGGTCATGTGGAACGGCACTACCGACTTCATCACGGATGTCTACTCGGGAGACCTGACCGCCGCGCAAGCCCAAGAGCGTTGGGCTGCACAGATGCGTGAAGCGTTCGACGCGGCCGGCTACCGCTAAGAGGAAACCAAGTTCTCCGGCGGCGTGCCGCCGGAGAACCCAAGACTGGAGCGCGATACGGCCTCATCCAGACATAAGTTCTCGAAAGGCTGGCTGTTCTTGTTGCCAGGCCTCGTCGTCATGCTGGTAATCGTCGGCGTGCCGCTTGCGCTCGGTTTCCGGTACAGCATGCACCGTGTGTTTCTCTATGATTTCAACAACCAGATATTCAAGGGCCTGGACAATTACGCTTACGCCTTGTCCGACCCTCTATTCATTAAGGCCTTAAACACGACAATCATTTTCACGCTGGGATGTGTCGCGACCGGCATCCTCTTCGGCTTGCTGGTTGCATTCCTGTTGAACTCCAGGAAAGTCCGGTGGCGCCCGTTTTGGGTTTCCCTTTTTCTCATTCCTTTCGTTATGACGCCTGTCGTTGGCGGCATCGCATGGCGATTCTTCATGTGGCAGCAGGAGTTTGGAGTAATAAACGCGATAGGCGGCATCTTTGGGGCCGATGCAAGGTACTGGCTTCTGGACCGGGAGACGGCGCTCTTCGCAAGCATTGTCTCAAACTCATGGCACCTGACCCCGCTCTCCATTCTGGTCTTCTACGCGGCACTTTCCACCATTCCCGATGAACTCTACGATGCGTCTCACATTGATGGAGCCGGTCCGTTTCAGACACTGTGGTATGTGGTTCTGCCCTTGCTGCGCCCACATGTTCTCTTCGTGTCAGTTATCCTGCTCACATCCGCATTCCGGGAATTTGACATGATTTGGGCGCTTACTGGCGGAGGCCCCGGACGCTCCACAACCGTGCTCTCGATCCTTGCCTATAACCGGGGGATCGCCAATCAAGACATGGGCATGGCCAACACGATCGCCTTCACGATGTTCGCGATCATGGCTGTGGTTGCCTGGATCTACATCACGATATACCGAAGAATGCTGGAGAAAAGTACATGATATCTCCTAAGGCACGCAAGCGGATTCAGGTCTTTTTGATCCATGTCCTTTTGGCAATCTGGCTCGTCATTTCGGTTCTGCCTCCGATCATGCTGCTCGCGGCGTCACTGAATGCATCGGCGCTGTTCAGGTCGCCGTGGGACCTGCTTCTTCTGCGGGACTTTTCGATAGAGAACTACACAACCGCGTTTGTGGCCGGCGATTTCTGGTTCTTTTTTGCGAACTCGTTAATAATCTCAACTGCATCAGTTATCATCGTCCTGGTCACCTGCGTGCCAATGGCTTACGGCTTGTCCACCATTTCGGATCGGGCCCGCAACGCCATCTCGTTCGGCATACTGGCCATGCGCTTCATTCCCTACGTTGTTCTTGCCCTGCCGCTCTTTCTGCTTTTTGTCAATCTCGGCCTTGCTGGATCGCGAGTGGGCCTTCTGCTTGCGCACCTCGCCATCCACATACCATTTGCAACATGGATGCTTGTCGGGTTCTTTGACGCCGTCCCACGAGAGCTTGAGGAATCCGGCATCATCGATGGGTGCAACGCATGGAACCTCTTTTGGGATATTGCCGTCCCTGTCGTGCGCTCCGGCATTGTTGCGCTTGCCATCTTGGTCTTTATCATGTCTTGGAATGAGTATCTGTTCGCTCTGTTTTTGGCCGGTAGCAACGCGCAACCTCTCACGGTTGGCATCACGCGGTTTCTGGGCGGGATCGAGTCCGGGGCCCAGTACGGAGTGATCGCTGCCTATTCTGTTCTGGTAATCTTGCCTGTAATCGTCTTTTCCCTGGTTGCCAATCGCTACATAGTGAGCGGCATGACAGCTGGGGCGGTTAAGGGGTGATCGCATGGTTGAGATCTTTGTCGATACCGGCCTGGCACTGGTGCAGCTCCATCATGGTGTTGATCGGCAATGAGACTTCAGTCTAGCTAGCGCGCATCCACCATCCGGAACGCCCGTCTGACCGATGTTGACGGTTCGTTGCGCCGCTCCCGCCAAATGCTGAACTCGCCTGAATCGTCTCGCGATCCGGGTTGCGCCTCTCATGGCGTTGACGGTTCAGAACGTTGATCTCGTTCTCGACTTGTTCAACCAACCCCTGTGCCTCAGGGTGTGGTGTACCCCGACGCAGTCGGCAAGGCACGAAACCTCTTCCGGCTCGTATGTCTCGTGGAGCGTCGAGAGGTATTAGGTGATACGACCCCGGACGTCCTTACGGCGATCCGGTTGATTGACGTGTACATGCTCTTCCTGCCGCCGCACAGACCGGACGTGAATCTGTTCGAGCAGTCGTTCGCCAAGATCAAGCGTCTGCTTCGGAACACCGCCAGCTTGTCACGGGAGGCTCTCTGGCGCGTCGTCGGCGAATTTCTCCACGCCATCGAACAGCAGAAATGCGCGAACAGCCTCAGGAATGCCGGACACGCTCAAGAACTGGTTCAAGATTCGAAAGGCGCGTTACATCAACGAATGTAGTGCATGTCATTCAAAATGAGCAGGGCACATGGAAGACCGAAGCCGCTGAGAAGAACGCCCAAACCGTGACAGCAAGCTTTGCCGAGCTGCGCCCTACGAGAGAACGAGGTCCGCCGGAAGTCGCGCGGCAGCCACGCGCTTGGCGTTGGGAATGTCATTGCCGAGCGCCCACGCTCGTGCGTCATCCAAGGTCAGGCCGAGATCCAGCCAGCGATGAACCAGGCGTTCTTCGAGAACATCGTGCGGCTCGTCGAGATACAGGGAAAGGTCCCAGTGATGCGGCAGGTCGCGCCAGCCTGGCTCATCGAGAAGAAGGTAGTTGCCTTCGACAATGACCCAGCGATGTCCCGCCCGAACGAATGTGCTTGCACCGACCACCTTGTCCTGGACCCGGTCAAAATCGGGTATCGCGACCTCGTCGTCGCGGACCAGCTGCTCAAGCAGACTTGAGAGGCCCTCAAGATCGAAGGTTTCCGGTGCGCCCTTCCGGTTCCGCAGGCCGCGCGACTTCAAAGTGTCGTTGTCGAAATGAAATCCGTCCATGGGCACAAGCGCTGCCGTCGGTCCTAATTCCTGCACCAAGGCGGCGGCCAAAGTGGATTTCCCCGCGCCCGGAGGCCCGGCAATCGCGATGAGGCGGCGCCTGCCCTCGGGCAACGCGCGAATGCGCCCGGCAACTGCCTGAATCCGAGCCTTGAGTGCAGTTGTCACGCGGCCTCGGCTCCCGGAGGTTCCTTGGCTCCCGTCATGAGAGCGACGGCATCGGACATCGAGTGCTCCTTCGGATCAATCACGCAGAGCCGCCGTCCAAGCCGGTGAACGTGAATCCGGTCCGAGACCTCGAACACATGAGGCATGTTGTGGCTGATCAGGATGATCGGAATGCCGCGCGACCGGACGTCGTTGATCAGGTCAAGCACCCTGCGGCTTTCCTTCACGCCAAGCGCCGCTGTCGGTTCATCGAGAATGATCACTTTCGAGCCGAACGCCGCCGCACGCGCAACCGCCACGCCTTGCCGCTGGCCGCCAGACAGCGTCTCGACGGCCTGCTTGATGTTCTGGATCGTCATGAGCCCGAGCTCGCTCAGCTTTTCCCGGGCGAACTTCTCCATCGCCGGACGATCGAGCATGTGAAAGACGGTGCCCAGGACTCCAGGCCGACGCAGCTCTCGGCCCATGAACATGTTGTCCGCGATCGAGAGGGCGGGCGACATGGCCAGAGTCTGGTAAACGGTTTCGATGCCGTGCTGACGCGCATGGATGGGCGACGCGAAGTGAACCTGCCGCCCCTCGAGATAGACTTCGCCCTCGTCCGGCATCACGGCGCCCGACACCGCCTTGATGAGCGTGGACTTGCCGGCGCCGTTGTCGCCGATCACGCCCAGCACCTCGCCGGGATAGAGCTCGAAGTCGCAATGATCGAGCGCCGTGACCTTGCCGTACTTCTTGACCAGGCTTCTTGCGCTCAGAATCGGTTCACGCCCGTCCGTCATATCGACACCTTTCTGATCCACTGGTCGACCGCAACGGCGCCAATGATAAGCACTCCGATCAGGAGAAACGTCCA
>JAJDZT010000045.1 GCA_022824525.1 Silicimonas sp. | reverse complement strand
GTACCAGACGGTCTGGCCGATCTTCCACGGCGCGCCGAGATAATGATGCTCGTCCATCAGCGCGCGGAAGCGCGGTTCGTCTTCCGGCACCACCGGTGCAACGGTCAGGTTCGAGAGATCCATTGCGGCCTCTGATTCGATTTCAGTTAGAAAACGTCATAGACGGTTGACAGAAGAATGTCCAGCCGGTTCAGAAAACCCAATGTAAAAATAGACGATCATGCACAGAAAAAATTCGCCGTGAAACTGTTCGGCAGACAGGTTGACGGATACGCCGGAGACATCATCGAGCTGAGCGATATCGCGCGTGGCTGCATTCAGAACCCAAACGCCGATATCCTCGATCAAACCGATCTCTTCTGCCACCGGCACGAACTCGAACGGCGGGATTGGCGTGCCGTCGCGGTCGTTCAATCGCAAAAGCGCTTCGTATGCCACGGTCTCAAAGTTCCGAGCGTCTACAAGAGGTTGGTACACAAGCTGAAACTCGCGTCCGCGACACGCCTCCCTGACGCGCGCCTCCAGCAAACGACGGCGGTGCGCCGCGGTGCCCATCGCTTCCTCGTAAAAGCTTACCCGGTTTCGACCACCTGATTTGGCGTAGAAATGCGCAATGTCCGCGCGGTGCAGAACGTCGTCCAGGCCGTCTGTTGGCTTGGGTTCGGCAATTCCAATGCTCAACGTCGCCGACAGGACCAGGTCATCAAAATAGTGGTCGCAAGTCGCAACACGAAGCAGCTCGGCGCAAAGCGCCTCGATCCTCTCTCGTGGCATCGTGGGAACGAGCGCGCCGAACTCGTCACCGGCGAGACGCGCAATGGAAGCCTCCTCACCCAGGATTGACCGGAGAAGATTGGCGACACGTTTCAGGAAGGCATCGCCGACAACGTGCCCGTATTGGTCATTGATCTGTTTGAACTCGTCGATGTCGGCATAGACGACGAAACCGACCTCTCCCGCCTGAAGCTTGGTTTCCGCGAGCGCACTGAACGCCGTCCGGTTCAAGAGCCCCGTCAGGACATCGTGCTGAAACAGGTACTCCGTTTCTTTCGTCGACCGCTCGGTCGCGCGTTTCTGAAGCCAAAACCCCACTGCCGGGATGCCGAAAAGGATGACGCCGAACCCCATGAAAAGTAATCCAAGGATCGCCACCCCATTGGCGTACGCGGTGTAGATGTGACTGCTATCAATAGAAAAGCGCGCAAATCCCAAGCGGGTACCAAGCCGCGACTCCAGCGGCAAAATGACGGTTGCGAAGTTGATCGGGTGTCCGGCGGAGCTTTCGATCGTGTCGAATTTAACGGACCGATCCTCCCCACTTGCCAGCATAGAAGCCAACTCCTCCCGACCCGTTTCGGGCAATTGGTTCAGATAGGATAGCCGCGCAGTATCATGCCCAGCATGGTGCATGTGATCATGCCCAGCGTCGTGCGTGTGGTGGGTATGATCCTCCCCACCACCGCCGCCGCCGTCGGCTTCATGATGAGACGTGCCCTCTGACACCGTGGACAAGTGACCAATGGCTGCGCCGGTTCCATCAAGAACCGAGATCGAGGCCACACCGATAGATCGCGCCATCAACGCAAAGTCGGAGAGCGCCGCCACCTCAATCTGGCCTTCGGGCGTGAAGTCGAGCAGACGCTCGTCCGACTCCAGCATGTCAGCGAGGTGACTTGCCTTGTCGACCACGTGGACGGACATCACACGTTGCACTTCTTGCCGCACAAGGTACTGGAACGTCACCCCGGCCAAAAAGACAACCAAGCCCAGTATCGCAATGGCACGCAAAGCCACGTGAATTCACCTCGAACGATCTGCTCCCGGAGGCCTTAACACCGGGCTCTTTAGGATTCAGTGAATCCGGGAGTTCAAGATTTCTGGTGAATGTCTTCCGGCCAGTGCAAACCGGACCGGGAGGCCGGATCAGTACATCCGCCCGCCGATGGGCACGTCCTTGTCCGGGGTCAGCAGGACCACTTCGCCATCCGCGTCCGGGACGCCGAGCACCAGCACTTCCGACATGACTGGTCCGATCTGGCGCGGCGGAAAGTTGACCACGGCCATCACCTTGCGCCCCGGCAAATCCTCGACCGTGTAGTGCTTCGTAATCTGGGCGGAGCTTTTCTTTTCGCCAAGCTCCGGTCCGAAATCGACCCAGAGCTTGATCGCCGGTTTGCGCGCTTCCGGAAACGGTTCGGCGCGCAGGATTTGCCCGACCCGGATATCGACCTTCATGAAATCATCAAACGATATCGTCATTTCCCCAACTCCCGGCTTCGTTCGGCCGCTGCGTGCACGGCCTGTTTCAGCAATGACGGAAAGCCCGAGGTCTCATCCATCAACACCTCCAAAGCGGCCGCCGTCGTGCCGTTCGGGCTGGTCACATTCACACGCAATTGCGAAGGCGTTTCGTCCGCGGCTTCCGCCAGCGCACCGGCTCCGGCCACGGTGGCCTTGGCAAGCTGCATGGCCAACTCCGGCGGAAGGCCTTCCTCTTCGCCGGCTGCGGCCAAAGTCTCAATCAAATGAAAGACATAGGCAGGCCCCGAACCGGAGACAGCGGTGACGGCGTCAATATCGGCTTCCGCGCCGACCCGAACGGTCTGACCAACCACCGACAGCAGGGCTTCGCCAAGAGACAGCTCCGCCTCGCTCACGGCGGCATTGCCAATCAGCGCTGTGATCCCGCGGCCGATGGCAGCCGGTGTGTTCGGCATGGCACGGATGATCGGCGTCTCTGACCCAAACATGGTTTCGAAGGTGCCCAAGGTGGTCCCGGCAGCGACAGACAGGAACACCGCTCCGGTGTCGCTCAATGCACGAAGAGAAGGCACCGCGTCCGCCACCATCTGAGGCTTCACGGCAATCACGACGACAGCGGCGGAAGGCGGAACCTCGCGCGCGATCTTGACGCCCGATGCCCGCAGCCAGTCGGACGGTTTCGGATCAAGCACGGTGACAGCTTCCGGCGAGAGACCGGCATCAAGCCAGCCTTTCAGCATCGCACTTCCCATCTTCCCACATCCGAGAAGCACCAGCCCCCGCGATGCGACATCCCCGAATTCCATTGAACGCCTCCTCAGTTCTCAGGCCTGAGCGTTATGAAAGGGGTCCGCAATCGAGTGCAACAAAAAACCGGGCCATAGTACGTGACCCGGTTTCTCGTGATATCCGCTGGCCCTGGGGGGGTGCCGTGAAAACGCGGATATCGGGGTAAATCGTTTCAGGCGCGGCCGTAAGCCTCCGCCATGGCCACTTGCATCGCGGCTTCGGGCGCCTCGTTGCCCCAAACCACAAGCTGGAATGCCGGATAGAAGCGTTCAGCCGACAGAACTGCCGCGCGGATCATCGTGTCGATCTGCTCGGCACTGGCCGATTGGTCGCCCGCAAGGACCAGACCGTACCGCCAGACCATCAGTTTCTGCGCTTCCCAGAAGGAAAACGCGCCCGCCCAGCACATGTCGTTGGTGGCGTTGAGCGTTTCATAGAGTTCTGGCATCCGCTCCTTCGGCGGATCCATGTCGAAGGTGCAGATCAGCCGAAGCGTTTCGTCCTGCGGCGACCAGGCCAGCGTGATGGAGTACGTCCGCCACTGGGCCTCGACGGCCATGGCGATCTGGTCATCGGCCACGCGGTCGAAATCCCAGTCGTGATGCTCCGCGATGTGTTCGACGATGTCGATCGGGTGAAGGTCTTCTGTCGTGAAGGTCTCTGAAAGCGACATGGCGCTGCCTCATCCGTTCTGTCGCGGTTTTTGAAAGCCACCACGACTTGATGCCTGCTCTAGGGACGGTGGTTTTTATTCCCGTTCCTTACGAGATATGGTGTGTCATGGCGCGGACTCTGTAAACCCCTAATTCTGGTCTATCCACAGAAAAGCTGCGTTTACCCCCACCGCCCGGTGCATTCACCGCTTCCTTACCGCTCATGGGCACCTTCAGCCGCGAACGTTCCCTGCGCCTGGCACGCGCTTGAAGACCTGCTCCGACCTTCCGAGAGGATGGTCGACCGCAATGCACCACCGCCCGACCTCGGGCGGAAGACCAAGTGGAGCGGCCCAAGGTGACGGGCCCGTCATTTCGCCAGCAGATCAAAGGTTCGAACACGACGCTGACGCCGCAAAATTCACCTAGGCAGACGCTTTCGACCGGCCCGGAAAATCAGTACGTCGTACACTCCGCCCAACCGGAGTTCCTGGCCTATGAACATTCTCATCCTGATGGTCGATCAGTTGAACGGGACCTTCTTTCCGGACGGTCCCGCCCCTTGGCTGCATGCGCCTAATTTGCAGGCGCTATCAGAACGCTCCACCCGCTTCGCGAATTGCTACACCGCCTCGCCGCTTTGTGCGCCCGGTCGCGCCAGTTTCATGTCGGGCCAGCTCCCCTCCGTCACCGGCGTTTATGATAATGCCGCCGAGTTCCCTTCCGACCTGCCCACCTATGCGCATCACCTGAGGCGGGCGGGCTATCAGACCTGCCTCTCCGGCAAGATGCATTTCGTCGGACCCGACCAGATGCACGGGTTCGAAGAACGGCTGACGACCGACATCTACCCCGCCGATTTCGGATGGACGCCGGACTATCGCAAACCCGGCGAGCGCATCGACTGGTGGTACCATAACCTTGGGTCCGTCACCGGCGCCGGTGTGGCCGAGATCACCAACCAGATGGAATATGATGACGAGGTTGCGTTTCAGGCCTGCCAGAAGCTCTATGATCTCAGCCGCGGCCACGATGATCGCCCGTGGTGCCTGACGGTCAGCTTCACGCACCCGCATGACCCTTACGTCGCGCGCCGGAAGTACTGGGACCTCTACGAAGACTGCGACCACCTGCTGCCAGACGTTCCCGCGATGGCTTACGACGATCACGACCCGCATTCGCAGCGCTTGTTCGACGCAAATGACTGGCGCAACTTCGAGATCACGGAGGACGACATTCGCCGGTCCCGGCGCGCCTATTTCGCGAATATCAGTTATCTCGATGACAAGATTGGAGAAATCCTCGACACGCTGGACCGCACCCGGCAGGAGGCCGCGATCCTCTTTGTTTCCGACCATGGTGACATGCTTGGAGAACGCGGGCTCTGGTTCAAGATGAGCTTCTTCGAAGGCTCGTCCCGCGTCCCCCTCATGATCTCCGCCCCCGGCCTTGCGCCGGGCCTCGTTGAAACGCCGGTTTCCACGATCGATGTCTGCCCTACGCTGGCGGACATGGCCGGCGTCGACATGTCGGAGGTCGCTCCATGGACCGAAGGGGTCAGCTTGCTGAACGGAGCAGACCAGCGTGGCCCCGTGGCGATGGAATACGCTGCCGAAGGTTCCTATGCCCCGCTCGTCGGCCTTCGCAGAGGCCGCTACAAATACACGCGATGTGCGCTCGACCCTGAACAACTGTTCGACCTCGACAACGATCCGAACGAATTGACCAACCTCGCCGAAGACCCCGCCCACACTGAGGCGCTTACCGATCTTCGCGCGCTTGCCGATGCCCGGTGGGATCTCAATCAGTTCGACGCCGAGGTCCGCCAAAGTCAGGCCCGCCGCTGGGTGGTCTACGAGGCGTTGCGCAACGGCGCCTACTACCCGTGGGATTATCAGCCGCTGCAAAAAGCCTCCGAACGCTTCATGCGGAATCACATGGACCTGAACGTGCTCGAAGAAAACCAGCGGTTTCCGAGGGGGGAGTAAGATGCTCACAGTCTACGGCCGGGCGACCTCTTCGAATGTGCAAGCGCTTCTCTGGGGGCTCGAGGAACTCGGCCTGACCTATGACCGCATTGACTGCGGCGAAATCTATGGCGGTTTGGACACGCCCGAGTTCCTCGCCATGAACCCGCATGGACGCATTCCCGTTCTGAAGGTCGACGACACCGCCCTTTTCGAAACGGGCGCGATCCTGCGATATCTGGCGACCATCCATGCGTCCGAAAGCTTTTGGCCCGCCGATCCTCTGGAACGGGCGCAGATCGACATGTGGGCTGAGTGGTCAAAATACGAAGTGTCCGGGCGCTTCACCGGTCCGGTCTTCTGGCGCACGGCCCGAACCAAGCCGGAAAATCGTGACCCGAAGTTGATCCGAGAGAATGTCGACCGGCTCGAAGCAGAGCTGATCAAGGCGGACGCGCGCCTCGGTGACATGCCTTACCTTTGCGGCGACACCCTGACGCTTGCCGATATTCAACTCGGCCACGTGCTCTACCGCTACTTCGATATCGACATCGACCGCCGCAATCTGACCGCGCTCCGCGCTTTCTATGAGCGTTTGACCGAACGCCCCACGTACCGGAAGACCGTGATGATTTCGTACGAGGACTTAAGGAACACCTTCTAATGCAGGCCGACTACATCATCATTGGTGCCGGAAGCGCCGGCTGCGCCATTGCCTATCGCCTCGCCGAAGAAGGCAAGCGCGTGCTTGTGATCGAACATGGCGGCAGTGATCGCGGCCCCTTCATCAACATGCCCGGCGCGCTCAGCTACCCGATGAACATGCCTCGATATGACTGGGGCCTGCAGACCGAACCCGAACCCCATCTGGGCGGTCGTCGCCTTGCCGCGCCCCGCGGTAAGGTGATCGGCGGGTCGTCTTCGATCAACGGCATGATCTATGTGCGCGGCCATGCGCGCGACTTCGACACATGGAGCGAGATGGGTGCCACCGGCTGGGGCTATGCAGACGTCCTACCCTATTTCAAACGGCAGGAAGACTGGCACGATGGCGGCCACGGCGGCGATGCAAGCTGGCGCGGACAAGGCGGCCCGCTTCACGTCACCCGTGGCAAACGCGACAACCCCCTTACCCGCGCCTTCGTCGAAGCCGGACGGGAAGCAGGCTACGAGGTCACCGGTGATTACAACGGCCACCAACAGGAAGGCTTCGGCCCCTTCGAAATGACCGTCTGGAAAGGCGAGCGCTGGTCGGCGGCCAAAGCCTATCTCCGCCCAGCACTGGCCAAACCCAATTGCGACCTGATCCACGCCTTCGCCCGCCGCATCATCATCGAAGACGGCCGCGCCATCGGTGTGGAGGTCGAGCGCGGAGGCAGTATCGAAACCCTCCGCGCTGAGGCTGAGGTGATCGTCTCCGCCTCCGCTTTCAACTCGCCCAAGCTTCTGATGCTCTCCGGCGTTGGCCCCGCCGCCCATCTCGCGGAACACGGCATTGACGTGATCGCCGACCGCCCGGGCGTCGGCCAGAATCTGCAGGATCACCTTGAACTTTACATTCAAGCCGCGTCGAAACAGCCCGTCAGCCTCTACAAGTACTGGAGCCTGCTCGGCAAAGCCTATGTCGGCGCGCGCTGGTTGCTGAACCGAAGCGGACCGGGTGCCACGAACCAGTTCGAAAGCACCGGCTTCATCCGCTCCGCGCCCGGTGTCGAGTACCCCGACATCCAGTACCACTTCCTGCCCATCGCCGTCCGTTATGACGGCAAAATCCCCCATAACGGCCACGGCTTTCAGGCCCATACCGGCCCGATGCGAAGCCCGTCGCGCGGGTCCGTCACCCTTCGCTCGTCCGACCCGAAAGACCCGCCCAAGATCCTCTTCAACTACATGAGCCACGAGAAGGACTGGCAGGACTTCCGCAAATGCATCCTCCTTACCCGCGAGATCTTCGCCCAACCCGCCTTCGCCCCGTTCTACGACTTCGAGATCCAGCCGGGCGAGGCGCTCCAATCCGACGATGACCTCGACGGCTTCATCCGCGACCATGTCGAAAGCGCCTATCACCCCTGCGGCACGATGAAGATGGGGCGCGCCGATGACCAAATGGCAGTGGTCGACCCCGAATGCCGCGTGATCGGCGTCGACGGCCTCCGCGTCGCCGACAGCTCGATCTTTCCGCAGATCACCAATGGCAACCTCAACGCACCTTCGATTATGACAGGTGAGAAAGCGTCAGATCATATTCTCGGGAAAACGCCGCTCGCACCCGAGAACCTGAGCCCGTGGGTGCATCCGGAATGGGAAGGCACTCAGAGATAAGGCAAACTGTTCTGCGTGCGGCACAGGGGTTGGGAATAAAAGGGTTACCCCTTCTCCAGCGCCTCGATCCGGGCCTTCAGCGCCTCGTTCTCTTCCCGCGCCTTCTGCGCCATGGCGCGCACCGCGTCGAACTCCTCGCGCGTGACGAAATTGCGATCCGCCAGCCAGCGGTCGATCAGGCCCTTCATCGCCGTCTCAGCCTCATCCTTGGCCCCCTGGGCCACGCCCATGGCGTTGGTCATGAGTTGCGAGATATCGTCGAACACCTTGTTCCGGGTCTGCATTTGGGCACCTTTTGAATAACCTGACCTTCTATATGGCCCCTTCCGCCGCACCCGCAAGGTTGACGCGCCCGTGACACGCTGTCACGACACAGGCCAATGCTGAGCTTCGCCATCCCCTTCCCCGAGATCTCGCCCGTGCTGGTGGAAATCCCGCTCGGGTTCACGACCCTGCCGATCCGCTGGTACGCGCTGGCCTATATCGTGGGCATCTGGCTCGGCTACCTCCTTGCAAAACGCACCGTGGCCCGCGTGGCGCTCTGGAAGGACGACACGCCGGCCATGTCCGGTGAGTTGCTCGAAGCCTTCCTCACTTGGCTCATCCTCGGGATCATTCTCGGAGGCCGCATCGGCTATGTCATCGGCTATGGCGATGGGCAATTCCTCGAAGACCCGATGTCGATCTTCCGCGTCTGGGAAGGCGGAATGGCCTTCCACGGCGGGTTCCTTGGCGTGACCCTTGCGGGCCTTGTCTTCTGCTGGAAACACAAGTTGCCCTTGGCAAAGGTGGCTGACCTTCTCGCCCTCGGCACGCCGCCCGGCATCCTGCTTGGTCGCCTCGCCAATTTCATCAATGCCGAGCTGTGGGGCCGCCCCACGGACGTGCCCTGGGCGGTGATCTTCCCGGGTCGGGCTGCACAGGATTGCCCCGGCGTGGAAGGCCTCTGTGCCCGCCACCCGTCCCAACTTTATGAGGCCGGTCTCGAAGGTCTGCTACTTGGCGCGCTCCTCATATGGCTCGTCTATGCCCGGAATTGGTTGAAACGCCCCGGCATGATCGCAGGCCTTTTCATTGCAGGCTACGGCCTCTCCCGCTTTGTCGTCGAGTTCTTCCGGCAAGCAGATGCCCAGTTCATGTCCCCCACCAACCCCATGGGCTATGTCGTTCAGATCGGTGAATTCGGCATCACCCGGGGCCAGCAGCTCTCGCTCCCGATGATCGTCGCGGGCCTCCTGATGCTGGCCTTCGCTTTCCGGCGCAGATGAGCTTCATCTCTTCCAAAATACGCAAAAGCGGCGACGGGCGCAGCCCGGCGCAATCAATCGCGCGCGCCGAAGGCGCACATTGCCCGTGACGCCGCTGGCCGAAAAACTGATCCGGCGGATTGCAGCGTCCGGGCCGATCACGATTGCAGACTACATGACCGAGTGCCTTGGCGACCCCGAACATGGCTATTACGCCACCCGGGACCCTTTTGGTGAGACCGGCGATTTCACCACCGCGCCTGAAATCAGCCAGATGTTCGGCGAGGTGCTGGGCCTTGCGCTTGCACAGGCCTGGCTTGATCGTGGCGCACCCGCCCCTTTCCTGCTTGCGGAACTCGGCCCCGGGCGCGGCACGCTGATGGCAGATGTCCTGCGGGCGACACGCGCGGTGCCGGGCTTTCATGATGCAATGTCCGTGCATCTCATCGAAACATCACCCACGCTCCGCGCAGCACAGACCAAGACCGTCGGCCATCCGGTTCAGCATCACGACACATTGCAGACCCTCCCCGAGAAGCCGCTTTTCCTGATCGCGAACGAGTTTTTCGACGCTTTGCCAATCCGCCAGTTTCAACGGGTCGGAGATGTTTGGCGCGAGCGTGTGGTCGGGCTGGAAAACGAGGCGTTGAAGCTTGGCCTCGCCGACCCAACTGCGCCCGCGTATCTCGACCATCGCTTGGCAGACACGAAGGATGGCGACATTGTCGAGATATCCGACCCGGCGCAATCCATCGCGATGGCCCTCGGCGCGCGGGTCAACGCAGATGGCGGCGTTGCGCTGATCGTCGATTACGGTGATCAGCGATCCTTCGGTGACACGTTTCAAGCGCTGCGCAATCATACGCCTGTCGACCCGCTGACGACACCGGGCGATGCGGACCTCACGGCCCATGTCGACTTTGGGGCCCTTGCCGTCGCCGCAGCCCCCTCGCAAGCGAGCGCCTTGGTGCCCCAGGGCGTGTTCCTCGAACGGCTTGGCATCACCGCACGCGCAAATGCGCTTGCCTCGAAGCTGGAGCGAGAAGCGCTTCGCCAGCATATCGCTGCACATCGGCGCTTGACGCATCCCGATGAAATGGGAACGCTCTTCAAAGCCATTGCCATTTATCAACCCGGAACGCCCGTACCACCGGGCCTTGAGAAACCATGACGCTGCAACCGATCACTTCCGACGACCTCCCGGTCCCGCACGGGTTCTTCACCCGGGTGGGGGGTGCGTCCTCGGGGGTGTTCTCCGGACTGAATTGTGGGCTCGGGTCCAGCGATCAGCGTGAAACGGTCCTCATCAATCGTGCGCGCGTGGCCAGCACGTTTGGCGCGGAGCCAGAACAGCTTGTCAGCGTGCATCAGGCCCACACCGCGCACGCCGTCACGGTCGAAGAACCACAATCGCAACCGACCGAAGCCGACGGCATGGCCACGAAAACGCCGGGTCTCATCCTCGGTATTCTGACGGCGGACTGCCAACCCGTGCTGTTTGCCGATGCGGAAAACGGCGTTGTCGGGGCAGCCCATGCCGGCTGGAAGGGCGCTTTGGACGGTGTGCTGGAGGCAACGCTTGACGCCATGGAAGGTCTCGGTGCGAAACGAGACGGCATAACCGCCGTCATCGGCCCTTCCATCAGCCAGCGCGCCTACGAGGTTGGACCGGAGTTCCTCGATCGTTTTCTGGACGATGACCCTGACAACGCACGGTTTTTTGCAAATGGCGAAGGCGATCGCCTCCAGTTCGATCTGATCGGTTACGGCCTTCAGCGTTTGCGCGCTGCGGGCGTCGCATCAGCGTCCTGGATCGGGCATTGCACCTATTCGGATCCCGACCGTTTCTATTCCTATCGGCGCAGCGTGCATCAGCGCGAGGCCGATTACGGGCGGCTTATCTCGGCCATTTGTCTCTGACGCTGTCCCAATTTTCATTAAAAATTCCCCGAAAGCGTCATTAGCTTGCCCCATTGCATCGGCAAGTTCTTGCCTACCGAACGCGGCGATCTGCACGCTGCGGCTGCCCGGTACAAAAGGAGCCAACATGACGACCCAACCACGCTGGATGAAAAGTGTCATCGCTGCGGCGAAGGAATATGACAGCGGTCGGACAGTTCCTATCCGGCGCAAGGCAAAAGTATAATTTTCGCGGTCCAAGGACCGTTGGTTTTCGAGTGAGAAGGGTTTCCAAAACATGACAGCTTCGCCGACGCTTCCCCCACTTCCAGAGTTGAACGCGCGCCCGGTTTCCGAGACGGCGTGGACCGCTCGGCGGAAGAGCATTTCTCAACCGCGACCGGTATCGCGTCCCCCGACTGCAAGAGCCCGGGTTACGCGCCGGTTCGAATGCGAGTGGTTCGAGAACGGTGACGTGCTGTCGACGGTTTCCGTCGCTCCTGCCCTCCCGGCCTTCGAAGCGGCGTTTAACGCCTTCACGCATGGCGCCCTCATTCAAACCAGCGAAGGCCCGGTCGCCATCGAGGATTTGTGCCCCGGCATGATGATCGAATGTGCGAATGGCCGACACACCCGTCTTCTTTGGAAAGGGTCGATCAACCTCGTTCCCGGTGCACCGACCCTTGGGGACGAACCGAAACTCTACCGCGTGATGAGCGATGCTTTCGGGCTTGCCCGCCCCGCGCAGGACCAGACCTTCGGCCCCGGCGCGCGACGACTGGACCGCGATCCGAAGATCCGCGCGGCCATGGGAACAGAAGTGGCGCTGGTTCCGCTCTCCGCGGTCGCAGACGGCCATGCGGTGATCGAAGTCACGCCGGTGTCCCCGACCCGGGTGTACCATCTTGTCTGCGAAGAGCATGAAACCATCCTCGCCGCAGGGCTTGAGGTCGAAACGTTTCACCCGGGACCGGAAACACCCATTTCGCTCCCGGAAGAGATGCAGGCCGTCTTCATGCAATTCTTCCCGCATCTCGGCCACATGAGCGAATTCGGTCGCCTTGCAACGCCGCGCGTCACGGCCGACGATTTTCACGAGATGTTCGGCTGAAGCATTTCGGCTTCAACCTGCATCACTTCTTCGCTGCCTCTCCCTTCGGTCGAACGCGATAAGCGATGTACGATGCATCAAGTTAAAGCCGAAAGGCTATCGGTGTCGCCTCAGGCGATCTGGGCAATCCGCTCTTCCAGTACATCGAACGGGACGCCGGGCTGATCCTTGGCGCCCCGGATCACCAGCGATGTCTTCACGCTGATGACATTCGGGGCCGCGGTCAGCTCCTCGGTCAGGAAACGCTGAAACGTCGAAAGGTCGGGGGCGACGCATTTCAGGATGAAGTCCACCTCGCCGTTCAACATGTGGCACTCGCGGACGAGCGGCCAATCATTGCATCGGGCTTCAAAGGCGGAGAGGTCCACTTCGGCCTGGCTCTGAAGCCCGACCATGGCGAAGACCTGCACTTCGAACCCGAGCTCCCGTGCATCAACCTGCGCGTGATACCCTTTGATAAAGCCCTGTTCTTCCAGTGCACGCACGCGACGAAGACAAGGCGGCGCGGAGATACCAACCCGGCTCGCCAGCTCCACATTCGTCATGCGACCATCGGCCTGCAATTCGGTCAGAATCTTACGGTCGATCGCGTCGAGCTTATGCGTGGCCATGAATGTTCCCTGTAACTCCCTGTTCAGAAAGATACCGTGAACGATTTTGCTGCGCAATAATATTTCAAGGCTGCGCAATATTCGGGAAGGGTTCTTTTTTGGGCCCTTACTCCGGAATAAGAAAACGGAGAGAGTGCATCGGGCGCAAAAGCGAAACCTTCATGCCGTTCACGGCGATGACGTCACTTGCGCTCAGGGACTGCCCGCTTGCAGCGTCGCGAATATCGTAGCGCCCAAGTACACGGCTGAAATAGGCGCCGGGTTCGGGGGTGGAGCTGCGCATGATGGAACAGATCCTACGCATCAACCAAGGCGGCATTGGCGGAAGCACCTCCGCCGTAAGATCGACGTCATACTCCAGACCGGCATGCATCCCGACCTTGCGCTGCGCCGCATCGGCGGCATCTTCGCGGATCATTGGGACCAGAGCGTCTGGTATGGCAAAATGAAGCTCGGCCACGGCATGCCCTTGGGTAAGTAGGTGCCTGTTGAGTGAGGTCTTGTAGATCTCGATTGCGTCGTCCGGCGCACGCGTGAGAGGGGCAACAACAGCGTAGAGCCGCCCCAAACCATCTACGCCGGTCAGGGCGAAGCGCATCTGTACCCCGTCCTGATCTCCTCCGACAAAGGCTTTCGCTGCTTCAAGACCTTGGCGGCCAAACGCCTCCATGGCCTCGGCGTATCCTTCCCGACACCCGAATGACTGCACTTCTGCCGCATCAAGTCCTGCGAGGCGTACACTTACGGTCCCGTCAGGCCGTGCCCTTGGAGAAGGGCCATCAGAAAACCCACGCTCGAACCGCACGATAAGACTGTCGCCATCCACAACCCGTTCGACCGTGCCAATCCGGAACTCAGGCGTATCGAACTCGCCACTTGTGCTGCCCGACGTCGCTGGTGCGCTGATCGTCTCGCGCGGTCCGAACTGTTGTGCAGCAGAGATAATCGCCCCTTCTGCATCCTCGATCAGACCGGCCGCAATCATGAATTCGAGGTTACGGATGGTTTGTTCCGTTTCGTCGGTAAACGCCGAGCGGATCAGGTCAGAGGCCGCACGTTCGCGTTGGATGGCGAGGTCTTGTCGGCCCTGAAGCGAGGAGACGACGAAATCGCTGAAAAGTGCCAAACCACCCACCGCAACAGCTACGAAAAGCGGGTTCGCGTACCAGCGGCGTTTCTCGCGATCGAGACGTTCTTCGTCCCGCTCCGAGCGGTCGCGTTCAAGTTGCAGCCGTTCAGCGGCAATCAATGCGTCCAGTTCGGCCTTGCCATGCTCGGCGCTTTTCGCGCCGTTCAGAATGTCCTTGATCTCATCGGGGGTCATCGCGGCACCCAAAATCAACGATTGAAAATGAACTGACGGAATGATGCCGCGTGTCCCGGCCAGCGGACAAGATCAAACTCGTCCGTTTCACGAATTCTGCCTCCCTTGCACCTGCCCGTGCCGCGCGCCTATATGTCGTGAACTGCAAGGGGAGCTGCCAACCATGTCCGACACCCGCCATACCCGCGTTCTGATCATCGGCTCCGGTCCTGCCGGATACACCGCTGCCGTCTATGCCAGCCGCGCCATGTTGGAACCGCTTCTTGTGCAGGGCATCCAACCGGGTGGTCAGCTTACCATCACGACGGAAGTCGAAAACTGGCCGGGCATCGCTGAAATCCAGGGACCCGATCTGATGGTGAAGATGGAAGAGCATGCGCGTGCCGTCGGCACCGAGATCATTGGCGACCATATCAGCAGCCTCGATCTTTCGAAGCGCCCCTTCACGGCACAGGGTGACAGCGGCACGACATACACCGCGGATGCCGTCATTCTGGCGACCGGAGCGCAGGCCAAGTGGCTTGGTTTGCCAACTGAAGACGAATTCAAGGGCTTCGGTGTATCAGCCTGTGCGACCTGCGACGGGTTCTTCTATCGTGGTCAGGACGTCGTCGTGATCGGCGGCGGCAACACTGCGGTCGAGGAAGCGCTGTTCCTGACCAATTTCGCCTCCAAGGTGACCCTGATCCACCGGCGCGACGAGCTGCGGGCCGAGAAGATCTTGCAGCACCGCCTGTTCAACAACCCGAAGGTCGAGATCCTTTGGGATCACCAGTTGGACGAGGTGATCGGCGAGAACGACCCGAAGGGTGTGACCGGCGTGCGCGTGAAGCACGCCCAGACCGGCGAAACGAAAGAGCTGCCCTGCAAGGGTGTGTTCGTCGCCATCGGCCATGCACCGTCCAACGAACTGGTGAAGGATGTGCTGGAAACTCATAGCGGCGGTTACGTTGTGACCCAACCTGACAGCACTGCAACTTCGATACCGGGTGTCTTTGCGGCGGGCGACATCACCGACCACATCTATCGGCAGGCAGTAACCTCGGCCGGGATGGGCTGCATGGCGGCGCTCGAAGCAGAGAAGTTTCTGGCCGAGCATGACATGGACGCGGATATCGCTGCCGAATAGCTTCTGATCTCAAGGCGTGTTTGTGGCGCCGGCAAGCGGCATGGTCGGCCTTTTCTCCGCCAGCCGACCTTTTCGTTGCAGAAGGGACACGCCACAGCGGCACCGAGAGAATCCGCTTCCATTCTGAGGCTCAGAGTATATGTGTTCACGCGTGAACACACTTTGAGCCGTGCCTGTCATGTCTGGCCTGAACGCCACCGCGATCACTGATGAGGAAGAGAGCCTCTTCCGCCTGCTGCGCCAGCTTGATGCGCAGCCGGAGGCATCGCAACGCGCGACGGCGGGCGCGCTTGGCATTTCGCTTGGACATCTCAACGCGCAGCTCAAGTCCGCGACAGAAGCGGGCTTCATCGAGATTACCGACCGTGACGCACCTGATCGGCGCAGCCGGTTTGCCTATTCACTGACGACACGAGGCGCTTCGGAAAAAGCGCGCCTTGTTGACGCCTTTCTCGCGCGGAAACGCACGGAATACGAATTGCTTCATGCCGAATTAACCGGCCAGAGCTCAACCATCGCACCTATACCTCAAAGGACGACTGCCATGCAGAACAACCATGCCCCGATCCCCGAGCTTTACGTCTCCTATGAAAGCTCGCAGAAACTGAAGAAAGAAGCCGCCGACCTGAAAAGCTGGGATTTGACCCCCCGCCAGATCTGCGACCTCGAACTGCTGATGAATGGCGGATTTCACCCTCTGAAGGGCTTCCTCACGGAAGAGGATTACAACGGTGTGGTCGACAACATGCGGCTGGCCGACGGCACGCTGTGGCCGATGCCGATCACGCTGGACGTGTCCGAAGACTTCGCCGCGAGCCTTGAGATCGGTCAGGACATCGCGCTTCGGGATCAGGAAGGCGTGATCCTCGGCACGCTGACAGTCACGGACCGATGGACACCGGACAAATCGAAAGAAGCCGAGAAGGTCTTTGGTGCAGATGACGCGGCGCATCCTGCGGTCAACTACCTCCATCACACCGCCGGAAAGGTGTATCTTGGCGGACCCGTGACCGGCATCCAACCGCCTGTGCATTATGACTTCAAGATGCGTCGGGACACACCGAACGAATTGCGCGCCTTCTTCCGCAAGCTTGGCTGGCGCCGCGTCGTTGCTTTCCAGACGCGAAACCCGTTGCACCGCGCGCACCAGGAACTGACCTTCCGCGCGGCGAAGGAAGCCGCCGCAAACCTTCTGATCCACCCCGTCGTCGGCCTGACCAAGCCCGGAGATGTCGATCACTTCACACGGGTGCGCTGCTATGAGGCTGTGCTCGACAAGTATCCGGCGGCGACCACCACGATGAGCCTTCTGAACCTTGCGATGCGCATGGCCGGTCCGCGCGAGGCAGTTTGGCACGGGCTGATCCGCAAGAACCATGGCTGCACGCATATGATCGTCGGGCGCGACCACGCGGGACCGGGCAAGAACTCGGCCGGAGATGATTTCTACGGGCCCTATGACGCGCAGAACCTGTTCCGCGAGCACCAAGATGAAATCGGCATCGAAATGGTCGACTTCAAACACATGGTCTATGTCGAGGATCGGGCGCAGTACGAGCCTGCGGATGAGGTTCCGGAAGGCTCGAACGTTCTGAACATCTCGGGCACCGAGTTGCGCCGCCGCCTTCGTGAAGGGCTGGAAATCCCGGAATGGTTCTCCTTCCCGGAAGTGGTGACCGAGCTGCGCCGCCGCTATCCGCCGCGGAGCCAGCAAGGCTTCACCGTGTTCTTCACGGGCTTCTCCGGATCGGGGAAATCGACGATCGCCAACGCACTTATGGTCAAGCTGATGGAAATGGGTGGACGCCCGGTGACGCTGCTCGATGGCGACATCGTTCGCAAGAACCTGTCATCCGAGCTTGGCTTTTCGAAAGAACACCGCGACCTCAACATTCGTCGCATCGGTTACGTGGCCTCCGAAATCACCAAGAACGGGGGCATCGCCATCTGTGCGCCGATTGCACCTTACGCCACGACGCGCCGCGCCGTGCGCGAAGACGTCGAAGCCTTTGGGGCCTTCGTGGAAATCCATGTCTCGACCAGCATCGAGGAATGCGAGCGCCGCGACCGGAAAGGTCTCTACAAACTGGCGCGCGAAGGCAAGATCAAGGAATTCACGGGCATCTCTGACCCTTACGATGTTCCTGAAAACCCCGAGCTTCGCGTGGAAACCGAGAATGTCGAAGTCGACCACTGCGCGCACCAGGTGCTTCTGAAGCTTGAGCAAATGGGTCTCGTCGCCGTCTGAGCCCGGAAGACAAAAAGATCGCCCGCTCGAAAGAAGCGGGCGATCTGATACCTGTTAACCCTTCACTAATTGAAAGGCGGCGCTGACGGAGACAGCCAGTTCAACGCCGCCCCCACTCATCCCCAAGCGGGATCAGGTGCGCGGCCCGCCAGCCGCAGAGGTGGACCCGGTCGGTGAACGACCGCTTGTTCCGCTGCTGTCGCTGCTGTCGTCGGAGCCGTCCGGATTGGGCCGACGCGTTTCCGGGAGACACTCGATCACATTGCCTGCAGAGTCGTAGACCGGCTCACACTCGTCGGGCGGGACGCATTCGTCGAGTTCCGGCACGGTACCGGGAATATAAATCCAATCGCCTTCGCAGGCACCGCTGCCAAATTTGTTGTAGACGGGCTCAGGGCGCACCATCGTTGGCTCTTCCTGCTGCGCGCAACCAGCAACCAAGGCCACCACGCCAAGAGCCACGCAGAGATTAATCGGTTTCATTGAAAGTCCTTTCATAACGTCCGGCCATCGCGACCCTGGGATGTCCCATTCGCGCGCACGTTACGGGTGCGGGAACTTTACAATTAGCCTAAAATGCGCATGATCCTCCTGCAATTTTGCAGGATTCAAATGATAGATCTCGATTGGAATAACCTGCGTGTGGTTCTGGCGGTTTCGCGCACCGGATCGCTGACGGCAGCTGCGTCACATCTGCATCTGGACCAGACAACCGCAGGGCGAAGACTGACCGTAATAGAACACCATATTGGCGCACGCCTGTTCCGTCGCGTGAAGTCGGGATTCGTGATCACCGAAGCAGGAAGTGTCGTGGTGGCTGCCGCAAAGGCGGTCGAGGCGCGCCTCGAATCGATGTCGGAACGCCTTGTTCCCGACGAGGAAGCCAATGAAGGCATCGTGCGCATACTCGGCAATGGGTGGATGCTGTCGGAACTGGCGGAACACGCTTTGCCAAAGCTGCTCAAGCAACATCCCGGATTGGAAATCCGGATCGTCAATCGACTTCCGCCCGTACCGATATACGGCGAACCGACCGTCGCGCTCTGGTTTGATGCCACGCCGCGCGAACTGGATCAGGCGCGCCCGATTGCGCAAGTTCCATTTGCGGCCTACCGCGCCAAGAATAATCCATTCGATCCGCAAGACTGGGCGATTTTTCAGGACGACGATGCGAAAGGGCCATCCTTTGCGCGCGTTGTGAAGCGAAGGCTCGGCTCAGACATGCGGGTGCGCATGACCGGAACAGACGCAGCGCAACTTGCTGCGGCGGCGCGTGCGGGCATAGGACAAGCCATTCTGCCGGTCTGCATTGGCGACAAGGACCCGGAACTCGTCCGCTCCCCCGCTCTGGACGAGCCCTTGATGCGCCTCCTTCACCTGCATACCAGCCGCGAATTCGAAGGGCGCGCACGGCAGAACACGGTTCTGAACTGGCTGGAAGACACACTCTGCGACACACTGGCCGCGCGCCCGGCAGACTGAAGGCGAAGGCACACCGACCCGGCCGCAAAACGAAAAAGCCCGGGCGCTTGCGCCCGGGCCGTTTTTTCGCATGTCCGAGGACGTATCAGCCCTTGGAGAAGTCCGGATAAGCTTCCATGCCCAGTTCGGAAACATCGAGACCGTTGATCTCGGCTTCTTCGCTGACGCGGATGCCCATCACACCTTTCAGGATGATCCAGATGATCAGCGAGACCACGAAGGTGAAGACACCGTAGGCAATGATGCCGGTGACCTGCGTCACGATGGAGGCGTCGCCGTTGTAGAAGACCACCGCGATGGTGCCCCAGATACCTGCGAAGAGGTGAACCGGGATGGCGCCAACAACGTCGTCGATCTTGAACTTGTCGAGCATCGGGACGGTGAAGACCACGATCACACCACCGATGGCACCGATCCAGAGCGCGCCGAAGAGTGTCGGAGCGAGCGGCTCAGCGGTGATCGACACGAGGCCGGCCAGAGCGCCGTTCAGAACCATGGTGAGGTCAACGCTCTTGTACATGACTTGTGTCAGGATCAGAGCTGCGACGGCACCAGAGGCTGCTGCCATGTTGGTGTTGGCAAAGATGCGCGAAACATCGGTGATGTCGCCAACGGTACCGGCAGCCAGCTGCGAGCCACCATTGAAGCCGAACCAGCCGAGCCACAGGATGAACGTACCCAGAGTGGCGAGGGCAAGGTTCGAACCAGGCATCGGATTGACGCGGCCGTCCTTGTACTTGCCAAGGCGCGGTCCGAGGATGATGGCACCTGCGAGTGCCGCCCAGCCGCCGACCGAGTGCACGATGGTCGAGCCAGCAAAGTCAGAGAAGCCAGCCTCAGACAGCCAACCGCCGCCCCACTGCCAGGAACCCGAGATCGGGTACATGATACCGGTGAGGATGACCGTGAAGATCAGGAACGGCCAGAGCTTGATCCGCTCGGCCAGCACGCCCGAGACGATGGAGGCCGTTGCGGCGACGAACATCAACTGGAAGAAGAAGTCCGAACCCACCGATGCATAATCCAACGCCGCGTCTTCGGCGGCGAGGCCGACAGGCTCAAGCACGGTTGGCACGAAGTTCGGTGCGAAGTACCCGTTGAAGTCGCCCGGGTACATCAGGTTGAAGCCGACGAGCCAGTACATGATCGATGCAATCGAGAAGAGCGCGATGTTCTTCGTCAGCTGCATGGTCACGTTCTTGGAGCGCACAAGGCCCGCTTCCAGCATGGCGAACCCTGCCGCCATCCAGAACACAAGGAAGCCACCCACGAGGAACAGCAGTGTTGTGAAGATATAGGGCTGGATGTCAGGAGCAGCATCCTGGGCCAGCGCCATGGTCGGCAGGGCAACAGCCAGGCCCGCGACCGGAAGAATCTTTGTTAGTTTCATCAGTGATATGTCCCTTTTCCCGACCGTTCAGATCGCGTCTTCGTTGGTTTCGCCCGTGCGCACACGGAGCGCGCTGTCCACATCGAGAACGAAAATCTTGCCGTCGCCGATTTTGTCGGTCTTGGCAGTGGTTGCGATGGTTTCGACGACCTGGTCGACCATCGAGGCAGCAACCACGATTTCCAGCTTCACTTTTGGTACAAAGTTCACGGCGTATTCCGCGCCGCGGTAGATCTCGGTATGGCCCGACTGAGAGCCGAACCCTTTGATCTCGGTGACCATCATGCCGCGGACCCCGATCGACGTGAGCGCTTCGCGCACCTCTTCGAGTTTGAACGGCTTGATCGCTGCGATGACGAGTTTCATGGATACCCTTCCACTTAGGCGACGCCCACCGCGTCGCTGTTCGTGGGGGGAGAAAGCGCATGAAATCGTCCTCAAACAAGGAGATGGGCGCTATTTCGGAGTGGATTTGCCTGCCGATTGGCAGAATTGGTGCACAAAATATAAGCTTCGCACAATTTTTAAGCACATTTGAATCGCTAAAATCTTACAACTCCGCGTCGCAATCGCGCTCCACTTCACTCTGCGATAGGCGTATCCTGCACAGAGGCAGGATAATGGACCGACGTAAATGAGTGGCCCGAACAACAAGCGACCGCCCCTTGTGGCAGAGAAGCGAACGCCGTCAAAAGCGGCCAAAAAGCCGAAGCGCAAAACGCGGAAGGCCAAGAAACCGTCCCGAAACCCGCTGGTTTGGTTCTTTCGGAGTATTGTCCGGCTGATCTGGGGAATCGGCTGGCGCGTCGGAGCTTTGACCGCGATCGCCATTGGTGCGGCCGTTTTGTATTTCACGGCGACCCTGCCGCCTGTGAACACGCTGCTGGATGGCCGCTCAAAAGGATCGGTCACGCTGCTTGATCGAGACGGGGAGGTCTATGCGTGGCGCGGCGAACAGTTCGGCGGCCAGATCACGGCAGAGACCGTGTCGCCCCATCTGAAAAACGCGGTCATCGCGACGGAAGACAAACGCTTCTATCGGCATTTCGGCATTTCGCCTCGCGGCATTGCAAGCGCGGTGCGGATCAATCTCCGCGAAGGGCGCGGTCCTTTGCAGGGTCATGGCGGCTCGACCATCACGCAGCAGACAGCAAAGTTGCTGTGCCTTGGCGTCCCTTACGATCCAGATGGCGGCATGACCGAAGCCGAGTACGAGGCCGATTGTCGCCGCACGACTTTGGCGCGCAAGATCAAGGAAGCGCTTTACGCAATGGCGATGGAAGTCAGGTACTCCAAGGACGAGATCCTGACCATCTATCTGAACCGCGCCTATCTCGGTGCGGGCGCGCGTGGATTCGAAGCGGCGTCGCAGCGGTATTTCGGTATTTCGGCGAATGAACTGCTGCCATCCGAAGCCGCGATGCTTGCGGGGCTTCTGGTCGCGCCTTCGCGTTTTGCACCGACCGCGAACCTGCAAAGGAGCCAGGATCGCGCAAATCTCATTCTCGGGCTGATGGAAGCGCAGGGCTATCTCTCGGCTTCGGACACGGCCATCGCCAAGGCAAACCCCGCCGTCCTCAGCCGTGCCGCGGAAGCCCGCGCTGGCGGCTATTTCGCCGATTGGGTGATGGACCTTGGCCCGGGCTTCCTGACGGAATCGACAACCGAAGACGTGATCGTTCGCACCACGTTCGATCAGGACATACAGACTGCCGCGGAAGAAGCGCTGCAATTCGTGTTCGACACGAAGGTAAAGCCGGGTTCGGAAGCGCAGGCGGCGATTGTCGTGATGAGCGCCGACGGCGCTGTCAGGGCCATGGTCGGCGGACGAAAGTTCCGAGGCGTGGCGGGACAGTTCAACCGGGCCATTCAGGCGAAGCGCCAGACCGGATCGGCGTTCAAGCCATTCGTCTATGCCGCCGCGCTCGACCTTGGGTTTTCGCCCAATACCACGGTCACGGACGAACCCACCTGCTGGGATGTACCGGGATCGGGCCAGTGGTGCCCGGAGAACTACGACAAGAAGTTCCACGGGACCGTCACACTGACCGAGGCGCTCTATCGGTCGCTTAACATTCCAGCGGTCAAGGTCTTCGACCGCGTCGGACGCGAAGCCGTTGTGAATATTGCTACGGATTTCGGCATCGAGAGCGATCTGGCAGTGGGTCCGGCCCTTGCCCTTGGGACGTCGGAGTCGACCTTGCTTGAGATGACGGCGGCTTACGCAGGCATTCTGAACGGTGGGTCGTCGGTTCAGCCCTATGGCCTGATCGAGTTGAAACTGAAAGGCGAGGAACAGCCGCTTCTGGAACAGGAAGGTGGCATCGGTGAACGCGTCATTTCCACCGACGCTGCACAACAGCTTGTCTTCATGATGACGCAGGTGATCGAACGCGGAACAAGCACGCGCGCGAAATTGCCGGATGGGCGACCCGCTGCCGGCAAGTCCGGAACAACTCAGGCCGCACGCGATGCGTGGTTCATCGGCTTCACGGCAGACTATGTTACCGGCGTCTGGATCGGATATGACGACAACACGCCGCTCTCCGGCGTCACGGGTGGCGGCCTGCCTGCAGAGATCTGGAAAGAGACGATGGTTGGCATCCATCAGGAGATTCCGGTCCGTGACCTGCCGATGATGGTTCCAGATCAGGTTGCGCGACAGCCGGAGCGCGACAATCGTCGTCGCCGTTCCAGCGGCGAGCCGATCGTGGACCGGGTTATTCGCGGCGTGCTGAACGAGATCTTCGGAAACTGAGCGTCAAATCTGCTTCTTGAATCCGATGTGGCTCGGAACGAAGCCCTGAGCTTCATAAAACCTGTGCGTTGCGTCGCGGGTCTTGTTCATTGTCAGTTGCAGGAGTGTCGCGCCAGATTTCCGAGCGCGGGTCTCCGCATCGGCGATGAGTCGTGCCCCTATTCCTGACCCGCGCAGGTTTGCCTCAACGCGCACGCCTTCGATCTGCGCACGCGTGCTCGCTGACAGCGAAAGGCCGGGGATGAGCGTCAACTGATAGCAGGCAACGACAGTACCTTCGTGGACACCCACGACGACGGTGTTGTTGGCATCGTCGGAAATGACGTCGAAGACGGCTTCATAATGCGCGAGTTCGGCGACTTCCCGGACTCGGCCGAGCATATCGTCGGCCAGTAGACGAATGATATCGGCCACGTCTTCCCGACGGGCCTCTCGAAAGGTGACCTTCATGCCGCTGCGATGAACGCGCGGATCATCTCGGAGTCCTTCACGCCGGGGGCGCTTTCAACACCGGATGCAACATCGACCTGTTTCGCGCCGGTCAGGGCAATGGCCTCCCCGACATTGGCGGCCGTCAGGCCGCCTGCCAGCATCCAGGGCGAAGTCCATCGTCGGTTCGCGATAAGGCGCCAATCGAAGGTCACGCCCGTGCCACCCGGCAGGTCTGCCGCATCTGATGGTTTGGCGTCGACCAGAAGCTGATCGGCGACGCCAGCATAACTGTCCAGTTTTGCCAGATCCCCCTCGCCTGAAATCCCGACGGCTTTCATCACTGGCAAACCGTAGCGCGCCCGGATTTCCGCCACGCGATCCGGCGTTTCCTCACCGTGGAGCTGGATCATATCGAGCGGGACACGCGCATTGATTGCATCAAGCGCGGCATTATCGAAGTCGAGCACAAGGCCGACCTTGGCCACGCCCGGCTGAACGTCGGCGGCCAGATCACGGGCCGTCTCAATATCCACGTAGCGTTTGGATCGCTGCACGAAGTTGAAGCCCAGATAGGCGGCCCCCGCTTCAACGGCAGCCGTCACGCTTTCGCGGGTCTTGAGCCCGCAAATCTTTACGCGTGTTTGGGACATGGCGCGCGGTCAGTTGCCGTCGAGAATGGCAAGCACGTCATCGCCGGTCTTCGCAGGCGGCGCGACCTTGTGCACCTCCTGTTCAAGGCGTTCGCGTTCGCGCTGCTCGGTTTTGGCCTTGGCCCGGTGCTTGTGCTCGCGCAGGTATTCCCAGACGAAGCCGAACAAGAGCCCGGTCACGAAGATCACGAGCACCATCATGAACGCGGGCAGCGTCACATCCAGATTGAAGTTCATCGGGCCAGCAATCGCGTCAGGCAGCAGCTGGAGCGTGAACGGCTCCCGATTGCCAAGCGACACGGTCACCAGAAACAGTGCCACGATGAAGAGGAACAGGTACTTGATCAGGCGAAGCATCAGGACTTTCCGTTCAGACGGTCCCTGAGAAGCTTTCCGGTCTTGAAGAAGGGCACGTGCTTTTCTTCCACAGAAACGCTTTCACCCGTACGCGGGTTGCGCCCGATGCGCGCGTCTCGCTGCTTTACCGAAAAAGCGCCAAAGCCGCGAAGCTCAACACGGTCGCCCCGTGCCATGGCTTCAATGATTTCGTCAAAGATCGTCGCTACGATCCGCTCCACGTCGCGTTGGTACAGATGGGGATTTTCATCGGCAATCTTCTGTACCAGTTCGGATCGTATCATCTCTCCCCCCGAGCGAAATTTCTTGAGCCCTTTGGGCCATTGACCAGAAGACTATAGTTGCAACGCTTTCGCTAAGGAACATACCAACGCGCTGAATCTTGGGGAAATCTGTAACTAATGTGCTGAATTCGGTGGAAAAACTTGCAACTTATGAGGGCAATGGCGCAGTTTCCGCCATCTACACGCCGATGCTGCGCTGCAGCTACAAAAGCGATTCGCGTCGCCCTATTGACCGAGGACGCGGTGGACTTCTTCCAAGTCGATCTCTCCGATCGGGGCCGCATTGCCCGGGTTTTCAAAATCATAATGGAAGAGTTCGAAGTCCCGCTTGTAGATCTCGTAGACCAGATGCCGTGAAAGGTCGTCAAAGAAGTCCTCAACAGGATGCGCCCGTTTCGGACCGTGGCCTTCGCTTTCATTGAAGCGTGGGATCTCGGCAAGATCGACAGGAACATTCACCTCGACGTGGTCAAGGACCTGCTGCATGCCGTCGTTGAAATGCTCCGTCCAGAAGATGTTGTCGTAGTGGCCGCCGTTCACGATGAAGGTCGAGATATGACCGGACATGGCGGACCAGTGAATGTCCGGATCCATGGGTTTGCGAAAACGAATGGTATCACGCGCAAACAGCAGGAAACGCCGGAACATTGCGATCTGGTCGAAGTCACCTTCAACGTTGATGCCGTATTGCTGGGCGAGCTGCGGAATGAGATTTCCGCGGTAGCGCTGCCCGTTCCGCTGGATGCCGCAGATCTTGTCGAAGAACGATGACAAGATACGCGAATAGGGGTTCCTCACACAGGTGAAAGAATAGGTTCCCTTCTGACGAACATTCTGGCTGATCGGTTCATGACTGTGGTCTTGGGCCCATTTGTGCAGACCCTCCTTGGCGTCATGGATGTCGCCGTCGAAAAACTTTCCGTGGTCCGAGTAGTACATGATCTGACCGATGGTCGAGCAGGCGCATTTCGGCACCACACGGTAAACCATGCTTTCGCTCAACGTCATCCATGTCCCGGGGAAACCCATGAAGCGAAAAACCTTCTGTCCAACTCAACCTGAGAGAGTCTACTCGTCAAGTTTGGACAAAAAAGCAAACTTCTGAGGTTTCTTCAATCCTCGGCAGGCGCTAGACCTCTTGGACCGGCATGACAGAGCAGAAAGGCAAAGCAAGCGTGGGGCAGTTCGCCTACATCCTTCTGTGTCACAAGAACGTGGATGCGATCGTTCGGCAGGCGGAGCAGTTGACGGCTTCGGGTGATGCTGTTGCGATCCACTTTGATGCGCGATCGCCGCGCGAAGACTTCGAGCGACTACGGACTGAACTTGCCGACAACCCGAGCGTCGCCTTCTCCAAGCGCCGTCTGAAATGTGGGTGGGGCGAGTGGAGCCTCGTCGCCGCGACGATCGAAGCGCTGAAGACAGCGCAGGCGGCGTTTCCTCGGGCGACGCATTTCTACATGCTGTCGGGCGACTGCATGCCCATCAAGACTGCTGAGCACGCACATGCCTATATCGAGGATCGCGATGTCGATTTCATCGAAACATACGACTTCTTTGAGAGCGACTGGATCAAAACCGGCTTCAAGGAAGAACGGCTGATATACCGGCACTGGTTCAATGAACGCTCGCAGGCAAAACTCTTCTACGCCTCATACAATTTGCAGAAACGACTTGGCGTGAAGCGAAAGACACCCGCTGGACTGCAGATCATGATTGGAAGCCAGTGGTGGTGCCTGAGGCGGCAGACGGTTGAGGCGATCCTGAACCTGATCCGCAAGGACAAGCGCATTGTCCGGTTCTTCAAAACGACATGGATACCGGATGAAACGTTCTTCCAGACCCTGGTCCGTCACTTGGTGCCTGAAACCGAGATCGATTGCCGCACGCTGACGTTCCTGATGTTCAGTGACTACGGAATGCCGGTGACCTTCTACAACGATCACTACGACCTGCTTCTGGCGCAGGACTATCTGTTTGCCCGCAAGATCAGCCCAGAAGCGACCGAGTTGAAGGAAAAGCTCGGAGCGCTTTATACGCAAACCGGCGTGACATTCCGAACCTCCGATGAAGGCCCGAGGTTGTTCAAGTTTCTGACCGGGCGGGGCCGGATCGGAGAACGGTTCACGCCCCGTTTCTGGGAAAAAGACGCAACCATCGGGCGCGAGCGTTCTTTGCTTATCGTTACATGCAAGAAGTGGCATGTGGCGAAACGCCTGTTGGATCGCGTCGGCTCGGTATCGAACCTTCCAACCATCGAATACCTGTTTGATGAAGAAGGCACCCCTTTGCCGGATCTCGGAGGCATTCAAGCGACGCTTTCCAAGCGAACACGCCACCGCCGCGCCATGATGCGGATGCTGTTCGACTATTACGAGACCGATCAACTGCTGATCTGTCTTGATCCATCGAACATCGACCTGTTCCGTGACTTCTATTCCGACCGAAGCGAAACCCGTCTTCTGGAGATCGAGTGCCAATACACGGACACTTACCTTGAAGGACACGCAAAACGCGTCGGCCTCGCAGGCGAACACACTTCGCCGGAAACCTTCCGCACACTTCTGCCGACGATCCGGAACGATGTGATCCGCGAAAGCGAAATGATCCGCGACCAGAACTTTCCGGAATTCTACCGGATCCGCGAAAAGGCGGAACCGCAGGAAAATGCCAAGCCGCTTTCGGAATTCCTTGGCATCGACGCCGATAAAGCGCATGACATCGCTGAGACCGAGTATCTCTTTGTCGACTGAGGACTGCCATGGCCTATGCCTATGACGACCAGAACATCTTCGCGAAAATCCTGAGGGGTGAAATCCCGAATGCAACGGTGAAGGAGACAGAACACACTCTCGCTTTCGCCGACATTCAGCCGCAGGCTCCGCACCACGTGCTCGTCATTCCCAAGGGCGCCTACGTGACGGCGGATCATTTTGCGAATGAAGCGAGCGACGCGGAAATCGCCGACTTTTGGCGAACCTTCGGCGCCATCTGCACCGAGTTGGGCGTAACTCCTGACAACGGCACGGGTTATCGGATCATCTCAAATGCGGGCGATGACGGTGTGCAGGAAGTCCCGCATTTTCACCTTCACATCCTTGCAGGCCGGAACCTTGGCCGGATGTTACAGCCAGCCTGAAGCGGCTTTTCCTCAGCGAATTGCCGAACTATGTAACCGACATCATCCAGAGACCGTTGCCCATGTCCGATACTGTACAGAACCAACCGCCTGAAACCGAAATCGTCACTTCGACGCGGATCTCCTGCGACGGCGGCGGGGGTGCGCTTGGTCATCCACGTGTGTGGCTTTCCATTGATGACGAATTGGGATGGGTCGAGTGCGGATACTGCGACAAGCGTTTCATTCTCAAACGCGACGAATGACATTTTCGCCCCGTTCTGGTACGCTTGCGTCGGATTTGGGTGAATGTGACGAGTGATTTTTGCACGAGCCATATTTCGGCATCGCTTGGATTAGTGAATTGAATTGTCGATTAATTCTCCTGATTGGGACAGGAAAATGCATTTGGGACAAAAGAAGCTCGCCGAGAATTTCGAGCTTGAAGACCTTCAAATTCTCGATGGACCGCCAATGCGAGGCGCGAAGACCGTCGTTCGGTCCGCATGTGCTGTTCTGAACGTCACCGGGGCCGCTTTCGTGGTCTTTGATGATCTTGCATCTCAGGCAGTCTTGCGAGAATCGGCCGGGCACCTGACCTTTTACGCAGACTATCCGCTTGCCGGTTCGCTTGCCTCCGACCTGAGAGCCGCGCTGGCCCCGATCAAGGTCAACGACCTAACCGAGCGCAGTGCGACACTTCCGGAACGTATTGCATCCGGCGCGGCCGGTTTCATGGCGGCTCCGGTATTGGCACCTGATGGTCGCGCGGCGGGGATGCTGGCTGCTTTGGAACGGTCACCGAGACTGTGGACCTCGAAGGAATTGGCGCAGCTGGAAGACTTGGCCCATTTGATCAGCCAGGAGATCATTCTGCGCGCAAGCTTTGCGACGCTGGGCATAATGGCGCGCGAGCGGTCGCGATTTCAGATTTAGATCAGCTTTCGGAGCAATGACGCCGAAACGCGCGCTTGAGCATATCGAGTTCCGCGCGAAGCAGTGAGACTTCGGCGCGAATGTCATCGTCCACGATTTCACCCGCGAATATCGTTTCATGTGCCAGCGCATCACCGGTCGCTGCATCCTCGATCACGAAGGTTTGGACACCGTCCGACAGCCGTTCGGTTGGCAGTTGAAAGCGCACCAGCCATCGGCGCGGTTCCCCGGGGGAGGCATCAGCCTCAACGGTTTCCGGCTCTCCCACAAGTTCGTCCCGATGACGCAAAAGGAGGCGCGGTGCCTGGCGGGCACCTGTCGACAGGAGGCCTTCCCAGACCCCCTCTGCCAAACGCATCCGTGTGAGTGTCATCTCGGACAGAGCAACTCTCCTAGAACTCGGCGCGCGGTCGACGGCTGAGCGTCACGTCGCGCAAGGTGATGGCGTTCATTTCAGGCCCTTCGAAGATCAGGTCAAGCCAAGCGCGCTCGATCCTGGCTTCGTTCAATCGTGTCGAGGCCAGATCGAATTCGAGCGAAAGCTCTCCGTTTGACCCGTCGAATTCGCGAACCAACTGTTCGACATTCGGTCCGTGACGCACATTGATACGACCGAAAATCTCAAGAGGTTTTTCGGTTTCGACCCGAATTTCCAGCCGGATCACGTGACGACGCGTCATGCCCTCAATGGCTTCGTTCGGAAGATCGACAACAAGACTAAGAAAAGACCCGTCAAACTGGAACACGTCGAGACGGATCCCGAAAGGAGCGATGTCTTCTTCCTTCGTATTGCGCAACTGCCGGAACGAAAGTTCGTTCAATGCGCAATCGTGGAAGATCTTCGCTTCGCCCCCGATGGCCGTCTTGTTCTCGACCATCGACATGCCCATCGGGCGAACGGGACCGCACCACAGTTCCGGTCGCCACGCCCAGTCGGAATGCATCGGACGGCGAACCCCGGCCTTCTCCGCAAACGGAAGCGCCAGCCGCCCTTCAGCCACGTGAAGGACCTTGTCCAAGCGCCGTCCGAGCGAACGGGCGCGCTGACGGAGCATTTTCAGCTCCGTGGCATCAAGCGTATCGACCGCGCTCGCCGCACGGTCCCATCGCCGAAGTGTTCGTTTGTCTAGCAGCCCGAACAAGTTCATCGCCCGATTTATCGTGGATCACATCATAGTCGCGCGGCGCCGTGTCAGGCAACGCCCGCTTTTGCCATGGGTGAAAGAATTTGCGCAGCAATTAGCTTTGATTGGCTTCAAGAAGCTCGGCAACCTGGGCTGCGAGCGTGTTCAAACCATCTTCAGATTCGATCGCATCTTCCGGGCGGCTGAAGAACGAAACGACGATGAATCGCCCGCTCAGGCCGAAAAGGGCGCGCCAGATTTCATTGGACGCACCGGGGGCTACGCTGCTGTCGGCCGCGTGAAGGTAAAGCAAGCCATCTTCGAGGCGCGTCTCGAGGATCGAAACGCTGTCCGCCTCTCCGTTCCGGGCAAGGGCTGCACGGCCGTCATCGGACACAAAGAACTTCTGAAGCGCTTCGCCATCGGGCATGGCGCCCGGCTCGGCCTCAACCGACACGGTGACGACGCCCGGGATGTCCGGGCGAGGTGCACTGGCCTCACCGGCAATGGCGGCGCAGCTTCCGAGAACGACAACGCTGGTTTCCCCACCCGCGCGAGACGTTGCCTCATCGATGCACCATCCGTTGGCTCCGGCGACGATCGTGCCGTCTGGCAACACGATCTCGCTTGGAGCATTTCGGCTGAGACCAAGGCCGCCGCCACAGGCAGCCAGCACGAGACAGGCCAGTACCGACAGGAGCCGCTTAGAGATCTGCATAGATGTGCTTTTCTTCCTTGGCGCCGGGATGCGTCACGGCACCCAGACGCGTGGACCCGACAAGTTGCGCATACTTCCAAAGCGCGCCCGAGCTATAAATGGTTTCGCGCGGCACGTATTCACGGGCTTCCAGTTCATCGGCGGAGACATCCACGCTGATTTCACCCTTGATGGCGTCAATCGTGATCATGTCCCCGTCGCGAAGTTTGCCGATGGGGCCTCCACGAGCACTTTCAGGCCCCACATGTCCCACACAGAAGCCGCGAGTTGCGCCGGAAAAGCGGCCGTCGGTGATCAACGCGACCTTCTTGCCCATGCCCTGCCCGGAAAGCGCGGCGGTCGTTGCCAGCATCTCGCGCATACCCGGACCAGAAGCCGGGCCTTCGTTGCGAATGACGAAGACTTCGCCTTCCTTATAGGTGCGGGCCTTTACGGCTTCGAAGGCGTCTTCCTCGCATTCGAACACGCGGGCCGGGCCGGTGAAGACCTGTTCCTCTTCACTCATGCCTGCGACCTTCACGATGGCGCCTTCCGGTGCGAGGTTGCCTTTCAGACCGACAACGCCACCCGTTTTCGTGATCGGAGTTTCGATGGGGTAGATCACGGTGCCGTCGGCTTCGCCTTCGATCTTGTCGAGGGCTTCGCCAATGGTTTCCCCGCTGGCGGTCATGCAGTCCTCGTGGATCAGTCCCGCTTTCCGCAGTTCCTTCATCACGACAGGCACGCCGCCCACTTCGTAGAGGTCCTTGGCGACATATTTTCCACCCGGCTTGAGGTCGACGAAGTAGGGGGTGTCGCGGAAGATCTCGCAGACATCGTCGAGGTCGAAGTCGATCCCGGCCTCGTGCGCGATTGCGGGCAGGTGCAGGCCCGCATTGGTCGAGCCGCCGGTGCAGGCGACGACGCGGGCGGCGTTTTCAAGGCTCTTGCGCGTGACGACATCGCGGGAACGGATGTTCTTTTCGAGCAGGTTCATCACGGCAAGCCCCGAGGCCGTGGAATAGGCATCCCGGCTTTCGTAGGGTGCAGGCGCACCGGAGGAGTTGAGGAGCGCGAGGCCGATGGCCTCGGACACGCAGGCCATGGTGTTGGCGGTGAACTGGCCGCCGCAGGCGCCTGCGCTTGGGCAGGCGACTTTTTCAAGCGCGCGCAATTCTTGGTCGGAGTTCTGGCCCGCCTGGTGACGTCCAACGGCCTCGAAGACATCCTGAACGGTCACGTCGCGCCCCTGGAACCGGCCCGGCATGATCGACCCGCCGTAGATGAAGACGGAGGGCACGTTGAGGCGGACCATCGCCATCATCATGCCTGGCAGCGACTTGTCGCAGCCCGCGAGGCCGACGATGGCGTCGTAGCAGTGACCGCGCATGGTCAGTTCCACGGTGTCGGCAATGGCTTCGCGGGAGGCGAGCGAGGAGCGCATGCCCTCGTGCCCCATTGCGATGCCGTCGGTGACGGTGATGGTGGTGAACTCGCGCGGTGTGCCGAAGCCTTCCTTGACGCCGAGCTTCACGGCTTGTGCCTGACGGTTCAGCGCGATGTTACAGGGCGCGGCTTCGTTCCAGCAGGTGGCCACGCCGATGAACGGTTGTGCGATCTCTTCTTCCGAGATGCCCATCGCATAATAGTAAGACCGATGCGGCGCGCGCGCCGGACCTTCGGTCACATGGCGGCTTGGCAAACGTGATTTGTCGAACTTTTTCTTGAGCATGGAACGGCCTCCCCGAAGCTTTTGGAGAGGCATAGAGAAGCCCGTGGGCCGGGGCAAGTGGTTGGGTCGACGACAGCGGAGTTCAGCCCCGCAACACGGACCCTCAGCGCGGCATAAGAATGCCGCGAGAAACCGGTGGCATGCGTTGACCTTTTCGGCCGCTGCCCACAGGTAATGCGGCATGACCTATGCGCTGCACCGACATTTGGTTGAAGCCGCTGAGAGACGCCCGCAACTCTGGCGATTGATCGCCGGCGTTGTGACCGTATTCCTCTTTGCGATTGCCTGGACCGGAGCGACCTTTCTGCTTGCCGAGCAGTACCTGGGCGCATGGTTCTTCGCGAATTTCGACGGTGAATCAGCCCTCGAAACGCTGATCTTCCTGAGCACGATCGCTGGCGGGTTCGGTCTCGGCACATGGTTGGCCGCGCGACTTTGGCAAAAGCGCAGCCTTGGAAGCCTGATCGGGCGCGGCGCACGCACTCTGCGCGACTTTGCCATCGCAGCGCTTGCAACGTGGTGCTTTGCCCTTTTGGCAGGCCTTGTCTTTTTACCGTTTTCCGATCCGCTGATGCCCAACCTGCCCTTTGGTGAATGGATCAGGTGGCTGCCGCTCGCGTTGATCTTGATCCTTCTTCAAACCGGCGCGGAGGAACTGTTTTTCCGTGGTTACCTGCAAAGTCAGCTTGCCGCACGATTTCGGTCGGACTGGGTTTGGCTTCTGGTGCCCTCGATACTCTTCGGGGCGTTGCATTTCCTGCCCAGCGACAGCATTGGGCCCGGCCTGATCTATGTCGCATCGACCACGCTGTTCGGAGTGATCGCGGCTGATCTGACAGCGCGCACGGGCAGTATCGGCGCCGCGTGGGGGTTGCATTTCGCCAACAATTGTCTGGCCATCCTTGTGGTCGTCTATCTTGGAGCTGCGTCTGGGTTGGGACTTTATTCAGCCGGAACCATCGAGGACGCGCTGACGCTCTCTCCGCTGCTTTTGCTCGACCTTGTTGTGATGCTATCTCTCTGGCTGATCCTCCGCCGGCTTGTGACCCGTTGATTGCATTTCTGGTCGCACCTGCTTAACTGACTGCAAAGAAAACGGGCAGCCCGCGCATGAACTGGATTTCGAACTACGTCCGACCGAAAATCAACTCGCTCTTCTCGCGCAGAGAAGTGCCTGAGAAGCTTTGGACCAAGTGTCCGGAATGCGGCACCATGCTGTTTCACCGGGAGCTGACGGACAATCTTTGTGTCTGCACAAACTGCGGTCACCATATGCCGTTGACGGCACGGGATCGTTTGACCGCCCTGTTTGACAACGGCGTCTTCACGGAAGTCGAGGTGCCTCAGCCTGTCGCAGACCCCTTGCAGTTCCGCGATCAGAAACGTTATCCGGACCGACTGAAAACAGCACAGCGCGACACGGGCGAAACCGAAGCCATGATTGTCGCGGAAGGCGAAATCGATCGCACACCAATTGTTGCTGCCTGTCAGGACTTTTCCTTCATGGGTGGCTCCATGGGGATGTTTGTTGGCAACGCCATCATCGCGGCGGCGGAACGTGCCGTCGAACGCAAGCGGCCGCTTATCCTGTTCTCGGCTGCCGGAGGAGCGCGCATGCAAGAGGGCATTCTTTCGCTGATGCAAATGCCGCGCACGACTGTTGCCGTGGAAATGGTCAAGGACGCGGGGCTTCCTTACATTGTGGTTCTGACGCATCCCACGACCGGCGGGGTCACGGCGTCCTACGCGATGCTGGGAGACGTACATATCGCGGAACCGAACGCGCTGATCTGTTTTGCAGGTCCCCGTGTGATCGAACAGACGATCCGGGAGAAACTGCCCGACGGCTTCCAACGCGCGGAGTACCTGCTTGATCACGGGATGCTGGACCGTGTGACGCACAGGCGGGACATGAAATCCGAGCTGGTCACGATCACGCGGATGCTTATGGGCCTGCCACCGGCCGTGAAAGGGGAGCTTCCGGCACCGGCCGAGGCCGAAAGCACGGAAGACGCCCCCGCCGAAGCCGCCGAAAGCTGACGCCGCCGCATCGATGACGCGTTTCACTTCTTCAGATGCCGTTCTTGAGCGGATGCAGCGCCTGCATCCCAAGGTGATCGACCTTACCTTGGATCGCATGGGTCGGTGTCTTGCCTCGGTTGGCGATCCTCACCTAAAGCAACCTCCTGTCATCCACGTGGCGGGAACGAACGGCAAAGGGTCAACGCAGGCGATGATCCGCGCCGGGCTGGAAGCAGCCGGTCAGGCTGTGCACGCCTACACCTCTCCTCATCTCGCGCGGTTTCACGAACGTATCCGGGTCGCGGGTGAGCTGATTTCGGAAGAGGCACTCACGGAGATCCTCGACGAGGTCTACGAGGCCAATGGCGGCGAGACGATTACCTATTTCGAGATCACGACCGTTGCCGCTTTTCTTGCCTTTGCGCGCACTCGGGCTGACTGGACATTGCTGGAAGTCGGGCTTGGCGGGCGGCATGATGCAACCAATGTCATTGACCATCCGAAGCTGACGATCATTACGCAGATCGACCTGGATCATCAGCAATTCCTTGGAGAGACGGTTGCCGACATCGCGTATCAAAAAGCCGGGATCATCAAACGCGAGGTGCCGGTTGTTGTCGGACCTCAGCACGAAGAAGCGTCCGATGTCATCGAGGCCGAAGCCGCGAAATTCGGTGCGCCCGTCATTGCGCATGGGCAGCATTGGCATGTCTATGAAGAGCGGGGACGATTGATTTATCAGGACGAAGCCGGGCTTCTTGATCTGCCGAAGCCAAACCTGAGGGGGCCTCACCAGTACGGCAATGCCGGAATGGCCATTGCGGCGCTGAGACATCTTGGTTTTGACGATGCCGCTTGCGAAGCGGCGGTCACTCAAGCCCACTGGCCCGCCCGCATGCAACGTTTGAAAACCGGGCCTCTCATCGACATGGCCCCGGACGCGGAGCTTTGGCTGGATGGCGGGCACAACCCGGCAGCGGGCGCCGCGCTCGCCGAGACGCTGGCGGAGTTGCCTCCACGCCCAACCCACGCCATCTGCGGCATGCTTTCGACCAAGGATGTGGCAGGGTACATGCGGGAATTGGTGAGCGCCGTCAGTGATTTGCACGCGATCGCCATCCCTGGAGAGACCGCGACACTTCCTGCGGAAGACACGGCCGCTGCAGCCCAGCGCGTTGGTCTTGCCGCTCAAGTCTCGACTTCATTGGAAGACGCGCTGTCGGATATCGTCGCTGCGGATCCGACCGCCCGGGTTTTGATCTGCGGCTCACTCTATCTCGCGGGCGTCGTGCTACGCGAGAACGGGTAGGTTTGCTTCCCCCCGGCTGGAGCGGCTCTTGTCTTGCCACAAAACCCGTGGAGGGTCGGCTAGACGCCGACCGCCACGATCGCCTCGGCTAGGATCGGCACGGTTTCCGAGTTCAACCCGGCGATGTTCATGCGGCTGTCACCGATCATGTAGATGCCGTGGTCTTCACGCAGTTGATCGACTTGCGCCGCGCTGATGCCGAGACGTGAAAACATGCCGCGGTGCTGTGCGATGAAGTCGAACTGATCCGAGTTGGTTCGCTGGCGCAACTCACCCGCGAGTTGCTCCCGCAGCGCCAGCATGCCGGTGCGGACATCCTCGAGTTCCGTTTCCCAGTCGCTTCGAAGTGCGGGATCGTCCAAGATGGTCTGCACCACGCGCGCGCCATGATCCGGCGGGAAGGAGTAGTTCTGCCGGTTGAGGAAATTGAGTGTGGCCTGTGCCTCACCTTTGACCTGCGCGTTGGGCGCAATTGCCATTAAAAGGCCGGTCCGCTCCCGATAGACACCGAAGTTCTTTGAGCAACTTGCAGCGAGGATCATCTCCGGCATGCGGCTGGCCAAAAGACGGGGACCGAAGGCGTCCTCTTCGAGACCGTCCCCGAAACCCTGATAGGCAATGTCCACGAAAGGGATGGCTCCGGTCTGATCCAGAATGTCCGCCACTTTTTCCCATTGAGCCGGTGTCAGATTGGCTCCGGTCGGGTTGTGACAGCAGCCGTGCAGCAGAACCAGGTCGCCTTTTGCAGCGTTCGACAGATCCGCAAGCATGCCCTCGAAATCGACACCCCGACTGGCGTTGTCGAAATAGCGATATTCCCGCATTGGAATGCCGAGATATTTCACGATGGATGGATGGTTCGGCCAAGTCGGTGCCGAGAGCCAGATGGTCGCGGCCTTGTCGGCGTAGCGCATCAATTCGAGACCTTGCCGGATGGCGCCTGTGCCGCCCGGGGTCGCGACGGCGGCAATGCGGTCGCTGGGCGCGGACGCGCCGAGGATAAGATTGGTCATCGCCTTGGCGAAGACAGGATCCCCCGCAAGACCGGTATAGGCTTTGGTGGTTTGCGTTTCGACCAACTGACGTTCGGCTGATTTCACCGCCCGCATGACCGGCGTGATGCCTTCCGCGTTTCGATAAACACCCACACCAAGGTCGATCTTCTGTTCGCGCGGGTCTTCACGGAACATCTGCATGAGTGCGAGAATTTTGTCGGCGGGTTGTTGCGTCAGATTTGTCAGCATGTAGGTCCCCTCAGGACGGGATACGGGTCAGATCGCGATCGCGGGTGAGGATTCGGGTTTTCTCTTCCCGCCGGACGGGGTGAAACCCGTTTTTCTGGTAAAGCGCAAGGGCGCGGGGGTGGTCGAGCGTGCAGGTATTGACGGTCAGACGCTCTGTGCCGTCCATGCCCCATGCCATCAGGATGGCCGTTTGAAGCAGCCACTTGCCCAAACCGGAACCAACCGCCTCCGGCACGAGCCCGAAATAGGCGAGATCAACCGTTCCCTGCGCCATCTGTTCGAGGAGGAAAAAGCCCTGCGGCCAACCCTTCTCGGTCAGTGTGAATAGCTGGGAACGATCAAGCTGTGCGGTGGCTTCCTCCAGCGGGATTTCGTGCATGTCTTCCCATGCGTAGTCGCGCCCGACCGCATCGTAGAGCGACAGGAAGTACCAGACCGGAGGGTCCTCCGCCCTGAGGAGCGCCGCCTTCGACGTGATCGGAAGCCGCGGATAGCCGAAGGACGGGCGGGTTTCCATTTCGAGATAGGTGATCGTGTAGGCGACTTCGGTGCCGGCCTTCTGCACGGTCATCCGGTTTCGACCTTGAGCCAGTCGAACTGGCCCCACTCCGCCCAGGACCCGTCGTATAGCGCGTGGCGGCGATGCCCGATGCGTTCCAGCGCCAGCGACAGGACCGCGGCCGTCACGCCGGACCCGCAGGAGGTGATGACAGGCTTGTCGAGGTCGACATTCGCCGCTTCGAACGCCTGCCGCAGCTCGGCAACCGGGCGCATTGTGCCATCGTCGTTCAGCAATCGACGGTAGTGGAGATTGTGGCTGCCCGGGATGTGGCCCGAACGAAGTCCGGCGCGCGGCTCTTCCTCCTCGCCCTTGAACCGGGCGGGCGAGCGGGCGTCCACGATTTCCCAGTCTTTCAGCTTGGCGGCGGCGGCGACCTGAGTGACATCCTTCACCATGTGGTTCTGAACTGTCACCGTCATATGCCGATCCCGCAGAACAGGTGGCATGTCCTCTGTCGGGTGGCCTTCGGCCTGCCATTTGGGGAAGCCACCATCAAGAACGGCGACGTCCGTCTTTCCCATCAAACGGAAGAGCCACCAAACGCGGGCCGCGGAAAACACTCCTGCCCCGTCATAGACCACGACCTGATGCCCGTCGCCCACGCCCATCGCTCGCATGCGGCTCATGAACTTTTCGACGGGCGGAACCATGTGCGGCAAATCGGACCGGCTGTCGCTGATTTCATCTATGTCGAAAAAACGCGCGCCGGGAATATGCGCCGCGTCGTACTCGGCTTTCGCATCCCGGTTCATGTCCGGCAGATACCAAGAGGCGTCGATCACGCGCAGATCCGGCATCGTAAGGTGCTCTGCCAACCAGGCGGTTGAGACCAGCGTTTTCGGATCGTCGGACATGGGCAGTCGCTCCTCCATCTCCTGTTTGGCTTAGGGCCTGCGGATGGAATGCGCAAGTTCAGCGGGGCGGTGCGTAGCCGAAACGCGCGATATCGTCCGCAAAGATTTCGGCAATCAGCGCTTCGGTTTCCATCGTGTACAGTTCGCTCGGTTTCGGATGGGTCGAGCGATTGACATGAGGCATGTCGATTTTGAAACCAAGATGATCTTCCACCGGGCCAAGGTCCGTCTCGAGATGCTCCAGGCGGACGAACGCATTGCACCGTTCCTGCCCTGCCCTGTCCGTCACATATGCGGAGGCACTGTCGTTTCGCAAAGCCGCCTGAACCGCTGGCGCACGCAGGAATTCGTCAAAGACGTGAGATTTGGCGACAGCAATCATCGGATGATCAAAGGTCTGTTCTCGGGACCAGTGATAGAGGCTCACCATGCGCTCCCACGGGTTCCGCACCATCGTGAAGATGAATGCCGGATCAGGGAATTCCGCCATACCGTCGATATCCGACAGCCGCGCGTGTTTCCAAAGCCTGCCTGGCGCGGAGAGTGATTTGAGCCGATGGCGGCGCTTCACGGCCTTTGGCGTGTCTCCGATCAGGATGTCATCCTTCATGGCACGTTCTTCCAGCGCCTGTGCGAGCGATGTTCCACCGGTCTTGGGGATATGAACGAAGATGTATCGGCGGCCGGGCGATATGATCATGGCACCATCTGCCGGAAGGCCGCTGCACCTTTCAAGAGTGTCATTTGGTTTGTGGGGTCCCGATGGTTTGGGTAGACTTGCCAAAACCACGCGGGGGCGAAGACGGCGGGCAGTGACAGTTCTGGCCGAATATCAACGGCTTGAGGCCGAAGGCGTTTGGCGCGCATCAGACCAAGCGCAGCGGCGGGATGTCATCGTCTCGATCGGGAAAGCCACGTTGACCATTACCGCACCGAACGGAACGGCGCTGACCCATTGGTCATTGCCGGCTGTCGTGCGGCGCAATGCGGGTGAGAGCCCCGCCATATATGGCCCCGGTCGAGACACAGCGGAAACGCTCGAGATTTCCGATGACGAAATGGTGCAGGCCATTGACCGGGTTCTTGACGCGATACGCAGTCCCAACCGTTCCGGCGGCTGGGTGGGCCGCATGCTCCGCCTGGGCGTTCTGGCGGCTGCCATCGCAGGTCTGGCATTCTGGCTGCCGGGCGCAATCACCGCGTACACGGCTTCCCTTGTGCCCGACGTGGCGCAGGCTCAGATCGGGGCGCAAATCCTGACGGAAACCCAGCGCCTCACGGGGGCTCCTTGCTCTTCACCCGCCGGTGACCGCGCCCTTGCGACCTTGACTGATCGGCTTTTCAGCGGCGAAGACGTGCGACTTGTGATCGTCCCAAGCACGCTCAAAACCTCGGCACATGTGCCGGGCGGCACAATTCTGCTGAGCCACACTCTGGTTGAAGACTACGAGACACCTGACGTGGTGGCGGGCTTCGCCATAGCCGAGCATGTGCGGGCGGAAAGCGGCAATTCGCTCGGCGCGCTGCTCGAAGCGAGCCCTTTCCGCGCGTCACTGGCGCTTCTTTCGACCGGGAAACTGCGCGACGTCGACCTGCGGAGAATGGCGGAGTGGCTGGTGATCAAACCGCCGGCCACAGTGTCGGAGACCCACATTCTGGACGCCATGGTTACCCGCGGTGTGGCGAGCGCGCCCTATGGGTACGCGATAGATATTTCCGGTGAAACGACGCCCACGCTCATCAGCTCCTCCGGCGCGTTCGAACCGGTCCTCAATGACAACGACTGGATTGCCCTGCAGTTGATCTGCGGGGAATAAAGCCGCTCTGTTCTGACGTTTGCCTGCGCTGGCTTATCTACTTGGTGCCGAACATGCGGTCGCCCGCATCGCCAAGACCCGGAACAATGTAGCCCAATTCATTCAGCTTTTCGTCCACCGCCGCTGTCACGATGGGCACATCCGGATGCGCTTCCTTCATGCGCGCGACGCCCTCCGGCGCTGCGAGCAGGCAGAGGAAGCGAATATCCTTCGCACCCGCTTCCTTGATCAGGTCGATCGCCGCCGCTGAACTGTTGCCGGTGGCCAGCATCGGGTCCACGGCAATGACAAGTCGGCTGTCGATTTCGCCCGGCAATTTGCAGTAGTACTGGACCGGTTTCAGGGTTTCTTCATCGCGGTAGAGGCCGACAAAACCGACCCGCGCAGATGGGATCAGGTCGAGCATACCGTCCAGCAACCCGTTTCCAGCGCGCAGAATGGACACCAGAGCCAGCTTGCGCCCATCAAGCACGGGGGCGTCCATGGTCGTGAGCGGCGTCTCGATCTCCTTCGTTGTCATGTCCAGCCCCCGCGTGACTTCGTAGGCCAACAGCGTGCTGATTTCTCTTAGCAGCTGGCGAAACACGGCGGTCGGGGTGGCCTTGTCCCGCATCAGCGTGAGCTTGTGCTGGACCAGCGGGTGATCAACGACGGTGAGATGCTCTTGCATGGTGGATCCTGTGTCTCAGAGAAACGTTTTTCCTGGGCCTTCATGCGGGACGCCAAGATGATGGGCAATAGATACACCGATATCGGCAAAGCCAACATGGCCGATCGGCTTCCTGCCGACGCCCCAACCGAGAACCGGCACGCGTTCGCGCGTATGGTCAGTCCCGGTCCAGGTCGGGTCATTGCCATGGTCTGCGGTGAAGATCATCAGATCGCCATCTCGAAGGTTCTGACGGAGCCGCGGCAACTGGCTGTCGAACCATTCGAGATGTGCCGCATATCCGGAGACATCGCGGCGATGGCCATAGAGGCTGTCGAACTCAACGAAATTGGCGAAGGTCAGGCTGCCGTCCTCGGCGGTGCTTGTGAGACGCACCAGATGTTCCATCAGATCGACATCCGGGCCTTTGGCAACATCGTCGATACCCTGCATCGAGAAGATGTCTCCGATTTTGCCGACAGCATGAACCGCACCGCCCGCGCTTTGAACCCAGTCGCACAGGGTCGGGCTGGGTGGCTTTAAAGCGTAGTCCCTTCGGTTTGCGGTTCGCGTGAAACTGCCGGGCTCGCCCACGAACGGGCGGGCGATGACGCGGCCAACCTTCATCGCATGAAGTGTCGGCGCAAGCGCTTCACAAAGGTCCAAAAGTCGTTCGAGACCAAAGGCTTCTTCATGCGCGGCGATTTGGAGCACGCTGTCCACCGAAGTATAGGCGATGGGCCAGCCGCTTTTCAGGTGCTCTTCGCCGAATTCATCGATGACCTCGGTGCCAGACGCGTGGACATTGGCGAGTGTCCCTTCCGTTCCAGCTTTTGCGGCCATCTCGGCAAGAATGTCAGGCGGGAACGCTGGATCCTGCTTCGGGAAATAGTGCCAGTCGAACGGCACCGGGACACCCGCGATTTCCCAGTGACCAGATGGCGTGTCTTTTCCCTTTGATATCTCGGTTGCGGCTCCCCAAAGGCAATCGGCCGGCACTAAGGCAGTTTCAATCGGTTGGTCGTTCGCCAATCGCTCGGCCGCGCCCAGACCGAGTTGGGTCAAGTGCGGAATTCGGAACTCATCACCCAAGGCATTCGCTATATGGCCAACGGTATTGGCGCCTGTGTCCGGCACGTCGCCGTTGAAATAGTGGGCCGCATCCGGTGCGCCGCCAATCCCGACGCTGTCCATGACGATCAGGAACGCACGGGTCATCAGCCGACACGATCGACAAGGAGCGGCACGGCGGTCGCATCTTGAGACATGGTCAACGACGAGAGATACGCACGCTCGGCGGCTTGCGCCGCACGTTCACTTGCCGCGTGGAGGCGCGCCACCGGCGCTCCTTTCGTGACCTCGGCGCCGATGGGCAGGATATCCGAATACCCGACCGATGGATCGATGCGATCCCCTTGCCTCAAACGGCCACCGCCCATATGCACGACGCCCATTCCGATGGCGTACCCATCCAGCGCGGCGATCTTGCCGGTTTCAGGTGCCGGAATTTCCCGGATCACGTTGGCTTCCGGAAGGCGAGACCGCCAGCTTTCGCTGAAGTTCTCCGGGCCACCAAGTGCCGCGACCATGGCATCGAACTTGGCCGTTGCCTGCCCGCCAGTGAGCGTATCCCGAAGCTTCACCGCAGCGACTTCCGGGGCCGTATCGTAGCCTGCAAGCACCATGAGTTCCGCCCCAAGCGCAAGTGTAAGATCGACCAGACGGGAGTTCTTCGGGTCGGTCAGCGCGCCCATCACTTCCGCCACTTCGAGCGCGTTTCCGGCAGCCGGAGCAAGCGGCTGGCTCATGTCAGTGATGAGGGCAGCCGTCTTGCACCCCGCCCCGGACGCCGTTGAAACCAGCGACTTCGCAAGAGCACGCGCATCGTCCTCGGTTTCCATGAAGGCGCCGGAACCGCATTTCACGTCGAGGATCAGCGCGTCGAGACCGGCCGCGAGCTTTTTTGACAAAATCGATGCCGTGATGAGGTCTTTCGAAGGAACCGTGGCGGTCACGTCTCGAATGGCATAGAGGCGGCGATCGGCCGGTGCCATGTTTCGATCTGCAGAAACGATGGCACACCCGATTTCATCCATGATGGCGCGAAACCGGTTCTCGCCGACATCCGTTGACACGCCCGGAATGGCCTCCAACTTGTCGAGCGTGCCACCGGTATGGCCCAGTCCGCGTCCCGAGATCATTGGAACCGGAACGTCGACGGCGGCCAGCATCGGGGCGAGGAGAAGCGAAACACAATCGCCGATACCCCCCGTGGAATGCTTGTCGACGACGGGCTTGCCGAGGCTCCACTTCAGCACATCGCCGCTGTCGCGCATCGCAAGCGTCAAGGCGACCCGACCTTCTTCGCTCAGACCTTTGAGCAAGACGGCCATGGCAAAGGCTCCGGCTTGTGCGTCGCTTACCTTGCCGGACGCGACCCCTTGCGCGAACCAGTTCAATTCACTCTGGCTCGGATCGTCACCTTCGCGAACCTTGGTAATAATGGAGATCGCGTCCATCAGGTCTTGTCCATTTGCGCCCGGTCGAAAACACCCGGCAGGAGATCGCTGACGTTCATATCACGTTTGTCGCCCTCAAGATTGGCCATGGTGATCCGGGCTCCCTCATTTGCGAACTCGAGCAGTTTTTGCCGACATCCGCCGCAAGGAGTGACCGGCACCGGGCTATCGGCGATCACCACCGCTTCGTCGAAACAAGTCAGACCGGACGCAACCATGGCGGCGATGGCACCGGCTTCAGCGCATGTGCCTTCCGGGTAGGCAACGTTCTCGACATTGCAGCCAACATGCACACTGCCGTCAGAGGCCAGAATTGCTGCACCCACCTTAAACCCCGAATAAGGCACGTAGGCGTTTTCACGCACCGAAGTCGCGGCAGAAATCAGATCGGCAGTATCCGGCATGGGCGAGCGGTCCTTTCGACCGCAAACTGGCGCGGGGTGGACCCGAGTGCAAGCGACAAGCGGCTTGCCAAGGTCGGGAACTTGGCAGAAGACTTGTACGAACCCGCCGACAGACGGGAAGAGACAGGGAATCTGAGGTAGTTTAATATTAAACTATCTTTTGGGAGGATACGTTTATGGCCGATGACGCGCGCGAAAGCTCCTTGAAAAGGGCAGCGCTGGAATATCACGAATTCCCGAAACCCGGAAAACTCGAGGTGCGCGCAACGAAACCGCTGGCCAATGGCCGCGACCTTGCGCGGGCCTATTCGCCGGGCGTTGCCGCAGCCTGCCTCGCGATCAAGGACGATCCGATGGCGGCGAGCCGCCTAACGTCACGCGGGAACCTTGTTGCCGTGGTCTCGAATGGCTCTGCCGTGCTTGGCCTTGGAAACATCGGCGGGCTTGCCTCCAAGCCGGTGATGGAAGGCAAGGCGGTTCTCTTCAAGAACTTCGGCAACATCGACTGCTTTGATATCGAAGTGAACGAAAGCGACCCGGAGAAACTGGCCGACATCGTTTGCGCTTTGGAACCAACCTTTGGCGCGGTGAACCTGGAAGACATCAAGGCTCCCGATTGCTTCATCGTGGAAAAGCTCTGCCGGGAACGAATGAACATTCCGGTCTTCCATGACGACCAGCATGGAACGGCGATCGTAGTGGGAGCTGCCGCGACAAACGCGCTCCGGGTTTCAGACCGGACGTTCGAGAACATCAAGGTGGTGTCCACCGGCGGAGGTGCCGCGGGCATCGCCTGTTTGAACATGCTGCTGAAGCTGGGCGTGAAGAGAGAGAATGTGTTCCTGCTCGATCTTCACGGCCTCGTCTACGAAGGACGAACCGAAGAAATGACACCGCAGAAGGCGGAGTTTGCACAACCCGGCGGGCCACGAGCGCTTGAGGACGTGATCGCCGGGGCGGATTTGTTTCTGGGCCTTTCCGGCCCCGGTGTGCTCTCGCAGGACATGGTCAAGAAAATGGCCGATCAGCCGATCATCTTTGCCCTTGCAAACCCGGACCCCGAAATCGATCCGGAAGACGCGCGCGCGGTCGCCCCTGATGCGATTATTGCAACGGGCCGGTCCGACTTTCCCAATCAGGTCAACAACGTACTGTGCTTTCCATTCATTTTCCGAGGCGCATTGGATGTCGGGGCCACGGGCATCAACGACGAGATGGAGGTGGCCTGTGTGGAAGCCATCGCCAAGCTGGCCCGTGCCACGACGAGTGCCGAAGCGGCTGCGGCCTACTCAGGCGAGGAATTGACGTTTGGGCCGAACTACCTGATCCCAAAGCCGTTTGATCCTCGGTTGACCAGCATCGTCGCAACCGCAGTGGCTCAGGCAGCAATAGAGAGCGGCGTGGCGACGCGGCCCATCGAGGATTTCGATGCCTATCGCCGGAGACTGGACGGCACGGTCTTCAAGTCCTCGCTCATCATGCGCCCGGTTTTCGAAGCAGCAGCCAGTGCAAGCAGACGGATCGTCTTTGCCGAGGGCGAAAGCGAGCGCGTGCTACGTGCGGCCACTGCGATGATCGAAGAAACGACCGACAAGCCGATCCTGATCGGTCGACCGGATGTGGTGAGCACCCGGATCGATCGCCTTGGATTGCCCATCCAACCCGGACGCGACTTCGAACTGGTCAACCCGGAAAACGATCCGCGCTACCGGGATTATTGGACGACTTATCATGAGCTTATGCAGCGAAAGGGTGTCACCCCGGAACTGGCGCGTGCGATCATGCGGACGAACACGACTGCAATCAGCGCGGTGATGGTTCACCGGGAAGAAGCCGACAGCATGATCTGCGGCATCTTCGGCCAGTATCTCTGGCATTTGCGGTATGTTTGCGAGGTTCTGGCGACTGGGGGGCTTCATCCCGTGGGAGCGCTCAGCCTACTTATCCTGGAAGACGGGCCGCTTTTCGTCGCGGACACCCATGTGCACCCAGAACCCACGCCCGCGCAGATTGCGGAAACCGTGGTGGGTGCCGCGCGCCATGTTCGGCGTTTCGGTGTCGAACCCAAGATCGCGCTTTGCAGCCACAGCCAGTTCGGCAACCTCGATATCGATACCGGGCGCAGGATGCGCGCAGCGCTTGAGATCCTCGACAGTGAGCCCCGCGATTTCGCCTACGAGGGCGAAATGCATACGGACACCGCTTTGGATATGACCGTGCGTCAGCGGATCATGCCGAACGCGCGTTTCGAGGGGCCGGCGAATGTGCTTGTCTTTGCCAACTCGGATGCCGCGTCAGCCGTACGCAACATACTCAAGATGAAAGCGGGCGGGCTTGAGGTCGGACCGATTTTGATGGGCATGGGCAACCGTGCCCATATCGTGACACCGTCAATTACGGCCCGTGGGCTATTGAACATCTCTGCGCTCGCCGGAACACCGGTCACGCATTACGGATGAGATGTTGCGGCAGGTTGACACTGTGGGCGGTAACGGAACTTGCCGACCGCACAGGCGGCAGCTAGGGCGCGGCGAGCGTTAGGGAGTGAGATATGGGCTATCGTGATGTTTATGAGGGCTGGCAGGCCGATCCTGAAGGGTTCTGGATGTCAGCGGCCGAAGCAATTGATTGGGACACCGCCCCCAGCAAAGCCCTCGATGACACGCGCGCTCCGCTCTACGAGTGGTTCGCCGATGCACGGGTGAACACCTGCTGGAATGCCGTGGACCGTCATGTTGAAGCGGGTCGCGGTGATCGGGTGGCCATCATTTACGACAGCCCGATCACCGGTGCGAAACGCAATATCAGCTACGGCGAACTTCGTGACAACGTCGCGCGACTTGCAGGAGCGCTGGCAGCCCGCGGCGTGACCAAGGGTGATCGTGTTATCATCTACATGCCGATGGTTCCCGAGGCGCTGGAAGCAATGCTGGCCTGTGCGCGGATCGGAGCGATCCACTCAGTGGTCTTCGGCGGATTTGCCGCGAACGAGCTTGCGGTTCGGATCGATGATTGCGCGCCCAAGTGCATCATTGCCGGATCGTGCGGGATCGAGCCCGGGCGTGTCGTGGAGTACAAACCACTCCTTGATGGCGCAATCGAAATGGCGTCCTCAAAGCCCGAGTTCTGCGTCATTCTCCAACGTGAGGAGGCACAGGCCGATCTGGTGGAAGGACGCGACCATGAGTGGCACGCATTCCAGGATGGTGTGGCTCCGGTCGACTGTGTGCCCGTGGAAGGCAACCACCCTGCCTACATCCTTTATACCTCCGGGACCACCGGACAGCCGAAAGGCGTCGTGCGACCAACGGCCGGGCATCTGGTCGCGCTACATTGGACCATGAAGAACATCTACAACGTCGACCCGGGTGAAGTGTTTTGGGCCGCATCCGACGTGGGCTGGGTCGTCGGCCACAGCTATATCTGTTACGCGCCCCTGATCGCAGGCAACACGACAGTCGTCTTCGAAGGCAAGCCGATTGGCACACCAGATGCCGGCACATTCTGGCGGGTGATCGAGGAGCATGACGTCAAAGCCCTATTCACTGCACCGACGGCGTTCCGCGCAATCAAGCGAGCGGACCCGGGCGGAGATCTTATCAAGGATTACGACCTGACTGGCCTTCGTACGCTTTTCCTTGCCGGAGAACGTGCGGACCCCGATACGATAGAGTGGGCACAGTCAAAGCTTGGCGTGCCCGTGATCGACCATTGGTGGCAAACGGAAACGGGTTTTGCCATCGCCTCGAACCCCATGGGTATCGAGGCCTTGCCGGTCAAGATCGGCTCCCCGTCGGTCGCCATGCCCGGCTACGACGTTCAGATCCTCGGTGACGACGGACATCCAATTCCCGCAGGAGAGTTGGGAGCGATTGCCGTGAAGCTGCCATTGCCCCCCGGGACATTGCCGACGCTCTGGAATGCCGAGGAGCGGTTCGTGTCGAGCTATCTCACGACCTTCCCCGGTTATTACGAGACCGGTGATGCAGGCATGATCGACGAGGATGGTTACCTTTACATCATGGCGCGTACCGACGACGTCATCAACGTCGCCGGACATCGCCTGTCGACCGGCGCAATGGAAGAGGTTTTGGCCAGCCATCCGGATGTGGCCGAATGTGCCGTAATCGGTGCGACGGACGCACTCAAAGGGCAATTGCCGGTTGGGTTTCTGTGTACGAATGCAGGCACATCAAAACCTGATGGCGACATCGTTGCCGAATGCGTATCGCTTGTGAGGGAGAAGATCGGCCCGGTGGCTGCCTTCAAACATGCGGTCGTCGTGGATCGTCTTCCGAAGACGCGGTCCGGCAAGATACTGCGGGCCACCATGGTGAAGATTGCGGACAGCGACAGCTACAAGATGCCGGCGACTATCGACGATCCGGTCATCCTGGACGAGATCAAAGAAGCGCTTCAGACGATCGGCTACGCCAACTGAGGAATTGCGCCGAACTGGTCGGCGCAAACCTGTTCAGAACAAGCTCATGCGACGGAGCGCCTTTGGTTGCGTCAGGAAGACCACGGGCCCGGTGCCGTCCCGCACAGGCGAACCGTCCCGCCGCGTGGTCACGCTCAGATATCCCGCACCGTCACGGTAGTAACTGGTGCAGACGTCGCCTTCCTTGGCGAGTTGCACCTTCAACGCGATGGCGAGATCGGTGGCGTAGCTTGACGGCAGCCCTTTGATTTTCACGTCGGACCGACCGAAGTTCCCGCAGTAGCGATTACCTTCGATTTTGAATGGCGCATTGATGGTGACGTGCCCCTGGCCCGGTACGCCCGGCAACCGGGGCAATATGAACTCGGCCCGGTATTCGACGCGATCGCCGCGCACCCTCCGCACTGCAAGCGCCTCGCAGCTGTTCGAACGCGCGTCGAACTCCGCGCATTCATACGGTTTCTTAGCATTTTCCGCGAAGAGCAGCTTGATTGGCACCGGTTCACCTTTTGGCGTTGGTGCGCATGCTGCGGCAAGAAAGAGAACCCCCAGAGTGACAATTTTCTTCATCGCTCTTGATCTCCAGATTGAAACATTACCCCTGCGTAGACGCGGAATGTGTCTGGAATCCGGCGATTACTGGAATTGTTCCCGAATGAGGCGTTCTTCCAGACCATGGCCAGGATCGAAGAGAATCCGGTGTTCCACGGTCGGCTCGCTTGCAATTTCGACCCAATGGACATCCTGAACCGGGCTTCCGTCGGCATCTGCCATCACAGGGCGCTTCTCGGGCTGGAGCACATCAAACCTAACCGTTGCCGACTTGGGCAACAGCGCCCCACGCCATCGTCGCGGCCGAAACGGTGCGACGGCCGTAAGCGCGAGGACTTCTGAACCGATGGGCAAAATCGGCCCGTGCGCAGAGTAATTGTAAGCCGTCGAACCTGCCGGCGTGGCCACCAGCGCGCCATCGCACACCAATTCGTCAAGCCGGGGACGAGCGTCGACAGAAATTTTCAAACGCGCCGCCTGAGGGCCTTGGCGCAGCAGCGATACTTCGTTGATGGCAAGCCCCTCGACAACGGTACCATCGGACCGGCCAGCACGCATCCGCAGCGGGTTGATGACAGCCTCCTCTGCATCCGCGAGACGGGCTGGAAGATCTTCCCCGCTGTATTCGTTCATGAGGAAACCCACGGTCCCGCGGTTCATTCCGTAAACCGGTTTGCCCAACGGTTGCACGTCTTTCAGCGTTTCGAGCATGAACCCGTCGCCGCCAAGCGCGACCACCACGTCTGCCTCTCCGGGCTCGACTTGACCGTATTGGGAGGTGAGCGCGGAAAGCGCCTCTTGGGCGACAGGTGCGCGGCTCGCGCGGAACGCGATGGAACTGGACGGTCGCATGAAATCTCCCTCGTCGTTGCGCAAGATTGCGCGCGCTGCGACGAAACTCAAGGTTTCCGTTGCGCTTGAATGCGGTTAAGACCGCGCTAACTGCCTCTCTGCCAAGGAGTTTGAGCCCATGAATGCACCTGATCGCATCAATACGTTTTTCACCGAGAGCCTTGAAAGCCGCGACAGCGAAGTCTTCAGCGCCATTGAACAGGAGCTGGGGCGCCAGCGCGATGAGATCGAATTGATCGCATCCGAGAACATCGTCAGCCGTGCGGTCATGGAAGCGCAAGGCTCTGTCATGACGAACAAATATGCTGAGGGCTATCCCGGTCGCCGCTATTACGGCGGATGTCAGTATGTCGACGTGGCCGAGGAACTGGCGATCGAACGTGCCAAAGAACTCTTCGGATGCGGGTTCGCGAATGTTCAACCGAACTCCGGTTCGCAAGCCAACCAGGGCGTGTTTACGGCTCTCCTGAAGCCCGGCGACACCATCCTCGGAATGAGCCTTGACGCAGGCGGACACCTTACGCACGGCGCTCGCCCGAACCAGTCCGGCAAATGGTTCCATGCGGTCCAGTACGGTGTGCGTGAAGACACGCTCGACATCGACTACGATCAGATCGAAGCGCTTGCGAAGGAACATCAACCCAAGATGATCATCGCCGGTGGTTCCGCCATTCCCCGTGTGATCGACTTCAAGCGGATGCGTGAAATCGCGGATATGGTCGGTGCGTATCTTCTTTCGGACGTCGCGCATTTCGCCGGTTTGATTGCAGCCGGTGTCTATCCATCGCCCTTCCCCCATTCGCATGTGGCGACCACAACCACCCACAAGACACTTCGCGGGCCGCGAGGCGGCATGATCCTTACAAATGACGAAGACATAGCGAAGAAAGTGAACTCGGCGATCTTCCCCGGCATTCAGGGCGGCCCGTTGATGCATGTCATCGCGGCAAAGGCCGTCGCATTTGGTGAGGCGCTTCGCCCAGACTTCAAAGTCTATCAGCAGCAGGTCGTAGCCAATGCCAAGGCGCTGGCGGATGAGTTGCTTAAAGGTGGCCTCGATATCGTAACCGGTGGGACGGACAGCCATGTGATGTTGGTCGATCTGCGCCCCAAGGGCGTGAAAGGCAATGCGACCGAGAAGGCCCTTGGACGCGCCCACATCACGGTCAACAAGAACGGCATTCCGTTCGATACCGAGAAGCCGATGATCACCAGCGGCATTCGTCTAGGCACGCCGGCGGGAACGACACGTGGGTTTGCGGAAGAGGAGTTCCGTCAGATCGCACGCTGGATCGTCCGGGTTACCGATGGCCTTGCCGCCAATGGAGAGGATGGCAACGGGGCTGTCGAAGCTGACGTGAAGAATGACGTCATCGCCCTATGCCAGCGTTTCCCCATCTACCACAGCATCTGAGGCGTCAGCCGATCACCCCTTGCCATAGGGCGAAGAAAAACAACCCCACGGCAACGGCAAACAAGATGAAGACAATAGCGGCGAGCCGGTCAAGCAACTCGGCTCGCCGCTCTGCTTTTGGGTCATGCTTGTCAAGGAAAGCGCGCAGTTTTCGATCCGCCTTCTTGAGCCGTTTCTCATCGATGCGATGCGCAAGTTTTGGATGGGCCGCGACGGTTTCCGCTTCGATCAGCACTTCGGCCTCCGCCTTGAGATGACGAGGTAATTTTCGCCCTGCCTGCGCGGTGACGTCCGCAAGCGACCCACTCCGCAGCCTGAGCTGCCGAGCCATGGTCGATGCGAGGTCATTGGCAATTTCCGTTACATCCATAGCGCTGGCGATACCCCGACGGAATGGATATGAAAACCCCATGCTGAACACCGTCATTCACGGCACCCCGACCGATCTTCCACCTGTTTTGATTGCGCCCGGCCTGTTTGGGTCGGCTCGAAACTGGGGGGCGATTGCCAAACGGTTGTCGGACACCCGCGAAGTACGTGCTGTCGACATGCGCAATCACGGCGAAAGCCCTTGGGCGCCCCTGCACGATTACCCGTCGATGGCGGACGATCTGGCGCAGGTGCTCGAGGTGCCGTCTGACGTAATCGGCCACTCGATGGGGGGAAAGGCGGCAATGGTTTTGGCCTTGTTGCGTCCTGAACTGGCACGGCGAATTTTTTCTGTGCATGATCGTCTATTTTTACATTGGGTTTTCTGAACAGGCTGGACATTCTTCTGTCAACCGTCTATGACGTTTTCTGACTGAAATCGAATCAGAGGCCGCAATGGATCTCTCGAACCTGA
>JAJDZT010000055.1 GCA_022824525.1 Silicimonas sp. | reverse complement strand
AGGTTCGAGAGATCCATTGCGGCCTCTGATTCGATTTCAGTCAGAAAACGTCATAGACGGTTGACAGAAGAATGTCCAGCCTGTTCAGAAAACCCAATGTAAAAATAGACGATCATGCACAGAAAAAATTCGCCGTGGGTGAGATTACCGAAGCGATTGCGGAGCAAGTCGCAGACCTGCAAAGTGCCAGGCTCAGTTGATGACAAAAGCAAATTTCGAATATTTTGTTGTGCTCGCAGGGATGCGAACAGGATCGAATCTGCTGGAGGAACAGCTGTCAGCTATGCCCGGCATCGAGTCGCATGGGGAACTATTCAATCCACATTTTTTCGGAAAGCCGGAAATCAATAACAAGTGGGGTTTGTCGATTAAGGAGCGTGATGCGGATCCCGTGCGCGCGATTGGTTTGATGAAGCGCGCCGCTGAAGCTTTGCCTGGATTTCGTTTATTTTACGACCATGACCGCCGCGCCATTGATCACGTGCTCAACGATCCAAAGGCCGGGAAGATCATTCTGACGCGACGCCCAATCGACAGCTATGTTTCTCTCAAGATTGCTCGCAAGACGGGTCAATGGTGGTTGGGCGACATGACGTCCGCACGAGCCGCACGTGTTTCGTTCGTCGCAGAAGAGTACGCGGAGTTCCTGAATGAACTTGAGGAGTTTCAAGGACGGATTACCCGGACGCTTCAGACGACCGGACAAACTGCATTCCGCATTGCCTATGATGACCTGTCAGACGGAGCCGTCTTGGCTGGGCTGGGGCAGTATCTTGGCTCTGAGGGGCCGCCCGACCAAAGGAAAGTTCGAGCAAAGGTTCAGAACCCCACGCCAGTGGAAGATCGTTTGACCAACCCTAAGGTCGCCGAAGAAGCATTGGGTCGCTTGGCAACCGCAGATATTGGCCGAATGGCCAGCTACGAGCCAGATCGTGGACCAGGATTGCGTTTCTTCCGGGTCGGGAAAACCGTGCCTTTGATTTACATGCCAATTCGTGGCGCTTGGATGGATCCTGTACCCGACTGGCTTCGATCTATCGATCCTGACGGTGCTGTGGAATCCGGAATGACGCAACGCGACCTACGGCGTTGGAAGCGGCTACACCCGGGCCACCGTTCATTCACCGTATTACGCCACCCGCTTTTGCGGGCTCATGACGCGTTCTGTAAGTGCATCTTGCCGCTGAACATCGATACATATGCAGAGATTCGTGATGTCCTGATCGGGCAGTACAAGCTGCCGTTGCCGCCGACCTTTCCGGACGACGATTACGACTTAGCCCAACATCGGGAAGCGTTTCTTGCATTTCTGGAGTTTCTGGCGGGGAACCTCGGCGGTCAAACAGCTGTTCGGGTAGATAGCTCTTGGGCGTCGCAAAACGCGCTGGTACACGCAATCGGTCAGTTCGTCGTCGCAGACCGGGTTGTTAGATCAGATCAACTCGGGACCGACCTTCCAAAAATCGCCAGCGAAGTTGGTTACACCGCTCCCACACTGGATCCGGACGACGGGGCGAACATCCCATTTTCGCTGAAAGATGTTGTGACACCAGAAATCCAGGCAGCCTGCGAAAAGGCGTACCGGCGTGACTATGTCATGTTTGGGTTCGACCAGTGGGAAGCGCGGAAAGACTAAGCTGCGCGAATTCCAGGCGACTCCGTGAGCAGCGTATGCAGCGTCGCAGCATCAGAGTTGGCGCGCAACTTTGCGCACAAGCCGGGATCACGCATTGTGCGAGAGACCATGGCAAGCGCCTTCAGGTGATCGACGCCAGCGTCCAGCGGAGCGAGGAGAGCGAATACGAGGTCTACCGGTTGGCGGTCGACAGAGTCGAACTCAAGCGCTTTTTCGACCCGCACGAAAATGCCATGCACCCTTTCCAAGTTTGGAAGTCTGGCGTGCGGAAGAGCGATCCCTTGGCCAACACCGGTCGGACCAAGGCTTTCCCTTTCCTGCAAGGCAACACAGATGTCCGCTGCCGAAAGCCCGTAGGCCGAAGCGGCAACCTCGGAAATCTCATGCAGCAAGCGTTTCTTGCTGGTCACTGCGGAAAGCGTTTTGACAGCTTCCACGCGCAGAATAGACGACAATTCCATTACGTCACCCAAGTCCCCAATAAGGCGATTTTAGGTCTGGTTCGGTCCGCCCCTTACTTCGGATCGATCCAGCCAATATTCCCATCGTCGCGACGATATACGATATTCACGTTCTCGCCGCCTTTTTCATTCCGAAACACCAGAACGGGCGCACCCGCAAGCTCCATTTGCATAACCGCTTCACCAACAGACAAAGATGGTATCTTTGTCTCCATCTCGGCGACGATCATCGGCTGAAGCGTTTCAGGTTCTGATTCGCTCTCGTCCTCGTTTGAGGCGAGGATATAGGAGGCCGCTTCGCTGAGTTCAACAGGGCGTTCCCGATGATGGTCCTTTAGCCGACGTTTGTAGCGGCGGAGTTGCTTATCCATCTTATCCTGGCACTTCTCAAATGCGGCATAGATCTCATGGTCGTGGCCCTTGGCCTGTACCGTCATGCCAGTCGACAGATGAATAACCGTTTCGCAAACATGTTCGTGCCCACTCTTGGAAAACACGACATTCGCGTCCGTAGGACGACCGGGATATTTGCTGACCATTTCACCCAGACCATCTTTCACGTGCGTTTGAAGGGCTTCGCCAATGTCGATCTGTTTGCCGGTGATCTGGTATTGCATCTAATTCTCCCTGACGGCCACGGCGGGCCCGGCAATGCCGGACCGCAAGTGCGTCTTAGTTAAGCTTGTGGTTTCGCTGACTATTGAAGGCAGCTTGGACGTTGTCTGACATTAAGACACTTCGTTCCATTACACCCATTTGGCGACAATCCGGCATCGCCTGTCAAACAAAACATCGAGTGGTTAAGAAATCCGAAAGGACTGGCCGAGGTAAACACGGCGGACGTTCTCGTCGCGGACCACTTCATCTGCGGTCCCGCTCATCAGAACACCGCCGTCATGAAGAATGTACGCTCGATCCACGATCTCGAGAGTTTCGCGCACGTTGTGATCCGTGATCAGCACCCCGATTCCACGATGTTTGAGGTCAGTAACCAAGTCGCGAATATCGCCAACAGCGATCGGGTCGATCCCCGGAAAAGGTTCATCAAGCAGTAAATACTTGGGATTTGCCGCCAGACTCCGGGCAATTTCGCAGCGCCGACGCTCACCACCAGAAAGTGCAACCGAAGGTGTGCGGCGCAAATGGGCGATAGAGAACTCATTCAACAGTTCTTCGAGTCTTTCCCGTCTCTTTGTTCTGTCTTTTTCAACAATCTCGAGGATTGCGAGAATATTGTCCTCGACGTTCAGCCCCTGAAAGATCGAACGTTCCTGAGGCAGATAGCCGATCCCAAGTTGGGCTCGCCGATACATCGGATAGTTCGTAACATCTCGTCCATCGATCAGAACCTGTCCCGCGTCCGGCATGGCCAGCCCGGCAATCGAGTAGAAGCAAGTTGTTTTGCCCGATCCGTTTGGACCAAGAAGGGCGACGACCTCGCCACGGGTTACATCGAGACTGACATCCCGAATAATAGGGCGTTTGCGATAGGATTTTCGCAGGTTCCTGATCTTCAGTCCTTGCTCGCCACCCGCAATGGTCAGTTCCGGCTTCGACATCAGTTGTCTCCCTCGGACGGAGTGAAAACGGTGCGGACCCGCCCCTGCATCTGACCATTTCCTGAACTGAGATCGACGACCAATGTGTCGCCGGCGATGGCGTTCTGACCCTGGGTCAACAAAACGTCTCCGGTAAGCGTCACGGTGCCATTCGCGACTGAATAGACTGCATCTCTTGCTTCAGCGGCGTCCGAAGAGGTGACGAACGTCACCCCGCCCGACGCAAGCAAACGAGAGATCGCGTTTGTTGAACCTTCCTCTGCATATTCGATCGTGACTTGCCCTGCGGACATGCGAACCTCGCCCTGTACAACAAGCACATTGCCATCGAATACGGCTTTTCCAGTCGCTTGATCGACGGAAAGCTCATCTGCGGTTACCTCGACGGGCAGCGAAGCATCAAACGCTCCTGTCCCAACGGCAATGTTCGCAGTCTGGGCCAATGCGGTACTGAGTGACAGAGCAACGGCAATCAATGTGGACAGAACGTAACGCATGGACTTCCTTCAGTTCCGAGGCCGGTGAATCACACGCACACCGCCTTGAAAGACAAGATGATGGTTCGGAGGTTCGCTGTCTATCCGGTTCAGAACCATGCGATCCGCCGTGATCTTTCCGGGCGGCCCTTCCGCCACAATACCTTTGTCGGCAACAATCGTTGCATCATCAAATGATGCAACGATCTGTTCGCTTGTCACCTTGTAGCCTGTTGTGCTTGTCAGAACTGCCCCACCTCGCAAAATCGCCTGCTGCTGTGTTGCGTCCACAATACCTTCGGGGCTGTCCAATGAGACGACTGCGCCCGACGGCAGATCAAAGTTGGCGGAGACTGTGGTGCCGTTCCATCTGTTGCGATCTTCAGCAGACGGCCTGATGGACGCGGCTGTAAGCGCAATCTTGACACCATCCGATGTGACCCCTCCGAAGTTGGGTGACGTCGCACCTTGTTCTCTCAGAATTCGTTCGACATCGACCTCGGCATACGGAATGGCTGCCTCCGGATCGAGGGTCTCTGCCACGAAGAATAGTGTCGAGAGGATCGCCAATGCCGCGAGGGGCAGCGCAACCTTAAGCCACAGAACAACGCGTGAATATGTATCGGCCGTCGCCATCCGGCACATATAGGATGAAAAGCTCAGTGCGCGAAGATGTCTGTCTCCGGCCACCCGGCAAGATCCAGCCGAGCGCGCGTTGGCAGAAACTCGAATGCCGCCGCAGCGAGATCAGCGCGCCCTTCGCGCGCCAAACGTTCATCTAGTTTGTCTTTGAGCTTGTGAAGGTACAGCACGTCGCTTGCTGCATATTCCAGTTGGGCCTGGGACAAGTCGGCCGCACCCCAGTCGCTCATCTGCTGGAGTTTCGAAATGTCGACACCAAGCAACTCATCGAGAAGGTTCTTGAGACCGTGACGATCCGTGTAAGTGCGGACGAGTTTCGAGGCGATCTTGGTGCAGTAAACGGGGGCCGCAAGTACGCCGAAGGCATTGTAGATGGCAGCAATATCAAAACGACCAAAGTGGAAGAGCTTTAGAACACTGGGGTCTTTCACAAGCCGTTCCAAGTTCGGTGCCGTGGTTTGCCCCGGAGCAATCTGGACAAGATGCGCATTACCGTCGCCATTGGATAGCTGAACGAGGCATAGCCGATCACGCCCGGGGACCAGCCCCATGGTTTCGCAATCGATTGCAACTGAGGACCCAAGATCAAGGTCATCGGGAAGGTCGTTCTTGTAAAAATGATTGGCCATGGCGCGTGTCATGCCCTGTGCGGTTTGCGCGATCAAGTATCAGTTTCGTGTCTAGTTGATGTCTATCTCGGAAATCAGAGCCGCCCAGGCCGCTCCATGCATGTCGCGATCGGATCTATGGCCTTGCACAACCGGTCGCGGCAGACTGATCTTGATCACGTTCAGGGCATCAATGTCAAAACGCTTCAATGTATGCGGTTCGGTCTGCAGAACTTGTGCGACTCGTTCGGTTGATAGCCCTTCGACGATCTGATGGTAGGTGTCTGTGTCACCACAGAAGATGTCGATCGTCAGCCAAAACGGGCCGGCATTTTTCGATCTGACTTTCTGTGCGATGGCCCCGATTTCAGGCATCCACGACCTCTAGACGAAATACCTCCATCGGATCATCCAGACGCAATACGTGGTGGAGACAGAACTCATATGCAGCTCCACGATCGATCTCCGCAGGTGAAAAAGGAAATGAAAACGTCGGCTGTTCTTCGTCTCGCGTAAGCGGATGATGAAGCAGATAGGGATTCATCAGCTTTCCGATCTCGTTTGCGGTTTGCTGATCTTCTGCCGTGATGATGCAAAGCACTCCCGTTTCGTTCGGAGACGTGTCGCGACGCTCCAACGCTCCCAAGGTGGCATCAACTCCGATCCGACGAAGCTCGACTGAATAGTCTTCGTGAGACAGTCCCATACGGTCTGCGACCTTGGCGGCATGTTTCTGAAGAATGTCTTCGATCCAAGCTTGCGAATTCTTGACGTAGTGTTGGTCCCTGAGCGTCGCCATCAAAAGAGTTTGGTAGCCTGCGACGCGAGCTCCTTCGAGCTTCACCGCATATGCATCGGCAACATGCCACTGAGACCCCTCGACGCGTACTCGCGTGCCGTCGAGCGGCACGTACTTAGCCTCCGTGACATCGAGGTGGCCGCCGGGTTCGTGCAAAATGAAGGGATCTGAATTCTCATAGAGCATGTGTGCAAAGACAGTGTGCGGTGTCGCGTTGGCACCTTCAGCCAGCGGATGCACCGTAAATCCATCCTTGTCGAACTCTACCATCAAGACGCCCGACTGGGGATTAGAGGCGCAAAGCGCACCGCATTCACCGATCTTTGCACCGTGCCACGCCCCTCCGGCATTGTCGCCCTTCTTGAGCGGAAGAGCGGCGATGATCGCCGTGTCGGTTGTGCGACCCGCGATCACAATATCTGCACCGGTCTCAAGTGCTGCGTTAATCTGCTCAGCTCCGGCCAGCGCCACCACGTGTTCGCATGCGGCGATGGCTTGGGTGTCGATCTTGGGTGCACCAGGAAGCGGAGTTACCCGTCCTCTTTCCAAGGCAGCGGCGGTTTGGTCTGGTGACTGCTCGCACTTGAGCGTGGCGATCTTGGCGTGGAAACCAAGCTCTTCAAGACACTCCCGGGTGATCTCCAGCAGCCAATCGACAGTGCTGTCTGTTCCGCATGTGCCCGCGGTGCCAATAACGAGCGGACAATTTGCTTCCCGCGCAGCCTTGATCAGACCCTTCCATTCCACCTTGGTGGACGAGCGGGCATATTTCGAAACTCCGCGCCCCAGATAAGACGGACCGCTGTCCGTTGAGCCGCCGTCGATGGCGATAAGGTCCGGCTTCATCTCAACCCCTCGCGCAAGCGCTTCCTTGTCATAGTCGAGGCCGAGCGCTCCGGAAGGGATAAGAACGCGGGTCATCAGTCAGTGATCGCCTGCGGTTTCTTGATGATGTGACGAAGGAAGAATGGCGCAACAAATCCGAGGATTGCGAAAGCCCAAAGTCCGATCGAAATCCCGGAGGAGAACAGATATGTCCAGTCTCCATCGGAGAGGATCATTGCGCGGCGCAATGCGTCTTCCATGTGCTTTCCAAGAAGAATTCCCAGTATGATGGGCACCGTTGGAATATCGAGTTTCCTGAACAGCCAGCCGATAATGCCGAATACGATCATCAGCAGAAGGTCGAAATAGCTGCCGGTCAGGGAGAAGATCCCAACGAAAGACACCATCATGACGCCGGGCAGGAGTACCCAAGGCGGAACCGTGAGGATCTTTACGAAGATTTTCACGAGCGGAACGTTCATCGCGAGTAGAACGAAGTTGGCGATCAGCAGTGAAGCGATAAGCCCCCAAACAACTTCTGGCCGGTCAGTGAAAAGTGTCGGTCCAGGTGTTATGTTGAGCGTCATCAGAAGCGCGAGCAGCACGGCAGTCGTCCCTGAGCCTGGGACGCCGAGTGTCAACATCGGAACGAGCGCGCCACCCGCGGCAGAGTTGTTGCCCGCTTCGGGGGCGATCACGCCTTGCGGATCGCCCTTTCCGAAACCGCTGCGGTCGCCTCCACGCCATTTCTTCTCTCCAACGTACGCAAGAAATGACCCGAGCGAGGCGCCGGCTCCGGGCAAAACGCCTGCGATAAAGCCAATGGTGCTACAGCGGATCATAGTGCCAATTCCGCGTACGAGGTCGCGAACCGGCAGGGTGACTTTTTCAAGTTTGACGCCGATGGAAGAGCCCTTGCCGTGGCTTTCGATGAAGATGAACACCTCGGCGACGGCAAACAGGCCGACGATCGCAACAAGGAAGTCGATGCCATCCATGAGATGGAGATTGCCACCCGTCAAACGCGGCATGCCCGTTTGGTTGTCCAGACCAATCATCGCGATCCCAAGGCCGATGCAGGACGCGAGCGCAGCTTTTGCCTGATTGTTCGAGGCAATGCCGCCAAGGGTGGAGAATGCAAGGAGATAAAGTGCGAAGTATTCAGCCGGGCCGAATTGATAGGCGATCCGTGACAGAACCGGTGCGAGTAGCATGAGCCCGATGGTTGCAAAGAGCGCACCAAAGAAGCTTGCGAAACCGGAAAGAACAAGCGCGTCGCCGGCGCGACCCGCTTTGGCCATCGGATAGCCGTCGAGTGTTGTCATAAGTGCAGGTTCGTCACCCGGAATGTTCAGCAGGATGGAGCTGATCCGACCACCGTACATGGCACCATAGTAAACCGAGGTCATAAGCACGAGGGCCGATGTCGCATCGAGACCAAGCGAGAAGGCGAGCGGGATGAGGATTGCGACCCCGTTTGATGGGCCAAGCCCGGGAAGCGCTCCGATGATCGTTCCGAGGAAGCAGCCAACGACTGCCAAAAACAGGGTGAACGGCGAAAGCGCGACGCCAAAGCCGAGCGCGAGATTGGAAAGCAGTTCCATGTCAGAACCAACTTTTTGGGAACGGTTGGAGGCCGAGTCCCAATGCATATTTGAAGACCAGGAACAGCCCAATTGAAAGCCCGATGCCGGTCAGTACAGCCGGAACAGGACGTGGCGAAATCTGGTAACTGAGAATCGCCGCACAAACAGCAGTGGGAATCATGAACCCAAGCGGTTTGATCGTGTAAGCATAAGCGATCATAACGGCGACCGACACGATGAGACTGCCAAATGTTCGTGCGTTCGGCCAGTCGGGGTCGGTGTCGGGTTTAAGGATCATGACAAGGCCGCATAAGGCAGCGACGCCCGCCAAAATCAGCGGGAATGTCTTTGAGCCCACGGGATCAGACATGAAGCTGGTCTGTATCTGGAGGGCGCCCGCAGCGTATGCGAGCGCCCCAAAGATGATGACCACTCCGAAGAGACGGTCGCTTTTCATCACTGAAGGACGCCGATTTCCTTCGAGAGCTCGACAGTGTCTGCGATCACGCCATCAACCCAGCTCTGGAAATCGCCACCAACCTTGGTGAAGGGGGCAAGGCCGTTTGCGGCCATGGCTTCCTTCCACTCGTCGCTATCGGCAACGGCCTGAAGCTTGGCACCCCAAGTTTCGAAGTCTTCATCGCTAATGTCCTTCGGCACATACAGGCCGCGCCAGTTCACGGCGACCACATCAAAGCCTTGCTCTTTTGCCGTGGGGACGTCTTCGAAGCCAGGAACGCGTTCCTCGGTCAGAACGGCCAATGCACGTACTTCGCCAGACTGCAGGAAGCCGACGATTTCAGACATGTCGCCTGTCATGCCTTGGGTGAAGCCGCCAATGGTCTGGGTGATTGCATCTGCACCACCGTCAACACCGATGTACTTGACCTTGGTGATGTCTGTGAAACCCGCATCCTTTAACACCATCAGAACTTTCAGGTGGTCAAAACCGCCAGCTGCCGAGCCGCCAGCGAAGGCTACCGAACCAGGATCGGCCTTGACGGCATCGACCATGTCGCCCAGCGTTTGGAACGGACTATCGGCGGCTACAACGATAACACCCGGGTCTGCGCCGATTGCGCCAACAAACCGAACTTGGTCGGCGGTCATGCCTGCGTAGGCATTCTGAGCAAGGCGAGTTGCGGTTGCCTGAGACGCCGCGACGATCAGATCGCTGTCATCAGAGCGTTCATTCACGACGTGGCTGAATGCCAATCCGCCGCCACCGCCAGCCATGTTGGTGACCTGAACAGGATTATCGACTTGGCCGATATCATGCAGGATTTTCCCGATCTGTCTGCAAGTGAAGTCCCAGCCGCCTCCCGGGTTAGCCGGTGCGATACACTCGGCCGCAAGAGTTGCCGAACCGACAAGCGACAATGTCGCGCCAAGAGCGAGCGCGCGAAGTTTCGTTTTCATGTTTGTCCTCCCTAAGACGTATGTTCTCTGACGTTGCAAAGAACTTTTGAAGCTTAACGGCGGCTGAGGCGAGATTGCAAGTTTCGGACGCATGCGGCTGCGGCCCGTGCGCGCACAAGAAGGTCAAGGAGTTGCACGCATATGCCGCATGTTCTATGCGATGCGGCAATGGGCGCAGCCTGCCGCCAAACAACTATCCAAAAGTAGCCGAAGGACCAGAAAATCATGAGCGATACAGGTCGTCCCGACATATTGTATACCAAGGTAGACGAAGCGCCGGAGCTTGCCAGTGCCTCCCTGCTTCCGATCATTCAGTCTTTCGCCAAGGCAGCGGGCATTTCGGTTGGTACCAAGGATATTTCGCTTGCAGGACGTGTCCTAGCAGCATTTACGGATCATCCAAACGATTTGGCGGAACTTGGGGAGTTAGTGAAGACGCCTGACGCCAACGTCATAAAGCTTCCGAACATTTCCGCGTCAGTTCCTCAGTTGAAGGGCGCCATCGCTGAACTTCAATCGCAGGGCTTTGCTGTGCCGGACTACCCAGAAGATCCCGCAACGGACGAAGAAAAGGACATCCGCGAAAAGTACGATGCAATTAAGGGGTCTGTTGTGAACCCCGTCTTGCGCGAGGGCAACTCAGATCGCCGCGCTGCAAAGGCTGTAAAGAACTATGCAATGGCCAATCCCCACTCAATGGGAAAGTGGACATCTGACAGTAAGACAACCGTCGCCTCGATGAGCGGAAACGACTTTTTTTCGAACGAAGTCTCGGCAACGATTACAAGCGAGCAAGCGGGAGCTGCCAGGATTGAGTTTGAAGACTCGGATGGCTCAGTGACTGTTCTCAAGGACGGCCTAATGCTCGAGGAAGGCACGGTCGTTGACGCGACTTTCATGTCAGCCAAGGCGCTTAGATCATTCCTCACCGAACAGATCGAAGCATCGAAAGCGGAAGGGACACTGTTCTCGCTGCATCTCAAGGCAACGATGATGAAGGTCTCTGACCCAATCCTGTTTGGTCATGCGGTGGAGATTTTCCTGAAGGATGTATTCGACAAACACGCGGCGACCTTCGCCGATCTTGGTGTGAACCCGAATTTCGGCATCGGCGATCTGGAAGAGAAGATCTCAACTCTACCCGCTGAAAAAGCAGCGGCCATCAAGGCGGACATCGAGGCGGCCTACGCTGCGCGACCACCCATGTACATGGTGAATTCTGACAAGGGCATCACAAACCTTCATGTATCGTCCGACGTCATTATCGACGCGTCCATGCCCGCTCTTATCCGGGCTGGCGGCAAAGGCTGGGGGCCGGATGGCAAGGAAGCAGACTCACGATGCGTGATCCCGGACAATTCCTATGCTCCGGTCTATGATGAGACCATTAACTACTTCAAGGAAACCGGTGCTCTCGATCCGACCACAAGTGGAGCTGTTCAGAATATCGGTCTGATGGCGCAGAAGGCTGAAGAGTACGGTTCGCACCCGACAACGTTTGAGGCATCGGCAGACGGCACAATCCGATACGTTCTCGAAAGCGGTGAAGTGCTCCATTCTCATCAGGTTGAAAAAGGTGATATCTGGCGTTCGGCAACGGCCAAAAAGGCTCCTATCGAAGACTGGGTCAGGCTCGCAATCTCGCGTCAAGCGGCGACCGGCGCTCAGGCGATTTTCTGGCTCAACAGCGAACGCGCACATGATGCGGAACTGATCAAATATGTCGAGCCGATCCTTGCTGCAGCGGGCGTAACTGACAAGTTCGAGATCATGGCGCCGCGCGAAGCCACCCGTTTGACCTTGGAAACCATTAGAAAGGGAGAGGACAGTATCGCAATCACCGGCAACGTGCTGCGTGATTATCTTACCGACCTGTTCCCGATCCTTGAGTTGGGTACCTCTGCAAAGATGCTTTCGATCGTCAAGTTGATGCAGGGCGGCGGCCTGTTTGAGACAGGTGCTGGTGGTTCCGCTCCGAAACACGTGCAGCAGCTACAGCAGGAAAACCATCTTCGCTGGGATTCCTTGGGTGAATTTTGTGCGCTTGGGGAGAGCTTTGCATTTCTTGCCGACACGTCCGGTAACAAGAAGGCGGCTGTCATGGCCAAGGCGATTGACGATGCGACCCAGGGTGTTTTGGATCATGATCGCAGCCCTGGCCGAAAGGTTGGACAACCTGATAACAGGGACAGCCATTTCTGGTTCGCGCTTTACTGGGCCGAGGCACTTGCCTCCCAGAGCGAGGACGCTGAATTGGCGTCACACTTTGCGCCCGTGGCTGAAAAACTTCGAGCCGGTGCAGACGCTATTGTTGGCGAGTTGCAGGCCGCCCGCGGTCAAGCGGTGGATACTGGTGGCTACTACAATCCCGATCCGGGAAAGCTGGCGGCGATCATGCGACCAAGCCCGACCTTGAATGCAATAATTGGCTGAGCTGCGATCAACATCGGAGTTTGGGCTGATAACAAGAAACGCGGCGATTTGCTCCTTGTCGCGTTTCGATGCGTTGTCTAAATCTCTGCAAGGCTAATCCGAGGTGTTGCTCATGCCAAAACTGGTCACGATATTCGGCGGTTCCGGCTTCGTCGGACGCTACATCGCCCAACGTATGGCGCGGCAAGGCTGGCGCGTTCGTGTTGCTGTGCGCCGACCCAACGAAGCCCATTTCGTCAGGCCTTACGGGCGTGTCGGCCAAGTTGAGCCGATCCTTGCAAACATTCGCAACGAAGATAGTGTCCGGCAGGCAGTTTCTGGTGCTGACGCCGTTGTGAACTGTGTCGGAACTTTTGATGCCAGCGGCAAGAATAATTTCGAAGCCGTGCAACATGAAGGCGCGGGTCGCATCGCACGTCTTGCTGCTGAAGCCGGTGTCGCGCAGATGGTTCACATATCGGCGATCGGTGCAGATGTCGAAGGCGACAGCCTCTACGCGCAAAGCAAAGGCAAAGGTGAAGCTGCTGTGCTTCAGGCTTTCCCGAATGCTGTCATACTGCGCCCTTCCGTGATCTTTGGCTCGGAGGATCAGTTCTTCAATCGGTTTGCTGCTATGGCGCGCATATCACCCACTATCCCACTTGTTGGAGCTGACACGAAGTTTCAGCCAGTCTACGTGGATGACGTCGCACAGGCTGCGGAACTTGGTGTTCTGGGGCAGGCGGAACCCGGCATCTATGAACTGGGTGGACCGGATGTCGATAGTTTCCGTGAACTTATTGATCAAATGCTGGCGGTTGTACGCCGGCGGCGATTGGTCTTGCCGCTTCCATTCTGGATCGGTTCAACGATGGGTCATGTGACTGGCGCAATTTCTGCAATTACTGGGGGTCTCGTGCCACAGCCCATAACCGTAGATCAGGTTCGTTCGCTTCGAGAAGACAACGTTGTATCCGGCAACGAAAAAACGTTCTCGGATCTTGGGATCACCCCCGCGAGCATAGAAGCAGTTATCCCGTCATATCTCTGGCAATTCCGTCCGTCCGGACAATACGCTGAGCTGAAAGAGAGTGCTCGCAACTTGCGTTAGGTGTAGGCGATAGCGAGCAGAATGATTCCCAAGGCGATCCTGTAAAGAACGTATGGCGTGAAGCTCACGCTTTGCAGTAGGCGCATCATAAAGTGCAGTGCTGCGAGTGCCGCTAGGAAAGCGAATATGGCAGCGACCAAACTGTCTCTCGCCGCTGCCAAGTCCATCGAACTTGCGACCTCAGCACCAACAAGTGTGCCCGAAGCGAGGATTGTCGGAATCGACATCAGCATGGCAAGTCGCGCTGCATCTGAGCGTTTGTATCCGAGTTGGCGCGCGCCCGTGATCGTGATTCCAGAGCGAGACGTACCGGGGATTAATGCGAGCATCTGCCAAAGCCCCATTGCCAGCGCATCTCCAAGCGACCAATCCTGTGCGGTTTTCGTATAGGGGCCCTTCTGGTCGGCAACATACAGCACCAAACCGAAAACCAGCGTGGCCCAGCCAACGACTTCAATTGACCTCAGGCTTTCATCATAGCCAGAGAGTTTCAAAAGTAGACCGGCGATGACCACGGGAATGGTGGCGATGATCAGGCCAAGCGCCAGGCGCGCGTCCGGGTCCGCGATGTTGCCGATTTTGAATAGCCCAGAAAATGCCCGACCCACGTCCTGCCTGAAGTAGAGGACAACGGCGCCAAGCGTGCCGACATGGACGGCGACGTCAATGACCAACCCTTGATCATCTAAGCCCGTGAGATTCGGTAGTAAAATGAGATGACCTGACGAAGAAACCGGAAGAAACTCGGTTATCCCTTGCACGATGGCGACGATTACGAGGTGAAGAATGGGCATCGGGTCGGGAATTCTCGAAGAGTTTGCTGCACCCTAACGCTTTGAGTTTCTGAGAAAAGAGAGAAGTTAGGTCCGAATCGGTTTTATTTTGGTGCGTATTCTTGGAGGCGATACCTTGAGGACGTGCGATTTTTCAGCAATAGGTCAGCAAAAGTGACTTTTATTCTTTATGTTTTCCGATAAGAAGGCGGTCTGAACTTTGGAGGGCGGGATGGCCGAGAATCCTATGCTGAAATTCGTCGATGTCGGGCGCGATATGCCCGAAAAGCGCGAAGCCAGTGCGCGGAAGGAAGATTTCCGTGAGATTTATGCCGAGTATGCCGACGCGAAAGCAAAAGAGCAGGCGAGTCGCTGCAGCCAATGCGGCGTGCCGTACTGCCAGTCGCATTGCCCGCTCCATAACAATATTCCGGACTGGTTGATGCTGACGGCTGAAGGGCGTCTTCGGGAAGCCTATGAAGTGAGCCAGGCGACCAACACTTTTCCTGAGATCTGCGGTCGTATTTGCCCTCAGGATCGTCTGTGTGAAGGCAATTGCGTCATTGAACAATCTGGTCACGGCACGGTCACTATTGGTTCGGTTGAGAAGTACATCACCGACACCGCATGGGAAGAGGGCTGGGTTCAGCCCATAGCACCCAAGACTGAACGTCCTGAAAGCGTCGGGGTTATCGGCGCCGGGCCGGGTGGTCTTGCTGCAGCAGATGTCCTGCGTCGTTCAGGTGTGCAGGTCACGGTATATGATCGCTACGACAGATCGGGCGGTCTTTTGACCTATGGAATTCCCGGGTTCAAGCTGGAGAAGGACGTAGTGATGCGTCGTAACAACCAGCTTGAAGAAGGCGGTGTTGAATTCAAGCTGAACTGTGATGTTGGAGTGGATATCTCCTTCGGCGAGATCCGTGCGAAACATGACGCCGTGATTGTTGCGACAGGCGTTTACAAGAGCCGCGATTTGCAGGCTCCGGGCAGTGGTGCTGAAGGTATCGTCCGGGCGATCGATTATCTTACAGCATCCAACCGCAAGAGTTTCGGTGACGACGTGCCGGAATTCGATAGTGGTGAACTTAGTGCAGAAGGAAAGCGCGTTGTCGTCATCGGTGGCGGTGACACAGCGATGGACTGTGTGCGGACAGCGATCAGACAAGGTGCGACTAGCGTCAAATGTCTCTATCGTCGAGATCGCGCAAACATGCCCGGCTCGCAACGTGAAGTCGCCAATGCCGAGGAAGAAGGTGTGGAATTTGTCTGGCTTTCTGCGCCGAAAGGCTTCTCCGGCGATACCGTGACTGGGGTGATGACGCAAAAGATGCGATTGGGTGCGCCCGATGCGACGGGTCGCCAAGTGCCACAGGTTATCGAAGGCTCAGATTATATCGAGGACGCTGATCTTGTGATCAAAGCGCTCGGTTTCGAACCTGAAGACCTGCCGAAGCTTTGGGGTGAGTCCGAGTTGGAAGTAACGCGATGGGGCACGATCAAGGCGGACTTTCGGACGCATGAAACGAGCATCGACGGCGTATACGCGGTAGGTGACATCGTTCGTGGCGCGTCGCTTGTCGTTTGGGCAATTCGCGATGGTCGGGAAGCGGCCGAGGCTATTCTGGAACGTTTTGCAACTTCGGCCATAGCGGCTGAGTAAAGCACAAACTCTGTTTTGGTTTCGTGTGCTGCCTGTTTGGCAAAGTCGGGCAGTGGCGCTGACCCGATCAGTTAAGGAGATTGAACATGGCATCTAAGTCGGGAAGCTGTCTTTGCGGCGAAGTCGAATACGAGCTTGCGGAAGAGCCGACGAGCTATGGCGCCTGTCACTGCGGTATGTGTCGAAAGTTTTCCGGCGGGATTGAGCTTGGAATTCAAGTGCCATCAGACGGTGTACGCTTTGTTCCGACAGACAAGTTGGCGATTTATGAGTCGTCTGAATGGGCAGAACGTGGGTTCTGCATGCTTTGCGGTTCCAGCATCTTTTGGCGATTGACCGCTGACGGCCCAATGCAGGGAATGTTCAGTATCGCGGCTGGCACGTTGGAAGACATGTCCGGAATGACGTTCGATGCCGAGGTGTACATCGATCACAAGCCGGAGAGTCATTCGTTCGCGGGTGAGCGGACCCGTATGACGGAGGCTGAAGTGCTAGCAGCAGCCGGAGTTGATACCGGAGGTGAGGATTGATCTCGACGTCGATCATATCTCGCTTCGGTCTCTTGATTGTCGTTGGCCAGTGTCTTGCGTTCAGCGGGCCGGTCGTTGCGTCAAGCGCGTATGAAGACGCCTGCACAGGCATCTACAGCGTTCAAAAGCGTATGTGCAGTGTCGAGCATGTGTACAAATGCGAAGCCGGAGGCGAGACGCTTCTGCGGAACGAAAGCTGGGATCCAGTAGACGGATTGATGACGTCGATCTTTTCCGAAGACGGGAACTGGATCGCGCTGGACTTCCATGCCGACTACATTCAGTTCGTCGAGATTTTGGAGACAACCGACCCCTTCAGTTTCGCAGCGCTCTTTGCGAATGGCTCGGATTCTTACGACTATACTATTCGTGCCGTTATTCCTGACTTGTTTGTTGATCCTGTGCCCATCCGCTTTGTGGGAGTCACAAGTGATACTGGTCAGTCTCGTACGATCGAAGGCATTGAATTCAGGGTCTTCGAAGAGACTGTAAAGATGGAGCTAAATGCGCTCACGATGGGCATAACGGCTACGACATTCTACGACAGTGAGAACGGAACCTATACCTACGGCGCTTCCGAAATGGATGTATTCGGAAAGACTGAAACCGTAACCGGTGACGTTGCTCAGATAATCAAGCCGGACGAGCCTGGATTCCTTGTGAATGCCGCGTTGTACGACTGCGGCGAGCTCAGTTAGGGCAGCGAGGGGACCAAACGTGATCAGCATCCACAGCCATTACAGCACTCGACTTGAGAGTAGCGAACCCCCCGTCGCCGCCCCTCGTGAGGTTCCTTACACATGAGAACGGGTCAGTGTCTTTGCAGTGCTGTGCAGTATCGCGCCCAGACCGCCGAGGCGGTGAGCGTCTGCTACTGCAAGATGTGTCAACGTTGGGCTTCCGGCGCGTTCATGGGAGTGATGGCCGAAGGTTTTGAGGTGACGGCAGGTTCGGCGCATCTAAAGGTTGCAAAGACGTCGGAATGGGCCGAGCGCGGGTTTTGCGATCAGTGCGGATCGAACCTTTTTTATCGTGTTCCAGAACCTGGATACATCAGTGTTGCCTTCGGAAGTCTGGATGACACAAGCGGTCTGCAACCCAGCGTCCAGTATTACGTCGACAAGCGTCCCGAAGGGTTCGCATTGGCGACGAAGACAAAAGAAATGACAGAAGCGGAGTGCGTTGCGTTCTTTGCACCCAAAGAAGGAGATCAGCCATGACCAAGTACGATGCAAATTGGGCCAGGGCCGAGGAAGAGAAACGGCGCTGGATGACCGAAAACAGTCTCTATTCCGAGGCTGATGAGCATGCGTCCTGCGGTGTCGGTCTTGTTGTGGCGATCAATGGCAAGCCTTCCCGCAAGGTAGTTGAGAACGGAATCGATGCACTGAAAGCTGTTTGGCACCGCGGTGCAGTCGACGCAGACGGCAAGACCGGGGATGGTGCTGGAATACATGTCCAGATCCCGGTCGAGTTCTTCTATGATCAGGTGAAACGCACTGGGCATGAACCAAATCCCGGAGAACTGCTGGCTGTGGGTCAGGTTTTCCTGCCCAGAACTGACTTCGGAGCGCAGGAAACCTGCCGGACGATTGTTGAAACCGAAATTCTTCGAATGGGCTACTACATCTACGGTTGGCGGCACGTACCGGTCGACATCTCGGTTCTCGGCGAGAAAGCGAACGCGACCCGTCCCGAGATCGAACAGATCCTGATTTCGAATTCCAAAGGTGTGGATGAGGAGACATTTGAACGCGAGCTTTACGTCATCCGACGCCGCATCGAGAAGGCGGCCGCAGCGGCGCAGGTTCCTCAGCTTTATCTCGCGTCTTTGTCGTGCCGCTCGATCATCTACAAAGGAATGATGCTGGCCGAGCAGGTTGCCGAATTCTATCCCGACCTTAAGGACGAGCGGTTCGAAAGTGCCTTCGCCATCTACCACCAGCGGTATTCGACCAACACGTTCCCTCAGTGGTGGTTGGCGCAGCCGTTCCGGATGCTGGCGCATAACGGCGAGATCAACACGCTTAAGGGCAACGTCAACTGGATGAAGTCTCATGAGATCCGGATGGCGTCCTCCACCTTTGGGGACACGGCGGAGGACATCAAACCGATCATTCCGAACGGTGCGTCTGACTCTTCTGCATTGGATGCGGTGTTCGAAGTCCTCGTTCGCGCTGGGCGCAATGCGCCTATGGCCAAAACGATGTTGGTCCCTGAGTCGTGGTCGAAACAGGCGATAGAGCTGCCAGAGCCGTGGCGCGACATGTACAACTACTGCAATGCTGTAATGGAGCCCTGGGATGGCCCTGCCGCACTTGCCATGACAGATGGCCGCTGGGTGTGCGCGGGACTTGACCGGAACGGATTGCGCCCGATGCGATACACTGTGACGGGTGACGGTCTTTTGATCGCAGGTTCAGAAACCGGAATGGTCCCCGTCGATGAAGCTACCATAGTCGAAAAAGGCGCGCTCGGCCCGGGCCAGATGATCGCCGTGGACATGTCGGAAGGGAAGCTCTTCCACGATACCGAAATCAAGGACGCCCTGGCCGCGAGCCAACCGTTTAGCGAGTGGGTGGGCAAGATTGTGGAGCTGGATGAAGAGCTTTCGGGCCTGACCGAGAAGCCGATGTTTGAGGGTCAAGAACTCCGGTCCAGACAAGTCGCTGCCGGCTACACCATCGAGGAGCTCGAACAAATCCTCGCCCCGATGGCTGAAGATGGAAAAGAGACACTCGCGTCGATGGGCGACGACACACCGTCGGCCGTGCTGTCACAAAAGAACCGTCCGCTAAGCCATTTCTTCCGCCAGAACTTTAGCCAAGTCACGAATCCGCCGATTGACTCCCTTCGCGAATATCGCGTGATGAGCCTGAAAACGCGTTTTGGGAACCTGAAGAACGTCCTGGATCAGGACTCGAGCCAGACCGAGATCATCGTCTTGGATTCTCCGTTTGTGGCGAATGCACAGTTTGCCCGGCTGTGTGAAGCCTTCGACAGCACGATGGTCGAGATCGATTGTACGTTCTCTGCGACCGCCGGTCCGGGCGCGCTGCAAGCCGCTTTGGAACGCATCCGGTCCGAAGCAGAGGATGCCGTGCGTTCTGGCGCGGGACATATCGTTCTGACCGATCACCATCAGGGCCCGGATTGGGTCGCGATGCCGATGATCTTGGCTACCAGTGCCGTCCACAGTTGGCTCACCCGGAAAGGGCTGCGTACGTTCTGCTCGCTCAATGTGCGGTCCGCAGAGTGTATTGATCCGCATTATTTCGCCGTTCTTGTTGGGTGTGGCGCAACAGTGGTGAATGCATACCTCGCTGAAGATTCCATTGCCGATCGGATCAATCGGGGACTTATTGAAGGCACTCTTACCGAAGCCGTCGCACGCTATCGAAAGGCGATAGATGCCGGTCTTCTAAAGATCATGTCCAAGATGGGGATCAGTGTGATTTCGTCCTATCGAGGCGGTCTTAACTTCGAAGCGGTTGGTCTGTCGCGGGCGATGGTTAATGAATACTTCCCGGGAATGCACAGCCGCATCAGTGGTATCGGCGTTGCCGGAATTCAGACGAAAGCCGAGCATGTCCACGCGAAAGGTTTTCAATCTGATACCGTGCTGCCGATTGGCGGTTTTTACAAAGCACGGAAGTCCGGCGAGACACATGCCTGGGAAGCAACCTCGATGCACATGCTTCAGGCTGCGTGTGACCGTGCTGCCTATGGCATGTGGCAGCAGTACTCTGCAAAGATGCGTGCGGCTCCGCCCATCCATTTGCGTGATCTGTTGGACATTAAGCCGCTGGGCCAGGCTATTCCTCTGGAAGAAGTCGAAAGCATTACCTCTATCCGGAAGCGTTTTGTGACGCCTGGTATGTCACTCGGGGCGCTCAGCCCGGAGGCGCACAAAACGCTGAACGTCGCAATGAACCGGATTGGTGCAAAGTCGGACAGCGGCGAAGGCGGTGAAGACCCAGCGCATTTCGTCCCTGAACCGAATGGCGACAATCCGTCGGCCAAAATCAAGCAGGTGGCTTCAGGTCGTTTCGGCGTCACCGCCGAATATCTGAACCAATGTGAAGAGCTGGAAATCAAGGTTGCTCAAGGGGCAAAGCCTGGTGAGGGCGGTCAGCTGCCCGGAATGAAGGTGACCGAGCTGATCGCACGACTGCGGCACTCGACGCCCGGTGTGACGCTGATCTCGCCACCGCCACATCATGACATCTATTCGATCGAAGATTTGGCGCAGCTGATCTATGACCTCAAGCAAATCAACCCGCGTTGCAAGGTGACAGTGAAGCTGGTTGCAGCTTCGGGCGTTGGTACGATTGCGGCCGGTGTCGCGAAGGCGAAAGCCGACGTGATCCTGATCTCAGGCCACAATGGCGGCACTGGTGCTTCGCCTGCGACCAGCATCAAGTATGCCGGTCTGCCATGGGAGATGGGCCTGACCGAAGCGCATCAGGTTCTGGCGATGAACAATTTGCGCGACCGCGTTACGCTTCGAACAGACGGTGGTTTGCGCACGGGCCGCGACATTGTCATGGCCGCGATGATGGGTGCCGAGGAGTACGGCATTGGTACGGCGGCTCTGATTGCCATGGGCTGCATCATGGTGCGCCAGTGCCAGTCGAACACTTGTCCCGTTGGTGTTTGCACACAGGATGAACGTCTGCGCGAAAAGTTCACCGGCAATGCCGATAAGGTTGTGAACCTAATCACCTTCTACGCGCAGGAAGTGCGCGAGATTTTGGCAAGCATTGGTGCTCGCTCATTGGACGAGGTGATCGGCCGGGCGGATTTGCTGAGTCAGGTCAGCCGTGGGTCTGCCCATCTGGACGATCTTGACCTTAATCCGCTTTTGATCACGGTCGATGGTGCACATGAAATCTCTTATGACCGGGACCGTCCTCGGAACGCTGTACCAGACACGCTTGATGCTGAAATCGTAAAGGATGCCGCTCGCTTCCTTGAGGAAGGTGAGAAGATGCAGCTATCTTACGCCGTCCAGAACACGCATCGGACCATCGGCACACGTACGTCGTCACATATCGTGAAACGGTTTGGCATGCGGAATACGCTGCAGCGTGACCATCTGACCGTGAAGCTGCAGGGTTCGGCAGGACAATCGCTTGGAGCATTCTCGGCCCCCGGGTTGAGGCTGGAAGTGTCGGGGGATGCGAATGACTATGTCGGTAAGGGCCTGTCAGGTGCTACGATTGTTGTCCGCCCTCCTATGATCTCTCCGCTCGTTGCCGATGAAAATGTCATCATCGGGAACACCGTGCTGTATGGTGCGACAGACGGTTATTTGTTCGCGGCTGGTCGAGCCGGAGAACGATTTGCTGTTAGGAATTCCGGCGCGAAGGTGGTGGTAGAAGGCTGTGGATCCAATGGTTGTGAGTATATGACCGGCGGCGTCGCGGTTATTCTCGGTTCTATCGGTGCAAACTTTGGCGCAGGTATGACCGGTGGAATGGCGTATCTCTATGATCCTGAACAACTGGCGGAAACCATGATGAACATGGAAACGCTGGTTACTGTTCCGGTGAATGAAGGCCACTACATGCAACAGTTGGAGACTCTGCTGGAGCGGCACCTGGAAGAAACAGGTTCAAAGCGCGCCGCTCAAATTCTGCAGCATTGGGACGAGGAGAAGGACAAGTTCCTTCAGATTGTTCCCAAAGAGATGCTGAACAAGTTGGATGTTCCAGTCACCGGATTGAGAGAAGCAATTCCTGCGGAGTAATTCTCCTGGGTTGGCGGGGGCTTGGCCTCCGCACGCCTCGATTGCTATTGTGCTGATACGTGACGCGGCGTTTCTGATGACAGTTTCGGACTGCTTGGGCAGGGTCGCAGCATGACAGATTATCCGCATCTTTTTCGTCCGCTCGACCTTGGTCACATTACGCTGCCCAACCGTGTTCTCATGGGATCCATGCACACAGGTTTGGAGGAACTCGGCGATTTTGATCGTGTAGCTGCCTACTATGCGAGGCGCGCAGAAGGTGGTGTGGCGCTCATGGTTACAGGAGGCATGGCACCCAACCGAGAAGGCGGTGTCTTGCCCGGGGCCGCAGGCCTTTTTACCGACAAAGATATCTCAAATCACAGCAAGGTAACCGAGGCAGTCCATAATGCCGGTGGGCGTATCGCTATGCAGATACTGCATGCTGGGCGTTACGCCTATTCCCCCGAATGTGTCGCGCCGTCGCCGATAAAGTCTCCGATTTCTCCGTTCCCTCCAGCCGAGCTCGACGAGGACGGTATTGAAAAGCAGATTGCTGACATCGTGGAGGCAGCGCGTCGTGCTCAATCAGCAGGATATGACGGTGTCGAGGTGATGGGGTCCGAAGGTTATTTCTTGAACCAGTTCCTTGTTGCACACACGAATAAACGAACCGACCGCTGGGGCGGTAGTTACGAGAACCGCATGCGGTTGCCGGTGGAAGTCGTACGCCGGGTTAGAGAAGCCGTCGGTCAGAACTTCATAGTCATCTATCGGCTGTCCATGATTGATCTTGTCCCGAACGGTTCGACTTGGAAGGAGGTCGTTCAGCTTGGGCAAGCTATTGAAAACGCAGGCGCATCGATCCTGAATACCGGAATTGGATGGCATGAAGCGCGCATCCCAACGATTGCGACAAGTGTTCCACGCGGCGCGTTCACCTGGGTGACCAAAAAGCTGATGGGGCAAGTCAGCATACCTGTCATCACATCAAACAGGATCAATACGCCCGAAGTGGCGGAGCAGGTTCTGGCGGAAGGTTGTGCCGATATGGTGTCAATGGCGCGGCCGTTCCTCGCCGACCCGGACTTTGTGAAGAAAGCGAAAGCGGGGAAACCCCAAACGATTGCGCCGTGCATTGCCTGCAATCAGGCATGTCTGGACCACACTTTCGAAATGAAGATCGCGTCCTGTCTCGTGAACCCGCAAGCGGCGCATGAAACAGAGCTTGTTTACACCAAAACGGACCGACCGAAGCGTATTGCCGTCGTTGGTGCGGGACCCGCCGGGTTGTCGACTTCAATAGTCGCGGCTGGACGCGGGCACGATGTAACGCTTTTCGATCGAGCTGCGGAAATTGGTGGCCAACTAAACATGGCGAAGATGATTCCGGGCAAAGAGGAATTTCACGGTCTGGTCGACTGGTTCCGCACGATGATTGAAGAAACAGGTGTTCAGTTAAAGCTTGAAACAGAGGCTGACGTCGAAGCGCTCAAGGGTTTCGACGAAGTGGTGATCGCGACAGGCGTTGTACCACGTGATCCCGGGATCAAAATTACTGGTGGAAGCACAGTATCCTACGTGGACGTACTTACGGGAAAGAGGAACGCAGGCGAACGTGTTGCAATCATAGGTGCCGGGGGAATTGGTTTCGACGTGGCAGAATTCCTGACGCATGACGGAGAAAGCCCTACCGAGAACCTGTCTGCATGGCTCGAAGAGTGGGGTGTGGCGGATCCCGATGAACATCGCTCTGGTCTAGACCCGGAGGGGCCAAAGCCATCCCCAAGCCCTCGGACGGTGTCGCTATTCCAGCGGAAGGCCGAGCGACCCGGAAAGCGGCTTGGGAAGACGACGGGTTGGATCCATCGCGCATCCCTCCAGATGAAGGGCGTGAAAATGATCGGCGGCGTCAGCTATGAGTTAATTGACGACGAAGGACTCCATCTGACGCGACAAGACGGCACCAAAGAGGTCGTTCCATGTGATACAGTTGTCATGTGCGCCGGCCAGCTCAGTGACCGCAGCCTAGCGGATGCTTTGGAGGCACAAGCGATAAGTGCGCATGTCATTGGTGGCGCGGATGTCGCTGCGGAATTGGATGCCAAACGGGCGATTGACCAGGGGTCGAGGTTGGCTGCATCGCTCTAATTAACGCGCGAATTCGCTTGATTAGTCACTCTTTTCGATGAAGTTCTGAATATCGCTTACAATGCGGTCGGGGTCTTCTTCATGTGCAAGGTGCCCCAAGTCGGCGAACGACTTGACCGTCGCATTCGGTATCGTTTTTGCAGCGCGTCGCGCGACATCGGGCGGTACGGCTTTATCATTTTCGCCAACAAGAAAGAGTACATCCGCTTCGATCTTCGGCAGCTCTTCCAAGAGGCCGTCAAGCGACCAATGCGCCATCATCTGAAGTGCGCCGTTTACGTGGCGACGATCACTGATGAGGCGTGTGTAAAACTCCAAGCCTTCATCAGTGATGTTTGATCCGGTACCTTCGATGAGCCGTCGGGCGCGAGAGCGTGACGCTCCGAATGTAAACAGGTTTGCCGTAAACGGGTTCGCCGCCAGAAGCTTGGCCATGATTGGGAACAACCAGCCTGCTACCCCTTCGAAGTTATCGAGCGCTGGATTTATTCCGACCACTTTCGGTATTTCGAGTTCACCGGAGAGCTCGAGTGCAATTGCAGCACCCGCCGAATGTCCGACGACAACACGTGGACGCCATCCTTCTGCACGGGCAAGCGAACAGAGATCTTCAGCTGTCTCAGGCAGTCCGGATCTCGCGGCATTTGGGGACTGAGTGAACCCCTGGCCTGGAAGGTCCGGCGCAATGACACGGTGCGCGCCAGCCAGTGTTGGTATCAGAGCTCGCCACGTATGCGTGGACGCCCCCGCACCGGGAAGAAGCAAGATGTCAGGACCGTTACCAGCAATCTGAACATGCCAGCGATGCGGCCCGTTCACGATCCGCGTGGAAAACTCGGGGAGGCTCCAATTGGGGAGATCACGTTCCCAGTCCATGATCCATTGCCGTTTCAAGCGCGTCATGCATGCGTTCTGCAGTTGCGCGGGGGAGTGGAATGTATTTCGCGTCCATCGTGGCAGCAAGCGTCGCCAACGCGGCCTGCGGGCGGTTGCCGAGATCGATAACGACAGCAGGTATGCCAAGCGAACGGATCCATCGGGCCATGGTTTCAGCGTCAGTATTGGCGGCTGCCCGGTTTGCGGAACCATCCAATGCGATGTTGCCGCGACCGTCCGTCAGAACGGCCAAGGTCGGCGTAAGCCCTTGGACCTGAGCGCGTTGGCCTAACTCTGCGGCGGCTTTCAAACCGTGTGCAAGTGGTGTGCCGCCTCCACCCGGTAAAGCCGCTAGGCGCCTTTTCGTTTGAACCAGTGAGCGGGTCGGCGGCAAAAGAAGTTCGGCTTCGGAACCCCTGAATGCAATCAAAGCCACATGATCCCGCGTTGCGTAAGCCCTTGCGAGCATAAGCTCGACGGCGCCTTTTGCTTCGCCCAATCGTGCCATGGCAGCCGATCCGGACGCATCCACCGCGAAAACGATCAGTCGGTCGGAGCGTTCCTCGTAACGCTTCAAGTGGATATCCGAGGGGTAGATCTTGAGGGGTCCGTCGGGGAGCCGACCACGGACCGCTTGCCAGGGCGCAGCAGCCCGAAGCGTCGCGATTATGTCCAGGCGTGACTTCCCGTCAATACGACCTGGCCGGGACGGAATTGGCCGTCCGCGACGATTGCCTTTCTTGCGTTGACCGGCACCGGTGCCGGTTGCGCGAGATGTTTGACTATTTCTCAGGTTTTCCAACAATTCGGGAGGCAGAGCAGCCTGAACTGCCTCAATGAGCATGTCGTCAGAAATCGTTTCTCCATCTGAATTCGACTTTGATTCGGGATTGCTTTCTGTCGGCGCTTGTTCAGGTGTCTCCGGTTCGGGGAGATGAAGAGCGCGCGGTGCAAGTACCAGTTCCGCTGCCTTCTGGATGTCTTCCGAGTTTGGGTCCGATCGCCCTTCCAAGATTGCGTGCGCGCGGGCTGCGTGAAGAGCGAGGTAGGGAATTCGAAGGGTGTCGATCCCTAACTTCGCTGCAAGCCGAGTTAGGTTTTCGCGTGCTGGATCGTTTCCTACTTTCCTGCCGATCAGCGAGTGCTCGTCCAAGTCCCCCGATGAACGACGTTTTGGAGGAGGTTTGGCCTCCAACCGACCAATTCCGTCGAGCGATACATGAAATGCCAGCCGTTCAGATATAGCGGTTGGTGCGGCTTCGTCTGGTTCGCTTCCTTCGTCGAGGAGTACGACACAGAATTCGTCGTCGGCGTCCACCCTTGCACCAATTATTGCCGCCAGCTCTGGCGGACAACGTTCTGACATTGCCAGAACAAGCAGGCCATCTCGCTCAAGGACTCCCTTTGTCTTTGCTATCCGGCCGGTTGCCAGAGTCTCGGTGAAATCGAGTCCGCCAAGCAAGGCATCCCGCGAAATCGCCGGATGTATCTTTTGTATGGTGCCGAAGCGCTTGGTCAACGCTTCGAGAAACACATCACGAACTGGGCCGGAACGCGCGCGAACAGTCATGCCTCTCAAGCGCTTCGGGTTGGCGGCCAACAAATCAAGCGCACAACATGCGCGCTCCCAGGCCAATTGGCCGGGGCTCACCCCAGAACCTCTTCGACAGTCCGCGCGACACGGGTTGCTGAACCTGCTTCGTCGAGCGGGTCTCGGCGCAGACGGTGGGAAAGCGCAACAGGTGCCACGGCCTTTAGGTGCGCTCGCTCTAGTGTGCCGTCACCCCGGTAAGCCGCCAACGCACGCCCGGCACGCAAAAGAGTCAATTCCCCTCTTAGCCCATCTGCACCAAGGGCAATACAAAGCTGAGCGCAGTCTCTCAAAATTGGCTTCTTGGTTGCCACGCTGGAAAGGTTTTCGCGGGCCAAAAGGATCCGTTCGCGGATCTCCTTATCCTTTGGACGAAATCGACGAAGAAAGTTTTTCGGGTTTGTTTCGAATGCATCTCGGCGCTTGATGACTTCAATCCGCTCCTCGATATGGTCGGGTGAACGTACTTCGACCGATAGCCCGAAGCGGTCCAACAGTTGTGGGCGCAGTTCGCCTTCTTCAGGGTTGCCTGACCCGACGAGAACAAAACGCGCAGGGTGCCGAATGGACAGACCTTCACGCTCGACAACGTTCTCACCTGATTGCGCAACGTCTAGCAGGAGATCGACGATGTGGTCCTCGAGAAGGTTGACCTCATCAATGTACAAATAGCCACGGTTTGCGTGTGCAAGGAGGCCGGGTTGAAACGCCTTTTCCCCTTGTGTGAGCGCGCGTTCTATGTCGAGCGCTCCTGTGACGCGATCTTCTGTGACGCCCAGCGGAAGGTCGACAACTGGCGTGGGCCTTGTGACGGTCTCTTTCGTCTCTATTTCAGCCCATTTCGGCACATCTTTCGGCTTTTCGGAGTTGACTGGGCAGCCCCTCACAGTCGTGATTTCCGGGAGCAACGCCGCGAGGGCCCGAACCGCTGTACTCTTGCCAGTGCCCCGATCGCCGAACACCAGCACACCGCCTAGTTTCGGATCAATCGCGGTCAGGATCATTGCGCGTTTCATATCGTCCTGGCCGACGATCGCAGAAAAAGGGAAGGCAGTTGTCATGTCGTGGGAAGGGCCTTTAGTGGGCTCTCGCCGTTCCAGCTTCCTTCGTCGCCGAGGATGCGGAAGCGCGCGTAGAGTTCTTCGCGAAACCAATCGCCGTCACGCACCGCTTGGATTGCTTTTGCGTGTGGCCCGGTTTTGTCACGTGCAAATGCGGCCATAGTAGAGGTGTTAGGCCAGATCGAAAACGTAACTTGATGGAGGAACGGCACTTCTCCTATGCCGATTTTGAAGACGACATTACTGTCTGTCCCAATCACCCGGCTGATATCAGGAACGCGTTGCCAAAAGCGAAGAAGAGCACTTGGCCTAAGCGAAGCGCGCGTGAGTGCGGCAAGCGGTCCATGGTATCCCGGTTCCTGAACGCTGAAAGGGGCAACGCCTGACCATGCGCCCCATGTGGAGACGGGTGCAAGATAAACGGTCCATGCCTCGGAAGCTCGGTTCCGGTAGCGCTCGAAGATGCGTGATTGCTCAAGCCCACGCCTCGCCGTTTCTTCGTCAGGCCAAACGCACAGCATGCCATAGACGCGGGTGTTCGGTTTTGGAGTAAACCCCTCTCCTGTTCCCGAACCACACAACTTCCAGAACGCAAGATCCGGCACTTTTGCCATATGCGGTCGCGCAAGCCCCATCATGGCAAATGCCCAAAGGCGCGCCATTACGCTGTCAAATCGAAAAAGGCTCAATGTGACGGTTTGGATGGCGGGCTCCCCAGTAACTGTCAACTTTCACTTACAGTTTCAGCGGTTTCGTGGGAGATTGTCAATTCAAACTGACAGGTATAGCGTCAAGACATGACACGGTCGGATCCGACTCTCTCTAACTTGTTGCCTGAAGCCGCTGCGCCGCGTGCAATTGTTATTGGTGCTGGGCTTGGCGGGCTGGCTGCAGCAATGCGGCTAGGCGCCAAGGGCTATCGTGTCACAGTGCTTGATCGGCTCGAAGGGCCGGGTGGGCGAGGCTCAGCGATTTGGCAGGATGGTCACAGATTCGATTTGGGGCCTACAATAGTCACTGTTCCGAAGGTTTTCCGCGAATTGTGGGAGGCTTGTGGTCGCGATTTTGACGCAGATGTCGAGCTGCGATCCATGGACCCGTTCTATGAAATTCGCTGGCCCGACGGGTCCGTGTTTACGGCTTGTCAGGATACTGAAGCGATGCGCGCCGAAGTGGCACGTCTGTCTCCTGGCGATGCCAAAGGGTACGACAAGTTTCTCAAAGATAGCGAAGCGCGATATTCCTTTGGCTTTGAGGACCTGGGGCGCAGGTCGATGCACAAACTGTGGGAGCTGATCAAGGTCCTTCCCACTTTTGCTTGGCTGAGAGCGGATCGCTCCGTCGCAGCGCATGCTGCGAAAAGGTTCCGCGATCCACGCCTACAGATGGCGTTCTCTTTTCACCCACTGTTCATTGGCGGTGATCCATTCCGGGTAACGTCGATGTACATTCTCGTGAGTCATCTCGAGAAAGAATTCGGCGTCCATTACGCCATTGGCGGTGTCGAGGCGATTGCTAAGGCAATGGTCGGAGTGATCGAAAATCAGGGCGGCATAGTGAGGTTCGGTGTCGAGGCCGACGAAATACTGATCGACAAGGAACGCGCCCGCGGAGTTCGCCTTGCGACCGGTGAGATTGTGACCGCTGACGTGATCGTCTCAAATGCTGACAGCGGCCACACCTACGATCGACTGCTGCGAAATCATAGGAGACGGCGCTGGACGTCGTCGCGTCTGAAGCGGACCAGGTGGTCGATGGGCCTGTTCGTTTGGTACTTTGGGACATCGGGCACTAAGGGAAAGTGGCCCGATGTTGGTCATCACACCATACTGAACGGACCCCGGTACAAAGGTCTGATCGACGATATCTTCATCCGCGGAAAACTCTCAGACGACATGAGCCTGTACGTACACCGCCCGAGTGTGACTGACCCAACAGTCGCACCAGATGGCGGAGACACATTTTACGCATTGAGTCCGGTACCCCACCTTGGTCACGAGCATGTCGTGGATTGGAAGGAGAAGGCGGAAGACTATCGCGCGCGCGTCCAGAAAGTCCTCGAAGATCAACTATTGCCCGGATTAGACACACATCTTACCGCTTCAGAAGTTTTCACGCCTGAGACTTTTAGGGATCGCTATCTGTCGCCTCTTGGCGCAGGATTCTCTATCGAACCACGCATTCTGCAAAGCGCGTGGTTCCGCCCGCACAATGTCAGCGAAGAAGTTGAGGGACTTTACCTCGTGGGCGCGGGAACGCATCCGGGCGCGGGTTTGCCGGGCGTTGTTTCCAGTGCCGAAGTCCTTTCGAAGTTGGTTCCGGATCCGGTGGTAGCAAGATGATAGATCAAAAGGACATGGAGCATTGCAGAGAGGCGATCCGGCACGGGTCGCTGTCATTCCATGCGGCTTCCCGACTTTTGCCCGGACGTGTTCGAGATCCTGCTCTCGCACTTTATGCTTTCTGCCGCCTGGCGGATGACGAGGTAGACCTGTCGAGCCGCAAGCGTGCAGCGGTTGAGGACCTGAGAGAGCGGCTCGATCTCGCTTACGGGGGTCGACCGCGTAACGCCGCACCAGATCGCGCGTTCACATCCGTAATCGAGAGCTTTGATATGCCGCGTGCTTTGCCGGAAGCACTTCTCGAAGGGCTGGCTTGGGACGCAGAAATGCGGATGTATCCCACGCTATCCGATCTGACATCGTACAGCGCGCGTGTTGCAAGTGCTGTCGGCGTCATGATGTGCGTTTTGATGGGCGTCCGGGATCGTCACGCTTTGGCCCGGGCAGCTGACCTCGGTGTTGCAATGCAATTCACAAACATTGCAAGAGACGTCGGAGAAGATGCTTTGGAGGATCGGCTTTATCTGCCACTCGAATGGCTGGAACACTCAGGGATCGATCCAAAAGACTTCCTCGGAAAACCGCAAGCGACAAAGGCGGTTCGAGCGATGGTCAAGCGTCTCCTGATCGAGGCTGAGCGCCTTTACGTCAGGTCTGAGGCCGGGATTGGTTCATTGCCATTGACCGTCCGGCCGGGAATCTTCGCGGCGCGCTTCATCTATGCTGCAATTGGTACCCGGCTCCAAGGTATGGGACATAATTCCGTCGACGCGCGCGCGGTCACAACCAAGTCCCAGAAAGCGATGCTTGCAGGTTGGTCCATGGCGCGTAGCTCCATGACGGTTGTTATGCCGCGCTCTCCCATGATCCACGCCAAGCCTTTGCCTGAGACGGCCTTTCTCGTCGACGCCGCTGCTGATCCTGAACCTGCGCACTGGAGCGATACAGTGACGGACGCACTCGCCAGTCTGAAGCGACAAGACCTGATGCGTGGCGATGCCGAGCAGTCGGGGATGAGCGGATGATCTGGGTATACTTCGCGATCTTTTTCTGCGCATGCATGGCCGCTGGGGCAACCGGCGCAATGTTCCAGCCGGGAGAGTGGTATCGGTCTTTGAACAAGCCGAGCTGGACACCTCCCAATTGGTTGTTTCCGGTGGCGTGGACGACACTTTACATTTGCATGTCGGCTGCTGGTGCTCGTGTTGCAGGCTTGGAGGGGAGCGGACTTGCGCTCGCGCTTTGGGCTTTGCAAATCGCTTTGAATACTCTTTGGACTCCTGTTTTCTTCGGGCTGAAAAACATGCGCGGCGGACTTGTTGTATTGGCCGGCCTTTGGGTTTCCGTTGCGGCCTGCATGATAGCCCTCTGGCAGCTTGATTGGATCGCCGGGTTATTATTCCTGCCGTATCTCGCTTGGGTCACGACAGCGGGCGCTCTCAACCTTTCTGTTCTACGTCTCAATCCTGGTCGGACAGAACAGCCGACAACCTAATTCTCATCGAAGTGCCAGTTGCGCCTTCGCGGCACGCGAACCGCAATCATTGGCATTAGTAGATTGGATCGAAACCGCCTGAGATCGAGCGCTTCGTGCACACCGACTGTCTCTTGGCCATTCAGGGATGTTCGGACCATGGATCTTGTGTAGAACGGCGCATCCAGCATCGGCATTGCCTGATGCGGTCTGTAGCCTGGGTCGGCACGCGTTTCTCTCGCCACTGCCCACAGCGATCGTCGAATAGGCGCCTTTGGTGGCGCGGGAGCTTCAGTCACTTTGCCCGACATGTCGAAAGCAAGCGACGTTGCGAGATCCGTGCCATTGCGTCGTCTTGCGTCATAGAAGCATGTGGCACCGTTCTTTGTTGGATAACGACCCCAAGTCCATGTATCGAAATCGGCCTCTAATGCACGAGTGCCGAAGTTGGCATCGAAGTATCCGTGACCATCCCATTGCCAGCCTTTTGCTTCCAGATCGACACGGATGTCTGCGACTGGCGCAAAAGGTCGCCAGATATGGCTGCCGTCTTCCGTAAGTGCGACTTCCGCATCCGTCACAGCTTTCGGTGTCAAAGTGATTTGTCCGCGGACCCGCGACACCAAAGGTAAAGCTCCGATTTCATCGATATCGATGGTCAGTTTGGCGCCATCCCAGGACAACGATGATGGGCCGACCGTGAATTCGTTTTTGCGTTGTCGCAGGGCGGGGCGACCTCTGTCTGTCATGGTGAAGCGCCCGCCGGGTCCGTATGTCGCGACGTTGATACAGACATGGTTGTGTGGGTCTCGCCGACCCGACCAGCGATACCACGGCGAGAAAACCGAGCCTATGAAGGCGATTACGGATACGGCTCGCCTCCGATCGGCGCTGATGCCATCAACATACCACCAGGCGTACCCATCTGAATCGACCGTCAGATCGAAACGTGGTCCTTCATTATCGCCTCTGCCGCGTGCTTGCCGGAAAGCGCTGCCATCGGCACACCCGCCCCCGGGTGCGTTCCCCCTCCCGCTAGAAAGAGGCCCGGTATGTCTGTGCGTGCCCGCGGCCGTTTCAGCGAAGCTGTCATCCCGTGCGGGCTTTGTCCGTAGAGTGCTCCCGCGCTCCCAGGAAACAGAGTTTCGAACGTCGATGGCGTGGCCAGTGCTGAAGTCGCCGGGGTCGGATCGAATGTCATTCCGAACCGCGCGAGTGTCTGAAAGGTCGTTTGGCGGCATGTCTCTTCCTCGTCGATGTTCGGGCCTGCCTTTGTCAGCGGAGCAGCATTCAGGATGATCTCGAAACGCTCGATCCCGATTGGTTTTGGGGAACCGGTTCCGCGGTCTTCGGCGCAGACATAAAGCGTTGGATCCGTTGGCATCCTTCCAGCAGCCAAGTCTCGGAATTCGGCGTTTGCATCCCGTCCAAAGAAGACGTTGTGATGAACCAGCTCCGGGCCTTCTGATAGCTTCGAAGCAAAGCTCCAGACGCGAGCAGAGTAGCTCCGGGGGAGTATTTTGGTCTGGCTGGCGACGTGCGCCACATCGGCGCCAAGTCGACCCGTGGCAATCGCACGGGGATCGCCTGCATACACTACAATATCCGCCTCGATCTTTTCTCGTGTCCTTAGGCGAACCCCCGACACCTTGGCCGAGTTGATCAAGATCTCCGATACAGGGCATGAAAGGCGAAGGGTGCCACCCATTGCTTGAAACCGATCGGCGAGAGCGACGGCGAGTTGATGCATTCCGCCGGAAACCCGCCAAACTCCGGAGGCTTCAGAATGCCAGATCAGCGATAGAAGGGCTGGGGATGCAAGAGGGCTGCCGCCAACATAGGTGGCGTACCTGCCGAACAGTTGCGAAAGGCGATCATCGCTGAAACGACGCTTTAGATGCCTTGAAAGCTTCGCAAAAGGTGAAAGCACGCCGAGGTGTTTCGGATTGCCAAGCGAGGTCTTGGCCAGCTCTTTGAGTCGGGGTTCGGCCGTTTCGATCATTGGGCTGCGAAATAGCTCGAAAAGGTTTGCTGCCTCGTGCGAGAAGCGCATGTACTCGCTGCGCGCGGTCTCTCCGGCGAACTTTGCCACGGCCTCGGCGTTGATTTCATGATCGTCTGTCAGGTCGAGCATGCTGCCATCGCGCCAGAAATGGCGTGCGAGGCAGGGTTCCCGGATCAAAGCTACATGGTCGTCAAGCGACGCACCCGTCTTCGCGAACAGATCATCAAAAACGTGCCGCATCGTCAGCACAGTCGGGCCCGCATCGATCGGGCCTGCTGGTGACGAGACTTGTCGCATCTTGCCACCGGGCCAGTCGTGACTGTCCAAAACTGTTGTGCTGACGCCGGACGCCTGTAGTCGCAGCGATGCCGCGAGACCGCCAACTCCCGCCCCGATGACCACGGCGGAAAGACCGGAACCTCGCATCTGGTCTGCATCGAACATGCTGGAATTGTTGACTCAGGACGCAAGAGTGTCCAGTGTAATTGACACATGTATGTCAGAAAAGAACGACATACTGACTTTTAGGAGGACGTTGTGGACCTGAAATCCCGAATTGATGCAGCTGTTTCCAAAGCTGTTCGGCATGGTCAGGCCGCGCCTGCTCCTGCAAAACTTGCGGCGGCTCTCGAATACGCGACTTCGCCGGGTGGCGCGCGAATTCGTCCGACCATTCTGCTCTCCGTGGCCTTGGCCTGTGGCGATGACCGACCGGTAGTGACAGACGCTGCGGCTGCTGCGCTGGAGTTGATGCATTGCGCGTCGCTTGTCCATGATGACCTGCCTTGTTTTGACGACGCAGAAATTCGACGTGGCAAGCCGTCAGTGCACAGGGCCTTTTCCGAGCCTTTGGCCGTTCTGGCCGGAGACAGCTTGATCATGCTCGCGTTCGAGGTGCTCGCAAATGTATCCGGGGAGGACCCTCTTCGGAGTGCGCAACTTGTCATGACACTGGCGCGCCAGTCAGGAATGCCGGGAGGGATTTGTGCTGGGCAAGGCTGGGAGAGCGAAGAGAAGATCGATATGCGGGCCTATCATCGCTCGAAGACCGGTGCGTTGTTCGTCGCCGCTACTCAGATGGGGGCTGTTGCGGCCGGGCAGGATCCAGAGCCTTGGGGTGAACTTGGGGATCGCATCGGAGAGGCTTTTCAGGTGGCCGACGACCTCAGAGATGCGGTCTTTGACGTCGAAACATTAGGGAAGCCAGCGGGGCAGGACGACCGGCACGGTCGTCCCAACGCGGTTGCTGAGCTGGGAATAGATGGCGCGACGCAGCGATATCATGACATTCTAAGTGGTGCCATCGCGTCTATACCGTCTTGCCCGGGCGAGGCGATGTTGGCTCAGATGGTTAACATGCAAGCGCGCCGTCTAACTCCCTCGACAACCGCATCGCGGGCCTGATGGCCTTCTTGCCGAATGCGCGCCGTTCCGCGCTGGACGGCTGGCTGAACCGTTTGGTGGCGCACCCCGGATTTCAGGAATTTGCCAATCGTATCCCTGTTTTCCGCAGTTTTGCGCGACGGGATGGCGCGGAGATATTCGATATAGTTCAAGGGTTTGTGCGCTCGCAGGTGCTGTCTGCGCTTGTAACCCTTGGTCTGCTGGAAAAGCTCGTGGATGGCCCTGCTTCGCCCGAAATGTTGGCGCTCGGTTCGGGCATGACACACGAACGTATGACGCTATTGCTAAAGGCGGGTGTCGGTATCGATCTGCTGAAACTGCGCCGAGACGGAAGATTCTCCCTGACTCGCAGGGGGGCTGCTTTGGTTGGCGTGCCTGGCCTTCGCCAGATGATTTTACACCACGGTGCTTTCTATCGAGACATGGGCGATCCCATCGCCTTGCTGAAGGGTGAGGCCGAGACCGAACTTGCCGGTTTCTGGCCCTATGTATTCGGTTCGGACACCGACCCGGATGTCACGCGAACATACTCCGATCTTATGGCGGACAGCCAATCAATGGTGGCGCGCGACACGCTGGCAACCGTGTCGCTAAAGGGTGTGCGACATCTCGCGGATGTGGGTGGTGGAAGCGGCGCTTTTCTGGCGGCTGTTGCGGCAGACTATCCCGAAATTGAACTGACCCTTTTCGACCTGCCGGCTGTAATGCCCTCTGCGACCGAGCGTTTGGCGCACATGGGTCTCTCTCACCGGATTGCTTTGAAGGGCGGTTCGTTTCGCGAGGACGCATTGCCTTCGCACGCCGATGCGATCTCCTTGGTTCGCGTGCTGTATGATCACGACGATGACAGTGTCGCTGCTCTAATACGAAAGGTGTACAACGCATTGCCGGCTGGCGGGCGCCTAATCATCTCAGAGCCGATGTCGGGCGGTCGCACGCCGGACCCCATCACCGACGTCTATTTCGCCTTCTACACTTTGGCCATGCGCACGGGGCGAACCCGTTCCGCCGAGGCCATACAGGCCGTTTGCGAACAAGCCGGGTTTTCCGCTGTCCGGGCGCACCGCCCTAAGCGTAGTTACGTCACTTCGGTTGTCGAGGCTGTAAAGCACGGCTGACCGCCTGCAAATGATTATGTCTATTATGATTGACAGCTTAGACTGTCAGTTTAAACTGACACTAACGACGTGGTGCGACAAAGTGAGTCTCAAGATCACGTCGAGGGAGAGAAGAGGTGAAGATTGGACACGCTGGCTGTCCTTCTCAAAGGTCCAGAAGACCTGACGCTTGATACTCTTGGCCTGAGCGATCCCGGCCCGGAAGATATCGTCGTCGAAATAAGCCATTCCGGCATTTCCACCGGAACGGAGAAGCTATTTTTCAGTGGAAAAATGCCACCTTTTCCCGGAATGGGGTATCCGCTTGTGCCTGGCTATGAAGCTGTAGGCGACGTCGTTGATGCGGGTCACTTGTCCGGGTTCTCGGTCGGCGACCGTGTCTTCGTTCCGGGCGCAAATTGTTTCGAAGGTGCGCATGGTCTCTTTGGCGGCGCGGCGCGAAGAATCGTCACTTCTGCCGACCGTGTGACGCGGATTGATCCAGGGTTTGGGCCTGAAGGCGCATTGTTGGCTTTGGCGGCGACTGCGCGACACGCAATGGCGGGTCTTCAGAAGCGTGTCCCGGATTTGATTGTTGGGCACGGTGTCCTTGGTCGGTTGCTTGCCAGATTGACCATCGCGGCTGGTTCGCCTGCTCCCATGGTTTGGGAGGTCGACGACGCCCGACGGGAAGGTGCAACCGGATATGACGTAATGCATCCGGACGAGGACTCGCGTCGGGACTACACAGCAATTTACGACGCGTCCGGTCGCAGTGATCTGTTGAATGATCTTGTCGGTCGAATTGAAAAGGGCGGCGAGATCGTTTTGGCCGGGTTTTACACCGAGCAGCTTAGTTTCGCGTTTCCGCCTGCATTCATGAAAGAAGCCCGCTTCCGTGTCGCCGCCGAATGGACGCCAGATGATCTTGTTGCGACCCGCGCACTTGTCGAAGGCGGTGCATTGTCACTTGGTGGATTGATTACCCACGAAAGCCCGGTTTCGCATGCGCCTTCGGCCTATCGAACCGCGTTTGATGATCCAAGCTGCCTAAAAATGATCCTGAATTGGGAGGGTACGGCGTGAAGGACGAGATTCCCGACCTCCGCAATTATGATGACCGGCTTCGCGATGAGGCTGCCGAACCGACATTGGAAGTGCCGCAAGGTGAGCCAACGAAGAAGACTCAGATCATCGCGATCTATGGCAAAGGCGGTATCGGCAAGTCGTTCACGCTCGCCAATCTCAGCCACATGATGGCGGAGCAGGGGAAGCGTGTTCTGTTGATCGGTTGCGATCCGAAATCAGATACGACGTCCTTGCTTTTCGGTGGTAAGGCATGTCCGACGATAATCGAGACCTCGACACAAAAGAAGCTCGCTGGAGAGGAAGTTTCCATCGGGGATGTCTGTTTCAAGCGCAACGGCGTCTTCGCGATGGAGCTTGGCGGCCCTGAAGTTGGTCGCGGCTGCGGTGGACGCGGGATCATCCACGGATTTGAGTTGCTCGAAAAGCTTGGGTTCCACGATTGGGACTTCGATTTCGTGCTTCTGGATTTCCTTGGCGATGTGGTCTGCGGTGGTTTCGGCCTGCCGATTGCGCGGGATATGGCGCAGAAGGTGATCCTTGTCGGGTCGAATGACCTTCAATCCCTTTACGTCGCCAACAACGTCTGTTCGGCGGTGGAATATTTCCGGAAGCTGGGTGGAAATGTCGGCGTGGCCGGTCTGGTCATCAACAAGGATGATGGAACGGGTGAAGCGCAGGCTTTTGCCAAGGCCGTCGACATCCCGGTTCTGGCGAGCATCCCGCAGGATGATGATCTGCGGAAGAAGTCGGCGAATTACCAGATTGTCGGCACTGAAGAGAGCCAGTGGGGCGCGCTGTTCGCGGAGCTTGGGATGAATGTGGCGGAAGCGCCGCCGCTTCGTCCGACGGCTCTGAACCAAGACCAGCTTTTGGAGTTGTTCGATGGCTCGGAAACCGGCGCGGGTGTCGTGTTGGAGCCCGCGACCGACCAGGACATGCGGGGCAAGAACTCGACTCCGAAGGCATCCCTTGAAGTGATTTATGACGAGGCCTGAGTGAGCGGAGAAGTCACATACGACACTGCCCACGAGGCTGACGTGATCAAGGGCGAGGCCCGCGCTGAAGTGCCCGAGGTTTCGGGCGGTGAGGCGCTTGGCTGTCATTCTGGCTCGACCATGAAGAAAGCGGCGCGGCAAGCAGGTCAGTCAGAACTGCTGGATCGCTATGCCGCTGATTACCCGCAAGGACCCCACGACAAGCCGCAATCGATGTGCCCGGCATTTGGGTCTCTGCGTGTAGGCTTGCGGATGCGTCGAGTGGCAACGGTCCTGTCCGGCTCGGCGTGCTGTGTCTATGGGCTGACTTTCGTATCGCATTTCTACGGGGCGCGGCGGTCTGTCGGCTATGTGCCGTTCAATTCGGAAACGCTGGTGACCGGAAAGCTCTTCGAAGACATCCGGGACAGCGTGCACGAACTTGCCGACCCTGACCGATACGACGCGATTGTCGTGACGAACCTCTGCGTGCCGACGGCATCCGGTGTGCCACTTCGGCTGCTGCCGGATGAGATCAATGGGGTGCGGATCGTCGGCATAGATGTGCCTGGTTTCGGCATTCCGACACACGCCGAGGCGAAAGACGTTTTGGCAGGCGCGATGCTAAACTATGCGCGTCAGGAGATCGAAGCCGGTCCGGTGGCGAGGCCGGAAAGCGGCGTCGAGGATCGCCCGACCGTGACACTTCTGGGTGAGATGTTCCCCGCTGATCCGATGATGATTGGCGCGCTGTTGGCCCCAATGGGGCTGGCGGCAGGGCCAGTGGTCCCTTGCCGGGAATGGCGCGAGCTATACGCCGCGCTCGACTGCGGCGCGGTGGCCGCAATTCATCCGTTCTATACTGCTGCTGTTCGCGAATTCCAGGCGGCAGGCCGACCTGTCGTGGGATCCGCGCCTGTGGGCCATGACGGCACTGCTGCATGGCTGGCCGAGATCGGGGACGCTTTCGGGCTGTCCGCGGACAAGGTTGCAGCGTCTCAGAATGCGTTCCTCCCTGCCATCAAGGGGGCGCTGTCACAGGCCGGGATCAAAGGAACGATTACGCTTTCGGGCTACGAGGGTAGTGAGTTGCTTGTTGCTCGGCTGTTGATCGAAAGTGGGGCGAAGGTGCCTTACGTTGGCACGGCCTGTCCGAAGACACCCTGGAATGCGGCCGACGTTGAGTGGCTGGAGGCGCATGGCGCTTCGGTCAAGTTCCGCGCATCGCTGGAGGATGACTGTACGGCTGTGCAAGCGATCCGTCCTGACTTGGCGATTGGCACGACACCCGTTGTGCAGAAGGCCAAGGAGATGGCCATTCCAGCACTTTACTTCACGAACCTGATTTCTGCGCGTCCCTTGATGGGGCCGGCCGGTGCCGGGTCTTTGGCCGAAGTCATCAATGCTGCCATCGCGGGTAAGGACCGGATGGACAAGATGAATGCATTCTTTGAAGGCGTTGGTGCTGGCGATACGGCTGGCGTTTGGGAAGGCGACCCGAACCTGCGCCCTGACTTTCGGGCAGCACACCAGAAGAAACTCGACAAGGCCGCGCGTGCCAAGGCAGCGGAGGCCATGATCTGATGCTGATTCAGGATCACGACAGGGCAGGCGGATATTGGGGCGCAGTTTACGCGTTCTGTGCTGTCAAAGGCCTTCAAGTCGTGATCGACGGCCCGGTGGGCTGTGAGAATTTGCCGGTGACCAGCGTCCTGCATTACACGGACGCTTTGCCCCCCCACGAATTGCCAATCGTGGTCACCGGCCTCGGCGAGGAAGAACTGGGACGTGATGGGACCGAGGGTGCGATGAAGCGTGCCTGGGGAACCCTTGACCCCGCATTGCCTGCCGTGGTCGTGACGGGGTCCATCGCCGAGATGATCGGCGGCGGTGTCACGCCGGAGGGAACATCTATCCAGCGATTCCTGCCGCGCACCATTGACGAGGATCAGTGGGAAGCCGCGGATCGCGCGATGACGTGGATCTTCACCGAATACGGCATGACCAAGGGCCGGATGCCGAAGGAGAAGGCGCGGGAAGAAGGTGCCAAGCCGCGCGTCAATATCCTCGGGCCGATGTACGGCACGTTCAACATGCCATCTGACCTCGCCGAGATCCGGCGCCTGGTCGAAGGGATTGGGGCTGAGGTCAACATGGTGATGCCGCTCGGCGCGCATCTGGCTGAAATGCGGAACCTTGTGAATGCGGATGTGAATGTCTGCATGTATCGGGAGTTCGGACGTGGGCTTTGCGAAGTTCTCGGGAAGCCGTATTTGCAAGCTCCCGTCGGGATCGACTCGACGACGAAGTTCCTGCGAAAACTGGGCGAGTTGCTGGAGTTGGATCCGGAGCCGTTCATCGAGCGCGAGAAGCATTCCACGATCAAGCCTGTTTGGGATCTCTGGCGGTCGGTGACGCAAGACTTTTTTGCCACGGCCAGCTTCGGGATCGTCGCGAACGAGACCTATGCGCGCGGCGTACGGCATTTTCTTGAGAGCGATCTTGGATTGCCTTGTGGGTTTGCTGTCGCACGCGTTGCCGGGACCAAGACGAACAACAATGAAGTGCGCGCCTTGATAGGCGAGAGGAAGCCACTAATCGTGTTCGGCTCGATCAACGAGAAAATGTACCTCGCCGAGACGAAAGCCGGGCACGGCCCGCAACCGGCGTTTATCCCGGCAAGCTTCCCGGGCGCCGCGATCCGCCGTGCGACCGGGACGCCGTTCATGGGTTACGCCGGAGCCACGTATCTTTTGCAGGAAGTCTGCAATGGGCTTTTCGATGCCCTGTTCCACATTTTGCCATTGGCGTCCAACATGGACGACGCAGCAGCCACACCAACCAAACTACGTCGCGACATGCCCTGGGATGCAGATGCTCAAGCAGAGCTCGATCGGATCGTCGCCACGCACCCCATTTTGACTCGCATTTCAGCCGCCAAGACGTTGCGCGATGCCGCCGAGCATGCAGCGCTCGAACAGGGCGCCGAACGGGTCGTTGTCGAAACAGTCAAGGCTTTGGCGCCCGCCAAAACCGACGACATGAAGGAGGAACTCCAATGACCGATATGACCAATGCGCCGGTAGTGCGCGCGTCGAACCGTAAGCGAGGTCTCGAGTTCAAGATTTACTTCTCGCTCATCTTCATCTTGGCCATCCCCGTTGGAACGGAACGGTGGATTGCCAACGTGGTGCGGAAGCGTTCGCTTGATGTGCGAGGGCCACTGGCCCGCGCCTGGGCGGAAGCGGACCGGATCACCCCGCTCATTTTCTCGGCATGAGCCCGCACGCCGAAAACCAGATCCCAAAGGGGAAACCCCGAGGGTCCCTGCCGCGAGGGCTTCGCGGCGTCAGCATAACGTTCCGGAGGAAAGTTCATGGCTGATAACAGTGACCTGTCTTTCACAGGTCTTACCGACGAGCAGGCTCAGGAGCTGCATTCGGTCTATATGGGCGGCCTTTGGCTGTTCGTGATCGTGGCAGTGGTCGCACACCTTGCGACCTACATCTGGGCTCCGTGGTTCTGAGGGGATTGAAATGGCAAAATTCTACAAAATTTGGCTCATCTTCGATCCGCGCCGCGTGTTTGTGGCACAAGGCGTCTTCCTCTTCCTCCTGGCGGTGATGATTCACCTGGTGGTGCTTTCGAACGGTGTGAACTGGTTCGAAAACGCCGCTGCATCTCGCATGGCCACGGACGGATAACCACGGGAGCGCTTGCTCTACACGTCGTGGGCGGCGGTTCTGCCGCTGCCCACGACAAACCAAGAATTATAGGCAGACCACCGCGTCTACCAAATGGAGAGTAAGAAGATGGCTTTGCTCAGCTTCGAAAGAAAATACAGGGTTCGCGGAGGCACGATCATCGGCGGTGATCTGTTCGACTTCTGGGTTGGCCCGTTCTACGTCGGGTTCTTTGGTGTCACGGGTGCATTCTTCGCGCTCCTCGGCACAATCCTGATTTTCTACGGTGCGTCCGTTCAAGGGGTTTGGAACCCGTGGTTGGTGAGCATCGAACCGCCCGACCTTAGCTACGGTCTTGCGGCAGCCCCTCTCCTTGAGGGAGGGCTTTGGCAGATCATCACCATCTGCGCGATCGGTGCTTTTGTCAGTTGGGCTTTGCGAGAAGTTGAGATCTGCCGAAAGCTGGGGATGGGCTATCACGTCCCGTTCGCATTCAGTTTCGCAATCTTTGCGTATGTCACGCTAGTCGTGTTCCGACCGGTGTTGATGGGCGCATGGGGGCATGGTTTTCCTTACGGCATCTTCAGCCATCTCGATTGGGTGTCGAACACCGGCTACGCCTACCTCCATTTCCACTACAATCCTGCGCATATGCTGGCGGTGACGCTCTTCTTCACCACCTGTCTCGCGCTGGCCCTTCATGGTGCGCTGATCCTCTCCGCAGCGAACCCGGAAAAGGGCGAGACGATGAAGACGCCGGATCACGAGGACACATTCTTCCGCGATTTCATCGGCTATTCGATCGGACCCCTCGGCATTCACCGTCTTGGTTTCCTTCTTGCGATCAACGCAGGTTTCTGGAGCGCCGTCTGCATCATCATTTCTGGGCCAGTTTGGACCAGAGGATGGCCAGAATGGTGGAATTGGTGGCTCGAACTGCCGATCTGGGGCAGCCAGGTGGGGTTCTAAGACATGATCACAGAATATCAGAACATCTTTAACCAGGTTCAGGTTCGCGGTCCCGCTGAGATGGGAACGGATGACTACGGGACCTTGATGGAAGACCGCACGAAGAGTGCAACTTTTTCATCGCTGTTCGGCTGGTTCGCGAACGCACAGCTTGGACCAATCAACCTTGGCATGGCGGGTGTTGTCTCGCTGGCGTCGGGTCTGATCTGGCTGAACATCATCGGCTTCAACATGCTGGCCCAGGTCGACTGGTCGATCCCGGAGTTCATCCGACAGCTATTCTGGTTGGCGCTTGAGCCGCCTTCACCCGAGTACGGCCTCTCCATGCCGCCTCTCAACGATGGTGGTTGGTACATCATCGCGAGTTTCTTCCTGCTCTTCTCGGTTATGGCCTGGTGGTATCGGTCCTGGCAATTGGCGGCCGAACAGAAAATGGGAAAGCACGTCTTCTGGGCGTTTGGATCGGCGATTTGGCTTTTCCTGGTTTTGGGTCTCTTTCGCCCGGTCCTGATGGGGTCTTGGAGTGAAGCCGTCCCCTATGGCATCTTTGCCCACCTCGATTGGACAACGGCGTTCTCAATCCGGTATGGCAACCTCTACTACAACCCGTTCCACTGTCTCTCGATCGTGTTCCTCTATGGCTCGGCCCTGCTCTTCGCGATGCACGGCGGCACGATCCTTGCGGTCACCCGCTATGGCGGCGACCGGGAGCTTGAGCAGATCGTTGACCGGGGTACGGCCACGGAGCGCGCGGCGCTCTTCTGGCGCTGGACCATGGGTTTCAACGCCACGATGGAAGGGATCCACCGCTGGGCGTGGTGGTTTGCGGTGCTGACCCCGATCACGGGCGGCATAGGCATCCTTCTCACGGGTACCGTCGTGGACAACTGGTTCATCTGGGCTCAGGAGCACTACTTCGCACCGACCTATGACGGCGCTTACGGCTACGAAGCCTACGGCACCTACCAAGACTTTATCGGGAAGGAATGAGGCGATGAATCTCGACAAGTTCGTGAAGTTCCCGGAATGGTTCGGCGACTGGAACAAGAATAACCCGACGGATATCTACGGGCCTATCATTGTGATGGGTGCGCTGGGCACAGCCGTCATTGCGGTCATTGCGCTGTTCTCCTTGGGCCAGCCATTCGCAACAGACAGTATGCAGACCGGGCCACGCGGCATCGGGATGTCGGTGCCGGAATTCAAATCTGATCTGGCAAAGCCCGACCCCGGCATCGCTACACTCGATGAAATCGGCGATCTTGACGGCGACATCATTGCCGCCATGCAGGCTTGGACGGGCATTCCAAATCTGTTCGAGGATCCGGACAGTTATCAGTATGCGGTCGGCGCGATGATGATCGCAATGACCCAGAACATAAATGAGAACTGGGACGGGCACGTGAACGCAAACGCCGAAGTCGGTGTTACTTGCTACACCTGCCATCGGGGACAGCCTGTCCCGTCAGAGATCTGGTTTTCAATTGTGCCTGTCGTGGATCGGATGGACGGTTGGGCCGCGATACAGAACAGGGCGACATCCCTTTCGCAATCAACATCACTGCCATCTGACGCGCTGGAGAGCTACCTGCTCGATACGCAAACGATTGGCGTTCACGATCTGGAAAGCCGTGTGGCCGGTGTTCCAGGACAAAATGATTACCCGGGCATTCAACACGCTGAGCGGACCTATTCGCTCATGAACTACTTCGCGAACTCACTGGGTGTGAACTGCGTGTTCTGCCACAACTCCCGCGCTTTCTATGATGCCGGGCAAGTCACCCCGCAATGGGCAACGGCGAGCCTTGGCATCCTAATGGTTCAGGAACTCAACAATGACTACATCGTGCCGGCTGGCGCGCTCTTGCCCGAAGAGCGTCTGGGGCCGCGCAACGGTGACGAGCCGAAGGTGGCCTGCAAAACCTGCCACAAGGGGTATCAGCAGCCGCTGCAAGGCACGAACGTAATTGGCGACTGGGCGCAACTTCAATCCACCGAAGGTGCGATTGAACTGCCCTAACAGTCGTCTCACGAGGTTCGGTCCCGCGGGCAACAGGGGCCGGGCAACGGGGTGCACCATCCCGCATCCCAATCCTGCTGCTGAGCAGGATAAAGGCGGCGCATTCTCCGTTCCCTGAATGCGCCGCCATACCCGCCCGCACAAGGGAACAACAGGGAGCGCGATCATGACCACGACACCTCTTCTCGACAAAATTGCCGGTCCGTCGGACTTGAAACAGCTTTCCGACAGCGAACTTGCCACACTGGCAGGCGAGCTGCGGCGTGAAGTGATCGAAGTCGTTTCGCAAACTGGAGGACACTTGGGGTCGTCGCTTGGTGTTGTGGAGATGACCGTGGCTATCCACTCGGTTTTCAACACCCCTATGGACAAGTTGATCTGGGACGTTGGCCATCAGTGCTATCCGCACAAAGTGCTGACCGGCCGTCGAGATCTGATGCGCACACTCCGGCAAAAGGATGGTCTCTCTGGTTTCACCAAACGCGATGAAAGCGAATTCGACCCTTTCGGGGCTGCACATTCATCAACGTCGATTTCTGCGGCACTCGGTTTCGTCGTCGGGCGCGATATGGGCCGACCAACCGGCGACGCAATCGCGGTGATTGGTGATGGTTCGATCAGCGCCGGAATGGCTTATGAAGCCTTGAACAACGCTGGCGCAGAGGGGCGGCGGCTTATCGTCATTCTCAACGACAATGAAATGTCAATTGCGCCCCCTGTTGGAGCGATGTCGTCCTATCTCTCTGGTCTATACGCGGCGACGCCGGCACCCATGAAAGCCCTGGCCGAAGGCATGGAGGCCTTTATGCCCCCTCCCATGCGCGAGGGTGCGCGACGTGCCCGGCAACTGGTGACTGGACAAGGACTGTCCGGGACACTCTTTGAAGAGCTTGGCTTCGACTACATGGGGCCAATTGATGGCCACGATATGGACCAGCTTCTTGTCACGTTGCGCGCCGCCAAAGCGCGTGCGGAAGGCCCTGTGCTCATCCACTGCTGCACGGTGAAAGGCAAGGGCTACGCACCCGCAGAGCAAAGCGCCGACAAATACCACGGTGTTGCGAAGTTTGATGTCGAAACCGGGACGCAAGCCAAGTCAAAGCCAAACGCGCCAAGCTATACAAGCGTGTTTGGCAAGGCGCTTTCGGAAGAAGCGTCCCGTGACCCTCGCATTGTTGCGGTGACGGCAGCGATGCCGTCCGGAACGGGTGTGAATTTGATGGCCGATCGTTTCCCGTCTCGTGTCTTCGATGTTGGAATTGCCGAGCAACACGGTGTGACATTTGCCGCGGGAATGGCGGCGAGCGGGCTTCGCCCATTCTGTGCCATCTACTCGACCTTCCTTCAAAGGGGGTACGATCAAATCGTACACGACGTGGCGCTTCAGGGTTTGCCGGTTAGATTTGCCATCGACCGCGCAGGCCTGGTCGGGGCGGATGGTGCAACGCACGCCGGCGCCTTTGACATCGCGTATCTTGCAAATTTGCCGGGTTTCACGGTGATGGCGGCTGCAGACGAAGCTGAACTGGTGCATATGGTGGCGACAGCAGCTGCACACGACAGCGGCCCGATCGCGTTTCGATATCCAAGAGGTGCAGGTGTCGGTGTCGAAATGCCCGAGCGCGGCGAAGTTTTGGAAATTGGTAAAGGCCGCGTTGTTCGCGAAGGCAGCGATCTTGCGATACTGTCCTTTGGAGCGCAGCTTGCTGATGCAATTGCCGCTGCGGAGCGATTGGACGCAGATGGCATCAGCGTAACCGTTGCCGATGCGAGATTTGCCAAACCTCTCGACACGCAACTCATCGAAAAGCTGGCACGAGAGCATTCGGGTCTCCTTACTTTGGAGCAAGGGTCTGAGGGTGGGTTCGGGTCCGCAGTTCTACACCATTTGGCGAGAAACGGACTTTTGGACGGTGGTCTTGCAATTCGGCCCATGACGCTTCCAGACCGTTTTATTCACCAGGCAAGCCCAGCGGAGATGTACTCCGATGCTGGTTTGACGGTCACGGATATTTGCCAGACTGCGAAGAGCATTCTGATGCCTGACGCGAACATAGTGGATTTTGGTGCACGGGCTTAGTCAGGCCACCTGAGACATTTCGGAAGGAATATTCCACCGGTTTTCGTCAGCCGAGGCGTGGATGTGCCGAAATTGCTCAGGCGCTGACCGTACCGAAAATTCGCTCGGCATGGTCTTCAAGATAGATACGAAGCCACGGCGTAAAGCGCTTCGGGAAGTTTCGAGCGGCTTGTTGCAGTTCCCGGTAGGTCATCCACCGGGTTTCCATGACTTCGTCCGGATTTGGATCAACGAGAAGATCGTCGGTCGCTTCTGCCGTAAACAGGTCCACGACTTCGTGTTCGATCAGGCCATTTCCAACATCAGCACGGTACTCGATCCGATCCTTGTGGACGGGCCTTAGTCCCTTGATCCCAAGCTCTTCATCCAGCCGCCGAATTGCGCATGCATCTGGCGCTTCGTCCCACTCGGGGTGGGTGCAGCAGGTATTCGCCCAGAGACCGGGTGTATGATACTTGCCCATCGCGCGCCGTTGAATAAGGACTTCGTCACCTTTGAGTACGAACACTGATACGGCCATATGCCTGAGGCCGCGTTTGTGCGCTTCAAGTTTTTCGACGGGGGTCAAAGTACCTTCAACCCATGTGGGAATCATGATCGTCATATGTGCTCCGGCTTCACGAGCCCGGTCAAATGAGCAAGGTTCTTGATCCCGATCTTGATGTGAGCCATCGGTCGGGCACGCACGAGCTTCTTGTTCATGTAGGCCTCGAAGGTCAAGCGTTGCACATCGACATCATGGCAAAGCGAAACGAAGCGTTCTCGGCGTTCGTCCGACTTGTAGTATGCATCCTGCATCGACCGGAGAACGCGGAAGACCATTTTATTCTCGCCCATGAACAATTTCCGCGCGAGCTTGAGGTCATTGACGCGGCCTGAGGCGAGGCATGCCGCAGCGGCTGTTGCTGCGACGCGGCCGCCCATCATGGCATAGTAGATGCCTTCACCTGAACTGGGCGCGACGACACCAGCTGCGTCGCCAGCGAGGACAAGGTCCTTTCCGTTGTCCCACCGATCCATCGGGCGCAGCGGAATCGGCGCGCCTTCTTTCCGGATGGTCTCACAGTCCTCCAGGCCCGATGCACGGCGCAGTGCTGCGGTGGCTTCTTTCAGGCTGACATCGGGGTCTTCGGTGCCCATGCCGACACTCGTGGTGCTTCCGTGGGGAAAGACCCAGCCGTAGAAGTCCGGGCTAATCGCGCCATCGTAGACCACGTCGCAGCGTTCAGGGTTATATATGTCGGTCTTTGGCGGTGCCGAGATAATCTCATGGTATGCGAAAACCAACGGTACCTTTTCTGCATCTTTAACTTCGGCGAGTGCCACCCGAGATTTCGCACCGTCCGCACCAATGACCAGTTTTGCTTCGATGGAACGCGGCTCACTACTTGCCTTGTCACGGTAGTGGATTTCGGGGTGGCCACCTTCGCGCGTGATCTTCAGAAACGTGCCTTCGAAATAGTCGGCTCCAGCTTCCCTCGCTCGGTCGCGGAGGAACGGATCAAAGTCCTTGCGGTCTACCATTCCGACATAGCCGTTCTCGATGGGGATATCGACGCGGCGGCCGGTGGGCGAGATCATCCGGGCCGTTGTGACTTTGGTTAGCAGTTGCTCCTCGCCAATATCGAAGTCTTGCATGAGACGCGGCGGGATAGCACCCCCGCAAGGTTTTATTCGACCGGCCCGGTCGAGGAGCGCGACCGATACGCCACTTCGGGCAAGGTCTTCTGCGGCGGTCGCTCCTGCGGGTCCACCACCCACAACGACAACGTCATAGATCATTTCTCACTCCCCCGGTTGCAAGATAGGTGCGGGTTTCAGAAGCCGGAGCGCGACGACGGCTGCGGCAAGAAATAGTACGGCTTCCATCCCGAAGACGATGCCGTAGGCTGTTTGGTCACTAAAGGTCATTCTGGCGACGTCGAGCGTGCCGGTGGCCACGATGCCTGCAAGGCCGGCGGCGATGGCTTGCGCTGCACCAAATACGCCCATCCGCGTGCCCGTTGCCCCAGCTCTTTCTGCAGCGAGGCGCATCATTGAGCCAATGGCACCTACGACGAAAAGGCCGTTGCCGAATCCAAGCATGATGGTGAAGGGGAGCAGTGCGAGGCCAGCTCCCAATCCGAGCAATCCAAGTGCGGAGATAATGCAGCCAAGAACTGCCCAGCCACGCAGTGAACCCAAGCCAAAGGTAGAAAGCGCGCCAGCTGAAATCATTCCCAACAAAGCGGCGCCATCCTTGCCTCCAGAGAGTCTTGTTGAAGCGTCCGGTGTCAGGCCGTGGATGTGCCCGGCAAATGGTTCGAGAACCAACTCGCTAAGGTAGAAGGCGAAGATGGACAGGAAGACAAAACCTGTGAACGCCTTTGCCGCTGGATCTGACCAAGTGGCCCGAATGGCATCGCGGAAATGGGACTCTTCCGGCGCTGGGACCGCACCAATCTGGGCTTCAGTTCCAAAAGTGGCGAGGATAGCCACCAAAAGGCAGATGAGCGCAACAGTCGGAATGACGAGCATGAGCCGTTCCGGTGAGTATGGGTCAAGTGCGATACCCGTACCGATCGATGCCGCGATTGCTCCTGCAATCAGCATGAGCCAAGCAATCGTTGCAGCCGCGCCCTTTCGGGCATCGGGTGCTGCCGTTGCAAGTAGGGCCAGGAAAGATGTGCCTGCGGCCCCTATGCCGAAGCCGATTGCAGCGTAGGCAAGTACCCAAACAGTGAGAGCAACTCCGGTAGAAGGTGCAAAGGCAATCGCCCAAGCTGTGGCGATCAGGCCGAGGCCAACGACGGCCGTACCTCCAAGAATGAAGGGTGTGCGTCGTCCCTGAGTATCTGACCGGTGGCCCCAAACCGGCCGAGTGATTTGGACGGCGTAGTGGAGCGCAACCAAGAGACCGGGAAGAAGTGCAGGCAACGCAAGCTCGACAGTCATTAAGCGATTGAAAAGATTTACTGGAAGAGCGGCGAGGCCGCCTATCGCTGCGTTCACGAGGCAAAGCCTCACAATGCCGGCCCATCCTAGTGTCATGTGAGCCCCCTGATCGCAAAGGCTGCAATCATCATGCCGCTGATGAACAGCAGCACTCCCGTGCCATTGTACCAGGGCGCACGGCCTTTGGGATCACGAAGCATGACACGCATTGCCATGACTTGTCCCATCAGGACGGCCAGGATGCCCAGTGCGTGCAGTGGTTTGTCCCAAATCAGGAGCAATCCAAGTACGACCACCTGCGGCAAGGCCATCACCCAGCATGCCAGGCGTGCCGCGCGATCGGGACCCATTGTGACCGGAAGTGAATTCACGCCGGTCTGGCGGTCTCCTTCGAGCGCTTTGAAATCGTTCAGTGTCATGATGCCATGGGCGCCGATGCCGTAAAGGAGTGCGACCACAACGACGTACCAGGTTGGCGCTCCCGCACTTAAGACGGCTGCTCCGGTAAACCATGGGAGGGTTTCATAGCTCAAACCGACCAGTCCGGGACCCCATAGGCCAGAGCGTTTCAGTCGAATAGGTTCGGCGGAGTACGCCCAAGCCGCCGCAACTCCGACCACGGTGGCCCCGAACCCCCACGGTCCCAGCAGCCAACCTATGGCGAGGGATGCAAGAGACATGGCGATTGCAATCCATAGGCCCCAACGACCCGGTACGCGACCCGACGGTATTGGACGGTCTGGCTCGTTGATGGCGTCGACATGCCGGTCACACCAGTCGTTCGCAGCCTGGCTCATGCCACAAACCACTGGCCCGGCGAGGAAAACTCCTAGCAGAACAAGTCCCCACTGACCTGAAGGCGAAGTCCCGGCGGAAACGGCACCACAAAGATATGCCCACATCGGAGGGAACCATGTGACCGGTTTGATCAGGGTCAGCATGGCGCCCGGATCGGGCCAGAGTCGAGGCTGTAAATCCGTTGAAACGGGCATGTGTCAACTTTGCATGACATAGCGAGTCGTGCAAGGAAAACGGTCAAGATTCAGTTGTGTTGGCTATGTCAGCAGATGGTTCTCGAATTCACTCTAAAGCAGAAGATGAATACGTCTTCCATGTTCGTACGAAACTGAGGTCTGTCAGCTTGCGGTCAGTCTTGGTCTTCGCGTTTGAGAAGGCCGTACTTGCGCAATTTCACGTAGAGGCTTTGTCGTGACAGACCAAGCATCTCCGCTGCGGCAGCGCGATTGTTGCGTGTAAGCTCCACAGCGGTTTCGATGCACATGCGTTCGATAACTTCGTTGGTCTCCGCAACAATTTCCTTCAACGGCGCCGAACCAACAAGTTCGACAACATTGTGACTCGAACTTTCCGGCTGTGCTGTTCCCTTTGCCGTATTACGGATCGTTTCCGCCCGGCTGGCATCGCGAATGATAAATCCAACGGCCGGACGATCCTGGTCATTGATATAGACCACCGAGATTTCAACGGAGGCACGTGCGCCGAACTCGTTTGCAAGCTTGGTCGAGTAAACCCGCATGTGCCCGGAGCGTATGGCGTTTTCCAACATGACACTGAGGTCAATCTGACCACGCTGCAAGAACTCAGACAGGCTTCGTGTCTTCACATCTGACAGGCTCGCAACGTCTGCGATTTCGAGGAAGGCTTCATTGACTTCCTGCACGATCCCGCGCGTATCCGTGAGCACGATTGCATCCGTACTCTTCTGGAAAAGACTTGCGAGATTCTCGCGAAGATGGTCATCGCCTTTGCTGTCATTTCGCTCCGATTGGAGTCGACAAATGATCAAACGTTCTCCAGCAGCACGGAAAACGGTGGGCGTCAGCAAAACCTCACGACGGCTCCGAGCGGTTTGGGCTTGCAGCTCATTCTCAAAATCTGATGCCGCCAGCGAAACCAGCTTATCAACAAACTCCCCGCGGCGGCGGTGTTTGAATTCTTGTGCCAGCGGAGCGCCGATAAGCTCATCGCGCTCGCCTCCCAAGAGCCGAGCCGCGGCTGCGTTCAGATCTCTGATGCGACCATCGCTGGCGGAGGCAAATATGAAAGCGTCCCCGGTTGACGCCATGAGCATCCGGTAGCGCGCATCATGTTCGCGCCTCTCTTCGTAGCCCCGCTCCAATGCAAATTGGGCTTGTACCAGTTGTTCTTGTGTTTCCGCGACGAGCCGCAAGTCGTGACCCAACATCAAGACTGACGCGTCAGGCCCAACTGTGTGGAACGAATATCTGACCGGGTATTGCCATTCTGATTTGTCGGAGTGGTTTAATTCCACAGGCCTTGTGATTTGTTTGCTGATATTGACGGCTTCCAGGGCGGCCTCAAATTTCCGGACGCTTTCCGACGTGAGGAAATCTTGCATGGGCTTGCCGGCCCAATGGCTCAAGCGAGCATGTTCGTCGGTCTCGCTGTCAATCAGGATGGACCTGACAATCCCGTCAGCCGAAACCACAAACGCAAGATCGCAAGCAGCGGCAAGTATGCCTGTCAGATACTCGGGTTCGATTACCGGCATAGGGCCTTTCGCCCAATTTGCCGCGCCGCCCGCCGTCATTCTGCCACCCTCATTTCGACGTCGCTGCCCGCAATAGCATCAAGCGCTTCATCGATATTGTTCGTCGTCACGTCAGCGCCCGTGGTCTGCTCGTCAATGCCTTCTTCGTTCAGGACGGCCCCGCCGAGTACGACGACTGTATCGGCGCCTTCCTGCCTCAGTTCTCTAATGGCTTTGCGAGCGAGTTCAAGACCGTGACGTGTTGCGACCGAGATCATGAGCCCGTCAAACTGGTCCTGTGCCAGTTTTTCGCACAGAGACTGCGTGTTTGCATTGGAATGAAGCTGGACAGAATGACCGCGACGCCGCAGTTGGTCTGCCAAGACTGCAGGGCCAATGATGTGATCTTCACGCCCAATGGTTGCCAGCAAGATTGCGCGCGACTCGACGCCACCGCGGACATTGTCCCACTCTTGGCCGACTGACTTGCAAAGACTGTACAGTCGTGCGCTGGCCACTGTGACTCGCGCAAAACTCAAACGGTCTGCAACCCAGTCTTCGCCCAGCATGGTCGCCACGTCTGGAATGCAACGATCCACGATATCGGTCATCGATATTCTGAGCATGGCGAGGTCGGATTTTATCCCGGCACTGTCGAATTCGACTTTGTCGAGAACGGCGGCGTACAAGACATTCGTGCCGATCTCGATCCGTCGGTGACGGCGCTGGTGAGGCGTCGCGCTCACCTTGGAAATGACTGAACGCGCAAGTCCATCGACAAGCGATCGGCTTCCGGTCAGAAGCGCGCGGCTGCCATGTTCTGCGGTCATCATCACCACCGTTAAGGACAAGCGCGCTCGAAGGATAGCCAGTGAGCGACTCTTTCTCGTCCGCCTTCAGTGTCAGTTATGTAGGTCAAATTGTCAAAGTGATTAGACATTCAAGTGTCACGTGGAGCGTCAAAAGGCGAGGAAAATGTAAACAATCATTCAAAATCAGTACTTTATTCCCTTTGCGCGGCCGTGACCCACTTCAGCGAGTGTCAAGTTTGAAAATGTAAGTTTAGATTGACACTTTTCGGATTTGGCCCTTACGCTGGGGCTGGAGGAAGACAGAGGAGTCGGCATGAGCCGGAGCCACCGCGCCCGGGGGGACGCTCCCGAATTGTACACGCCTGAACAGCGCGCACGCCGAGACGGAACGAAATGGACCGTCGTTCAAGGCGTGTTGGCGCCGTTGCAATTTCTTGTCTTCCTGATCTCTCTTGGTTTGGTTCTTCGGTATCTTGTGACCGGATATGGATACGAGGCCGCGACGCTTTCCATCCTGCTGAAAACTGGTGTTCTTCTCCTGATCATGGTGACCGGTGCCATCTGGGAAAAGGTTGTGTTCGGGCAATACCTTTTGGCGCCTGCGTTTTTCTGGGAAGACGTCGTCAGCTTCTTTGTAATAGCCCTGCACCTCCTCTATGTAATTGTTCTACTTACTAATTTTCTTCCTCCTGCGGGTCAGATGGCAGTCGCACTGGCGGCATACCTGCTGTACGTGATCAATGCGGCGCAGTTCCTCCTGAAGCTTCGGCAGGCGCGTTTGCAGGGAGTGGTTCCAGCATGAATGCTCCCTTGTCAAAAGCCTCCGGATGTCGCGACGTTCCACTCCTTAAAGAGCGGGGGCAGCGGGAAGTATTCTGCGGGCTCACCGCAATTGTCTGGCTGCATCGGAAGATGCAGGACGCCTTCTTCCTCGTGGTTGGGTCTCGTACCTGTGCGCACCTTCTGCAAAGCGCGGCTGGGGTGATGATTTTCGCCGAGCCGCGGTTTGGAACAGCGATTCTCGAGGAAACCGACTTGGCCGGAATGGCGGACGCTCAGGCCGAACTGGACCGCGAAGTGGAAAAGTTGCTGTCAAGACGACCTGACATCAAGCGATTGTTTCTTGTTGGTTCGTGCCCGTCTGAAGTCATCAAGCTGGATCTTGAAAAGGCGGCGGAGCGATTGTCAGGCAAGTATGCACCTCGTGTGAACGTCGTGAACTTTTCCGGGAGCGGGATCGAGACGACCTTCACAGAAGGGGAAGATGCCTGCCTAGCGGCTATTGTACCGGACTTGCCGGAGACGGACGAACGACAGTTGATCGTCGCGGGCGCGCTACCGGACGTTGTTGAAGATCAAATGTTGGGTCTGCTCAAGGCTCTTGGCATTGGTCCGATAACAGTTCTGCCGACTACAAACGCCGATGAGCCGGTTGCCGTCGGGGCAAATACGGTCTTTGCTCTTTCGCAACCTTTCCTCGGTGAGACGCATGCCGCACTCACGCGGCGTGGCGCACGCCATATCGCGGCACCTTTCCCGTTCGGAGAAGAGGGTACCACTGCCTGGCTTCGAGCCATTGCGCATGAGTTTGGTGTTTCGGAAGAGGTCTTCGATCGGGTCACGGCGGCTCCAAGGGATCGCGCTCGGCGTGCCGTTCGACAGGCGAGTGACCCGTTGCAAGGCAAGTCTGTCTTCTTGTTCCCCGACAGCCAATTGGAAATTCCGCTGGCGCGCTTCCTCACTCGGGAATGTGGGATGGATGCGTTGGAGGTCGGCCAACCTTACGTGCACCGGGATGTCGTCGGTCCGGACATCGAGCTGATTCCTGACGGCCCCGTCTTTTCCGAAGGGCAGGACGTGGACAAGCAGCTGGAACGGGCGCGAACATCGCGAGCGGATTTGACAGTCTGTGGCCTTGGGCTCGCTAATCCATTGGAGGCAGAGGGCCTGACAACCAAGTGGGCGATCGAACTCGTGTTCACGCCTATCCACTTCTACGAGCAGGCCGGTGATCTGGCTGGCCTGTTTGCACGCCCGTTGAGACGCCGAGCTCTTCTGAAGATGGACGCGCCGGAAGGCAGCCTTGCGGACCTTCGGGGGGCCGACACTTGAAGCTGTCAGTTTGGACATATGAGGGGCCACCCCACGTCGGTGCGATGCGCGTGGCAACCGCAATGAAGGGACTTCACTACGTTCTTCATGCGCCTCAGGGTGATACCTACGCTGATTTGTTGTTCACGATGATCGAGCGACGGGATCGACGACCGCCTGTAACCTACACCACCTTCCAGGCACGCGATCTTGGGGCCGATACGGCGAACCTCTTCAAAACGGCGTGCCGCGAAGCCTATGAGCGGTTCGAGCCAGAGGCGATTATTGTTGGGGCTTCTTGCACCGCCGAGCTTATCCAGGATGACCCAGGAGGTATGGCAGATACAATGGGTCTTCCCGTGCCCGTCATTCCCTTGGAACTGCCAAGCTACCAACGAAAAGAGAACTTCGGGGCAGACGAAACGTTTTTCCAGATTGTTCGTGCTCTGTCGAGGCCGATGGAGCGAACGGCCAGAGTCACATGCAACCTGATCGGTCCTACCGCACTTGGGTTCAGACATCGCGACGACATTACCGAGTTAACGGGTCTCTTGCTGGAGATGGGTGTCGAAGTGAACGTGGTCGCGCCTTATGGCGCGACACCTGGCGACATTACAAAGTTGGGCTCCGCGCACTTCAACGTTTTGATGTACCCGGAGACAGGCGAGGCAGCTTGTCGCTGGATGGAACGCGAGCTGGGTCAACCATTTACCAAAACCGTCCCGATCGGTGTTGGAGCAACCCGCGATTTTCTGCGTGAGGTTTCTGAAATCGCTGGAAAACCGGCGAAGATCGATGAAACACGGCTGAGACTCCCGTGGTACTCGGCAAGCGTGGATAGCACTTATCTCACTGGGAAACGTGTCTTTCTATTTGGCGACGGCACACATGTTGCATCTGCCGCTCGCATTGCACGCGATGAAATGGGTTTCGAGGTTGTCGGCCTTGGTTGTTACAACCGCGAGCAAGCTCGAATGATACGCTCGCTTGCGAAAGATTTTGGCGTCGATGCGTTGATCACAGACGACTATCTGGACGTTGAAGCGAGCATTGAGGCGCTTGCGCCAGAGATGATCCTTGGCACGCAGATGGAGCGCCATATCGGGAAGCGACTGGGTATCCCATGTGCGGTGATTTCGGCGCCTGTACACGTACAGGATTTTCCCGCTCGGTACTCACCTCAGATGGGTATCGAAGGTGCCAATGTGATCTTCGACACTTGGGTGCATCCTCTCGTGATGGGGCTTGAAGAACATCTTCTGCATATGTTCCGAGAGGATTTCGAGTTCCACGACGACGCTGGTGCATCGCATCACGGCAGCAAGGCGGTTGCGTCCTCCGAAAGCACCGAAGCAACGACACGGGCCGCGACTGAAACACCGACACCCGGCAACGTTTCAGAGATGGGTGAAGTCATCTGGTTGGCTGATGCCGAACGCGAACTGAAACGTGTGCCGTTTTTTGTTCGCGGCAAAGCACGCCGGAACACTGAGGCTTTTGCTGCCGAGCGGGGTCTTGGCGAAATCTCGGTCGATACCCTTTACGAAGCGAAGGCACATTTTGCGCGATGATACAGGCATAACCGGCCCGCAGGCGGGCTATCGCGTGGTCATACTCACGTTGGACTCCCATTCGGCCGGACCCGTCGCTCGTGCATCTGAACGATTGCATCGGGATTTCCCCGGATTGTCCGTCGAGGTGCACGCGGCTGCCGAATGGGGCGAGTGCCCGGACAAATTGGAAGCCGCGCGAGAGGCGGTTTCGAGCGGCGATATCGTTGTGACGTCCTTGTTGTTCCTCGAGGAGCATATTCGGCGCATCCTGCCCGATCTGGAAGCACGGAGACAGCATTGCGACGCAATGGTCGGGATTATCTCCGACGCGGCCATCGTCAAAACGACGCGCATGGGCGCGCTCGATATGCGCGCTCCGTCTTCGGGAACGATGAACTTTCTGAAGCGTCTCAGGGGGTCTTCCAAACCTTCGACCGAGAGCGGTGCCAAGAAGATGCGGCTTCTGAGGCGGCTGCCCAAGATTTTGCGGTTCATTCCAGGAAAAGCGCAGGACCTAAGGGCTTGGTTCCTGACGATGCAATACTGGCTGGCTTCGTCGGACGAGAATGTCGAGAACATGATCCGGCATCTGATTTCGCGCTATGCCGCGGAAGAACGCTGGCAAGGTGCGAGCGTTGCTGCGCCTCAAGAGTATCCCGATGTCGGTCTTTACCATCCCGACTTGAAGGAGCGGATCACAACGGACCTTGCAAAACTTCCGAAACCGAAGCGCGCGGAAGTGACAGTGGGTCTTCTTCTCATGCGGTCCTACGTACTGAGTGCAGACACAGCGCATTATGACGGAGTGATCCGAGCCTTCGAGGCGAAGGGAATGCGGGTTGTACCCGCTTTTGCTGGTGGACTCGATGCGCGACCGGCAATCGACGCTTTCCTTCGTGACGCGAAAATCGATGCGTTGGTGTCTTTGACTGGTTTCAGCTTGGTCGGCGGTCCAGCCTACAATGACAATGAGGCTGCGATTGAAGTCTTGGAAGACCTTGATTTACCGTATGTCTCCGCTCACCCACTCGAGTTTCAGACACTAGGTCAATGGTCTTCGAGTTCCCAAGGCTTGGGTCCGATTGAGACCACGATGCTGATTGCCCTGCCTGAACTGGACGGTGCGACCTGTCCTACGGTGTTCGGTGGGCGGCTTGGTGCTGATGCGGCTCACAGTAGTGCTCCAGCAAATCAGATGGCCCCGTGTTTGGAGCGGATAGAGAGTCTGGCCGAAAAGACACTCCGCTTAGCTCGACTGCGCAAGAAAACGGTTGCAGAGAAAAAGATCGGGATCGTTCTGTTCGGCTTTCCGCCCAATGCAGGAGCGGCAGGAACGGCAGCATATCTCAGTGTTTTCTCGTCTCTTTTCAATGTTTTGAAGTCTATGGCAGACGAGGGGTACTCCGTTGAAGTGCCCGATAGCGTTGAAGCGCTCCGCGAAGCAGTTCTTGGCGGAACCGCTGCGCAATTCGGACAAGAGGCCAATGTCGCTGCCGAGGTTGGTGCGGAAACCATGGTTGCGAACACGCCTTGGCTTCAGGAGATTGAGGAAGTTTGGGGACCGGCTCCGGGACGTGTTCAATCCAACGGCAGGTCCGTTTTTGTATTGGGGGCGCATTTCGGAAACGTCTTCGTCGGTCTTCAGCCTGGCTTTGGGTATGAGGGCGACCCGATGAGGCTTCTGTTCGAACGTGGGTTTGCTCCGACCCACGCATTTGCACAGTTTTACCTGTGGCTTCGTAATACCTACAAAGCGGATGCGGTCCTCCACTTTGGTATGCATGGCGCGCTCGAGTTCATGCCTGGCAAGCAGACAGGACTTGATGGACAGGACTGGCCGGACCGGCTGATCGGCGAGATGCCAAATGTCTATCTCTACGCCGCGAATAATCCATCTGAAGCAACGCTCGCGAAGCGTCGTTCCGGCGCCGTGATGGTGTCGCACCTGACCCCGCCTTTGGCGACAGCGGGATTGTACAAAGGTCTGGCGGAATTGAAGGACAGCTTGTCTCGCTGGCGTGGACTGGCGCCTGACGCCGCGGAGCGGGCCGAACTCGAAGCCCTGATTGACGAGCAGGCAGGGGCGGTCGATCTGGGTGGTCAGCCGCCAGAAACACTCTGGCTGAAACTTCTCGAGACAGAAGATGCGCTTGTGCCGGATGGGCTGCACGTTGTCGGCGCTGCCCTGACCGAGGAGCAGAAAGCAGAGTACTTGGCTGTCATCGACCACGCGGACGTTGATACGAAGGTCAGAGTAGCTGCAGCGCTGGGACGTGAAACAGAGATCGCTGCCATTCTGAATGCGCTTGGTGGTGGATTCACCCCGCCTGTGCCCGGTGGTGACCTCATCCGAAACCCGGACATTCTTCCGACCGGACGGAACATTCACGCGTTTGATCCGTTCCGCATGCCGACCGAATACGCTGTTCGAGAAGGGCAGCGCCAAGCGGAAATGCTGCTTGAGACCCACGAGAAGTTGCCGCGTAGCGTAGCGCTTGTGCTTTGGGGTTCAGACAACATCAAGACGGACGGCGGACCGATCGGTCAGGCTTTGGCCTTTATCGGAGCGAAGCCGCGATTTGACTCCTTTGGACGACTTTCTGGCGCGGACTTGATCCCGTTGGGCGAACTCGGGCGACCACGCATCGATGTAATGATGACCCTTTCGGGAATCTTCAGAGACCTTCTCCCTTTGCAAACGCGACTTCTTGCGGATGCTGCCTTGCAGGCGGCGGAAGCCGATGAGCCACTGGAGAAAAATTTCATTCGTGCGCACGCCCTTGCTTATGTCGAGAAGACAGGCGCGAGCATGGAAGAAGCTGCGCTGCGCGTCTTCTCGAATGCCGAAGGTGCTTATGGTTCCAACGTGAACCAATTGGTGGACTCCTCCGCCTTCGGGGATGAAGATGAATTGGCAGATGCTTATCAGGCGCGAAAGAGTTTCGCGTATGGCACCGACGGCAAGGCTTCGCGGAATACCGAACTGCTACAAGAAACCCTGAGTACCGTAGAAGTCGCCTATCAGAACCTGGAGAGCGTCGAATTGGGGGTCACAACCGTTGATCACTATTTCGACACTTTGGGGGGTATCTCGCGCGCCGTGAAACGCGCACGCGGAGGCGATGAGGCGGCTGTTTACATCTCTGACCAGACGCGTGGTTCGGGGAAAATCCGAACACTTGCCGATCAAGTCGCGCTGGAGACGCGATCGCGCAGCCTGAACCCTCGTTTCTATGAACCACTTTTGGATCATGGTGCGGAGGGCGTACGCCAAATCGAAGCGCATTTGACCAACACGCTTGGCTGGTCGGCAACTACTGGGCAAGTGGAGCCTTGGGTCTACCAGCGCCTGTCCGAGACATTCGTGCTGGACGAAGAGATGCGCCAGCGCCTTGCCGATTTGAACCCCGTCGCTTCGTCCCGAATGGCGAACCGGCTGCTTGAAGCATCCGATCGGGAATATTGGGCGCCGGACGCCGAAACGCTCGCTGCCTTACAGGACGCCGCCGATGCGCTTGAAGATCGCGTCGAAGGCGTTGCTGCGGAATGACTGGAGAATTGAAATGAGCCCACGTGATGACATTCCGAGCCTGAAGGGCCTTGATGGCGAAGGTTCCGTGCAGGTGCATCAGGACGCCTCGATGAAGATCGAAGGGGCCAAGGTTTTTTCGGTCTACGGGAAGGGTGGAATCGGGAAATCGACGACGTCTTCAAACCTGTCGGCTGCCTTTTCGACCATGGGCAAGCGGGTTTTGCAGATCGGGTGCGATCCGAAGCATGACTCGACCTTTACGTTGACGGGGCATTTGCAGCCCACGGTTATCGACATTCTGAAAGAGGTAGATTTCCACCCGGAGGAGTTGAGGCCCGAAGATTTCATGACGGAAGGCTACGGCGGCGTCATGTGCGTCGAGGCCGGCGGCCCTCCTGCAGGGACTGGCTGCGGCGGATACGTTGTTGGCCAGACGGTGAAGCTGCTGAAACAGCACCACATGCTGGAGGACACCGATGTTGTGATCTTCGATGTGCTGGGCGACGTGGTCTGCGGCGGCTTTGCCGCTCCGCTTCAGCATGCGGACCGGGCGGTGATCGTGACGGCGAATGACTTTGATAGCATTTACGCGATGAACCGGATTATTGCCGCCGTTCAGGCCAAGAGTGCCAACTACAAGGTGCGCTTGGCCGGCTGCGTGGCAAACAGGTCGCGCGAGACGGATGAAGTGGACCGGTACTGCGGAGAGGTTGGGTTCAAGCGGATCGCGCATATGCCGGATGTCGATGCGATCCGGCGGTCGCGGCTGAAGAAAAAGACACTCTTCGAAATGGACGACGACGAAGACATCGTAAGGTGCCGAGCGGAGTACGTACGGCTCGCGGAGACGCTCTGGGCCGGGACTGATCCGCTCGCCCCTGCTCCGATGGAAGACAGGGATATCTTTGAATTGCTGGGGTTCGATTGATGGCTGACGGCGCAAAAATCGATACGATTTTTGCTTCGGAAACCGGGTCGGTTTCCGGGTCCGCGCCCGTCTCGGGTGTCGGGTCCTATGTCGATACGCGTTCGCGTGTGGAGACTTACTTCGACAAGACGGCGACAAGGACCTGGGAGCGGCTGACATCGGACGCTCCCGTATCGAAGATCAGGGAGACCGTTCGGCAGGGGCGTGACCAGATGCGGGCCTTGATGCTGTCGCGACTACCGAATGATCTGAGCGGCATGCGTATTCTGGATGCTGGGTGCGGGCCGGGTGTGATGACGGCGGAGCTTGCGTCGCGGGGTGCTTATGTCACCGGTGTCGATATCTCGCCGCAACTGATCGGGATCGCCAAGCGACGGTTGGCGCCGGAGTTGCAGGGTCATGTGTCGTTTCTTGCGGGCGACATGCTGGCCGAAAGTCTTGGGACCTTCGACGCGGTGCTGGCGATGGACAGCCTTATCTATTACGGCCCGCGCGATATCCGCTCGGCGCTGGATACGTTGACGGCGCGGTCGCCCCAGATCGTCTTCACCGTCGCGCCGAAAACGCCGCTTCTGATGGCAATGTGGTACGCGGGCAAGGCGTTCCCACGCTCTGATCGCTCGCCGACGATGGTGCCGCATGGGCCGGCCAAGCTCGCGCGGGACGCGGGTGGTGTTCAGGTCGGGCGCGTCTCGAAAGGGTTTTATATCTCTGAAGCGCTGGAGGTGCGGAGATGATCCTGCCTCGCGCCACCATCAAGCAGTTGGGCTTACGCGCTCTACCGTTCGCTGATGCTGCGAGCGAGGAATTGCCGCTGGGCCAGTTGTTGCGGTTGTCGCTGTTTCAGGTGTCGGTGGGCATGGCATCGGTGATGCTTCTGGGTACGTTGAACCGGGTGATGATCGTCGAGCTTTCGGTGCCTGCGATGATCGTGGCAGTGATGATTGCGCTTCCTGTTCTGGTTGCGCCGTTCCGGGCCTTGCTTGGCTTCCGATCGGACACGTATCGGAGCGCTATCGGCTGGAAACGGGTACCGTATCTCTGGTTCGGGTCGCTTTGGCAGATGGGCGGCCTGGCGGTCATGCCTTTCGCGCTGCTGGTGCTGGGTGGGAACCCGGTGCACCATGTTCCATTCGCGGGGGAAGTGCTGGCCGCACTTGCCTTCCTCATGACAGGGCTTGGGTTGCACATGACGCAAACGGCGGGCCTCGCCCTTGCTGCAGATCGTGCGACGGAAGAGACACGACCCCGGGTGGTGGCGCTGCTTTACGTCATGTTCCTTGTGGGTATGGGCGTTTCTGCGCTTTTGATCGGCTGGTTACTGAGAGATTTTTCCGAGCTTCTTCTTGTGCGCGTGGTGCAGGGCGCGGCTTTGGTCGGCCTGCTCCTGAACCTCGTTGCTCTTTGGAAGCAGGAGCATGTGCGTCCAATGACCAAGGAGGAGCGCGACTTGCCACGCCCGCAATTCAGCGACGCGTGGGGAGAACTGAAGGATGGATCAAGAATTCGTCGCCTTCTGTTCGTGGTTTTCGCGGGCACTATGGCATTCAACATGCAAGATGTGCTCCTTGAGCCGTACGGAGGGGAGATACTGGGGCTTTCCGTGTCTTCGACTACCTTGCTGACGGCCATGTGGGCGGTTGGTGCACTGGCCGGGTTCGCCCTTGCGGCCAAGCGTTTGGGCGTTGGCGCCTCCCCGTACCGTTTGGCGGCATCTGGCTGTCTCGCGGGATTGGGGGCGTTTTCCGCCGTGATCTTTTCGGCACCGATGCAATCGCCAGCTCTTTTCTATCTTGGTGCTTCGCTGATCGGTTTCGGGGGCGGCCTTTTTGCGGTCGCAACCTTGACCGCAGCAATGACGCTGCCCGCTGCGCACATGCGTGGGCTGGCTCTTGGAGCATGGGGCGCAGCACAAGCGACCGCTGCCGGACTTTCCATCGCGATCGGTGGCACCGTTCGCGACATCGTCAACCATCAAGCACTCGCCGGGAATTGGGGCGAAGCACTGATGTCACCAGCGACCGGTTACTCGGTCGTTTATCACACGGAGATCGCGCTGATCTTCCTCACCCTTATCGCGCTGGGACCACTTGTTGCCCGATCCCACGCGTCAACCCGTACGGACCGGATCGGCCTTGCCGATTTCCCGACATGACTGCTTCACGGAAAGGACCTGACCCATGGTGAACGCATTTGTAGGCAACTTGGATCTGGCGAGTCTTTCGCTTTGGTTATTTTGGATCTTCTTTGCACTGCTGATTTTTTACATCCAGCGCGAGAACATGCGGGAGGGTTACCCGCTTGAGAACGACGATGGGGAGACATCTGCCAATCAGGGCTTGTTTCCGGTGCCCGAGGACAAGACCTTTATTCTGCCTCATGGTCGCGGCGAACTGACTGTTCCCTCCGGACAGCGCGGGGAGCGGGCCAATATTGCGCTTGAACAGACGAGCAAGGCCAACGGCTATCCTTTCGAACCGACCGGTGATCCGATGAAGGACGGTGTTGGACCGGCCAGTTGGTGTGATCGGCGCGACGATCCGGAGCGTGATGCCAAGGGGCATCCGAAGATTGTGCCTCTTTCTCATGCCACCGCGTTCCATATCAACGCCGGGCGCAACCCAATCGGTCTGCACGTGATCTCCGGCGACAAGCAGAAGGTCGGCACGGTTACGGATGTCTGGATCGACGAGCCCGAACAACTGGTCCGCTATTTCGAGTACGAACTCGCGGATGGCGGCGGCAAGAGGTTGGTGCCTGTCACAATGCTTCGCCTTTGGGGCGGCAAGGTGATCATTCAATCGATCTATGCTCATCAGTTCGCCGACGTTCCGAAAACCGCAAGTGCGGAGCAGGTGACGTTGCTCGAAGAAGACAAGATCTGTGGCTACTACGGTGGTGGGTATCTCTATGCCTCCCAAAGCCGTCAGGACCCGCAGATCTAAGCGAGAAGAGGGAAGGGAACGCCCATGAGTCACGATGATTTCGCCATAGAACCGGTGGAAGGCTTGCCCGGCCGTCCACCTCGCGATGAGACGATCCTCTGGCAGGGTCGTCCCAGCGCCTGGTCGTTGACCAAGGCGGCTTTGGCATTTTGGTGGGTCATGGGATACTTTGTGTTTCTGGCGCTTTGGCGGCTTGTCGCGGCCATCGATATCATGCCGGTGGGTCAGGCCATCGCCATATCGGTGCCGTTTCTGCTGCTGGCGGTGATCGTAGGGTGCCTTCTTTACATCACGGCCTGGGTCCAGGCGCGGGCAACAGTCTACACCGTTACGAACAAACGTGTCGCAATGCGAGTGGGGGCTGCGCTCACGATCACGCTTAACTTGCCCTATACGCAGATTTCCAGCGCCGACCTTGATCTTAGGAAGGATGGGACTGGAACCATCGCACTGACAACGACGGGCGATGTGCAGTTCGCCTATCTCGTGCTGTGGCCGCATGTCCGTCCATGGCGTTTCCCGGCCCGTCCGGCGTTGCGCTGCATTCCTGAAGCAGAGCGTGTCGCGCGGCTTCTGGCAGAGGCTGCCGAGGCCCGCGTGACAATGCCACAGATTGCACCTTCGAACAGTGCTGCAGTTGCGGCGGAGTAATGGCGATGGGGCAGGTACAAACACGCGTTTACGCCGACCAAGACCGGATGCTTCCAAGGGTTCTCATACGAGGCATGGTGGCACTGGTACTGGCGACGCTCATGATCGCGACTTATGCGCGGGTGACGGATCGTCCTTTGGTCTCGACACCACCGATTTCACCGGTCGTTGCGGAGGCGTCTATCGTGATCGACGCTGATCCATCCTCAGGAGCCGCGACAGTTCACTTGGAAGACGGTTCGCTGCTGGCGTCCTACGAGGCGCATGAAGGCGGATTCATCGCCGGTATGTATCGCGTCATTCACCGCGAAAGAACCAAGCACCGCGTGGCCGTCGATGGCCCGGTGATACTGCAAGCATATGAGAATGGCCGCATGGGTCTGATTGACCCGTCGACCGGATGGCGTGCCGACCTGATGGGGTTCGGTACAGATAATGCAGAAGCCTTTGCCCGGCTTCTGGCCAAAACCCAGGAAGGAGGGAACACCTGATGGGACTTCTGACGAAAGAGATCGAACGCGTGCCCTGCACGGTTGAAGTATCTCACTGCTTTGAGAGCCTGCACGCGCATGTGCGGTTCGATGACGGCTCGGTTGTTTATCCAGGCGATGAGGTAAAGGTTCAGGGGCCGGAAATCATGGCGCCTTTTGGCGAGGTCGTGACCGAGCAACGGCAGGCCACCATCGTGCGCGCCAGTGCGCTGGAGCGGCTTTGGACGAGGTGGACCGGTGACTTCGAAGTCATGGAACTCTGCGAATTCTCATTCTCCGAGGAGGTGACGCTATGAATGTTCAGAACATGAAGCATACGGCGGACGCGACCACCGTTGAGGAAGGTCTTGCGATCCAGGAAGCGCAGGACAAGGCGTTCACCGATGAGATGGCGACCGAAACGGCGATGCAGAACACTCTGCTGACGCCTCGCTTCTACACAACTGACTTTGACGAACTCGATGCGATTGACGTGAGTTCGGTGCGCGAGGACTGGGACAAGCTGATCGCGCAGATGGTGGCAGATCCAAACAAAGGCCATTTCAAGAAGAACGAAGATTGGGATCATATCGACTGGGAGAATATGGAGCCGCAACTGAAGAAGGAATTCATCGACTTCCTGATCTCAAGCTGTACCGCCGAGTTCTCCGGTTGCGTGCTTTACAAAGAAATGAAGCGGCGTGGCAACAACGAGGACATCACGCAGCTCTTCCAGTTGATGGCCCGCGACGAAGCGCGGCATGCAGGCTTCATCAACGACGCTCTTCGGGAAGCCGGGCTTCGCGTAAACCTCGGATTTCTAACGCAAAAGAAGAAATACACGTACTTCCGTCCGAAGTTCATCTATTACGCGACCTATCTGTCTGAAAAGATTGGCTACGCGCGGTACATCACGATCTACCGGCACCTTGAGGCGAACCCTCAGCATCGGTTTCACCCCATATTCAAGTGGTTTTGTGAATGGTGCAACGACGAGTTCAGTCATGGTGAAGCCTTCGCGCTTCTAATGAAAACCGAACCCAAGCTGACAAGCGGGATCAACGTTTACTGGATCAAGTTCTTCCTGACGGCGGTTTACGCAACGATGTATGTTCGAGACCATCAGCGCCCTGCATTTCACAAAGCATTGGGTGTCGATCCGGACTGGTATGCGCACGAGGTTTTCACCAAGACATCCAAGTTGTCAGAGCAGATCTTTCCGATCACGCTCGATATCGATCATCCGGCCTGGCAGAAAAACCTCGAGAAACTGCATCGCGCCAATGTGCGTATCGCCAAGGCCAAAGAAGTTGGTGGCATTGGCGGCAAGTTGGCCCAGATTGGTGGATCACTGGCCGCTGCCAGCGCTTTTGCGGCACTTTTCTTCATTCCGTCAAAGAAGCACGACGTGCCTGAAAGCGTCCGCTTGGAGCCTGTCTATTAAGTGTTGTCACCTGTCGTCATAGCCCTGCTGGCTGCAGTTTTGCTCTGGTGGTTCTCCACCGGAGCGATCCTCGTTGCCGTGCGCCTCGCTGAACGTGGTGGGAAAAGGTCTGGGCGGCTGGCAACCGTTATGGGCTTACCACTTCTGGCCCTTGGTGGTTGGGCCTTCATCGTGACTTTGAACGATACCTCGATCATTGGGATCTACGGCGCATTTCTTGGCGTCTTGGCGCTTTGGGGGTGGGTGGAACTTGCTTTCCTCACGGGCACCGTTACGGGCCCGCACGAAGAGCCTTGTCCTCCGAACCGACCTGGGTTCGAGCGGTTCCTGCGCGCTTGGTCCACAATTGCATATCACGAGATCGTTTTGACGCTCCTGTTTGCGTTCGTTGTCCTGTCGAGCCTCGGCGCAGAAAACATGATCGGTACCTACACGTATTTGGTGCTCTACTTCGCCCGGATATCCGCCAAGCTAAACCTGTTTTTGGGTGTTGCGCGGGTGAATACCGAGTTCCTTCCGCGTCACCTAGACCACCTTGGAAGCCACTTCAAAATTGCCCGAATGAACTGGTTTTTCCCTTTATCAGTGACGCTTTTGACCTTTGCGCTCGCCTGCTGGATCGAGCGCCTTGTTGCCGCCGGAACCCCTGCCGACCAGGCCGGTTTCGCATTGCTCACCGGGCTGACCGCCCTCGCACTACTCGAACACTGGCTTCTCATCCTGCCGTTACCGGATGCGAAGCTCTGGCGCTGGATGCTTCCCGCTCCCGCGCCCAAGACAACCGAAGGGGAAGACAGATGAACTTCGATTACCTGTTCAACACGCAACTCGACGCGCTGAAGGAAGAGGGCAATTACCGGATATTTGCCGAGCTTGAGCGGCAATGCGGGGCATTCCCGAAGGCCAAGTGCCATGACGATGAAAGCCCGGATGAGGTGACCGTCTGGTGTTCAAACGACTACCTCGGCATGGGCCAGCATCCGAAAGTGCGCGAAGCCATGAAAGAGGCCATAGATCGCTGTGGGACGGGCGCGGGTGGCACCCGCAATATCTCGGGCACCAACCACGAGCATTTGCTGCTGGAGCGGGAACTGGCGGATTTGCACGGAAAGGAGGCAGCGCTGCTCTTCACGTCCGGGTATGTCTCTAACTGGGCCTCATTAAGCACTTTGGGCGCGCGTTTGCCGAACGCTGTCATTCTGTCAGACAGCCTGAATCACGCGTCCATGATTGAGGGCATGCGCCATGCGCGCTGCCAGAAGATCATTTGGGAGCACAACGATCCGGAGGATCTGGATCGCAAACTGGCCACTTTACCCGCAAACGCCACAAAGATCGTGGCGTTCGAGAGTGTTTACTCGATGGATGGTGACATCGCTCCGATCAAGGAAATCGTCGACGTTGCCGAAAAGCACGGCGCGATGACCTATCTTGATGAGGTCCATGCGGTGGGGCTCTACGGCCCGCGTGGCGGAGGCGTCGCAGAGCGCGAAGGACTGATGGACCGGATCACGCTGATCGAAGGTACGCTCGGCAAGGCCTATGGCTGCATGGGCGGCTACGTGACCGGTTCCAGCGCACTTTGTGATTTTATTCGCAGTTTTGCGTCCGGTTTCATCTTCACAACCGCGTTACCTCCGGCGGTGGCTGCGGCAGCGCGAACGTCAATTGCGCATCTCAAAGTGTCGAACACAGAACGCCTGCAGCAACGCCAGCAAGTCGCCAAATTGCGGGCGCTTTTGGACGCACGTGGTATCCCGCATCTGGAAAATCCCAGTCATATCATACCCGTAATGATCAAAGACCCTGTCAAATGCAGAATGCTATCCGACATTCTCATGCGCGATTGGGGGATTTACGTGCAGCCCATCAACTATCCGACAGTGCCAAAGGGCACCGAGCGATTGCGCTTTACACCAAGCCCGCTTCACTCTGACGCTGAACTGGAACACCTCGTTGAAGCTTTGGCTGTCTTGTGGAAGCAATGCGCCATCGCACACGCAGTTGCTTAATTGATATCGCATAGCACGTTGACCTGCCCTATCTCGCGCTAGGTACAAGTGCGATCAGTTAACGGAGGATACGCATGAAACTATCTATTGCCACAGCTTTGCTCGCTGGTTTTGTCGCTGTTCCGGCATTTGCCGGCGGTCACGCATCCGGTGATGCGGAAGCGGGCGAAAAAGCTTTCAACCAATGTAAGGCCTGTCACGCCATCGTCGATGCCGATGGGAATGACATCGTCAAGGGCGGCAAGACAGGACCGAACCTTTGGGGTTTGCCGGGACGTACAGCAGGTGCTTATGACGGCTTCGACAAGTACAAGAAGTCTATCGTTGCTGCAGGCGAAGGTGGTCTGGTCTGGGACGAGGCCAGTTTCGTCGCATATGTGCAGGACCCGAACGCTTTCCTGAAAGAAGTGACCGGTGACAGCAAAGCGCGCTCCGGTATGGCATTCCGCGTCCGGAAGGAAGACGATGCTGCGAACCTGTGGGCATACATCGCAAGCGTTTCGCCTGAGCCGGGCTCTTAAGATCTCAAAATTCAGACGAGCGGCAGCAATCCGCCGCTCGTCTTATCTCAATAGTCTTTCATAATATTTTCTTTATGTTTTCCGTTGGTTGACGCATGTCAGCCCGCTAGCAAAGACGTTTCCACCCGCAAAACGATCCCGATAAAACCGGGTAATTGTCTGGGTGTTTCCCCATTCTCGCCCGATTTCACCGCCACACAAAGCCAGCCGGGGGGCAAGAATAAGGGTAAGTTGCCGGATGGACCGACTGACGGAAATGGAAGCCTTCGCCACCGTCGTGGATCAGGGCGGGTTTACGGACGCTGCCAAAAAGATGGGTATCTCGAAGTCGGCCGTGTCGAAACACGTCTCTTCGCTGGAAGCCCGTCTTGGAGCGCGTCTGCTGAACCGTACGACACGCCGTGTCTCCCCGACTGAGATTGGCTTGGCTTATTATGATCGTGCGCGCCGCGTGTTGAATGACGCTGGTGAGGCAGACGCACTGGTCACCTCAATGCAATCTGCGCCGTCCGGTCTTTTGCGCATCTCTGTCGCGACGGATTTTGGTGTGAACCATCTGTCGCCTGTGCTGGGCGAGTTCCTTCAGGAATTCCCCGAGATCACAGTGAACATGGTATTAAACAACCGCTACGTGGAGCTGATCTCCGAAGGGTTCGATCTGGCGATCCGTATGGGTGAACTGGAAGATTCCACGCTCAAGGCGCGGAAACTCTGCGAAACCAATCGCCGCATGATTGCCTCGCCTGAGTACTTTGAGAAGTATGGCCGCCCCCAGAAGATCGACGATCTCAACGAGCACAAGTTGCTGCATTACTCGAACAATTCGTCCGGCAACGTCTGGAAGCTGACCGCCCCGTCCGGTGAGAAGCGTCAAGTGCGTACTGCAGGTTGGTTGACGGTCAACGATGGTCAATCACTTCTGAATGCTGCCATCGCTGGTCTGGGCATCGCGTATCTTCCTTCGTTCCTTTATGCGGATGCCATGGCACGTGGAGAGGTTCAGGAAGCGATTCCCGAGCTTCCAATCGAGACGCAAGGTATCTACGCAGTTTACCCTCCAGGTCGATTCACACAGCCAAAAGTGCGCGCGTTCATCGACTTCCTGGTCCACGCGTTTGCTGAGAAAGGACCGGATAGCTGGTAAGTCTCTTCCCTCGGTAGAAGGTACTTTGGTATTCCTTGCGGGCGTCTACGGGCGCCCGTTTCTTATTCGTTCGAAAGAAGGACTACCTCGACCCGCCTGTTTTGTGCACGACCTTCTGCGCTGAGGTTTGACGCAATGGGGCTGAGGGCGCCTGCGCCGTCAGCAGCAACCTGAGATGGATTCGCCCCGAGAACGCTCGTCAATCGGTTCTGTACTGAGAGGGCGCGTCGGCGAGAGAGCGAAGTGTTGGCTTCCAGTGAACCGACCGAGTCTGTATGCCCCACTAGAACGATCTGCGCGCCGGGCGTTTCTTCAAGCCAATCGGCAATGGTCTGGAGGGATCGGAAAGGTCCAGCGCCCAAGTCCGACGACCCAGTCGCAAACTCCAGATCAGTCAACACAGCATGTCCGCGTTCGATGAGTTTTTGGACCAGTTCGGGATCTTCGAGCGAAGTTTCGGCAGGCCGCGGATCGACGCGGACGTTCGAAGTGACTTCAGGAAGGTATGCGTCGCCGACTTCGGTGACATGCAAGAAACCAGACGTCGTTGAGGACGAAGCGACAAGCGCTACGGAATGGGGTGATGCGCCGGGCTTTTCCATAAGGAGGTACCTGTAGTCGCCAAGATCGACATACATATCCGGTGCGGGGATCAAATCGAGTTGGAAACGGAAGTCGAAGCCACCACAAGCTCTATCTGCGCAGGCAAAGACTTCCTCGTACCCGTCTGCTGCCAGGGTCTGCCGCACAGGTTCCACAAGTTGAAGCGTTGTGAGGGCGGGGTTCAAAATTGTGTAGACGCTGCGTCTCACCGCGCCGTCAACACCGGGATAGACAAGTCCTTCAGTCCAACTGTTTCTCGGCATGCGCACGCTACCGGCAGGTGTTTCCACTTGTTGCACCAAGCTTCCGCCGGGCAAACTTAAGTCGAGTGCCACGCTTGGTGTCGCGAGTGCCAAGTAAGCGACGATGCAGCTGAGCCTCATGAGATTGGCCCCATTGCCCGCCGGTAGTGATATTGCGTCACGGCATCCATTCCGAGGCCTGTGTAGAGGGCATTGGCCGCTGCATTGGCGCGGGTAACGGCAAGTGACACCCACTCTGCTCCGTTACTCGACGCCCAATTTGCCGCTGCCTGCATTGTTCGCCGCCCGACACCATGCCTTCTTGCATCTTTACTCACTTCGATAGCATGGACCATCGCTACGCCATCGTGGATTGATGCAAACCCTGTGCCCACGGGAGCGTCGCCCAAACGGGCAAGTATGGTTGTTTTTGGTTCAACTGCTCGCTCCATCACCGCAATGCGTTCGGGACCTATCCCACCAGCCGCCCAAAGTTCGATCTGGATGGCAAGTGGTGGCCAGCTTGGCATAGCGTCCGTTATCTCGAGCGAATGCGACATTTGTGCTGCTTCACCGAGATACATGGTGACTGGGTCCACGACTTCGTAGCCGCGCGCGGCAAGTAGAGAGTCGAGCATTTCGTCGTCATTGCGCACCATGAAAAGAGGGCGTTGGTCCAAAGAAGCCATGCGCCTTTCTGCTGACGGTAGATCGTCCTCAGACACCGATGCGATCGCGCTCGTCGCGGATACACGCTGTCCTCCGCCACGGCCCTCGCGAAAGCGCCACGGGGGCTCGTCAAATACCTTGGCGGCAGGCCATGTGGCATCAAGTACTGCAAATAGGCGGTCTGCAGTTGGCCGTGTCACGAAGCGTCCTTTGGGAACAATTCTAAAAGTTGTCCTCGGGCTCTTGCGAGTTCATCTGGTGACGTGCCGCGTAGTACAATGTTTGCACCGTAACGTCCGTCCTTCTGAAACGGATAAGAACCAACGCCCAAAGTCGGAAACTCAGCGGCAAGGCTTGCAAGTGGCCCGGCAATGTCCCCTTCTCCACGTTCGATGCGCACAGTCTCGGAAAGAAGCGGCGAACCGCCGGTGAGTGTAGGCAGAACACTCTCGACCATCGCCTTGAAGACAGATGGCACTCCAGCCATCACGTGAACATTTCGCAGCGTAAAGCCAGGAGCTGCCGAGACTGGGTTGTCAATCAATAGAGCGCCGTCCGGAATACGGGCCATTCGCTTCCGCGCTTCGTTGAACTCAAGCCCCTGCCGGTCGTAGTGGGCCTGCAGCAATGCGTCGGCGTCGTCGCGGATGTCGATTGGAGTATCAAACGCTTCGGCTATGCTGTCGGCGGTAATGTCGTCATGTGTCGGGCCGATCCCACCGCTGGAAAAGACATGATCATAGCGGTCAGAAAGCGCACGTACTGCCGCAACAATGTCTGGGCCGTCGTCAGAGACGATGCGAACCTCTTTCAGGTCGATTCCGATTTCGTTCAGACGTCCCGCGAGAAAGTGCATGTTGGCATCGCGTGTGCGACCACTGAGGATTTCGTCCCCAATCACCAGCATCGCAGCGGTTGGATTTGCCATGTCCCGTCCTTGTGCCCCTGTTATTGTCGGTATAGGGCGCGCGGCATGCGCTTTCAAACGCCTTTGGTTCCCGCACGACTTATCCGTCGATACAAACGTTTTCTTGCGGACGTGACGCTCGAAGCAGACGGACGCGAAGTCGTTGCTCATTGTCCGAATCCGGGTTCGATGATGGGCCTCGCCGAATCCGGCATGCGCGTCTGGCTCGAACCAAACGATGACCCAAAAAAGAAGCTGAAGTTTGGATGGCGGTTGGTGGAAATGCCGGACGGTCACTGGGTAGGCATTGATACAGGCGTTCCCAACCGCGTTGTCAAAGAGGCTCTTCTCGCTGGGAAAGTGTCGGAACTATCGGCCTATCAAGCCGTGCGACCAGAGGTCAGGTACAGCACTGGCAGCCGCATCGATTTCTTATTGAGCGAGCCTGGCTTGCCGGACACCTACGTCGAGGTCAAAAACGTGCACCTTAAGCGTCGCGCCCGTCTTGCCGAGTTTCCCGACTGCGTCACGGAGCGCGGCGCAAAGCATCTTGGAGACTTGTCGAAGATGATCGCGGAAGGGCATCGCGCCGTGATGCTCTATCTTGTGCAACGCACAGATTGTGACTGTATGCAGCTCGCACGCGATTTGGACCCGGGCTATGGTTCGGTCTTTGACAAGGCACGATCAGCCGGGGTCGAAATTTTGTGCTACGACACGAGAATTTCGCGGGAAGGGGTCACATTAGGGGCTTCCTTACCCGTTCTTGAGCCAATGTAGCGTCGCAATTGCTGGAACAACGCCCTCTTTGTGCCTATATCACCACCCGTGAAAGGATGTGCTTGTGGATGAGCGTAAGAAGGGTCGTCTAACGAAAGACGGCATTCGCATTTATGGTCGAGAAGATTTTGCTGGCATGCATAAGGCCGGCGAGCTTGCCGCGCGTATCCTGGATGAAATTGCACCGCTGGTTGCGCCGGGTGCGTCAACCGGATCAATCGATGCCGCCATTACAAGAATGGTCGAAGATGCTGGCGCTACGTCTGCCACGATCGGTTACAAAGGCTATCAGCACGCCAGCTGCATCAGCGTAAACCATGTGGTTTGTCATGGTATTCCCGGTGAAAAGCGCTTGAAGGATGGCGATATCCTCAACGTGGATGTCACCGTCATCGTAGATGGATGGTTCGGTGATACGTCCAGGATGTATGTGGCAGGCAGACTTTCGAGAAAGGCTGAACGACTGATCCAGGTCACGCATGACGCGCTGATGAAGGGCATCGAAGCTGTTAAACCCGGAAATACGTTTGGTGATATTGGCCACGCAATCCAAACATTTGTCGAGGCCGAGCGAATGTCCGTGGTTCGGGACTTTTGTGGTCATGGACTAGGGCGGGTGTTTCATGCTCCCCCTAACGTGCTGCATTATGGGCGGCCAAGTACCGGCGCACATCTGGAACCCGGCATGTTTTTCACGATTGAACCGATGGTGAACCTTGGTCGTCCTGAAACCAAAGTCCTTTCTGATGAGTGGACCGCAGTAACACGCGACAAATCGTTGTCGGCCCAGTTCGAACATTCGGTTGGCGTTACCGAAGATGGCGTAGAGATATTTACGTTGTCTCCCGGCGGCAAGTTCCACCCGACCTGGAAATCGGACGGAAGCAAGGACGGCTAACTGAATTGTGGGATGGCTCAACCAAACCGTTCCGAGCATTTCTTTGAAGATATTGACTACTACCCTTTCTTGGATGCCGTACGACTGATCAAAGGGCAGGGCGTTGGGTTCTTTTGTCGGCATTGTGCTCTGCCATGTTGTGCAGCCACTTGCCAAAACCTGCAAACCGGGCTTTCATCTGATACCGGACCAGAGGCCAGCGCTCTCTACGCCGCATCGACAGCGCGACCGGGCCCCGGCAAACGGGTAAGGCGGCAGGATTTCAAATGATCAGGTTTTCTCTCAACGGGGAAACTGTGGAGGTGGATGCATCTTACACGACCACGCTTCTGGATTGGTTGCGGGAAGAACGCGGCCTTACGGGAACCAAGGAAGGCTGCAATGAGGGTGACTGTGGCGCATGTACGGTCATTGTGGCTGATCCGCAGAATAGAGACGGACTCGGGCCGAAAGCGCTGAACGCATGCATTCTTTTCCTGCCGCAGCTGCATGGAAAGGCTGTCGTCACGGTTGAAGGTGTTTCGAAACCTGACGGCGCGCTGCACCCAGTGCAGAAGGAAATGGTTGATCTCCACGGGTCGCAATGTGGTTTTTGTACTCCGGGCTTCATCATGTCGATGGTCAACGCGCATTTGCATGGACGAACGGACCATGACGCCGCTCTCGCCGGAAACCTTTGCAGATGCACGGGCTACGCACCGATTGTGCGAGCTGCTGAAGCAGCAAGCGGCGTCGATTGGCCACCGGACTGGCTGGTAGAGCAATTGGGCCAACCTCTGGGCGATAAGGCACTTCCAATTGTTCCAGAATGCAGCGACGCGCTCGCTCAATGGTATGAAGCAAATCCGGATGCCACATTGATCGCAGGGGCGACAGATGTTGGGCTTTGGGTAACCAAAAGCCTTCGCTCGCTTGAGAAGGTGGCATTCCTGAACCAGTGTGCTGACTTGCAACAGGTTGAGGTTGCCCAGACCGGCCAAATTCGGGTCGGCGCAGCCGTGACCATGCAAGCCTTTTTGCCACATGCCGATCTGATACAGGAAAGCTACGGCGCCTTGGTGCGTCGCTATGGATCGGAACAGGTTCGGTCTGCTGCGACTATCGGTGGGAATATCGCGAATGGCTCTCCCATTGGAGATAATCCACCGCCGTTGATCGCAATCGGCGCCGAGGTGCAACTCAGGAAAGGAGATCACCGTCGTGTGATTCCGTTAGAGGATTTCTTTCTTGAGTACGGCAAGCAGGATCTCGAACCGGGTGAATTCGTCGAGGCAATACTCATGCCGCAGACGATGCCAGCATTGCGCGTATACAAACTGTCGAAACGATTTGATCAGGACATTTCCGCAGTCTGCGGCGCTTTCAACGTAGACGTTGTCGATGGTGTGGTGAGCGGAGCACGTATCGCGTTTGGTGGCATGGCGGGAATTCCCAAAAGAGCTACTGAAGTTGAACGCGCCTTGCTTGGGAACCCTTGGTCGGAGGTCACGATAAGAGCCGCAATGCCCCGATTTAGTGACGATTTCTCACCTCTGTCAGACATGCGGGCAAGTGCCGAATACCGGTTGAGCACGGCTCAAAATATGTTGCTGCGGTACTTTCATGATTTGTCCGGTGACCTGGTTGGCGTTCGGGCGGTTGAAGCATGAGTGTTGCCAAGCCCCTGCAGCATGATGCCGCCGCACTCCACGTGACAGGGCAAGCGCGATACATCGATGACATTCCCACCCCGTCGGGCACCTTGCACCTGGCATTCGGTTTGTCCGAGGTTGCGCACGGTGTGATCAAATCAGTCGATCTTGGGTCGGTTCATGGCGCCCCGGGCGTGACAGCCGTTTTGACGGCGGACGATTTGCCATTTGCCAATGATGTCTCTCCTTCGCCGTCATCCGAGCCGCTTCTTGCTGAGGAGATTGTACATTATGTCGGCCAACCGGTGTTTCTGGTCGTTGCGACAAGCCATCTTGCAGCGCGAAGGGCCGCGAAACTTGGCAAGATAGAATACGAGCAATTGCCAGCATTGATCACAATTGAGGATGCAATTGCAGCGGATAGTCGTTTTGAAGAAGGACCACGCGTCTACGCACGGGGTGACGCGGCAGATGCCATTTCAAGCGCGCCTCACAGTATCGAAGGCAAAATCGATATCGGTGGACAGGAGCATTTCTATCTTGAGGGTCAGGCTGCGCTCGCGATGCCACAAGAAGGTGGCGACATGGTCGTGCATTCTTCATCGCAACATCCAACCGAGATTCAACACAAGGTGGCAGACGCGCTTGGGCTGCCCATGAACGCGGTGCGCTGTGAGGTGCGCCGCATGGGAGGCGGGTTCGGCGGAAAGGAAAGCCAGGGAAATGCACTTGCCGTCTCTTGTGCCGTTGCCGCCCGGCTAACCGGTAGGCCCTGTGCCATGCGATACGACCGTGACGATGATTTCGTAATTACGGGCAAAAGGCATGACTTCCTTATCAACTACAAAGCCGGTTTTGATGATGATGGAAGGTTGCTGGGTGTGGATTTTGTTCAGTATGCAAGGTGTGGCTGGTCCATGGACCTAAGCCTGCCCGTCGCCGACCGAGCAATGCTTCACGCCGACAACGCATATTTTATTCCGAACCTGCGTGTTGTGAGCCATCGGTTAAGAACCAACACTCAATCCGCGACGGCGTTTCGTGGATTCGGCGGACCGCAAGGCATGCTCGGCATTGAGCGCGTTTTGGATCATGTCGCGCACGCGGCAGGTCGTGACCCTTTGGACGTGCGGCGATTGAACTACTACGCCGGCCTGGAAGCGACACGCCCTGTGAAAGGCCAGCGGTTCAGCGGACCGCACTCACCCAGAGCGGAAGCAACCGACGCTCAGACGACGCACTATGGTCAAGTTGTCGAGGACTTCATACTGCATGAAATGACGGAGAAACTGGTCAAAAGCAGTGACTATTACGAGCGAAAAGCGGCGGTTGCCGATTGGAACGAAAAGAATTTGCTTCTGAAGAAGGGTCTTGCTCTGACGCCAGTCAAATTCGGGATCAGCTTCACGTTAACGCACCTCAACCAGGCGGGCGCGTTGGTGCATGTCTACTCTGACGGGTCAGTTCATATGAACCATGGAGGAACTGAAATGGGACAGGGGCTGTTCCAGAAGGTTGCTCAGGTGGCGGCGTCTCGATTTGGGATCTCGCTGCAAAAGGTCAAGATTACTGCAACTGATACCGGGAAAGTTCCAAACACTTCGGCAACTGCAGCTTCTTCGGGCTCCGATCTGAACGGTATGGCTGTGAAAGCTGCGTGCGACACCATCCGGGATCGGCTCGCCGAATTTGTTGCAAGCCGTGCGCAAGCCGATCCAGCGAGCGTCCAGTTCAAGAATGATTGTGTTCACGTTGGTGCCGAGGTCTTGAGTTGGGAAGACGTCGTAAAGGACGCCTACATGGCTCGAATTAGTCTCTCTTCCACGGGTTTTTACAAAACTCCGAAGCTCGAGTGGGATCGGATCAGTGGGCGCGGACGACCGTTTTTCTACTTTGCCTACGGCGTCGCGGCGACCGAAGTCGTGATCGACACACTGACCGGTGAGAACCGAATTTTGCGCGCGGATATCCTTCATGATTGCGGGGAATCGTTGAACCCCGCACTTGATATTGGCCAGATTGAAGGTGGTTACGTTCAAGGTGCCGGGTGGCTCACGACGGAGGAATTGGTCTGGGATGATGCAGGCCGATTGAGGACCCATGCGCCCTCGACCTACAAAATACCGGCGTGTTCAGACCGCCCGGACATCTTCAATGTCGCGCTGTGGGACGGTGCCAATCGAGAAGAAACGATTTACCGTTCAAAGGCGGTGGGCGAGCCGCCGTTGATGCTGGGCATCTCCGCATTCATGGCGCTTTCGGACGCGGTAAGTGCTTGCGGCCGCAATTACCCTGACCTTCAGGCGCCTGCGACCCCAGAAGCGGTTCTCCGCGCCGTTCAAAGGGTGTGGGCATGAGCTTCCAGAAAGATGAGATGATGGCTGGCTCACTGCCCGTTGCACGTGTAGTGATCGTTGCACGTAAGGGGTCCTCGCCGCGCGAAGTGGGCACGTCAATGCTCGTCTGGCCGGATCGCGTGTCGGGAACGATTGGCGGTGGCGCACTCGAATTGCAGGCAATTGGTCAAGCGCGTGACGTTTTGAAAACAGGAAAGGCATGTGTCCACCGACAGCCGCTTGGTCCTGACCTCGGACAGTGCTGTGGCGGAGCGGTAACCACTTTAATTGAGCGCTGGGATCGAAGTGAGCTTGAGGCAATCGGTGAAGTGGTGTCGCGCCCCTTGCCGGGAAAAGAACAAGAGATGCCAGCTCTGGTCAGGCGAAGGCTCTCGACGTCTGCGCCCGGGTTGGTCGATGGTTGGATGATCGAACCTGTTGCTCCGCCTGCGCGCCAAATCTGGGTATGGGGCGCAGGCCATGTCGGAACAGCACTGATGAACGTTCTTGTTCCTCTTCCAGGGTTCGAGCTGTTCTGGGCGGATCTCGATCCCGCACGTTTCGCGCCAGGTATGCCTGAGCATGTTAATACGCTAGCGGCAGAGAATCTTGCTGATCTTGCTTCATTGGCTTCGCCTGAAGCGGAACATTTTGTAATGACTTACAGTCATGCGATCGACCTTGATATCTGCCATCGGATATTGACGCGCCCATTTTTGTCGTTGGGATTGATAGGCTCGAAGTCCAAGAAAGCGCGCTTCAAGTCGCGTTTGAAGGCTCTCGGCCATTCCCCTGATCTGATTGAACGGCTCGAATGTCCGATTGGGGATCCCGCGCTTGGCCGCCATCCACAGGCGATTGCGCTTGGCGTTGCAGCAGGCATATTGAGAGGCGGAACACCGGGGGCGAAGATCATGGACAAGAGCGCGTGACGACACCTCTGCTTCAGGTAGAGGGGTTAACCAAGGCCTATCCAGGCGTCATTGCCAATGACGACGTTGGTTTTTCCATCGGCAAAGGTACAGTGCACGCGCTTCTCGGAGAGAACGGCGCGGGCAAATCCACACTTGTGAAGATGGTATATGGCCTTGTTCGTTCTGATCAGGGCGAGATGAGATTTGACGGGGAAGTGTTCTCGCCTGCCAGCCCACACGAGGCGCGAAGCACCGGCATTGCAATGGTCTTCCAGCACTTCTCGTTATTTGATGCGTTGGATGTGGCAGAGAACGTGGCTCTCGGGATGGAAGACCCGCCCCCGATGCGCACGCTGGCGCGCCAGATACAGGATGTCAGTGAAAGCTATGGTCTTCCGTTGAACCCGGATCGATTGGTCGGAGATCTTTCAGCGGGAGAGCGTCAACGCGTTGAGATTATCCGCTGTCTTCTTCAGGATCCCAAACTCCTGATCATGGACGAACCAACAAGCGTTCTCACACCGCAAGAGGTGGAAATTCTCTTCCAGACTCTTCGCAAGCTCCAATCTGAGGGGACTTCGATCCTCTATATTAGTCACAAACTCGAGGAAATTCGCACACTTTGCGATGCCGCAACCATTCTCCGTCTTGGCAAGGTCGTGGGGTCGGCGGATCCAAAGGTCACGTCCGCTCGCGATCTGGCGGCGATGATGGTGGGCGAAGAGCTGAAGGTGCCTGCTGCCCGTGATCACTCATTAGGTGACGTAGCCTTGAGGGTCGACGGTCTTTCGGTGGCCTCCCCGGGTGCATTCGGGACGTCGCTAAAGGAGATTTCGTTGGAGCTTCGAAAGGGCGAAGTTCTCGGTGTCGGCGGCGTGGCGGGGAATGGACAGGATGAACTGCTTGGGGTCTTGAGTGGTGAGATCAAATCGCCCGCCGCCGCAATCTTGCTGGACGAAAAACCTGTAGGACAACTGGGACCGGTCGAACGTCGGGCATTGGGATTGCTGGCTGCTCCCGAGGAACGCCTCGGGCATGCTGCGGCACCTGACATGAGCCTCAGCGAGAATGCGGCGCTCTCCGGTTGGCTGCGGAAGGGAATGGTCAACCGCAATATCGTCGACTGGAAAAAGGCACGCAACTTTGCATCAGAAGTGATTTCGACTTTTGATGTCCGCACGCCGGGCACAGAGGTGCCGGCACGCGCGCTTTCCGGCGGGAATCTTCAAAAGTTTGTGGTCGGTCGCGAAATTCTGCAGAGTCCAGAAGTTCTGGTCGTAAACCAACCGACCTGGGGTGTGGATGCCAGCGCGGCGGCGGCGATCCGGCAAGCACTACTTGATTTGGCGGCGGCCGGTGCTGCGGTACTGGTCATCAGCCAAGACCTTGATGAACTTATGGAGATCTCCACGACCTTTGCGGCTTTGAACGAAGGTCGGTTGAGCAAAGTTCGTCCTGCACAAGGCCTAACCATTGATGAAATCGGAATGATGATGGGCGGAGCTCATGGGATGGAGGTCGCGTCTTGATCCGCCTCGAGAAACGCGCGGCACCATCACGTATCTGGGCGTATCTCACGCCGGTTGTCGCGGTTCTGGCTACGATGGTCGCGGGAGGTGCGCTGTTCGCACTTCTCGGCACTGATCCTTGGCAGGCGATCCGTACGATTTTCTGGGATCCCATCTTCGGCGAATTCGCATTTTACTACCGTGGTCAATTGCTGGTGAAGGCCGGTCCTTTGATCCTGATCGCTGTGGGGTTGGCGCTTGGGTTCAAGGCGGGGATTTGGAATATTGGAGCGGAAGGCCAATACATCATCGGCGCGATTTGTGGGGCCGCCGTGGGACTCGCCTTCTACCCGATGGAAGCGCGCTGGTTGATCTTTCCACTGATGGTAATTGCGGGAGCGATCGGTGGTTTCCTTTGGGCGATGATCCCGGGCATTCTTCGGACGCGATTCAACACCAATGAGATCTTGGTGTCGCTCTTGCTTGTCTATGTCGCTGAGCAGATCCTGGCGTGGATGGCGCTGGGGCCACTGAGGAACCCAGAAGGTGCAGGGTTTCCGGGATCACGCAACTTGCGGAACTATGAAAGCGCGGCGAATACAGAATTGTTTGCAGGAACAGGGATGCACTGGGGCGTGGTGGCGGCACTTATTGCTGTGATTTTCGCATACATCCTGCTTTCGCGCCATTTGACGGGCTTCCACATTCGTTTGACCGGCGAAAGTCCCAGAGCCGCGCGCTTCGCCGGCGTAAATCCAACACGTTTGGTCTTGTTTTGCCTTGGAGTATCAGGGGCTTTGGCTGGGCTGGCCGGTCTGTTCGAGGTTGCCGGACCATCCGGTCAGATCAGTATTGATTTCAACGTCGGATATGGCTTCACAGCGATCATCGTCGCCTTTCTCGGTCGGTTGCATCCGGTTGGCATACTGCTTGCAGGTTTGCTGATGGCGCTCACCTATATCGGCGGCGAGGCGGCACAAGCCACACTTGGCCTTCCGGCAGCGGCCATACAAGCGTTTCAGGGAATGTTGCTTTTCTTTCTTCTCGGCTTTGATGTCTTAACGAACTTCCGGGTTCGTTTTGGAGCGAGAGCGGCCGCCTGATGGATTTTGGTTCGATCAATCCCGTCCTCTTGATTGCCTCCTTGATGGTGGCTTCGACTCCAATTCTGCTTGCAGCGATTGGGGAACTTGTGGTCGAGCGATCTGGCGTCCTGAACCTTGGTGTCGAAGGAATGATGATCGTGGGCGCGGTCACAGGGTTCATCGTAACTGTTGAGACACAGTCGCCTGCGCTTGGGTTCATCGCGGGTGCCTTAGGGGCCACGTTACTTTCGCTGGTGTTTGGAGTCCTGACCCAAGTGTTCCTTTCGAACCAGGTAGCGACTGGATTGGGTCTCACACTGTTTGGCTTGGGAATTTCGGCGCTGATGGGTCAGGAGTACGCGCAGCTTCGCACGCCCACCTCGCCGCGATGGGAGTTTTTCGGCCTTGACGAACTGCCAGTGATCGGACCAATCGCGTTCAACCAACACCCGTTGGTTTACCTCTCTTTGATACTTGTCATTTTTGTCTGGTGGTTCCTCAAAACGACACGGTCAGGCATGATATTACGAGCCGTGGGCGAGAACCACGATGCAGCTCACGCGCTCGGGTATTCTGTGATTGGTACCCGCTTCGCAGCTATCGCCTTCGGTGGTGCGTGTGCTGGCCTTGGCGGCGCCTTCCTGTCGCTTGTCATCGTTCCGCAGTGGACGGACGGAATGACTGCCGGGCGGGGGTGGATTGCACTTGCGATTGTGGTGTTTGCGTCTTGGAAGGCGGGGCGAGTTTTGCTGGGTGCTTATCTTTTTGGCGGCATCTCCGTGCTGCAACTGAACCTGCAAGCTGCGGGCATAGCAATCCCCGTCGAACTCTTGTCCATGTCGCCATACCTGATAACCATTCTGGTGCTGGTCATCATCTCGTCTGGTCGGGCAAGTGCCAGCGGGCAAGCGCCCGCATCGCTCGGACGAGCCTTTCATGCCTCTGGATGAGGTGCTGCAAAAAAGAACACCAACGGGGAGTTGTAATTATGAAGAAACGTACGTTCCTGGCCGCCGCACTTGCGGCAACTATGGCCACTGGGGTGGCCGCTGACGGACACGAGCCGACCAAGGTCGGGTTCATCTATGTGGGCCCAATCGGCGATGGCGGATGGACTTACGAGCACCACCAAGGCCTCTTGGCTGTACAGGAGGAGTTCGGTGATAAGGTCGAAACGATGTATCAGGAGAGTGTGCCGGAAGGCGCCGATGCAGAACGCGCGATGACGCAAATGGCTCTGCAAGGTGCAGACATCATTTTCACCACTTCTTTTGGCTACATGGATCCTACGATCAACGTCGCGGAAAAATTTCCAGATGTTAAGTTCGAGCACGCCACTGGGTACAAGCGCGCAGACAACGTCTCGACCTACTCGGCGCGTTTCTACGAAGGCCGTGCTGTACAAGGTCATATCGCGGGCAAGATGACGCAATCGAACAAGATCGGTTACATTGCATCTTTCCCGATCCCTGAAGTGATCCGTGGGATCAACGCAAGTTACCTCTGGGCCAAGAAAGCGAACCCGGACGTCGAGATGAGCGTGATCTGGGTTTACACCTGGTTTGACCCGGCGAAGGAAGCAGATGCGGCCAAAGCGCTTATCGAGAATGGTGTGGACGTTGTGCTTCAGCATACAGACTCAACAGCGCCCCAGGCCGCAGCTGCAGAAGCAGGCGGTGTCGTCACATTCGGCCAGGCATCAGATATGAGCGAATATGCGCCCTTCCCGCGCGTTTCATCCATCATCGATAACTGGGCACCCTATTACATCGACCGTGTCCGCGCTGTGATGGACGGAACTTGGGAATCCAAGGACACCTGGGACGGGATTGCACCCGGAATGGTCGAGATCGGCGAAATTACAGATGCAGTTCCTGCTGACGTAAAGGCCGAAGCGCTGGCGCTACGAGATGCGATCGCAAGCGGTGAGACGCACGTCTTCACTGGTCCGCTCAACAAACAGGATGGATCGGTTTGGCTTGCGGACGGCGAGACAGCAGATGACGGTGCGCTTGCCGGCATGGACTTCTACATCGAAGGTTTGACGGGCGACATCCCGAACTGATCTTTTGTCAAACTTTGCGCCAGCCATTTGGCTGGCGCATGTGACATTGAGCGTTCCACCATTGACGTGTGTCGCTTACAACCCCGACGGATATTCACCGGAAAGAAGGGAGGGTCGGGTATGTTCACGACGATCTCCGGCGCGGAGGTCAGCCGGTTCAGCTTTGGCACCATGCAATTTGGAGGTGGTGCGGATGACGTTGCGAGCCGCGGTATGTACGCAGCCTGCCGAGAGGTGGGCATAAATTTTTTCGACACGGCCTATGGTTATACCGATGGTGCATCGGAAAAGTTGCTGGGCGGGATGGTTGCGGCTGAAAGAGATGATGTATTCGTCGCAACAAAATGTGCGTACACTGGCGCCTCGCCTGCCGACATCCATGCTCAAGTCGCAGAAAGCCGCCGCCGGTTGGGTGTCGATGTGTTGGATCTCCTCTATCTGCACCGGTGGGATGCGTCGGTACCCTTGGAAGTTTCTTTGGAAGCATTGGCGCACTACGCTTCGTCTGGCGAAGTGCGCTATTTCGGAGTTTCCAATTTTGCGTCTTGGCAAGTGATGAAAGCCCGTTCGCTTGCGACAGGCTTTGGTTTCGACATCACAGCGCTTCAGCCAATGTACAATCTGGTGAAGCGGCAAGTCGAAGTTGAGCTTTTGCCTATGGCATCCTCCGAAGGCTTTGCTGTTTGCCCATATTCGCCACTGGGGGGAGGGCTTTTGACCGGGAAGTATGTTTCCGGTGGGACTGGGCGCCTTGCGGAAGATGAACGATACGCGGCACGTTACGCTCCCGATTGGATGGGAGAGGCCGCAGGAGGTTTGGTGACACTTGCCGATGAAATCGGAGTTTCACCAGCGACGCTGGCAGTAGCCTGGGTCGCTCACAACACTGCTATCTGGGGACCCATTATCTCGGCGCGGTCGGTCGAGCAGCTGGAACCTTCGCTTGCGGCGCTTGAATTCCGGATGGACGCCGACCTGTATGCCCGGGTTTCGGAACTGTCGCCAGCGCCGCCGCCCGCTACTGATCGCCTGGAAGAGGCATGACGCGGATTGTCATTGTGGGGGGCGGAATCGCGGGGGTGTCTGCCGCAGCGGCTCTTGCCGCCGATGGGCACGAAGTGCATCTTTTCGAGTCCGAGAAACAGCTTGGGTATCATGCCTCTGGTCGATCTGCAGCGATCTTCGAGCCGAACTACGGGAACACCAGCGTTCGGGCACTGAATCGTGCGACTTTTCCCTTGCTTTCCGAAATGGGTGTTTTGTCACCTCGAACCATTATGTTGGTGGCGACAGACAAGGACGCTCAAAGGTTTCAAATGGATGTCGCGTCGTTTGAAATGATCGAGATCACCGCAGCCGAGGCTCGTGCGCGGGTTCCAATCCTGTCCGACGACGTGAAGTTTGCGGCCTTGCACGAAGGCGCGATGGACATAGACACGTATGCCTTGATTCAAGGATTTGCAAAAGTTGCTCGAGAGCATGGAGCACGGATTGAAACCGGAGCCAAGGTTGAGGCAATTTCGCCAGGTCGCGGACTTCGGGTCAATGGTGCCGAGCTCTCTGCCGAGCAGATTGTTAATGCTGCGGGGGCATGGGCTGACGGCGTAGCCAGGCTTGCGGGTGTCGTACCGCTTGGCTTGCAACCATTGCGACGATCAATGGCGCGGCTGCCAGCGCCCGGTGGCCATGATGTACGAGAATGGCCGATGTTGTTGGGCGCCGGCGAGGAATGGTACGCAAAGCCTGACGCTGGAGGATGGATCGTGTCCCCGGCTGAGGAGGACTTGGTTTCGCCTATGGATGCGTGGGCAGACGATCTTGTCTTGGCCGAGGGGTTGGCTCGTTACGAGGCTCATGTGAGTGAACCTGTGACACGTGTCGAAACAAGTTGGGCTGGCCTGCGCACCTTTGCGCCAGACCGTTCACTGGTCATTGGAGAGGACCCGAGAACACCAGGTTTTTTTTGGTTGGCTGGGCAAGGTGGGTACGGGTTTCAGACCTGTGCAGGGGCTGCGTCGCATCTCGCCGCACTCGTCTCTGGCCGCGTTTCCTCGCTTGGGACATCGACAACAGACGCCCTTTCGCCGGAAAGACTGCTTCGCAATCAGGCGTAGCTTGGCGTGTAGGATACGCGCTTGCGAGATTTGTAACTTGGTGCCGGGTAGTCCGCGAATTCAGGATCAAGATCTGGAAACAGCGCGCGAAGCTCCTTCTTCACGTCCGAAGGTACCTGATCCAACGTTTCTCGCGATGGCACAAAGCTTTCGACAGGCATACCATTTGCGCAAAACACTTGCGGCGCGTCGAATACGATATTGTAGTATGTAGCTTCCTTCGCATCCGTCTCATTTCCCAAACTGACGCCATCGACATCGCGCGCCGGGACAAGGCAGTTGACCGCGTCTTCTTCATCAAGCAACCGCCATCCCGGGATAAGAAGCCGATGCGCTCCTCCAACTCGGAGAGGTCGAGCGGGCATCATTGGGCCAATTGCACGAGTGTTGAGAAGGACGGGGGCGAGAGATGGGTCAGCCGCAATCTCCGCCTCGGAGATGTCCTGACTCCAGATCAAGCGGACGGGTTGCAAGCCGTTGTCGCGGGTGACCACGAGGTCGCCCTTTCGAAGGAATTCCACGCGTCTTTCACCGATGGGAGTTCTGAGGTTTGCGCCGGCGCAGAGGCCCGTGGCGCCAGTGAGTGTGACATCGGTCTGGCTGATCTTTCCGGCGATTGTCATCGTCTCGACCCCTTTCAATCTCCTACAGACTCCAAGGTGCAGCCGAATGTGACGGAAATTTGGACTGACCATGGTGAATCCACGAAGCCCGACCGAGGTTACGAGACAATTGTTCTCGTTTAGTAAACAATGCCATTTTTTGAGCACTACTCTTGCGAATTTGCGCACATTAGACGTGAATTTGCCGGGTATTTCAGTTGTCGCTTGCCAGCGGCAAAAATGCACCCGTCCGCAAAAACGCCACAACCTGATCGATTACCGTCGGCTGCATCATCATGAATGTATGCGAGACCGGCATCGTTACATGGCCGGTCATGCCCTCGACACGTGTGCTTTCGACGGTCACTTTTCCGTCGTCCGGGCCAGGAAGAATATTCGAATAAAACGGGTTCAGCGACCGAGTTCCAGCAACGATACCCGTCTCATAAGTAACTGGCCCTAGGCGACTCGGCAGACTGTCAGGTCCCGTGCCAAGTTGCATGCCGGCAGGACCGTTAATCCACTCGAAGGCCACGATCTCACCGAGCTCATCGACAAGTTCTGAACCTTGGTTGGGTGGCCCAAGCATAACGACGCGCCCAAGGTTGGCGGGCGCGTGACCAGACAGCCAGACCCGGGCGAGGATACCACCCATCGAGTGAGATACGATGTGAACGGTGTCGTCAGCGCCGCATGCCTCAAATGCAACGGGAAGCGTAATGCCTGCCAGATCCTCGATGGTGTCGTAGGTCGACGGATAACCAATGTTCTGTGTCTCGAAGCCTTCGTTCCGAAGTGCAAAAGCCATGATCGCCATTGACGCCTGCCCGCGTGCTAGGCCGTGGAGCAAAACAACGCAGTCCGCGAACGAAGGAACCGGCACGGCAAGGAGACATGCGGTGGCAAGCCAACGCAAGTTAACGGTTTGGAAGAACGGCCTGTGGCGCATCGAGTTCCTCCACAATGGCCCGCGCGGCGGCGACTGGATCCGGTGCTGAATGAACAGGGCGCCCAACGACAACATGATCGGCACCTTCAGCTATCGCCTCTGCGGGTGTCATCACGCGCTTCTGATCGCCCAAAGCGCTCCCAGAAGGCCGAACGCCGGGTGTGACGATCAGTTTGCCGTCGGCTTCGGAAAGTTCGCGGATGGATCGCGCTTCGAGGGGTGAAGCGATAACTCCATGGGCTCCAGCTTCAAAAGCGCGACCGGCGCGTTCCGTCACAAGGTCAGGGATAGCTCCCTCCTTGATTTGAGCCGCATCCAAGTCGCTTCTGTCGAGCGACGTCAGGACAGTGACTGCCAGAATTTTCAGATCCGACGAACCCGCACCCTCGCGGGCCGCACGCACGACATGGGGGTCTCCGTGGACCGTCAGAAAATCCAAGTCGAATTGAGCGAGGCCGCGAACAGCTGCTTCAACAGTAGCTCCGATATCGAAAAGCTTCATGTCCAGAAAGATGCGCTTGCCGTGTTCATCTTTCAGTTCGTTAGCAAGAGCCAGCCCGCCGCCGGTCAGCATTCCTAAGCCGATCTTGTAAAATGACACGGCGTCTCCGAGACGGCTTGCAAGCTGCAGGCCTTCCAGCGCGTTGGGCACATCAAGGGCCACGATCAGTCGGTCATCGGACATGTGTCTTGCTTTGGACGAGCACTGGTGCGTCGTCAAGCGGGGTTTCCTTGCGCGTTTCGAAACGACATCATAACGGCTTGGTGAACCCTATGGCTTCCCCAGCTATGGTTGGGTCTAAGAGCCTGACCGAAAAGTTTTACGTTTCCTGGCAATGTCTTGCTAATCTGCGCGTTACGAGGCGGATGCTGGCGACGAGCGCCCAGGCCGCTGAGCTTTCCACGGTACGTTCCCAGTCTTTCGCCAACCTCCGAC